>NZ_JBVIHH010000023.1:4240-78622 GCF_055570395.1 Streptomyces sp. NPDC031210
GAACGCAGTTCGGGGGGTATAAGAGACCGGGGTTTCGGACCCCGGAACGGGCTCCCCCACCGTGCCCACCCCGTACGACCTCGTTTGGGCGGCCCCCCCCCCCCCCCCCCCCCGCGTCCGCTCACAGATCGAATGTCGCACCACGTCAGCGCATTACCGCAGCACCGCCTCGCCACTCACCGGTACTCCTCCGCGCGGCTGGTGGGCAGCAATTCGCGGATGTCGTGGGGCAGGGTGTGGCTCAGGCGTTCCATGAGTTCCGGGGACAGGGCCGCGTCCAGGACCTCGAAAACCGCGGTGGCCTCCTTCAGGGCCGCTTCCTCCGAGACGCCGCCGCGCCAGGCGACACGGGCGGCGAAGATCGTCAGATCGAAGCGCTCCGCCGCCTTGGCGTGTTCCTGGGGGTCGTCGACCTTCGCCGCCACCCGCAGAAGATGCTCGCCGATCTCGTGGGGCAGTTGCGCCGCCATGTGCTGGGCGAGTCCGACCGGCACCCGTTCCGCCACCGTCTCCAGGGTCGCCCGTACGGCGCGCTCCGCCGCCCCGCGGTCCGGGAGCGCGGCGCGTGCCTGCACCAGACCGACAAACTCGTCATGCTGCATGAGTGTGCCTCCGTTCCGGACCGAAAACGCGGCTCCGAGGGGCTCGCCGACCTCTCCGTCCGACCGGGTTTCCGCTCGGCGTGGCTTGAAACCGGGGCCCAAGCACCCGGTTCCCCGACGCTCCGACACCCGGCTCGTTGACGCCTCAACGACGACTCGGCGATTGACCAGCGGGCTCCTTCGAAGAAGGACAGCCGGACCGCCACCCCGCACCCGATGAACGGCGTCGTTCAGCCCGCGCTCCACGCCGACAGCACCGCCGCCAGGATCGTCACGACGGCGAGTCCGATCGCCGCGGCCCGCGCCGGACCGCCGGTCACCGCCTGGATCACCGCGGGGCGCTCCCCGCACCAGGGGCACGGCGCCGGCTCGTGGCGGGCGTCTTCCAGCCAGTACGCGCCGAGCAGCTCGGCGTGAGAGAGCGGCTCCTCGTGCTTCATCTCAAAAGGGTCCATACCACCGCCAACGACGGACCCCTGGGAGAGGAACGACCGTTGCTCCCACCGCAACCCGATCGTCACCATCGCGTCTCACACGCCGGCGAAACCCGAGCCGGAGCCGGGTCCGGCGCGGCCGGCCGAGACCGTGAACAGCCCGCCGTCCGGGTCGCGGATCACGGCCTCGGGACCGGAGGGCGTCCCCTCGGCGGGCGGCAAGGGTGTAGCGCTGCCGCCGGCAGCCGCGGCGGCCGCCACGGCCTTCTCCACGTCCGGGACGTGGAAGTGGACACTCCAGCGGGGACGCACCCGGGGGTCCGGGGCGGCCGTGATGCCACCGCCCCGCAGGGCGGCGACGGTGTGGGGGCCGTCCCGCACGATGATCCGGTCGCCTTCCGTCACCTGGGTCATGTGCGTCCGAGGGCCGTCGTCGGACGGCTCCGGGGACCAGCCGAAGACCTCGCCATAGAACATCGCGGCGTCGTGCGCGTCACGCGTCCGCAGTTCCAGGAAGGCCGGGGCGTCGCCCCTGCCCACCGACCACGGCAGCGAGCGGCCTTCCCAGAATCCGAACACCGCGCCGTCCCGGTCGGCGGCGAGTGCGGCTCGTCCCCGGCCGAACCTCAGCGGCCCCACCGCCATGGTGGCTCCGCGCTCGCGGACCCGGTCCGCGGTCTCGTCCGCGCTGTCCACGGCGAAGTACGGGGTCCACGCGACCGCCACCTGCAGCCTCGACGCCACCGCGCCGATCCCGGCGACCGGTTGCCCGCCGGCCAGGGCCACGGTGAACTCCTCCCCCAGGCTGCCGGGGCGGTAGTCCCAGCCCAGGACGGCCGCGTAGAAGTCCTGTGTGGTCCGCAGGTCACGGGCGACCAGGTTGACCCAGCACGGGGCGCCGCGCACCGGCGTGATGTGCTCTGCGACTGTCATCGCTTCCTCCTCGACGTGGACCACCCTTCTGCCACCGGCGACGCGGGCCCCACGCTCCGCCCGCTTCCCGGTTTCGCCGTCGGCCGGGCGCCTGCCCGATCCGTACGCCGCCACACCGCACCCCCGTCCGCTCCACGTGACGCACCACGCGCGTGACCCGCTCGGCCTCTTCGTCGGTCTCACAACCGCCTGCCACCGCTACCGCCACGACGAGTTCACTGAATGTCATCTCCCGCGTCCGCTTCCCGCACGGCTTGGCGGACAGGCGCATGGTGCGCATAGTTCTCCCGTCTTCCGAGGGTTGGTTCCTGTCGATCGCCGAGGTGCCGGGCGGAGCGGGCCGGTTGGGCGGCAAGAGCGCCGCCGCTGCGGAGCCGCCGGATTCCGTGCGGCGTCCCGCCCCGGGATCTCATGGGATGCCCGGCGGATACTTATATAGCCCACCCGAGTTAACTTGACAAGCCGCGGCTCAAGTTGGGGCGACAGGGCCGTGCGCCGCGGCCCTCGCTCCGGGGCATTGCGGTCGTCCAGGCGGCCGATTCCCGCAGGCGCCGAGTCGCGCGCCCACGGACGCTGGAGTCGACCTCCCCACACATGCCCACCCGGGCCCCGTCAGAACTCAGGAAGAGGCGATGCACCGTGGCGACGCCGCACGAAGGTGATCACGAGGGTGAGCCCGGACCGGCGCCGGACAAGCCATCCGCGCCGCAGGCTCCGCGCGCGCTGCGCCGGCAGTCCTGGACGGGCGCCTTCAAGCGCACCCTGCGCGAGTTCAAGGCCGATAATCTCAGCGACTGGGGGGCGGCGCTCACCTATTACGGTGTGCTGGCCATCTTCCCCGCCCTGTTGGCGCTCGTGTCGATTCTCGGATTGCTGGGGAATTCCACGATCAATCCGCTGATCGACAACCTCGGCAGTCTCGCCCCGGGCTCGGTGCGCGACACCATCCGGAGCATGCTGGAACAACTCCAGGACAGTCAGGGAAAGGCCGGCATCGCCCTGGCCGTCGGTATCGTCATCGCGCTGTGGTCGGCCTCCGGATATGTCGCGGCTTTCATGCGCGCCTCGAACGTCGTCTACGACATCGGGGAAGGGCGGCCGGTGTGGAAGACGCTTCCCGTCCGGCTGGGTATTACCGTCGTGGTCGTGGTGCTGCTGGCACTGACCGCGATCGGCGTGGTCTTCACCGGCCCGCTGGCCCGGAAAATGGGGCAGGTTCTGGGGCTGGGCGACACGGCCGTGACCGTATGGAATTACGCCAAGTGGCCGGTGCTCGTCCTCCTCGTTTCCCTGATCTTCGCGTTGCTGTACTGGGCCGCCCCCAACGTCAGGCACGGCTTCAGCTGGGTCACGCCCGGCGGCCTCCTGGCCGTCCTCCTCTGGCTCGTCGCCTCCGCGCTGTTCGGCCTCTACGTGGCGAACTTCAGCAGCTACGACAAGACGTACGGCAGCTTCGCCGCAGTGATCATTTTTCTGATCTGGCTGTGGATCTCCAACCTGGCGATCCTGCTCGGCCTGGAGTTCAACGCGGAACTCGAACGCTCCCGGGCCATCGAAGCCGGCCACCCGCCCGGGGAAGAGCCGTACGTCGAACCGCGCGACAGGCGCAAGCTGTGACCGGCCCGGCGGTGTGCGGCGCGGGCTCGGCGGCACGCCCGAAACCACCGGCGGTCACGGCCGAAAGCCGCCGGTCACAGCGCCGGCCTCACCGCGCCAGCATCACGGCGTAGGCGACGAAGAAGGCCGCGCAGAGGAGGACGAGGATGCCGATGATGATCGTGGGGGCCTTGCTCCACCCGCGCGACAGGTCACGCGGGCCGGGCCCGGTTTCCGAGCCCGTGCTGTCCTCGCCGGGCGGGGTCTCCCCCGGAGGCACGCCGCGCCCGGCTCCCGGGCCGGGAAAGCGCTGGGAATCTGGATCCGGGTTCTGAGTGTCCATACCGAGAGTTTGCCCGATATCGACTGGTTTCATCATGGAACGACGCCCGGTCACCATCACGGACGCGGCCGAATACCGCAGGCGGGCGGGCCTGGGCCATGCCGGGGGCGCGCGCGATCCGGCCGCACCGCGGCCCGACCGCCCGCAGCGTAACGTCATAGTTGCGCCTTTTGAGCTTTCCTGTCCGCTATAGCCCTTCAAGCCCGTTCCGAGGCGGCGGTCTCGTCCGTCGGCCGACCGGGCACTCGGACCGGGAACGACGTGGGCCGGAGTGGAGTCGATGTCCGGACGACAGCAGTGGGCAGGTGCGAGATGACCGGCGGCGCGGGTGCCGATCCTCTGGACCGGGCGCTGGTCCGGGCGATGCTGGAGACCGGCGCCTCCGCCGGCGGCTTGTACGTTCTGGCGTCTGACCAGCCGGTTCTCCAACTGACGGTCATGAGCGGGGTGCCGGCCCCCTTCCTTGAGCCGTGGAGCCGGGTGGCGCTGGCGGCCCCGATCCCGGTCGCTGTCGCGGTCCGCCAGAACCGCCTGGTGTGGGCCGGCGGGTACGAGCAGATGGCGCGGGATTTCCCCCGCACGGCCGTGGCGGTGCCATACGAGTTCGCGCTCGGCGCGGCACCGATCGCCGACGGGAGCGGGTCTCTGGGTGCTCTTCTGCTGCTGTGGCCCGCGGACCATCCGCCCCAGCTTTCCGCACGGGAGCAGGCGGCCATCGAGGCCGCTTGCCGGCGACTGGCGGCGCTCCTGGAACTGGACGACCCGTCCGGCTCCGCCGCACTGGCCGCCGACATACCGCGGGTCGTCTCCCCTCCCCGAATACGGACCGCCGACTCCAGCGAGGCGCTGGCCGCCCTCGATTACCTGGAACGCCTGCCCGGCGGCTGCTGCGCCCTCGACCTGGAGGGCCGCGTCACCCTGCTGACCAGCGGCGCCATGGATCTGCTGGGCGTCGGCGAGGGACAGTTGCTCGGCGCGCGGCCGTGGGAGGTCCTGCCCTGGCTGCGGGACCCGGTGTTCGAGGACCGCTATCGCGCCGCGGTGATCAGCCGCCGGCCGACCTCCTTCGCCGCCTGCCGGCCCCCCGACCAGTGGCTGACCTTCCGGCTCTTCCCCGACGCCAGGGGCCTGAGCGTCTGGATCAGCCCCTCGGGCATGGACTACGGGCCCGCGCTGCCGCACGCCTCGGACGTCACGCCGGTACGGGCCGGGCAGATATACCACGTGCTGCACCTCGCCGCCGCGCTGACGGAGGCCGTGGGCGTACAGGACGTGATCGACCTCGTCGCCGAACAGATCGTGCCGGCCTTCGGGGCGCAGGGCCTGCTCATGTTCGGCGTGGAGGGCGCCCGGCTGCGGACCATCGGCCACCGCGGATATCCGGCCGAGGCGATCAACGTGTACGAAGGCGCCGCACTCACCACGGCCCAGAACCCGGCCGTCCACGCCCTCGAAACCGGGCAGGCCAGCTTCTACCCGTCCGCCGAGGAGATGGAGAAGGCGTATCCCGGGCTGCCGCACATCACCGAGAAGGCGGCCTGGGCCGTCCTGCCGCTGATCATTTCCGGCCGTCCGATCGGCTGCTGCGTGCTGTCCTACACCCGCTCCCGCACCTTCAGCCCCGAAGAACGCCAGGTCCTGACCTCTCTGGCGGGACTGATCGGCCAGGCGCTGGACCGCGCCCGCCTCTACGACACCAAACAGCAACTGGCGCACGACCTCCAGGCCGGCCTGCTGCCGCACACCCTGCCCACCGTCCCCAAGCTCGCCGTGGCCGCGCGCTATCTGCCGTCGACCCGTGGCATGGACATCGGCGGCGACTTCTACGACCTGATCCGGCTGGACAAGGACAGCGTCGCCGCCGTGATCGGTGACGTGCAGGGCCACAACGCGGCGGCGGCCGCTCTGATGGGCCAGGCCCGGACGGCCGTGCACGCCCATGCCACCGCGGGCGCCTCACCCGATGAGGTGCTGTCCCGCACCAACCGGCTGCTGACCGACCTCGACCCCGACCGGTTCACGAGCTGCCTGTACGTCCATCTCGACCTGCGCACACACCGGGCCTGCATCGCGAGCGCCGGGCATCCGCCGCCGCTGCTGCGCCACCCCAGCCGGCACACCGAAATCCTGCGCGTCCCGCCTGGGCTGCTGCTGGGTATCGATCCCGATGCCCGGTACTCCGCCACCGAGATCGACCTGCCCCCGGGCGCGGTGCTGGTCCTCTACACGGACGGCCTGGTCGAGCGGCGGGGGCTCGACATGAACGACGCCCTCACCGACCTCGCCACCTGCCTCGCGCGCTCCGAGCACGACGCGCCCGGCCCCCTCGCCGACGCCCTGCTCGACCACCAACGCGTACACGCGGACCGCGAGGACGACGTGGCCCTCCTGCTGCTCGCACCGGTAGACACCCCTGAGCCCTGATTCGGGACGGTCCCGTCTCGACTCGTCGGGCCGCCCGCCCGCCCTCGCCGCAGGCCGCAGCGGTCGCCTGCCACCACGACATCTGTCGATGACGGGACGCCGGTCGCCACCGCCAACCTGGCCCCGCCACAAGAACCGGCCCCGGCACGCGAGCTCGGCGTGACGCCGGAAGCCGTGACGAACGAGCCGGAGGGGGAGGAGCCTGAAGGAGGCGCAAAGGTGGCCCCGCACCAAGGCCAGAGGCGCCAAGCCCAGAAGCCAAGAGGTGCGGGGCCACGCTCGTTCGCACCGGCATGCGTGTCGCCGGTTCGCGGTTTCGGCTGCGATTCGGCGGTGCGCGGTTCCGGTCGCGTCAGGCCGCGGCGGAGGGGGTGAGCTGTGCCTGGCCGAAGAGCAGGGCGTACCCGCTGGGCAGGCAGCGCAGGATCCTGCGCAACAGGTCGGGTCCGGCGCAGCGGGCGAGGACGCCGAGGACGGATCCGGCGTCCCAGCGGGCGGTCGCCGCGGTGGCGCCTGGGGTGCCGGCGGCGAGGCCCTCCACGAACTCATGGGCGCCGACCGGCTCCGGCGCGGGGATCTGGGCCGCGAATTCGCGGGCGGCTTCCTCCGGGAGGCCGCGGGCGAGGTCGACACGTTCGTCGCCGGTCACCTGACGGCCCAGGGCGGCGAGCACGGTGCGGGTGACCTGTTCGGCCTTCTCGCGTGTGGGGTACAGGCCGTCCTTCCGCACGGCATCGATCAGCTCGTCCCACGTCATGACGACCTCCTGCTGCTGTCCGACCTGCGCGTGTGCGCGCATCGAGGTGATGGAGCCTTTCTCGTCGAAGGGAGGGACCCGGTGATCAGGTGCTGATCTGCCGGGGAGTCGCGGCGGCCTCGCCACCGATCTTGATCTTGCGGGGCCTGGCCTTCTCGGAGACCGGCAGCCGCACCGTGAGGACGCCCGCGTCGTACGAGGCGCTGATGCGCTCGGCGTCGAGGGTGTCGCCCAGCAGGAGCTGGCGGGTGTGTACGCCGACCGGGCGTTCGGAAGCGATCATTTCGGCGGTTTCCGGCGCCCGTGAGCGGCGCTCGGCCCGCACGGTCAGGACGTTCCGTTCGACATCCAGGTCAATGGCTTCCGGGTCGACCCCCGGGAGGTCGAAGTGGACGACGAATTCGTCCCCCGACCGATAGGCGTCCAGGGGAACGGCGGCCGGGCGTGCGGTGGTCCCGAGCATCTGCTGGGCGAGGCGATCCGCCTCACGGAACGCGTCGGTACGCATGAGCATCACAGGTCACTCCTTCCAGTCGCACTGCGTGCGATGCCCTTCGCCTTTTTATATAGCGCGGCAGCGACAAAGTTGACAAGCCATGACTCAATCCCATGCCCGGGCGGACGCCCGAGCCAGATAACCTCCTCGCCGACACGGCGAAAATCTGTCGCAGAGACGGTAGACATGACTCACTGACCCGGCTAGGGTTCTTCTCGTAGCCACGAAGTCAGCGATACGCGGCAGAGACGAACTGCCGCGAGCGGCAGACGGCACGGCGGCGGAGCCATGGGGCCGAGAAGTGCGTGATGGTCCCATGACTGGCCGCCGGGCCGGGCGGGCCTCAAGGGCCGCCATCGCAGAACCGCTTGACGGAATGACGAAGGAACACAGCCAGGAAAGAGAGAGGAGCAGACGCCATCAGGATCGCCCGGGCGAGGATCCAAGTCGCTCGGGTACCGCAGGCCCCGGATTGGAAGGTGGTCCCCGGTCACGCTTTCGCGATCCCCGCATCTCCGGCCTCCCAGGCGGACATGCGGAAAACGAAGGCCGGCGCACGGCGCCGGTAGATGGTGTTGAAACCCCTCGGGGCCCCGGAGCCGTATGGCGCCGGGGCCCCTCGACGCGTCCCAGAAGAGGTGCAAATGCCCCCAGAAACGCCCATGCCCGCCACCGACAGACTCGATGATGACGATTACCCCGCCTACACCATGGGCCGCGCCGCCGAGATGATCGGCGCCACCCCCGCCTTCCTCCGGGCCATCGGCGAAGCACGGCTGATCACCCCGCTGCGGTCCGAGGGCGGCCACCGCCGTTACTCCCGCTACCAACTGCGCATCGCCGCCCGCGCCCGCGAGCTCGTCGACGGCGGTACGCCGATCGATGCCGCCTGCCGCATCGTCATTCTTGAAGACCAGTTGGAGGAAGCCCAGCGGATCAACGCCGAGCTGCGGCGCTCCACCTCGCAGCCCCACGGCGCCGTCGGCTCCTGACCGCGAGGAGCAGCCGGTTCACCGGTCGCGGCGCCGCGCCGCCACGGCGCGGGCCGCGCTCCCCCGGCGCGGTCGGAGCGAGGGCACACGGTGCGCCATTACCCACCGTGCCCGTTCGCTTTCTCCGTGTTACTGTCGATCTCAGTTGCGGTTGTGGTTCCCAAAGACTTACAAGTGCTCTTAACGGCTTTCCGTGCCGGTAGGCGTGCTTTTGTATTTCCGGAGTATTCCGGACGGGGTAATCATCGCGGCAACACGGTGTCCGCACAGTGCGGGCACCGGGAATTGCCCCGAAGGAGATATGGCATGGCTACTGGCACCGTGAAGTGGTTCAACTCGGAAAAGGGCTTCGGCTTCATCGAGCAGGAGGGTGGCGGCGCGGACGTCTTCGCCCACTACTCGAACATCGCCGCCCAGGGCTTCCGTGAGCTGCAGGAGGGCCAGAAGGTGACCTTCGACGTCACCCAGGGCCAGAAGGGCCCGCAGGCGGAGAACATCGTTCTCGCCTGACCCGGACACACGCGAGGCTGACAGGCCGAAGCAGAGGGGCCCGCACCGGCACGGTGCGGGCCCCTTCGTTCGCGCGCCCGCCGCGTCCGGCACCCGTGCATTCCTCACTGTCCCTTCATGACAACCATGACTGTTTCCCGCCCCCGCCCCATGACAACGTTCGTCACGTCACCAGGCGGAGGGAGTGAGGATGAACAAGGGCTACGCGGTCTTCTGCGACGCCGACCGGCAGTTCTACGACGCTCCGCACCGCCTTCCGGCGGAGGGCGCGGCAAGCCCGGAAGGCGTGCCCGGCAAGGGCCGTACCGCCCTGTACGAGACGCTGCGCCGGGAGTTGCCCGACGGCTGGCAGCGTCACCGCGCCGGCGACTGGCTGGCGTTCCGTCCGCTCTCGGGCCAACTTCCCAGTCAGGGCTGGAAGATTCACGTCTCCGCCTGCCTGGACAACGCCGAAAAGGTGCTGGCCGCGGTCTGGGACTACTGCCTACCGCGGTCGATAGCCTTCAAATGCATGCCGAGCCGGTATCTGCTCCATACCCGTAACGCCAAATACGCCGACCGGGGCGCGAGCGGCAAATTCATCACCGTCTATCCGGCCGACGACGAGCAATGCCGCACCATCGCGGAGGACTTGGACGCTCTGCTGGGTGGCGAGCCGGGGCCGTACATCCTCAGCGATCTGCGCTGGGGCGCCGGGCCGGTGTACGTACGCTACGGCAGTTTCACCGAGCGGCACTGCTACGACGAGACGGGCGAACTGTGTCCCGCGGTCGAGAACGCGGACGGGCAATTGGTCCCCGACCGGCGGGATCCCGCGTTCCACGTGCCGCCGTGGATCACTCCCCCGGCCTTCCTCGAACCGCATCTGGTGGCGCGTTCGGCCACCACCGTCGCCGACCTCCCCTACCGCATCGAGCGTGCGCTGCACTTCTCCAACGGGGGCGGCGTCTACGTCGCCCGGGACCTGCGTACCGACGAGCGGGTGGTGCTCAAGGAAGCCAGGCCGCACGCCGGCCTGGCCGCCGACGAGGCCGACGCGGTCACCCGGCTGGAGCGCGAACGCGACGCCCTGCGGCGGCTGTCCGGGCTCGGCTGCACCCCCGAGGTGCACGACTGGTTCACCCTCGGCGAGCACACCTTCCTGGCGCTGGAGTACATCGAGGGCCGCCCGCTGAACAGCTTCTTCGCCCACCGCCACCCGCTGATCGAGGCGGACCCGGACGCCGCGAGCCTCGCCGCGTACACGGAGTGGGCCCTGCGCGTCCACCGCCTGGTGGAGGAAGCGGTCGAGGCCGTCCACTCCCGCGGCGTGGTCTTCAACGACCTGCACCTGTTCAACATCATGATGTCCGAGGACGAGTCGTCCGTGGTGCTGCTGGACTTCGAGGCCGCGGCCGTGGACGACCAGAACGTCCGCCAGGTGGTCGCCAATCCCGGTTTCGTCGCGCCGGCGGACCGCCGCGGGTTCGCCGTCGACCGCTACGCGCTGGCCTGTCTGCGTCTGGCGCTGTTCCTGCCGCTGACCAGCCTCTTCGCGGTGGACCGGGCGAAGGCGGCGCATCTGGCGCGGATCGCCGCCGAACAGTTCCCGGTGCCGCGGGCGTTCCTGGACGAGGCGGTCGAGGAGATCCTGCGCGGACACCACGCCACGGACCCACCGGGCCCCCGGAGCACTGCGGACGACTACCTTCCGGTGCCTCTCGCCGACTGGCCGCGCAGCCGCGACTCGATGGTCCGCGCGGTGCTCGCCTCGGCCACCCCCGACCGGGAAGACCGCTTCTTCCCCGGTGACATCGCGCAGTTCGGTACGGCCGGCGGCGGCACCTGCTTCGCGTACGGCGCGGCCGGCGTCCTCTACGCCCTGGCCGAGACCGGAGCGGAACGCTGTCCCGAAGCCGAGGAGTGGTTGCTGCTGCGGACGAAGAAGCCCGCCTCGGGCAGTCCGCTCGGGTTCTACGACGGCCTCTCCGGCGTCGCCTGGGTCCTGGACAGGCTCGGCCACCGGGAACGCGCACTGGCGCTCGCCGACACGGTCGGCTCCCAGAGCTGGAACGACCTCGCCCCCGACCTGCACGGCGGGCTCGCCGGCCTCGGCCTCGCGCTCGACTCCCTGGCCACGTCCACCGGCGAGAGCGCCCTGCACGAACAAGCCCTGCGCTGCGCGCACCTGATCGCCGACAAGGCCGGCGCGGAGCCCTCCGCGAGCGGCGTCCGCGCCCCCCGGGTGGGGCTCCTGTACGGGGCGACCGGCACGGCGCTGCTCTTCCTGCGCCTGTACGAGCGGACCGGCGACCCTGCCCTTCTCGACCTGGCCGCCGACGCCCTGCGCCGCGATCTGGCCCGGTGCGTCCGCGGCGTGGGCGGCGCCCTACAGGTCGACGAGGGCTGGCGGACCATGCCCTACCTGGGGGCCGGCAGCGTCGGCATCGGCATGGTGCTCGACGACTATCTCGCCCACCGCCCGGACGAGGAGTTCGAGCGGGCCCGGCGCGAGATCGTACGGGCCGCGCAGGCGAAGTTCTACGCGCAGCCCGGACTGTTCCGGGGTGCGGCGGGCATGGTGCTGCATCTGAGCCGCACCACGACCGGCGGCCCCGGTACGCACGCGGCGGATCTGCGCCGCCAGATCGACTCGCTCGCCTGGGGCGCCGTGCCCTACCAGGGGCATCTGGCCTTCGCCGGGGAGCAGATGATGCGTCTCTCCATGGACCTGAGCACCGGCACCGCCGGATGCCTGCTCGCGCTGGGCAGCGCGCTGCACGACCGGCCCGTGCACCTGCCCTTCCTCCCGCCGCTCTAGCGGCCCTGAAGCCGGCCCCTTAGGGGGTCGAACGAGAAACACCGTCCCCACCTATGAGAGGAACACTCATGACCCTTCTCGACCTGCAGTCGATGGAGACTCCGAAGGAAGAGAACACGGGCGAGCTGGCGACCGGCAGCCGGGCGAGCCTGCTGCTCTGCGGTGACAGCAGCCTCAGCGTCACCACCTGTCACTGACCCACCGTCATGGACGAGGCCACCGCCTCGTCGTGACGCGGTCGCGGCGGCCCCGGACGGTACACCGTCCGGGGCGGCCGCTCCGCCGTATCCGCCCTACGGAGTCGAGGTCCGCACCGCATGGCCCCCACGCACGGGCCCGCCGGGCTCCGGCGGCCCACCGTCCCGGACACCGCCGGCCGCCTCTTCGCCGGTGCCGTCCGCCACAGCGGCGGCCGGACCGCCGCCCTCGCCCTCGCCAGCACGGCAGGCGCCGCCGCGGCCGTCGCGCTGCCCGCCGCGGTCGGCCACACCCTCGACCTCGCTCTCGACCGCACCGCCCACCTGGGCCCCGCCGTAGCTCTGTGCGCCGTTCTCCTCGCCGCCGAAGTGCTGTGCGAGGCGCTGGCGGCACTGATCGGCGGGGTGACGACCGCCCGCAGCACCGCGTGGCTGCGCCGCCGCGGCATCGGCCACCTCCTGGCGCTCGCCCCGCACCGCGCCGCCGACCGCTTCACTCCCGGCGACGTGGTGACCCGGCTGACCGGCAACGCGGCCGAGGCGGCGACGGCCCCCACCACCGTGGCCACCGGCCTGGCCGCGCTCCTCACCCCGATAGGCGGCCTGGTCGCTCTCGCCTTCACCGACCTGTGGCTGGCCGCCGTCTTCGTCGCCGGGGTCCCCCTCCTGGCGCGCCTGCTGCGCGTCTTCGCCCGCGGTTCGTCCGACAGCGTCGCCCGCTACCAGCGGGTCCAGGCCGAGATCGCCACCCGGCTCGTCGAGGCGCTGGGCGGCGCCCGGACCGTCGCCGCGGCCGGCACCACGGCACGCGAGCGCGCCCGCGTACTGGAACCCCTGCCCGAACTGGGCGCCCACGGGCGGCAGATGTGGCAGGTCTACGGTCGCGCCGTGGTCAGCAGCGGCATTCTGGTACCGCTGCTGACCACCGCCGTCCTGGCCGTCGGCGGGGTGCGGCTGGCCTACGGGAACCTGTCCGTCGGGGAGCTGCTGGCGGCTTCCCGCTACGCCGCCCTGGCCGCGGGGCTGGGGGGCGTGATCGGGCAGCTCAACGCCCTCTCGCGCAGTCGCGCCGCGGCCCGCCGTACCGCCGAACTGCTCGCCGTCACCCCCGTACGCCACGGCACCGGGCAGTTGCCCGCCGACGGCGCCGGGCGGCTCGAACTGCGCGCCGTCACCGTCGCCCGCTCCGGCACCCCCGTGCTGCGGGAGGTCGATCTGGTCGTGCCCGGCGGTGTGACCATGGCCGTCGTCGGACGCTCCGGGGCGGGCAAGTCGCTGCTCGCCGCCGTCGCGGGGCGGCTCACCGACCCCGATCGCGGCGAAGTCCTCCTGGACGGCGTGCCGTTGCGCGACCTCGACCCGGCCGTGCTGCGCCGGGAGATCGGGTACGCCTTCGAACGGCCGGTGTTGTTCGGCGACACCGTGGGGGCGGCCATCGGCTTCGGGCCCACCCCGCTCGCGGACCGGGAGGTCGAGGCGGCGGCCCGCGCCGCGGGCGCCGACACCTTCGTACGGCGCCTGCCCGGCGGATACGCCACCCCGCTCGCGGAGGCCCCGCTGTCGGGCGGCGAACTGCAACGCCTGGGACTGGCACGCGCTTTCGCGCACGCCGGCCGGCTGCTGGTCCTCGACGACGCGACCTCCAGCCTGGACAGCGTCACCGAACTCCACGTCGGGCGGGCGCTGGTGCGGGACGTGCGGCCGGGCACCCGGCTGCTGATCGCCCACCGGGTCTCGTCCGCCGCCCGCGCCGATCTGGTCGCGTGGCTGGAGAACGGCCGGGTGCGTGCCGTCGGCCCGCACGAGCGGCTGTGGGAGGACGCCGGCTACCGGGCGGTGTTCGCCGACGCCGGGCCCGACACCGAGGCGGCGGGATGACGCCGACGCACGAGGGGCTGCTGCCGCGGGCCGGGCGCTTCCTGGGCCGCCGCAAACGTGTCCTGCTCACGCTGGCCGGCTGGTCGCTGCTGGAATCGGCGCACACCTTCCTCGGTGGCTACGGCGTGGCCATGGCCCTGGACCGGGGCTTCCTGGCCGGCCGCACCGGCACCGGCCTGGCCTGGCTGGGCGTGGCCGCGCTGGCCATCGTCGTGGGCGGCCTGGCCGGCGGTGGGGTCTTCCGCGGCCTGGCCGACCTGGTCGAGCCGCTGCGCGACGGCCTGGTCCGCACGGTGGTGTCGCGGGCGCTGGCGCAGGCGGTCGCCGAACCGGCGCGGGCGGCCGACAGCGCGGTCGTCTCGCGGCTGACCAACCAGACGGAGATCGCCCGGGACAGTTTCGCGGGGCTGGTGCTGGTGGCCCGCTCCTTCGTCTTCACCGCCGCCGGGGCCCTGGTGGGGCTGGCCTCCCTGGCGCCGCGGCTGCTGATCGTCGTGCTGCCGCCGCTGATCGCGGGCCTGCTGCTCTTCCTGGCCACCCTCCGTCCCATGGCCGCCCGCCAGCGCGCCTTCCTGCACGCCGACGAGGCCCTGGCCACACGGTTCGGGGCGCTCGCGGAAGGGCTGCGCGACGTGGTCGCGTGCGGGGCGGGTGAGCCGGCGGCCGCGCGGGCGCACGCCCTGATCGAGGAGGAAGCGCGGGCGGCCCGGGCGCTCGCCCGGTGGGCCGCCGTCCGCTCCCTCGCCCTCGGCGTGGCGGGACACCTGCCGGTGCTGCTACTCCTGGTCGCCGCCCCGTGGTTGCTGCGCCACGGCCTCACCGCCGGCGCCCTGCTGGGCGCCCTCACCTATCTCACGCAGTCCCTGCTGCCCGCCCTGCACTCCCTGATGACGGCGCTCGGGGCGGCGGGCACCCGGCTGCTGGTGGTGCTCGGCCGGCTCACCTCCGGGGCGCCCTCCGACCCCGGGACCGACACCGCCGTGCCACCGGGCGCTCCGGCCGGGTCCGCCGCCCCGGTCTCCGGGAAGGGACCGCGGGTCGCGCTGCGGTCGGTCACCTTCGCCTACGGCCCTGGCGCGCGACCCGTACTGCGCGACCTCGACCTCACCGTCGAGCCGGGTGAGCACCTCGTCGTGGTGGGCCCGAGCGGCATCGGCAAATCCACGCTGACCGGCCTGGTCGCGGGCCTGCTGGAGCCCGACGCGGGCGCCGTACGGGTGGACGGCCGGCCGGCCCGCGACGGCGCACCGGGGCTGCGGGCGCTCATCCCGCAGCAGGCTTACGTCTTCACCGGCAGTCTGCGCGAGAACCTGCTCTATCTGCGCCCCGACGGCGCACCGCGAGCGGCTCTGGAGGGCTCCTCGGAAGCCGTCGGGCTCGGCCCGCTGGTGCGCCGGCTGGGTGGCTTCGAGGCGCGGGTCGATCCGGCGTCCCTCTCCCACGGCGAACGGCAGCTCATCGCGCTCGCCCGGGCCCACCTCTCCCCCGCGCCGCTCATCCTGCTGGACGAGGCCACCTGTCACCTCGACCCGGTGGCCGAGGCGCGGGCCGAACTGGCCTTCGCCGAACGGCCGGGGACGGTGATCGTCGTGGCCCACCGCATCAGTTCGGCCAGGCGGGCGGACCGGATCCTGGTGCTCGACGGGGACCGTGCCACCTGCGGCACCCATGAGGAGCTGATCGAGCGGTCGGCGCTCTACCGTGACCTGGTGGGACGGTGGCACGCGGAGCGCCTGTGAGGAGGGCCTCGCCGGGCCGGCGAAGCTCGCCGGACAGGCCTAAAGCCAGCCCGCACCTTGCGATATGCGGATGGCGTCGACCCGGTTGCGGGCGCCGGTCTTGCGGTTGATCGCGGCCATGTAATTGCGCACCGTGCCGTTGCTCAGGTGCAGCTCGCGCGCGATCTCGGGGACGGACGCGCCGTCGGCGGCGAGCGAGAGGACCCCCAACTCGCGAGGGGTCAGGGGCATGTCAGCCGCTTCCAGGAAATCCGCGGCCAGCGAGCTGTCGACGTAGCGCTTTCCCGTCGCCACCAGCCGTATGGCGCGCAGCAGCCGGGCCGGTGAGGCGTCCTTGTTGACAAATCCCAGGGCCCGGGCCGCGACCGCGCGGCGCAGCACGCCCGGCCGGCACGCAGTGGCGAGAACGAGGAGGGCGCAGACCGGACCGCCGGGCCGGACCGACGCCTTCGCCGAGCCGGCGGTGTCCCCGTCGACGATGCAGACCTGCGGCCGGAAGGAGCGCGCCCGGCCAGGGGCTTCTCCCCAGCAGGCGGCGGTGATGTCGATGTCTTCTTCCTCGCTCAATAACGCGGTGAGTGCCGATCGCATCAGCCAAGTGTCGTGCACCAACAGAACCCGGATCACGCTCGCCCCTGTTCGCGACTGAAATTTCTAAGCTCGCACTGAGCATGTCCATTAGTACCTGGTGGAGAAGAAACGATGCCTTCGGTTTTCAGCCAATGGGGCGCACGCGGGAGCGCACGAACCCGCCCCGCGCGCCGCTACCGCTGGTAAAGCGCGTGCTTCCGGGAAGCCCCGGCCGCACGGGCGGGGTCGGGGGTTTTCGACCGGCCCCGGTGATCCCGTATGCGAACCCGAGTGCCTGAGGAGGGGCTCGCCAGGTGGTGGCACGGGACGCACGAACAAGGCGCCGGCAGTTGACCGGTGAGGGACCGTCACCGAGGTCGCCGCCCGTGGCGCGGCGGCGGGGCCGGCAGCGGACCCAGGCGCCCTCGGCGAGCAGCCGGGCCGCGATGACTGAACTGGGTGCCTCGCGCCGCCGTAGCCCAGTCCCGCCTTGAGGAAGTGCGGCCCAGGCGGTGGTCCATGCCGATGGCCCGACGTGGCCGAGCCCGGCTTCGTCGAGCGCGGCCGGATCCGCTCCCCGGCGCCCACGGGCACGGTGCCCTTGACGACCACCGCCGCCAGCCGCTGATCGCGCGGAGCGCCCCGGTCCCGGCGGTGGATGACCGCCTCCGGGACCGGGGCGACTACGGCGAGCGGGGTGCGGTCCGCCCGCCGGGCGAGCGGTGGCCGGTGGCCCGCTCAGCTCCCGAGTGCCTTACGCAGTTGCTCCTTGTTCATCGAGGAGCGCCCTTCGACGTTGCGCTTCCTCGCCTCCTCATAGAGCTGCTCCTTCGTGCGCCCCTGGGAGCCGCCGCGCGAGCGCTCGCCACCGCGCTGGGACGCGGACTTCCTGTCCTGCGTGGAGGACTTGCTGGAGGACTTCGATTCCCCGGAACGCGCGCGTTCCTTGTTGACCGTGCGCGCGGCCATCTCCTTCGCCCGGCCCGTGGAGGCGCCGCGCTTCTCGGCACTCTCCTTGATGTGCTCGTACTGTCGCTCCCGCTTACCGCTGGAACCTGCCGGCATGACACCTCTCCTTGCAATCGGACAGCCTCTGCGGGCTGAGTGCGCTCGACGGCACTCAGCGCGTACCCGCGCCGCCGTGGTCTTCACCCGGCCGCCGGCCGCATCTACCAGTCCACGCCGAAACGCCGCCGCGCGCGACACGGGAGAGCCGGCCGGGCGCCGGGCACGCGGCCGCTGATCGCGCGGCCGACGGTGCGCGGCGGCGGTCAGTCGGTGGACAGGGCTTCGAGGAGGTCACCGGTCTGCGGGTCGGGCAGTGCGCGCGCGACGTCCGCGAGCGCGACCATGCCGACCAGCCGGTGCCCGTCGATGACGGGCAGGCGGCGGACCTTGTGGCGGGCCATGGTCGCGAAGATCTCGTCCGCGTCGTCGTCCGCGCCGATGGTCACCGCTTCGCCCTGGGCGAGTTCACCGGCCTTGGTCTGCTGCGGGTCCCGGCCCTTGCCCAGCACCTTCACCACGATGTCGCGGTCGGTCAGCATGCCCTTGAGCTTGTCGTCCGTGCCGCAGATCGGCAGGGCGCCGACGCTCATTTCCGTGATCTTGCGAGCGGCGTCGAGGACGCTCTCCTCGGCGCCGACGCACTCGGCTCCCGGGGTCATGATGTCGCGTGCCACTGGCATGACGGTTTCGCCTCTCCTTCGCGTGCGGGATGGTTCCGGTGGTTACCGCGTCACCGGCCACGGCCGGTGACGTAGTCACGGGCGCGGTCGACCAGCCCCACGCCGGGCGCCAGCAGTTTGTTGGCCGGCGGGGTGCTGGGCGCGTGCGGATGCGGGCGCGTGGGGGCGGTCTTCTTCGCGTCACGGATCTTGGTGCCCAGGCTTTCCAGGACGTACGGGTGGCATGCCTGGCGCAGTTGGACGAAGAGATTGCCCTCCTCGTCCTCCACGTGGGCGGTGACCTCCGTCTTCAGCTTCGCGACCATCCGGTCGAAGTCGCTGTCGTCCGCGTCGCGCCCTTCGAGGTCCTTGAGCAACTGCTCCACCCGGCTGTGGTCGGCGATTTCCTTGTCCGCCAGGGCATCGCCGCCCTCGATGTGTTCGCGTACGGCCGGGTAGAGGTGCTCCTCCTCGGCGATGGCGTGCCGCACCAGTTCGATGGTCAGCGCGTCGGCGAGGGCCTTGCGGTCCGCACTGCCGGACGGAGCCGCCGCGAACTGCTCGAAGAGGGATTCGACCTCCCGGTGGTCGGTGGTCAGTTCCTCGATGACATCTCCGCCGTGGGCCATGGGAAGTACGCCTCCTGGTGACGTCGCGCCGAACCGGCCTGCCCGGGGCGCCAAAAGGACGCGTTCCCGACATCCGGAGCGGCTAACGAGCCGGAGAACGGATTCCGCCGGATGCGCCACGCCGGCGGAAGGTGAGCGGCCTGGTCAGGGGCGGCGGGGGGCGTGGTCAGGGGCGGCGGGGGCGCGGGCTGTCCGGGCCGCCGCGCGATCAGCGGCGGGAGGCGTGGCCTGTTCCCGCACGTAGTCGCAGGAGCGGCGCAGCAGCCGGGAGACATGCATCTGCGACAGACCGATCTGGGCGGCGATCTCGCTCTGCGTCAGCCCCATGAAGAACCGGAGGTAGAGGATGCGCCGTTCGCGCTCCGGCAGAAGGCGCAGGGCGGGCGCGGCCGCCTCCCGGTCGTCGACGAGCCCGAGCGCCGGGTCCTCCTGGCCCACGCGCTCGCTGAGCGTATGGGTCTCCTCGCCGCCGATGGGGCGCTCCAGGGACAGGGCGGTGAAGGTCTTCTGCGCGTCGAGGCCGATCACGACGTCCTCGACGGACAGCCCGGTGTGCGCGGCCACGTCCTGGACGGTGATCGCTTTGTTGCCCGGCAGGGCGGCCAGTTCCTCGCGGGCGCGGTGGACTTGGGCCCGCAGTTCCTGAGCGCGGCGGGGCACGTGGACCGCCCACAGGGCGTCGCGGAAGTGGCGTTTGATCTCACCGATGATGGTGGGCACCGCGAACGCGCCGAAGGGGGTCCCGGCCCGCGGGTCGAAACGGTCGACGGCCTTGAGCAGCCCGACCGCGGCCACCTGGCGCAGGTCCTCTTCGCTCTCGCCGCGGCCGCGGTAGCGCCCGGCCAGCCGGTGGGCCATCGGCAGCCACGCCCGTACGACCTCCTCCCGCAGCTCTTGCCTGCGGGGGCCGTCCGGCAACGCCGTCAGCTCCGCGAAGGCGGCAGCGGTATCGGGATCCTTTTGGGGATAGCGTCTGGACCTCGCAAGGGAAGCCATCCGACTCACGCCTTCCGATCGGTTGTCCCGCATCGCGGCGCGGTCCGTACCGCGCCCCGGCCGTTCGGCCTTCCCGTTTCCGTCCTCTCCACTCTGCGACAGTCGCCCGGCACCCGCGACAGGGGTGCGGGCGCCGCGGGCGGGGAAGACGGTGACCGGTGGCCGCTCCGGGTACGGGGCAAATCGCCAGGTCGGTGCCGTGCGGGGTGCTCCCGGCGGGGGTGGCCGGGGCCCGGAAAGGCTCCTTCCGGCGCCCGGATGCGGGTAACCCGATCGGCCCTGATCCTGGAGCCGTGGAGCCGCCGACCAGCGAGGAGGGCACGCATGAAGGTGCCGGACAAGATCAAACGCCTGCTGACGCTGGGTGACTCGCGGCACTCGGTGCCCGGCGAGGACGACGAGCCGCCCGGTGTCGGCCGCCCGGCATCCGACGCGCCCTGGCGAGCCTCGGACGCGTCCGGGCGAGCCGCTGACGCCCGCGGACGGGGACACCACCGCCCCACATGGCGCCGACACGGTCAGGATGGCACCTGACCTGCCCCGACACGGTCAACACGGCACCTGACCTGCGCCGATACGGTCAGCACGACGCCTGACCCGCGCCGACGCGATCCACACGGCACCTGACCTGCGCCGACACCGCTAGACCGCCCGGGCGACCGGCTCACCCGGCCGCCGGCACCGCGTCGCGGGCCACGGATCTGGCTACATACGGAACGGAGAGGTCCGCCGGCTCGGATTGTTCATCGTGGAGCAAGACCGCCCGGCCCGCCGCCCCTAGCCTCGCTGCAACATCACCAACGAGGGGCGGCACCGGTGAACTGGCTCATTCACGACTACCGCGAGAAGGATCTCGCCGAAGTGGTCCACCTGATCGACTCCACGGCCGAGCTCGGCCAGGAGTCGGTGTTCTCGCTGGCCGAGTGCATCAGCGCCCTGACCTCCCGGCAGCCCGCCGTCGTGGCCGTCCACCAGGGAGTTCCCATCGGGACGGCGCTGGCCTGCGTGGCGGGGGAACGCGGCTGGGTGATGCGGATCGCCATCTCGGCGGCCTGGCGGGGCCGGGGCCTGGCGAGCGCGCTCCTGGTGGAGCTGGAGCGGCGGCTGATCGCCGCCCGCGTGAGCCGTATCGCGTATGTGCTCCCGGAGGAGGACCTGCTCGGCGAGGGACTGCTGAACGCCGGTTACACGCGGCAGCCCGCCGTGGCCTACTTCGAGAAGGTCGAGCCGCACCACGGCCCTTCGGCCAACCTCCTGGAGGATCTCGGCGGACGGTTCCTGCCCACCGACCTGTGGGCCAAGGTGGCCGGGATGGAGGCGGAGAAGGACCTGATCGAGCGGCGTGTCGTCCTGCCGCTCGCGGAGCCCGAGCGCGCCGCCCGGCACGGTGTCCGGCCGCCGCGCGCCATCGCCCTGTTCGGCCCGCCGGGGACGGGAAAGACGACGTTCGCGCGGGGAATCGCCTCCAAGCTCGGCTGGCCGTTCGTCGAGCTGCTGCCGTCCCGGCTGGCCGACGAGGGCAATCTCGCGGCGGCGCTGCGCAGCGCGTTCGCCCGGATCGCGGAACTCGAACGCGTACTGGTCTTCATCGACGAGGTGGAGGAGATCGCGCCGGTGCGCTCGGAGCCCGCGCAGCCCGGCGGACTGCACGGCGTGACCAATGAACTCCTCAAGCTGATACCGGGGTTCCGGGAGCGGGACGAACGGCTGCTGGTGTGTGCCACCAACTCCATCCGCTCGCTCGACCCGGCGTTCCTGCGACCGGGCCGGTTCGACTACCTCATCCCGATCGGCACCCCCGACAAGGCCGCGCGGGCAGCGATCTGGTCGCGGTACACCGACGGCCGGGCCGATGTGGACGTGCCGGCGCTGGTCGCGGCCAGTGACCTGTTCACGCCCGCCGACATCGAGCACGCGGCCAGGGTCGCGGCCCAGGCTTCGTTCGAGCGGGACCTGGAGTCGATCGGCCGCGGCGCGGGCGACGAGGGCCGCCCGGGCGCGAGCACCGAGGACTATCTCGCCGCCATCGCCCAGTGCCGGCCCACGGTCACCCCCGCGATGATCGACGAGTTCGACGCGGACATCACCGCACACGCCCGCTGCTGAGGCACCCGGGGTTCGGAACGGCCGATCTCCGCTCCGCTACCAGCCCTGAGGACGACCCGCGGCGCACTACGAGCGGAGGAGTCCCCCGTCGAGACTCCTCCGCTGGACCGATGCCCGGGCCGGCTCCGCGTACGTACCGTGACGTGAATTCGTCGAGCGATGCGGGGGCGGGACAGCATGCCGGAGATTGTCGATCTGGGCGCCTACGGTGCGGACTTCACGTCGGACCCCTATCCCTACTACGCCAAGCTGCGCGCCCAGGGGCCCGTGCACCGCGTCCGCCTGCCCGAAGGCCAGGAGGCGTGGCTGGTGGTGGGCCACGAAGTGGTCCGGGCGGCGCTCAGCGACGCCCGCCTCAACAAGGACTGGCGGGCCGCCGGGATGGCGACCGAGGACACCCAGGACTCGCCGCTGTTCACCAACATGCTGGACGCGGACCCGCCCCATCACACCCGGCTGCGGAAGCTGGTGGCCAAGGAGTTCACCTCCCGCCGCGTCGAGTCGCTGCGTCCCCGCGTGCGGCAGATCACCGACGAGCTGCTCGACGCGATGCTCGACTCCCCCGACGGCCGTGCCGACCTCGTGGAAGCGCTCGCCTTCCCGTTGCCGATGACCGTCATCTGCGAACTCATCGGCGTTCCCGCCCTGGAGCGGGAGGCGTTCCGCGGCTGGTCCAACGAGATCGTCGCCCCGACGAGCCAGGAGGCGCTGCAAGAAGCCACCATGGCGATGAGCGCCTACCTCCTGAGCCTGATCGAGGCCAAACGCGGCGCTCCCGGCGACGACCTGCTCAGCGCGCTGATCCGGACCAGCGACGAGGACGGAGACCAGCTTTCCCGGGACGAACTGGTGGGCATGGCCTTCCTGTTGCTCGTCGCCGGCCACGAGACGACGGTGAGTCTGCTGGCCAACGGGGTGCGCGCCTTGTTGCGGCACCCGGCCCAACTCGCCGCGCTGCGCGCCGATCCCGCCCTCCTGGACAACGCCGTCGAAGAGATGCTGCGCTACGACGGGCCGGTGGAGACCGCCACGTGGCGCTTCGCCGGGGAACCCCTCCGGATAGGTGACACGCTCATCCCCGCCGGCGACGCCGTCCTGGTGGTGCTGGCCTCCGCCTCGCGCGATCCCGAACGGTTCCCCGCCGCCGACGACTTCGACATCCGGCGCGAGACGCGCGGCCATGCCGCCTTCGGCCACGGCATCCACTTCTGCCTCGGCGCCCCGCTGGCCCGGCTGGAGGCACGTATCGCCATCCGCGCCCTGTTGGACCGCTGCCCCGACCTCGCCATGGACGCCGACCCCGATGCCCTGACCTGGCGCACCGGGATGCTCATCCGCGGCCCGCAGCGACTGCCGGTCCGCTGGTCCGGGACGCGGGGGACCGAGGAGACGCGGGAGACGCGGGAGACGCGGGAGTAGCCGACCGGGCCCGGGGGCCGCCCGCGGATGTGCGAAAGTGGCGCGATGAGAACGATCGGGCTGTTGGGCGGCATGAGTTGGGAGTCCACGGCGGAGTACTACCGGCTCCTGAACCACCTGACGCGTGAGCGGCTGGGCGGGCTCCATTCGGCGCGCTGCGTGGTGTACTCCGTCGACTTCGCGGAGATCGAACGCCTCCAAGTGGAGGGGCGTTGGGAGGAGGCGGGCGCGGTACTGGCCAAGGCGGCCGGTGCGCTGGAGTCCGCCGGCGCGGAGCTGCTGCTGATCTGCACGAACACCATGCACAAGGTCGCCGACCAGGTAGCCGCTTCGGTCGGCATTCCCTTGCTGCACCTGGCCGACACGACAGCGGGCGCCGTGCACGCCGAGGGACTGCGGCGGGTGGGCCTGCTGGGCACCGCCTTCACCATGGAGCAGGACTTCTACCGCGGCCGGCTCGCCTCGCACGGCCTGGAGGTCCTCGTACCGGACGCGGCGGGGCGCGCCACCGTCCATCGTGTGATCTATGAGGAGCTGTGCCGCGGAGTGGTCCGCGAGGAGTCCCGTGCGGAGTACGCCGCGATCATCGAGGACCTGGTCGCGGCCGGAGCCGAGGGCATCGTGCTGGGCTGCACCGAGATCGAACTGCTCATCGGGCCGCAGGACAGTCCGGTGCCCGTCTTCCCCACGACGCGCCTGCACGCGGAGGCGGCCGTCACACAGGCGCTCGCCGACGGCCGGTAGACGACCGGTCGGCACCAACTTCTTTGCGACGGCACATCCTTGAGCGGTCGGGTCCAGGATGCGGCGTTGGTCCAGGTACTCTGTCGCGGTGTCGGGTAACGAGTTAGAACGACTGGCCAGGATCCGGATGCAGGTCACCGGGGAAACGCTCGAACGCGCACTGGCCGCCCTCACCGGCCGGCCCTTCGACGCCACGCCCGGCACTGACGGGGATGTGCATGAGGGCGGCCTGGCCGATGGCGGCCTGGCTGAGGGCGCCCTGCCGGATGGCGCCCTGCCTGATGAGGCGGGCGATTCTGACGGCGGGCCCGAGGGGGCCGTGGCTGAGGGGGCCGTAGTTGAGGGTGGCGCCGCGGAGTCCGACGCGGGACAGGACGGCCGGGTGCTGGACGCGGTACGGGATCCCGACGAGGCACAGAGGGCCGAGGCGCAGAGCGCCGGGGAAGCGGCTGGCGCGCGTGAGGACACCGGGCCCGACGCGGAGCCCGGGCGCCGGAGACGGTCCCACCTGCGAGGTCTTTGACGCCCTTGGCGTCTTTGATGCCACTTGCCGTCTTTGATGCCACTTGGCGTATTCGAAGCCTTCGCGTCCTTGGCGATCTCCACGCCTTCGACGCCTTTACTTCACCTTTGCCATCTTTAACGCAAACGCACGACGAAGCCCCCGCCCGAGACGGGGGCCACACCGGAGAGCGAAGAATCCGCTCGCGTGACTACTCCACGGGGCCGTGGTCCGCAGCCGGAGACGTCACCGCTCCAGGTGTGGCCTCGCCGAAATCCGGGGCTTGGAAGGGGTTCCTCGAAGGGGGCGGCGATCCCGTCATGGCTTGGCGGGGCGCCGGTTCGGGCGAGGAGAACGGGGAGGTGGCGTCGATGAGACAGCTCCGTTTCGTATTCGGATGATGCGGCGCGGGGCACGCTCGGTGGCCGGGCCAGGGGGAGGTGATCCTTGATCGCCTGCGCCCCTCGGCCGGGGCCGTGCCGTGCCTGCGGTGCTCTAGAGGTTGGTGAGCTTCGGGTACGGGCTGGTGATCCGCTCCTGCATGGAGCCGAAGTCGACGATCACCGCGATGCCTTCCTCGACGCCGGTGACCCGGCCGAGTCCGTACACGTCGTGGGTCACCCGGTTTCCTATGGCGAAACTCTTGCGAGGCGGCGCGACCGGGGCTTTGAAGGGACTGGTGGGCAGAAAGCGCTTGGTAACAGCTGGCTTCGTCATTAACACCAGTATGCGCCTGCCGGAGCGATCTGTGGGCCGGTGCAGTACGCCGGACTCGCCGACTCGCCCGTCTTTTCGCCGGTTGCGCCGTTCCGTCCCCCCGCCGGCCGGCGGATCAGCAGTCGTTTTCGAGGGCGTCGGCGGCGGTGAACCGTACCTGGAGGAGCGTCCGCGCGGTATCCGCCATCGCGGAAGCGGCTCTCCGCCCGGGCCGGACTCAGTGGACGGAGAACCCGCCGTCGACAAAGAGTGACTGCCCGGTCACGTAGGCGGAGGCGCGGCTCGCCAGGAACACCGCCGCCCCGGCGAAGTCCTCGGCCAGCCCGTTACGCCCGACCAGGGTGCGCGCGGCCAGCCCCGCCACCTTCTCTGGGTCGGACGACAGCCGGGCGTTGAGCGGCGTCATCACGAAGCCCGGCACCAACGTGTTGCTGGTGACGCCGTACGGCGACCACGCTTCCGCCTGCGAACGGGCGAGGGACTCCAGCGCCCCCTTGGAAACCCCGTAGGCACCACTCTGGACGAACGCCCGGTGTGCCTGCTGGGAGCTGATGTGGATGATCCGCCCGAAGCCCCGCTCGGCCATCCTGGGCCCGAACCGCTGCCCCAGTAGGAAGGGCGCCTCCAGGTTGAGCGCCATCGTGGCGTCCCACACCTCTTCGCTGAGCTCTCCCAGAGGGGGCCGCAGGTTCACTCCGGCGCTGTTCACGAGGATGTCGGGCTCCCCGAACGCGGCGGCGGCCTCCTCGGCCGCCGCCCGCACGGCGTCCCGGGTGCTCAGGTCGGCGCTCACGGCCGCCGCCCGGCAACCGTCGGCGACCAGCTCATCGACCGTGGCCGCGAGCTCCGCTTCCTTACGTGCCACGACCACGACACCCGCTCCGGCACGGGCCAGGGCGCCGGCTACGGCCCGGCCGATGCCGGAACTGCCGCCGGTGACCACCGCGACCCGGCCGTCCAGTGCAAACAATTCGGAGAGGTATGCCTGCGAAGTCATCCCAGCAGCCTAGGCGGCGTGTCCATGACGACGACGCCCCGGGTCGCCGCTGGAATCCCTCCAGAGGCGAGGAAGGGCTCAGCGTGTGAGGGGACGGGCCAGCAGCGGCGTCTGGAGCACCTGATGCCCCCCGCTGGCCAGCATGCGCACCTCTCCCCGATCGCTGATCTCCGCCCGAACGATCCCCGATTCGTCTTCGTAGACGGGATACCCGCCCGCTCCCGCCTTCTCGGTCCGCCGGACGGTCACCACGTCGTCCTCGACGGCGGGGGCTTGGAAAATCAGCTCGTAAAATTCCGGGTACTCCATCGGGACCTCCCGACATGGCTCTGCACGATGCCCACGGCACCGCTACCCTGACGGCCGCACGCCGCCGTTCCTCCGCCCTTCCATCGTCGCCCACACGCGGTCCCCCCGCCTGAGGAGCGCGAGGTCGGCGCTCTGAGCGTGCCGCCGCGTCGGGGCCCGCCCGTGGCTCCGGCCCGTGGACCAGCGACGACCGGATCGACGCACACGAACGATCGAACGATCTCCCTCCCGTCCTTCCACGCACGCCGGACTCCGGTTGATCATCACGCGACTCCCGCTGGGGGGCGGCCCTCCCCGCCCCCTCCTCCAGGTCCAGGACCCCAGGACCCCATGCCTCCAGGACCGAACCCGTAAGGGGATCCCTCACATTGACGGGGGATCAAACTACGCCCGGAGGCTGATGCCTGGGCGCCGCGCCTCATCGAGAATCAGATCACCGAAGATCCAACTCCCGACCCCTCCCCCGCCGAACGTTCGAGCACGAGACCCCCTAATCGCCCCCGCACCCGAGCACCCCGCCCCCGTCCGAGCACCCGAGCACCCGAGCACCCGAGCACCCGACTGCGGCTTGACCGACGGAGAGAAAGCCCATGCCTTTATCCCACCCACACCCACACCCACACCCCCGCCGCCGGGGATCACGGCGCGCCGCCGGAGTCGCCGTCGCAGCGTTATGCGCACTGGCGATCCCCGCCGCCTCCGCCCTTCCTGCCCACGCCGCGCCCTCGGCCGGCCCGTCCACGAGCGCCGCGCACCGCACGGACATCCTGCGCCCCACCCCTTTCGCGGGCACCGTCGGCACTCCCCATTCCACGCTGCCCGACGCTCCGCCCCGGCTCGACCGTCGAGCCCTGGAGCGGTCCTTGAAGGCCCTCCACGACGCGGGAATGTACGGCGCCTATTCGGCGGTGCGGGACGGTACGGACGCATGGCGGGGCGCCACGGGGGTCGCGGACGTCGGCACCGGGCGCCCCACCACGCCCGACATGCGGCACCGGATCGGCAGCATCACCAAGACCTTCACGTCGGTCGGCGTACTCCGGGAGGTCGGCAAGGGCCGCATCGGGCTGGACGCGCCGATAGGCCGCTATCTGCCCGACCTGGTCCCTGGGCAGCGCGGTCGGGCCATCACGGTCCGGATGCTGCTCCAGCACACCAGCGGCATCGGCGATTACGCCGGGACGATCTTCGCTACACCGGAGAGCGTGGAGAACAACCGCTTCCACGAGTTCGATCCCCGCGAACTGGCCCGACTGGGCCTGAAGGCAGCGCCTTTGGGGAAGCCCGGCGCGGCTCACCACTACTCCAACACCAACTACATCCTGGCCGGCCTGCTCCTGCGGAAGGTCACCGGCGAAAGCCCCGAAACGTACATCACCGAGCACGTCATCCGTAAGGCCGGCCTGCGGCACACCTACTTCCCGCGTTCCGCCCACCTCGAGGGGCCGCACGCCAAGATGTACGAGGCCGCGTACGGAGGCTTCGACCCGCCTCGTGATTTCAGCGTCTACAACCTGTCCTGGGCGGGGACGGCCGGCTCGCTGGTGTCCACGATGGCTGACCTGAACCAGTTCTACCGGTCCCTGCTGAGCGGCAAGCTCCTCCCCTCCAACGAGCTGCGCGAGATGAAAACGACGGTGCCGATCGAAGGCACGTCCCTGCGTTACGGTCTGGGCCTGTTCAGCCTGCCCATGCCCTGCGGAGAGTTCTGGGGCCACAACGGCCTCGTGCTCGGCGCCACGACCTGGTCCCTTTCCAGCCCCGACGGGCGGCGCCAGATATCCCTGGGGCTCACCCTGACGCGCTATCAAAAGCTCGATGCCAACGGCCGTCCCGAGCCGAGCCCGATAGACGAGGCCATAGATACGCATCTCGTACAGGCCCTGTGCGGGAAGGGCGGAACCCACGGCCGGGAAGCACCCGGCATCGCGATACGCCCCCTCGACCGACAGGCACTACCCACGGTCCGACACGACCTTCCGGCGCCGACAGGCCGATAGCCCTCGTACGGCTTCGGCTGCGTGTGGGCCCCGCCCCCGTGCGCTGTCACAGGGGCGGGGCGGGTCCGAGAAGCGCCAGCAGCTCGGATAGTGACAACGACCACGGTAAGGGGGACCACTGACAACGACAGGTCGCGATCAGGCGGCGACGCGCGAACCGACCCCACGTCGATCGGCAAGATCCTCATCTATCAGTGCCGACTCGCCCCTTCCCGGCCCGGCCCGACTGGCACGAGCATCCCCGACACCACCCGAACGGGCTAACGCGTCATGTCCACCGCCCGGCGGCCCGATAACGCCGGGCAACGGCACCGCGGCGGCGGGCGTCGACAGAAGGCGGCGGGCGTCGACAGAAACGGAAAGGAACGGCAATGGTCACAGGTTCCGGCTTTTCGCTCGCATCGGTGGTCTTGGACTGCCCGGACGCGCACGCGCTGGCGCAGTTCTATCAACGGCTGCTGGGCTGGGAGACGAAGGCCGCCGAACCGGGGTGGGTGATGCTGAGACCTCCGAGCGGCGGGACGGGACTGTCGTTCCAGTCCGAGCCGGACTATCTACCCCCGCAGTGGCCGGAACGCTCCGGTGAGCAACAGAAGATGCTGCATCTCGACATCCGAGTCGATGACCTCGGCGCGGCGGAGAAACAGGCGCTCGCGTTGGGGGCAAGGCGCGCGGACCTGCAGCCGCAGGACGACGTCCGGGTCCTGTTCGACCCTGCGGGGCACCCGTTCTGCCTCTTTCTCCATGGAGCGGACGACGGCGCGTAGCGGGCGGCGTGATCAACTGCGCCGCCACCCGGATGGGCTAACGGGTGAACGCGGAGCGTGTGGGACTGGACACATGCGGACAGGTCGGTCGGCGTGGAGCCCGACGGTCTTTCCTGGTCAGGGAGTTGGGGTGGTGACGGATGCCCGGGAGGAGAGGGTGCCGGGGGTGTGGGGAGCGGTCGTGAAGTGATGCATTGTCAGTGTCTGCCCCTAGCATGTTTCACATGTCCCCAGCTCCTTCTGCCCATAAGGCTGCGCCTGTGCCTGCCTCCGAAGCGAACGAATCGATCCGACGGTTCGTGCGCGCCCGGCGCGGTCTGTCGTGGACGGCGCAGGACATGGCGGAGTACGCGGTACTGCTGGAGGTCTGGACGCAGGCGGTCCGCGCGGAGGTTGTGGAGGCGGCCTAAAGGCGTGTCCGACGAAGCGGACCCGCATCCCGGGCGCGGCCGACCTGGCTTGGACCGGGCGTGCTTCATGATCACCAGGGGGTCGCTCGCATGGCGCGCTTCTTCGTCAGGCGGACAAAGGCCACGTCCCGTGTCGCGTCTGTCTCCTGTATTGAGGGTCCGCAGCCAACCCGTGCCCTCGCGCTGCCGCTGCTCGCGTGCGATCCCGTCACGAAAACGCGAGTCGAGCTTCACGGTCAGCTTGGCGATGGAAAGGTGCCCGAGGCGAAGCCGGTGCAGAAGGTCGCCGAGTGCCGGCGAGGACACTACGTGCGGTTGATGGCGCGGCACGGTGACCGGCTCGGTAGGTGGTGACCAAGTCCGTAACCGTTGTGGGGTCTCGAAGGCGAGAGATGTGAGCTGTAGGTGGCTGTCTCTGGCGGCTTGCTCGTCGCTTGTGGGGGCATGCCGGTCAGAGCAAGGGTGGCGCAGAGTACGACCGAGGACACACGCCACCCGCTATTGCGGCCGGCGAACACGAGGCGTCCGAATCCGATACTCAGCAAGGCAATAAGCCCGCCCAAGTCACAGCCGGCGGCGTTTCGCAGGCCGTGGGGCGGAGCGAATTGCAATTCACTGGTCGGGGTCTCCTCGCCCGTGCCGCAGAGGGTGGCTGATGGCCGGCCGGACACTGCCCAGGCCCGGGCCGGGTCGGAGAGCCGAGTCCCGTGCCATTGGCGGCGGGTTTGGTGGGCGGGGCGTTAGCGGTGCGTTAGTGGATCAGCAGTGAGGTCGCTCAGGGTGAGGCATGTACCGCTCACGGAGGCGGTGCGGACGAACGTCACGGCAGCCGCACGGCAGCACATCTCATGCATCCGTTCACCGAGGGGGATCTCATGTCCTGGAATCAGGCCACCGACACTTACGGCACCGCCACCGCTGATGCTGCCGCCATTCCCACGCCAACCTGCCTCGCCGGCCGGGGCTACCGTCGCGGGCGGCGGATCGTCGCCGCTTCACTGATCGCCGCCGCCGCGCTCACGTTGACCGCCTGCGATGGCGGCGGCGACAGCCCGAAGGCCGACAAGGTCGCGACGAGCCCGGAACCCTCGGGTGAAACATCGGCCGACGGGGCGGTGGTCCCGACCCCAGCCGGGGGCGGGGACGGGGACGGTTCCGGGGCCGGAAAGGGCGGGGCTCCGTCGAAGAGCGGGAAGAGCGGCGGGCGAGGCGCCGGCACCGGCTCGGGCTCGGGCTCGGGCTCGACCGGTGGTTCCGGGGCGGCTGAGGGATCCGGGGCGACGGGACAGGGGAAGGGCGTCAGCGGTACATGGGACGGTGTCCTCAAGTACCTGGCGCCCGGAAAGCTGACGGTGGCGCCCGCGTCCGGCGCCGAGCAGGCATTCTTCGTCAGCACGCAGACCAGGACGCTGGGCGCGGCCGCTCTCTGCGCGTCCAACGGCGACGTCACCGCGGACGACAGCGGATACGGCACCTCCCCGTGCACCGAGGCGCAGTTGGAGAAGGCGGCGAAGCTCGGCACCGTCCAGGTGCGGGTCACGGTGCGGGCGGGCATCGCGACCAAGATCGTGGAGCGCTACCACTCCTGAGCCGGCCGGCAGAAGGCGATAGAACACGACACGACACAGCCGCCAGCAAGGGCAGTGCCTGATCGAGGAAGGTGGCCATCCAGCGCCCCGCCGGCCGGACCGTCCCGGTCGCCGCGCGTGCATCGTCACGTCCGATTTCCGCCAGCCGCCGTGGCCGCGATCCCGCAGAGTGGGAGACGAACCCTCCAGACGACAAGAAGCACGTCACATCGAGAGACCTCGTGCCTCTGCAACGGAAGCAGTCGGACCTTCGCCATGAACCGTATGACCGATCCGGTGACCACGGCCCGTTCACCCCTCCTGCCCCCTGATGCGGCGACCGCGTACGGGGACCTGCCCTCGCCGGTCCCGCATACGGAGGCCGAACTCGCGGCGTTGATCGGTCTGTTGACCGTGCCCCGGTCCCGTATCGATTCGGTGGTGGTGGGGCACAGCCGGGACGGCGCGTCGCGTGCCGCCGCGGCGGCGTTCGTGACGGCGTGGCGTGCGACGGGCCGGTCGGTGCTCGCAGAGGTCGACTGGCCGGAGGAGGCGGCGTCCTGGCTACGGGCGGCTCAGCGGTTCACCACCGCAGAACCCGACGCCTGGGTGGTCGCCGCGGCACCGCTCGGGTGGGCGCAGATGAGCCGGCGGCTTCGCCACAGCACTCACTGGGACCCCGCCCGCACGTACGGCTTCGCCGCGCTCGCCGACTCCCGTATCCCCGCGCTGGCCGGCCCGGACGCCGTCCACGGCATGCGCGGCGCCACGGCGGACGGCGGCACGTGGACCGTCGAGCACGACTGGGTCACCCGGCGTCCGGCGCCACCGTCGGCCCGAATGACTCCGTGACACGCTGGGAGGGGGAGGGAAGGGAAGGGCGAGGAGAGGGGGAGGCGAGTGGGCGCCGGGCGGGGCGGGCGGGAGCTGGTCGATTGTTGAGTGTTGGCGATTACTGAGCGTTGTGCAGGTGGAGGAGTAGATGAGTACGCCGCTTCCCGGGTTTGAGGGTGATCTTGCGGGTCGGGAAGGGGCGTCGGCAGGCCAGGACACCGGGGGCCGCAGAGTTCTCGCGCCCGGCGCCGTCCACGTACCGGGCTGGCTGGATCTGGCGCAGCAGCGGGAACTGGTCACCGCCTGTCGTGGCTGGGCTCGCGGTCCCGCCCCGATCCGGCACACCAAGCTGCCGCGCGGCGGCGTGATGTCCGTCCAGACGGTGTGTATCGGGTGGCATTGGCAGCCGTACGCGTACACCCGGACCGCCGACGATGTGAACGGCGCGCGGGTCGCCGAATTCCCCTCCTGGATGGTCGAGTTGGGGCGGCGGGCGCTGGTCGACGCCTATCAGGACCCGTCGGCCGGTGAGGGCTATACGCCGGACACGGCGCTGATCAACTTCTACGACGACCAGGCCAAGCTGGGCATGCACCAGGACAAGGAGGAGCGCTCCGGCGCGCCGGTTGTCTCTCTCAGCATCGGCGACACCTGCGTTTTCCGGTTCGGCAATATCCAGACGCGTACGAAGCCGTATACGGACATCGAGCTGGCCTCGGGGGACCTGTTCGTGTTCGGCGGGCCGTCGCGGTTCGCGTATCACGGCGTGCCCAAGGTCCGACCCGGCACCGGCGACCCGGCGTCCGGCCTGACCAGCGGCCGTCTCAACATCACGATGCGGGTCACCGGCCTGGAGTGAGCCGTCCTCCGCGACCACTCCCCGCACCCGCCACTCCCAGGCCGCCAAGGGGCAGCAAGAGGCAGACTGGACTCATGTGCCGCAGCATCAAGACGCTCCGTCCGCCCGTCACCCCCGAGGTCACCGATGAGGACATCCGGGCCGCGGCCTTGCAGTACGTCCGCAAGGTGTCCGGTTTCCGCGCACCGGCCGCGCACAACCGTGAGGTGTTCGATCATGCCGTGGACGCCGTGACGGACGCGACGCGGGAACTCCTCGACGGCCTACGGGTCCGCGGCTCGGCCGCCCGCCCGCCGGCCACCGAACCGCCACCCGGCGAGATGTCCCACACCCACCCGCCACACGCCCGCCGGCACTGACCGGGTTCAGCCACGGACCAGGTTCAGCGGTCGACGAGCGCCGCACCGGTAGGTGATCGCTCGGAAACCGGCCGTGTGCGGCGAAGGTGGTGAGTGTGGCGCGCCGGGTGCGTACCGGCGGTGAGGTCAGGATGGCGACGAGGCCAGGGTGGCGGTGGCGTCAGGACGCCGGTCCCTGCCACTCCGCGTGACGGATGCGGGACAGCTCACGCACCTCTCCGAGAACGCCCCACTCGTCCTTGCCCAACCGCGAGAGGGGCCGCAGCTTCGTGATCTCGGGGTGACCGTCGACCAGGACGTCCTCGGACACGGCGGCGTGCACTACACGCCCGAAGACGACGGTGGAGTCGCCGATGCCGAGGGTGCTGTGCACCTCGCACTCCAGGGCGACCGGCGAGGCCGCGACCCGCGGCGGCTTGACCTGCAGGCTCGGCTCGGAGGCGATCCCGGCCGCCTCGAACTCGCTGATGCCGTGCGGGAAGTCGGTGCCACTGTCGTTGATCTGCGCGAAGAGTTCCTCGGGCGCGAAGTTCACGACGAACTGCCCGGTGGCTTCGATGTTGCGCAGGGTGTCCTTGCGTCCGACGGAGCTGAACTGCACGACGGGCGGCGCCACGCTGGCGATGCTGAAGAAGGAGTGCGGGGCCAGGTTGGCCGTGCCGTCGTCGGCGATGGTGGAGACCCAGGCGATGGGCCGCGGCACCACCGTCGCGGTCAGCAGCCGGTAGAACTCGGTGCGGGACATGGCGGCGGGGTCGAAGTCTGTGCGCATGGAGATCAGTATCCAGGTGGGTGGTCGCGGCGCGTACGGCGGATCCGTGGCATCGCCCGACCTCTGAGCTCGGCCGAAAGCGCCCGGGTTCGGAGCCGCCAGGTAGCGGGGCGTGGGGTCTCCTGGAGAGGTAGCTCGTCGGCCCGGGCGGCCACCGGATCGTGCCGCCGGAGGTATCCGCGGTCCTTTCGCTGCGTTACCGGCCCTGACGCGCCGTATCAAAGGCAATGACCAGCGTGGTGCGGCGGCGCGCGGCGGCTTGCGCATTGCACCCAATACGCCCTTGTTACCTATGTCACAAGTCACCCGCCCAAGGACGTGGCTCGATATCGTTTGATCATTCCGAGCCGTTCGGGGGAATGCTCGTCGACCAGGTGCGCGGGGATTATCACGCCATCTCGAGGTTCTCCTGAACGAAAAGCACTATGTCGGGGGAAGCGTGATGGCGTTAATCGGTCGGAACGAAGAAATGACCGTCCTACGACGGATGTTCTCGGACGTCCAACGCGGTAGAGGCAGCGTCGTCATTGTCACCGGGTCCGCCGCTCTGGGAAAAACCGGGATGTTGCACGCGGCGGCCGAACACGCCCTGGAGTCCGGCGCCCGATGGCTCAGCGCCACCGCCTGCTCCTCGGAACAGTTGCTGTCCCTCGGGGTCATGAGCCAGTTGCTGCGGAGCGCGCCGCTGGACGAGGCGGCGACCGAACGGGCCGAGCGGCTCCTGGCGGAAGGCGCGGTGCCGTCCGCGATCGGCGGCCGCGTCGCCCCGGTGGGCAAGTCCGCGCACATCGACCAGGGATTGTGCGAGGTGCTGTTGGGGCTCGCGGCGGACAAGCCCCTGGTGATCACGGTGGACGACGTCCACCAGTCGGACGTGGCGTCCATGCGCTGTCTGTCCCACCTCACCCGGCGGCTGCGCTCGGCCCGCATCATGGTCGTGCTGAGCAAGCAGTTGGAGGCCGAGCCGGACCTCACGCCCTACACCGATATGTCCCGGCAGCCGCACGTCGGACATCTGCCACTGCGGCCGCTGGGCGAGGCCGAGGTCGCCGAACTCCTCGGCCGTCAGATGGACGACGCCGCCGCTCGGCGACTGGCTCCGGGGGTGCTCTCGGCCTCCGGCGGCAATCCTCTGCTGGCCAACGTGCTGGCCGATGCCACCGTGGCCGCAAGGGCGGGCCGTACGGCCCGGACACCGGTGCCCGCCGAGCCGGTGGTCGACGAGACGTTCCGGCAGGCGGTACTGACCTGTCTGCGGCGCGGCGACGCCAAGACCGGCCGGATCGCCAGGGCTCTGGCCGTATTGGACGACGCCTGGTCCTTCGATGTGCTGTGCCGGGCCCTGGGTGTCGAACTGCTGTGCGCCGAGCGTGCGGTGCGCATCCTGGAGGCGACGGGACTGCTGGTCTCCGGGCGCTTCCGCCACCCGGCGATGCGGTCCGCGATCCTCGACGGGATGCCGGCCGAGGAGCGGACCCGGCTGCACCAGCGGTGCGCGCGGCTGCTGCACGACATCGGGAGTCCGGCGCTGGCCATCGCCCGGCAGCTCATCGGCGCCGGTGGCGAGCCCGATCCGGCGGCGGTCCCCGTGCTGCGCGAGGCGGCCGAGCAGGCGCTGTCCGGCGACGACGCGGCGACGGCCATCCGCTGTCTGGAACTCGCCCACCGTGCGGCCGTGGACAGCCGGCAGCGTGCCGCCGTCATCGCGGACCTGGCCCGCGCCGAGCTGCGGGTCAACCTGCCCGCCTCCACCCGCCATCTGCGGTCCCTGCTGGCCCCGGTACAGAACGGCGCCCTGCGCTCCGCCGGCGTGACCGCCGTGATCCGGCGCCATCTGCTGTGGTCGGTCGAGGAGCGGGAGGCGGTCGAGGCGCTGCGGGGCCTGGGGCCGTCCGGTGCCGGGGAGGATCCGCAGCTCGCGACCGAGCTGCACATCTCCCGGGTCTGGCTGGGCTGCACCTTCCCGCCCCTGCTGAAGGACTTCCCGGAATGCCCGGTGGAGCCGGGCCCCGACGGCAGCACCCCGGCCACGATCGCCCTCAACCCGGAGCTCCTGGCGGCGACGGTGCTCTCCACGGCGCTGAGTGACGAGCACGGCAAGGACGTGGTGACCGACGCCGAGCACATCCTGCAGAACTCCTCGCTGAGCGACAGCACCGTCGAGATGCTGGCCTTCGCGATCCTGGCGTTGTTCCACTCCGATCAGCAGGACAAGGCGGCGGCCTGGTGCCGGACTCTCCAGGAGCGGGCGGCCGCACGCCGGGCCCCCACCTGGCAGGCGGTGTTCGCCGGGCTGCGGGCCCATATCGCGCTGCGGCAGGGGGAGCTGTCGGCGGCCGAGGAGCATGCCCGCACCGCGCTTCGCCTGATCCCGCGGCGGACCTGGGGCCCGTTCGGCTTCCTGGCCTCCAGCGCCCTGGCGCTCGCCTGCACCGCCATGGGCAAGGACGCGGAGGCGGCGGAGCAGCTCACCGGGCCCCTGCCGGAGACGGCCTTCGACTCCCTGTACGGCCTGCATCACCTCCACGCCCGTGGAGCGCATCACTTCGCCAACAACCGCCTGCAGGCGGCCCTGGGCGACTTCCTGGCCTGCGGCGAGCTGATGACCGCCTGGGGGGTGGACGTCCCCACGCTCGTGCCGTGGCGCTCCGCCGCGGCGGAGGTCCTGATCCAGCTCGGTGACCGGGCGCGGGCCCGCGAGCTTCTCGATGAGCAGTTGGCCCGCCCCCGCGCGAACGGCCCCCGCGTCCGGGGCATCACGCTGCGCCTGCTCGCCGCGACCTTCGAACTCCAGCGGCGTCCGGCGCTGCTGACCGAGGCGGTGGAGGAACTCCAGGCCGCGAACAACCCCTACGAACTGGCCCGGGCGCTGGCCGATCTGGGGGATGCGCACCGTGCGCTCGGGGCCTCCGGGCGGGCGCGGATGGTCTCCCGGCAGGCGTGGAACGCCGCCCGGCACTGCCAGGCCGAGCCGCTGCTGCGCAGGATCAAGCCGGGCGGTAGTGCGGAGGGCCTCGGCCAGCCGCTGCACGTCCAGGCCGGCCCGGCCGACATCGCCTCGCTGAGCAGTGCCGAGCGGCGGGTGGCCACCCTCGCCACCCTCGGCTACACCAACCGCGAGATCAGCCGCAAGCTCCACATCACGGTCAGTACGGTGGAGCAGCATCTGACGCGGGTCTACCGCAAGCTCAATGTGCGCCACCGTACGGAGATTCCCTCGGACCTGGACCTGGTGGCGGACAGCCCGCGGTGCCGGGCCGAGCGGCCCGTGTGCTGACCGGAACCACCACGGGGCGGCGTACCCGGTCGGGTACGCCGCCCCGTTCCCCGTTCAGGACCGGGCCGCGCGCAGATGTTCGGCCAGGGTGAGCGGGGTCGGGTTGGCGAAGACATCGGCGAGCCGGACCCGGACGCCGGCCATCCTGCCGCTGCGCTGGGCCACCTTCGCCGCGAGCAGGGAGTGACCGCCCAGCTCGAAGAAGTTGGCCCGCGGGGTCACGTCGTCACGCTCCAGGACGTCCTTCCACAGTTGGACGAGGTCGGCCAGCAGTTGCGCGTCGGTGTCGTCGGGCGCACCGGCGCCGGTGTCGTTTCCGGCCGCGGCCCTGCGCTCCAGCTCCGCCAGGTCGGGCCGCCCGTCCGCGGTCGAGGGCAGCGCGTCCAGGACCACGAAGGCTCCCGGCTCGGCGGCGGCCGGCAGTTCGGCGCGGACGCGCTTGCGCAGCCGGTCCACGAGCTGCGGGTCGTCGGGGGCCGCCAGGAAGGCGACCAGTCCGCCCGCGTCGGTGTCGTCGCCCTGGCGCAGCACGACGGCCGCCGCGCGCACGCCGCCCTCGGCGGCCAACAGGGCTTCCAGGCGGTCGAGTTGGACGGGTGTGCCCTGAACGGTGACCCGGCGGTCGGCCCGTCCGATGATCTCCAGCGTGCCGTCGTGGGCGCGGCGGGCCAGTTCGCCGGTGCGGCGGTAGCGGCCGTGCACCGGGTGTTCGCCGTCGCCGCTCGCCCCGGCGTCCCCGTCCGCCGCCTCGGGAAGGGCGTCGCCTACGAGGCACAGTTCGCCGCGTACGCCGGGCAGGAGTTCCCGGCCGTCCGAGGAGGCCACGAACCCGGCCACTCCCCCGTCGCGCACCGTCTGCTCGAACCCGGTCCGCAGCGCGTCGCGGTCCGCTTCGGTGCCCACCTCGATGTCCCCCACGGGACGGTCCGCCGCCTCGTCGAGGCCGGACAGCAGCGCGTCGTAGCGGCGTAGCAGCGCCCGGGCGTCCGTCTCGCCGAGCGCCTCGGTGCCATGGACCGCCCTGATGCCGAGGGTGTCCGGCGCCGCGAGGACGTTCAGCTCCAGGTCGAACTTGCTGTAACCGGTCTCGGCGGGCACCGCCCGGGCGGGGGCGTCGCCGAAGGTCAGTCCGGCGTCCCCCGGGTCGGGGACGTAGTTGAACACATGGCGGAAGAGCGAGCCGCGCCAGGACGCGCCGGGACGGGCGACCTGTGCGAGCAGTCCGTCCACGGGGGCGTCCGCGTGGGTCAGGGCGCCGAAGAAGACGCCGCGGGTGCGGGTGACGAGCGCGCGGAACGGTTCGTCGGGGTCCACCGCCGTCCGCAGCGGCAGGGTGTTGACGTGGTAGCCGATGGCCTCCGCCGCGCCCTCGCCGCGGACGTTGACGGGCGAGCCCACGACGAGGTCCGGGCCGGCGCCGTGGGCCGCCAGCAGCACGTAGTAGGCGGCGAGCAGCACCACGGCCTCGGGGGCGCGCAGCTCCTTGGCCAGTTTGCGGACCACCGCCGTCGCCTGCGGCGAGAGGGTGTGATCCAGCCGGCCACCGGCCAGCGTGGGGTGGGCGGGGTTGTGGCCGGTGCCGCAGCCCGTCTCCAGCACCCGCGGGTCGAAGCCGCTCAGGTGGTCGCGCCAGAAATCCGTGCTCTGCGGCCGGGGAGCGCGTTCCTCCAGTGCGGGGACCGGTCCGGCGCCCTCCTCGGCCGGGTAGGGCTCCTCGCCGCGCAGCACCCGGGCGTACGCCCCGGCGAGGGCGCGGGTGAAGACGCCCGCGGAGACGGTGTCGAAGACCAGGTGGTGCACGACGAAGCAGAGGACGTCGTCGCCACCGTCCGGGACGATGCCCGCCCTGATCATCGGGCGGCCGTCGAGGGCGAAGGGCTTGGCGGCGAAGGACGTCAGGGCGGCCTGCGGGCCGTCCGCCGAGGGCGGGATCTCCTGGACGTCCACGTCCGCCTCGCCGGGTGGGAGCACCGACTTGGTGAGGGTGTCGTCGTCCGCGTGGAACACGGTGCGCAGGGCGTCGTAGCGGCGTACCACCGCGGTCAGGGACGTCCGCAGGGCCCTGCGGTCGAGCCGTCCGCCGATGCGGAGGGCCGCTGGGACGTTGTTGACGCCCGCGCCGGGTACGAGCCGGTCGAGCATCCACAGCGACCGTTCCTTGGGGGAGGCGGTGCGCGCTGTGGCCCCCGTCGAGAGTGACATCGCGGTTGGTCCCTTCCTTGCTGTGTGTGACGTGCGGTTGAGGTGCGGGGTGGTCAGTCGCGTGCGGCCAGCAGCTCGGTCACCGCCCGGCCGACGCCGGGGTGGCGGAGGATGTCGAGGTGGTCGATGTCGAACTGGATCTCGTGGCCGGCGAGTTCGGCGGCCGGTGTGGAGTCCCGTGAGCTGACGGCGGTGCCCCGCGCCCAGACGCGGCTGGGGTCCACCTGCCGCGCGGCGACCAGGTACCGGACGAACGACACGAAGGTGTCCGACAGTTCGCGGCCCAGTTCGACGTCCAGTTCGCTGCGGAGGAAGGCGGTCTCCACCACCTCCTCGAACATCCGGGAGTACCGCTCCCCGAGCCGGTCGAAGTCGTCGTCCTCGGCGAACAGCCGGTGCGCCTCGGACTTGCAGTGACGCACCTCCTCCTCGGTGAGGATCGACGCGTAGTGGTCGATGACGTTGCAGAAGTCGTGCCGGAGGTTGATGGAGACGGGCACGGAGGGGTCGAACATCAGCACGGCGGGGGGCTCGGGTTGGAACCGGCCGATCTCCTCGGCCAGCGCCGCCGCGAACACGCTGCCCACGCAGTACCCCATGACGGCGCTGACCCGCCGGCCGGAGTCCTGGACCGCACGCGACCAGCGGGCGACGTACTCCGCTCCGCCCATCGCGGCCTCCTGCCCGAGGGCCGGCTGGGTGGTCTCCCAGACGGTCCGGGCCGCCGGCAGGTGGGGGACGATGTCGTGGAAGCTGGATTCGCGCCGGCCCGTGGAGGCGTAGTCGACGGCCAGCACCAGAGCGCCGGGGCCACCGTCGTTGAGCACCTTCCAGGCGTCCGGGGCGGGAGAAGCCGACGCACGGGGTGCGTCCGACGTGTTCAGCGATGTATTCACGAGGGCCTCATCTGGGGGAGTTCTTCGAGATCTTCGGCAGCTCTTCGCATTCCGCGAACATTCCTCGGCGGCGTCACCGGGCGGGTGTCCGGTCAGCGACCAGGAAGGGGAACTGGCTGGTTGTCAACTGGAGCCGGGCCCGGCGGACTTCCAGAGCGGTGGGCTCGCCGCCCAGGTCCGCCAGGATCTGCCGGATCGTCCGTTCGCCGTCGACGGCCTCGTACAGCGGGCGCACGGCGGTGGGCGGCTTGGCCGCGGGGAAGGCCGTGGTGAACTCCGCCTCCTGGTAGCCGCCGTCGGGCTGCCGGATCCAGCGGTGCTGGCGGGCGGCGCTGCGGCGGTGGACGGTGTCGAGGAACGCGCGGTCGCGCTCGGCCTCGGTACGGCGCGGCCGGCCGGCCCGGCCGAGGTAGAACCACAGCATCGGCGAGCGGTCCATCAGCAGCAGGTTGACGAGCTGCCAGCGCGTCCGGTCCGGCAGCGCCTCGTAACGGGTGCGCAGCTCGCCGGCCGGCACCGGGACGTCCCACTGGTTGGTGTCGCTGACCTGGTCGAAGGCGTTGACGGTGGGGGTCTCCAGGGCGAGGCCGCAGCCGTCGGCCATCGTCCCGAGCTGCTCGACGGTGTAGCTGTGTTCGAGGGGGCTCATCCAACTGTCGGCCCAGGCCGCCTCGTCGGTGTACTCGAACATCTCCATCTTGCGGCCGAGGAGCCCGTCGGCCGGTACGGACTCCCCCAGGCCGCGGGCGAGTGCGAGCCGTTGGGACAGCTCCCCGACGCCGTCGATGCCCATCAGGGTGAGCGCCTCCTGGAAGGCGATCATCTCCTGGCGGTGGTAGGTGTTGTAGACCATGAGTTCCAGTACGGCGTCCGGGCGCAGGGCGGCGGACAGCGACCGCAGGCAGACCGACGGGTCGGGGTTGTGGTGGATGACGCCGGTGCACAGGACGTAGTCGAACCGCTCGCGGTACGACGCCCTCGTCAACCCCTCATGACGCAGCGTCAGGTTGGTGACGCCGAGGCTGCGGGCGTTGGCCTCGCACAGTTCGAGGGAGTTCTCGGAGGCGTCGGTGCCCAGGACGCGGGCGCCCGGGAACCGCAGGGCGGTGATCAGCGCCTGGTTCGTACCGCAGCCGGCGACCCAGATGTCGGCGTCGACGGGGACGCGGGTCGCGGTGTCGTCACCCACGTCCTGGCACAGGAAGCGGGTGTAGAAGGCCGGATCGTCCAGCCTGGTCAACTGGTGCGGTGACCAGGGGTAGGGGAAGGCGCCGTAGAAGGAGTTGAGGGTGTGGCCCTCGTGATCGCCCCGCGCCGGCGCTTCGGGGGCGTTCGGGGGCTGGTGCGTCGGTACGCGCTGCTGGGACACGGCTGTTTCGACCCTCCGGTTCGGTGATGTCGCGCACTACGCGAGACGGGCGCGCGGGTGGCGGGAGTGTGCTGGCTGGGAAAGGCGGTGCGTCACGTGGGCGTCGCCGCCGTCGGGGCGCGTGGGGGCGCCTGCCCGGTCCTCGGCGCCGGCCCGGCGGAGTTGTTCGTAGAGCGCCAGGCAGTCGTCGTAGCCGGGCAGCAGCCCGGATCGCGCCGCCTCGGCGAGCCCCGGCGCCCGCCGGTCCTTCTCCGAGACGCACAGGTCCTCGGCCGGCCCCCAGTCGATGGCGAGGTCCGCGTCGAAGGGGTCGAGGTCGATCTGGGTGCCCGGTACGAACGCGGTGGAGCACAGGTATCCGACACAGGTGTCGTCGGTGAGGGCGAGGAACGCGTGCCCCAGGCCCTCCGCGAGGTAGACGGCCGCACCGGACTCGGCCCGCAGCACCTGGCTGTGATGGCGGCCGAAGGTGGGCGACCCGTGGCGGATGTCGACGATCACGTCCAGTACGGCGCCCCGGTGACAGGTGACGATCTTGGCCTGGCCGGGCGGGGTGACCGTGCCGTGGATGCCGCGCAGGACGCCGCGCGCGGAGACGGAGAAGTTCGTCTGGGCGACGGTGAAGGGGTGCCCGGCGTGCAGGGCGAGTTCATCGGGCCGGTACGCCTCGTAGAAGCAGCCTCGGGAGTCGGTGATCTTGTCGGGGGACAGCAGGAGGCCGCCCTCGACGCTCAGTTCGCGGTACCGCATACGAACTCCCGGATCGAGGCGGCGACATAGTCCGTCATCTCCTCGGTCAGGCCCGGAAAGACGCCGATCCAGAAGGTGCTCTCGGTCACCGTGTCGGAGTTGGCCAGGTCGCCGACCACGCGGTGCGGCCGGTCGATGTAGGCCGGGTGGCGGGTGAGGTTTCCGCTGAAGAAGCGGCGGGTGCCGATCTTGCGGTGCTCCAGGAAGTCGGTCAGCTCCTTGACCTTGAAAGAGGCGCTGGGCAGCACGGTGAGGGCGAAGCCGAACCAACTGGGGTCGCTGCCGTCGGTGGCCCGCGGCAGCAGCAGTCCGGGAACGCCCTCCAGTCCTTCCCGCAGGCGCTGCCAGTTGCGGCGGCGGGCCTCGCCGAACGAGGGGAGCTTGGCGAGCTGGCTCAGCCCCAGGGCGGCCTGGAGGTCGGTGGACTTCAGGTTGTAACCGACGTGCGAGAAGATGTACTTGTGGTCGTAGCCGTGCGGCAGCGTCCCCATCTGGTAGTCGAATCGCTTGAAGCAGGTGTTGTCCTCGCCCGGTTCGCACCAGCAGTCCCGGCCCCAGTCCCGTAGCTGCTCGACGATGCGGGCGAGCACCAGGTTGGCGGTCAGGACGCTGCCGCCCTCGCCGGTGGTGATGTGGTGCGCGGGATAGAAGCTCACGGTGGCCAGGTCCCCGAAGGTCCCGGTGAGCCGCCCGCGATAGGTGGAACCGAGGGCGTCGCAGTTGTCCTCGATGAGGAACAGGTCGTGCGCCTCGGCGAGTTCGGCCACCTCGGCCACGGCGAAGGGGTTTCCCAGCGCGTGCGCGACCATGATCGCGCGGGTGCGGGGACCGATCGCCGCGGCGATCCGCTCCGGGGTGGTGTTGTACGTCCCCAGCTCGACGTCCACGAAGACCGGCACCAGGCCGTTTTGCAGAATGGGGTTGACGGTGGTCGGGAAGCCGGCCGCCACGGTGATCACCTCGTCACCGGGCCGCAGCCGGCGGTCCTCCAACTGCGGTGAGGTCAGCGCCGACAGCGCCAGGAGGTTCGCCGAGGAACCGGAATTGGTCAGGTGCGCCTTGCGCAGGCCGAGGGCCTTGGCCAGCTCCCTCTCGAATTTGCGGGAACTGACGCCGGCCGCGATCCGCATGTCCAGCGCCGCCTCGACCAGCGCGACGCGGTCGTCCTCGTCCAGTACGGCGCCCGACGGCCAGATGGGGGTGACACCCGGTGTGAAGCCCCGGCGTTCGTTCTCCCGGTGGTAGCCGCGCACCTGCTCCAGGATTCGCGCCTTGCTGTCGGTCATGGCCTTTTCCTCATTTCCTCGCGCCTGGTCCGGACGCGCACGGCAGCTCGCCGGAGGCTCGCCACAGGCACCGCAGGGAGTCGTCCAGTTCTCTGCTCGGTCGCCATCCCAGAGCCCGGTCGGCGAGGGTGATGTCGATCCGCTGGGGGTAGGCACCGCCGCCCGGTGCCGTCGGGGCGGGTGCCGTCTCCGGCCGCTCCACGATCTCGGCGCACCGGCCGCTGACCGCGAGCAGCCGCCGTGCCAGGTCTCCGGCGGCGACCGAGGTGCCCCGCCCGATGTTGACGACCCGTTCGGCGACGGGCACGGTCGCCGCGGCGACCACGGCCTCGGCCACGTCCGTGGCGTCGACGAAGTCGCGGCGGGTGGCCAGCGGTCCGAGCCGGAGGACGGCCGGTGCGCCGGTGGACGGCGCCGCGGCCAGCGCGGCGGCGATCCCGCCCAGCAGGCTGGGCCGCGGCAGCCCGGCGCCCACGACGTTGGAGACGCGCAGCACCGTCGCGTCGACCGCGCCGTCCCGCGCCGCGGTGAGCACGGCCTCGCTCGCCCGCGCCTTGGTCCGTCCGTAGCCGGAGACCGGGCGCAGGGCCGCCGCCTCGGTCACCGGGCTGTCGTCCGCAGGCGGCCCGTACTCGTGAACGGTGCCGAGCTGGACCAGCCGCGGCGGCCGGGGCAGTCGCGGCAGGACGGTCAGCAGGCGGTCGACGAGGTGGACGTTGCCATGGGTCATCTCCTCCTCGGTCGCCGCCCACACGGAGCCCGCGGCGTTGACCACGACGTGCGGGGCGGCCCGGGAGAGGGCCTCGGTCAGCGCTCCGGGGTCGGTGGCCGCGACGTCCAGCGACAGCCACCGCACCGCCTCCGGCGGCAGGCCGTCGGCCGATCGCCGGACGCCCCCTGAGCGGGAGACGGCGGTCACCTGCCAGCCTGAGCGGTGGAAGGCGGCGCCGATGTGGCGGCCGAGGAAGCCGCTGCCTCCCAGGACCAGAACGCGCCCGGGCGGGCGGTCGTCCGGGGGCGTACCGGGCCCGCCCGGGTCCGTACGGCGCGTCATCGGTCCGGTCCTCCGTCCCGAGTCCCGGCGCTGCGGCGGATCTCCTCGATCAGCTCCGCCTGGCGCAGCATCGCGTCGTGGCCGGCGGTCACGTCACCGGTGCGTACGGCGCGCAGGAAGGCGGCGAGGGTGTTGACGCACTGGTCGGCGGCGGGCGTGCGCAGGCGTTCGGTGCCGTCGGCGCGGTCCAGCCGGATCTCGCCCGCGTGATCGGCGGGCGGGGTGAAGGCGCGGTCGACGGTGATCCGTCCGGTGCTGCCCAGGATCTCGTACCCGCACACGTAGGCGTGGTCGATGCCGAAGGTGAGCTGGGCCGCCGCCCCGTTGCCGTCGACCAGCAACGCGCTGCCTCCCCAGTCCACTTCGGCGCCCTCGACCGTGCGCAGTGCCGCGCCGACGACCCGCAGGGCGGGGCCGAGGATCAACTGGGCGGCGCGCAGCGGATAGCCACCGATGTCCAGCAGCGCTCCGCCGCCCAGCGCGGCGGAGTGCCGGATGTCGCCCGGGGGCCGTCGGGGGATGGTGAAGGCGGCGGAGAACGTCTGCGGCGTGCCGATGGCGCCGTCGGCGAGGAGCTCGCGTACCCGCTGGTGCCGCGGGTGGTGCACGAACATCACGTTCTCCGCCAGGACGAGGCCCAGGGAGCGGGCGAGCGCGATGAGTTCGGCGGTCTCGGCGCCGCTCGTGGTGAGCGGCTTCTCGGCGAGGACGTGCTTGCCCGCCATGAGGGCGCGCCGGATCCACCGCGGGTGCAGGGCCGGTGGCAGCGGCAGGTACACGGCGTCGATGTCATCGCGTTCGAGCAGGTCCTGGTATCCGGGCGCCGGGGCGCAGCCGAACGCGTCGGCGACGTGCCGCGCCCGCTGGGGGTCGCGGCTCGCGACGGCGGCCAGCCGGGCGCCCGGTGTCCGCAGCAGGGCCGGGATCACCCGGCGGCGGGCGATGTCGGCGCAGCCCAGGACGCCGAAGCGGAGCGGTGGTTGGTGGTGCAGCGGATCGGCCACGGTGCTCATCCCAGGGTGTGCAGGCACGTCAGCAGGCTGCGGGCTTCGACGTTGACATGGCCGCCGCAGCGGACGAACTCGGCGAGCTGCTCCCTCGTCATCCATATGTGGGAGTCCGGGACGTCGGCTGCCACGTCCGGGCCGGCCTCGACGATCACGTAGCGGGTCTCGGCGTGGTGGAAGCGGCCGCCCTCTTCGGAGTGGACGGCGTCGAAGAGGACGGCGGACGGTGGGGCGGTGAGGATTCGGTCCAGGTACGCGGGCGGCTCTTCGGCGCCGTCCCGGCCGCCCTGGGCGGGGAAGCAGTGGACGGTCGGGCCCATCTCCACCGCGTCGAAGGTGCCGGGCTCGGTGTGGGCCTTGACCAGCAGATGCGGCATGCCCTCGATCCGCCGGACGAGAAAGGCGGCCAGTCCGCGGTCCGCGGGGGCCACCATGGGCTGGGTCCAGTGCGGCACCTCGCGGCCGCCGGCCTCGACGTCGACACCGATGACGGCGAAGTGTCCGCCGTCCCGGTGCACGATGCGGCCGTCGCGGTACTCCCAGTCGGGCAGGTCCGCCAGGGGGACGCGGCGCTGCACGAGCGGCGTCCGGGTCCTGGCCTCGGTGAACCAGCTCCGCAGGGACGCGGTGTCGTGCAGTGCGCGGGCGTCCCGAGCGGGCCGGAAGAAGTCGGCGGCACCGGCCGGTGCCGCCGCCGGTGTCGTGAGGGGCATGCCGGACAGGACGGTGCGCGAGTCCATGTTGACGAGGTTGTCGGTGTGCAGCAGGCTCCGCAGTTCGGCCAGCTCGATCCACCGGAAGTCGTCCAGGACGGGTATGTCCTCGTCCGCTGCCACCTCGACGATCATGTTGCGGTTGCGTTTGCCGAGGAACCACGCGCCCTGCTCGGACTGGAGGACGTCCAGCAGTATCCGGCCGCGCCGGGGCGCGGTGAAGTGCTCCAGGTAGGGGACGTGGTTGCCCTGGTGGAGACGGGTGTAGTTGCTGCGGGTCGCCTGGACGGTGGGCGAGAGCTGAAGGGTGTTGATGTTGCCCGGCTCCATCTTCGCCTGCATCAGGCAGTACGGCACCGAGTCGATCCGCTTGAGGAGGATGCCGAGGATGCCGGTCTCCGGCTGCACTATGACCGGCCGGCTCCAGCGTGCCCCGCCCTGCTCGGCGACGTACGCCTCCAGCCCCTCCACCGAGAAGAACCCGCCACTGCGGTGGACGAGATTGCCGGTGCCCTGGTCGAACCGCCATCCGTCGAGCCGGTCCAGTGCGAGGGGGCTGACCCGGTGTTCGTGGGCGCCCTCGCGGGCCGCGAACCACTCGTGGAAGGCGGGTGACTGACGCGGCGGGGCGGTGGTCGTCATCCGCCGCCCCCCAGGCGTACGGGCAGTGAGTTCAGACCCCGCATCAGGGTGCTGGCCCGCCAGTACAGCTCGGACGGCTCGGCCGCCAGCTCCATGTCCGGGTAGCGCTCCAGCAGTTGGCGGAAGGCGATCTGCGCTTCGAGGCGGGCCAGGGGCGCGCCCACGCAGTAGTGGATGCCGTGGCCGAAGGCCAGGTGGCCGCCGGGGGCGCGGGTCAGGTCGAGCCGGTCGGGGTCGGTGAAGCGCTCGCCGTCCCGGTTGGCCGACACCAGCGAGACCAGGACCAGTTCCCCGGCGGGGATGCGGACGCCGTCCAGCTCGACCTCGTCGGTGGTGTACCGGAACGTGGCGTGCTTGATGGGCCCTTCGAACCGCAGGAACTCCTCGACCGCGCCCGGCAGCAGGGCCGGATCGTCGAGCAGGGCACGCAGTTTGTCGCGGTCGCGCAGCAGGTGGAGGGTTCCGTTGCCGATGAGGTTGGTCGTCGTCTCGTGTCCGCCGACCAGCAGCAGGAACGCCATGGGGACCAGTTCGCTGTCGGCGAGGCGGTCGCCGGCGTCGCGGGCCTGTACCAGGGCGCTGAGGATGTCGTCCTGGGGGGCGGCGCGCTTGGCGGCGGTCAGCTCGGTCAGATAGCCGACCATCGACGTCTGGGCCGCGACGACCTCCTCGGCGGAGGGGCCGGAGACCAGGAGCTGGGACCAGCGCGTGAAGTCGGCGCGGTCCGCCTCGGGGACGCCGAGCAGTTCGCAGATGACGGTGACCGGCAGCGGGAAGGCGAACTCTTCCAGCAGGTCGACCTGGTCGCGTCCCTTCATGGCGTCCAGCAGGCCGCTGGTGATGTCCTCGATCCGGGGCCGCAGCCGGTCCACCGCGCCCGGGGTGAACGCCTTGTTGACCAGTTTGCGCAGGCGGGTGTGGTCCGGTTGGTCGGAGTGGAGCATGTGGCGGGCGAGGACGGCGCCGAACGCCCCGCCGGCGGTGTCGGTGCCATGGCGGGCGAACAGCGCGCTGGTGTGCTTGAGGTCGGTGCTCAGCCGGGGGTCGGTCAGGGCGGCGCGTACCGCGGAGTACGTGCTGACCACCCAGACCGGCAGGCCGCCGAAGAGCGGCACGGCCTTGGGGAGTGTGGTGCGGTGCGCCGGGCCCTGTCGGCGCAGGCGCCGGTAGACGCCGTGCGGGTCCTGCATGAAGTCGGCGTCGCCGAAGGCGTCCGCGACCGGTGCCGTCTCGCTCATCGCCCCGCCTCCTCGGCCGCGTCGGTGCCCTTGGGGCCGCGCTCGGCGACGGTGATCTCGTCGATGAGCATGCCGGCGGGGAAGGCGGACGGATCGGGGGTGCCCGGTGGCACCGGGCCGCCCGGGCTGCCGATGATGATCGCCAGGCACAGGTGGGCCGGCTGGTTGAAGAGCCAGCCCTCCTCCGTGGTGTCCTGCGGCGTCAGCTTGAGGTACGGGCGGGCGTCGATGTGCCAGGTGACGGTGTCCGGGTCGCGGGTCCAGACCATCGAGTAGGTGTGGAAGCCGTCGCTCAGCGGTACGCCGTCCACAGAGGCGCCGTGGCCGCCGATGCCGCAGGACGGGAGCTGGTCGCAGGCCGGCGAGTGCAACGAGCCGTGGACCCGGTCCGGTTGGGAGCCGAGCACCTCGAACACGTCCATCTCGCCCGCCCGGAACCAGCGGTCCAGTTCCGCTTCACCAGGCTCCGGATACCGCATCGCGTTGCCCCAGGCCCACAGGGCGCAGTCCAGACCGGGGCCCGGGGCGGTCCGTACCCGCGCCTGGATGCGCAACGCGCCGCCGCTGGGCGGCAGCAGGTCCTCCCGGCGGCTTTCGAGCCAGGCCGCCGTGAAGCCGCCGTCGGCGTCGCGGGTGGCGGTCATCTTCAGCCGTCCCGCGCCGTCGAGGGCCACATGGCCGCTGTCGTCGGCGTGCGTCTCGACTCCGGCGCCGAAGGGCCGGCCGGTGCGTATCAGCCAGCGTCCGGTGTCGGGCGGGGAGCCGGCCGGGCCCGTGAAGTCGTCGTGCAACAGGACGCGCCACCGCGTCGCGGAAAGGGTGCGAGCTTGGGGATCGGCTGTCGTCATCGGCCTCTCGCAGCGATAGCGTACCTACGTGCATTCACCGGACTCACGGTATGCCGGGTGCGCAATGGACGTAACCCCTAGCCCCCCTTAATGACCCCTAGATTCCGGGTATTGACATCGCTGCTAGTGTCGGCGACACATCGGGGCAGCATTGTGCGCGGCCGCTTTCGGCGCCGCCACGAGCGACAATCTTTTTCCGGGGGCGTAATGCGGGCGCTGTTCATGTTCCTGTCCGGCTTCAGCCATATCTCTCCGTCCATTCCGTTGGCCTGGGCATTACGGTCGGCGGGCCACGAGATTCTCTACACCGGGGCCGGTCAACGAACGGGAGTTGTCGCCGAATCGGGGCTCTCGATGGCCGATACGGCTCCGGATTCGGACGTGGAATCGGTCCTCCTGACCCGCCCCGGAACGCGGTCACCGGCGCCCGGAGAAACCGAAGGGGAAAGCGGGAAAGAACGCGAGCGCATCGCTCATCTTGCGGGGATGTTCGACCCCGCGAAGATTATCGACGCGCGGGATGCGGCCCGTATCGCCGAGACCTTCGCGGGTTTCTCCGCGCTCACCCTGGACGGCGATCTGGAAATCGCCCGGCGCTGGCGTCCGGACATCATCGTCCATGAGCCGTCCCATATCGGCGCCCCCCTGATCGCCACCCGGCTCGGAATTCCCCGGGTGCAGCTCGAGATTCATCTGCAGGGCGTGGACCGCTTCTTCCACCCGCGGTTCACCCAGTGGCTGGCCGAGCACCACGGCGTGCCCGCCATCGAACCGCCCGCGGTCTCCTTGAGCATGGCGCCGCCCAGCGTCGTCGCACCGGAGCCGGCGGCCCGGCCCATGCGCTATCTGCCGCACAACGGTGGCGGCGTCCTCCCGGACTGGGTGACCCGGCCGGCCGCGCGCCCCCGGGTGTGTCTCACGCTGGGCACGGTGGTTCCCGGCGTGGAAGGGGTGGGCCACCTCAAGCGGGTGGTGCACGAGGCCGCCCGTACCGGCGCGGAGATCGTGCTGGCCGTGGGCGGCAGCGACCTGTCGGCGCTGGGAGATCTGCCCGGCAACGTCCGCCCGACCGGCTGGATCCCCCTGCGCGAACTCCTGCCGTCCTGTTCGGCGGTGGTGCACCACGGCGGTGACGGTACGACCTTCACCGCCCTGGCCAGGGGCGTGCCGCAGCTCATCGTGCCGCACGGCAACGAACAACTGCTCAACACGAAGGCGGTCGCCGACCGCGGAGTCGGCGTGGGCATCGAGCCGGACGCCTTCACCACCGCCCACCTTGCGGCGCTGCTGGAGGACGCGGCGTACCGCGTGGCCGCCGAGGAGGTGCGGGCGGAGATCGAGGCCATGCCCGCGCCGGCCGACACGGTGCCGCATCTGGCGCGCCTGGTGTCCTGACCGCTCCGACCGACCCGACCGTCCCGACCGCTCCCCCGCTGTGCCCGCCCCGCCTGCTCGCGGCGTGCCCCTGTACGCCCTACGCCCTGTTCGACGTCCCGGAGGAATCATGAAACGAGTCGTCCTCGGCCTCGGTGCCGCTGCCCTGGCCCTTGCCGCGACCGTCGGTGTGGCGGTGGCCGACCCCGGTGGGTCCGCCCCCGGTGGCTCCCACGCCGGTCGAGCCGGTGCCCCGAAGACGCGTCTGGTGGTGGAGGAGCAGATCACCGATATCTCCATCCCGGCGGACGCGAAGGTGGGGACGTCCTTCACCAGTTACGCCGACATCACCGACACCGCCAGGAAGAAGATCGGTGAGACCGGCGGCCAGTGCGCCATCGTCAAGGCCCACTTCCAGGGCCGCATGTGGGCGGCCCAGTGCACCAGCATGTGGCGACTGCCCGGCGGACAGCTCAGCGTGAGCCAGTTGCTGCCCTTCGACACCGTCACCGGCGCCGCCGAGAAGAGCGCCGGCTCCCCGCCCGCCGACTACGCCTTCGACGGGGTGGTCACCGGCGGGTCCGGCAAGTACCGCGGCGCCCGCGGCGAGGTCCGCTTCAGCCAGGTCCAGGACGCGCCCAGCGGATTCTTCGGGTTCCGGGCGGAGTTCGCCCTCAGCCCCTGAGCGCCCCGCACGACCCCGTTCCGCACCCCACCGGCCGCACCACGCGCGGGCCTCGGCCCCGTCAGCACCCCTCGGAGTAAAGGCACATGAGCCAGTTGCCGCCCTCACCCCGGACGCACCTCGACAGCCCCCGCACCCGCGCCGTTCTGCGCGTTCAGCAGCAGATCGTCTGCGCGGCCCGCGACCATCTGCGCGAGCTCGGCTTCGTCGAGCTGCTGCCGCCCGTCATCGGCCCGGCGACCGACCCGGGCGGACGCGGCGCCAAGCAGGTCGACGTCGACTACTACGGTCACCGCTACAAGCTGATGACCAGCGCCATCATGTACAAGCAGGCGGCGCTGCTGTCGTTCGACAAGATCTTCTGTGTGGCGCCCAACGTCCGTCTGGAGCCGCCCGAGAGCTGCTCGACCCAGCGCCATCTGGCGGAGTTCCACCAGTTCGACGTGGAGATCGCGGGCGCCGGCGCGCAGGACGCGATGGGCGTCGCCGAGGAGATCGTGCGGACGGCGGTGCGCTCGGTCACCGAGCACCTGCCCGAGGACCTCGCTCTCCTCGGCCGCGACCCCGACGCCTTCGCCGATCTGCTCGCCCGGCCCTTCGACCGCATCACCCACGCCACGGCCGTAGCCGACCTGGGCGTTCTGGGACACGAGCAGAACCCGGACGCGGAGATCGACTGGGAGGGCGAGGCGATGCTGTCCCGCAAGGCCACCCGCCCGTTCTTCGTCACCAGCTATCCGAAGGGCTCCCGCGGCTTCTACGACCGCGAGGACCCCGAAGTGCCCGGCACGCTGCGCAACTTCGACCTCCTGGCGGCCGAGGGGTACGGCGAGCTGATGAGCGGCGCCGAGCGGGAGTTCGACCACGCGCGGATCATCACGCGGATGCGGGAGACCGGGGAGAACCCGGGGAAGTACGCGCAGTTCCTGGACGTGGCCCGCGGGGGCCTCCCGGCCAGCGCCGGATTCGGTATCGGCATCGAGCGCCTGACCCGCTACGTCTGCGGCCTGGAAGCGGTCTGGGAGGCCACCGCCTTCCCCAAGATTCCCGGCGTGGTGTCGCTGTGACACGGCCGAGGGGCCTCTCGGCGCCGGGGTTCCCCGAGGCGGCGGTGCGCGAGCGGGCGCGGTCGGGCACCGCCGCGGCCTTCCCGCCGCTCTCCGGGTACGGGCACACCCTGCTCGGCGCGGCCGCCGCGCCGCACGACGCGGGCGCCGCGTACGGCATGCCGGGTGACGTGCTGGACACCGGGCGCCTGGTACCGCCGGTGTTCATGCCGCGGCGGCTGGAGAAGCTCATCGAGCTGGGCCGCGAGCCCCAGCACTCCGATGTGGAACTGACCACCGACATCGGGGGCTTCCGCGCGCCGCTGCCCCTGTACGTCTCGGCCTTCGGCTCGACCCGCGCCGCCGGCGACGGCCTCGGATCGGCGGTCGGCCGGCAGGCGGGGCGACTGGGACTGCCCCTGGTCATCGGCGAGAACGTGGTACCGGTCAGCGGCTACGGGCGGCCGGGCGCGGCCCCCGACACCGCCGGAGCCGCCGCCGGCCTGCTGCGCCGCATCCGCGCGTACACCGACGAGCTGCCCGACGGTGCCGGCGGCGTCGCCGTACAGCAGAGCACCGAGGACGCCGACGCCGAGGTGTGGAACCTCCTCCACAGCGACCCGCACACCCAACCGCTGCTGGACTCCGGGCGGTTGGCCTTCGAGCTCAAGGTCGGCCAGGGCGCCAAACCGGGCCTGGGCGGGATGACGGTCGTGGACGCGGCGGACGCGGGGCGCCTCGCCGACCGCTACCGGGTCCAGGACACGCTCGGCGCGGAGGGACACGTACTGCGCTGCAGCGCGCCGGGGACCGTCACCGAGGAGATCCTGCGCCAGCAGATCCGCTTCATGCGCAGCAACTATCCGCGGGTACGGGTGTGGGTGAAGCTGTTCCCGGGCCGGGACGTGGACCGGGCGGCGGCGGTGGCGTGGCAGGCCGGCGCCGACGCGGTGACCGTCGACGGCGCCGAAGGCGGCTCCGGCTGGGCACCCCACGCCTTCCTCGACGCGGTCGGCCTACCGCTGGGCGAGTGCCTGCGCCGCATCGGTCCGGGCTCGCACCCGCTGCTGGTCAGCGGGCGCATGTGGGAGGGCGGGCGGGTGGCCAGGAGCCTGGCCCTGGGTGCTCGCGCGGCCGGTCTGGGCCGGGCCGCGCTACTGGCGGCGGACGAGGACCCCGACCGCGGGCTGATCCGTCTCGCCGCCTGTCTGGAGATCGAACTGCGGCTCCTGGTGAGCGCGTTGGGCAAGTACGCGGCGGCCGACCTGGACCCGCAGGACCTATGGCCGCAGCCGTCCGCCGAGCGGCGGTCGGAGCCGGCGACGAGGGAGCCCTCATGAGCAATCCGTTCGAGGAGTACGACGGCGGCCACATGGTCCTCACCGACCACCTGGGCCACCAGAGCCTGTGGCCCGCCGGCATCGCCGTACCCGAAGGCTGGTCGGTGACCCATGGCACCGACACCCGGGAGGGCTGCCTGGCCCATATCGAGCGTCATCCGACCGATCTGCGGATCGTCGGGCGCCGCGCGGAGGCGGCGCCCCCCGGACGGTGCGTGCACGAGCTGTTCGAGGCGCGGGCCGAGCGCGCGCCCGACGCCGTCGCCCTCGTCCACGAAGCGGACGAGCTGACCTACGGCGCGCTCAACGAGCGGGCCAACCACCTCGCGCACCGACTGGCCTGTCTCGGCGTCGGGCCCGGCACGCTGGTCGGCGTGTATCTGGAGCGCGGCTTCGACATGGTGGTGGCGCTGCTGGCGGTGCTCAAGGCGGGCGGCGGCTACACCATGCTGGACCCGCACTTCCCGGCGGAGCGGCTGTCTCTCGCGCTGGCGGAGACCGGCGCGCCCCTGCTGCTCACCTCGCGTTCCCTCGGCGGCCGCCTCACGGCCGGGACCACTCTGTGCGTCGACGGTGAGGAGGCGGCTGACTCCCCCACCGGGAATCCCGCCGGCCGGGTCGGCCCGGAGGACGTCGCCTGCGTGATGTTCACCTCCGGCTCCACCGGCCGGCCCAAGGGCGTGATCTCCCCGCACCGCGCCCTGACCGGCACCTATCTCGGGCAGGACTACTCGGGGTTCGGGCCGGACGAGGTCTTCCTGCAGTGTTCCCCGGTGTCCTGGGACGCCTTCGGTCTGGAGCTGTTCGGCGCCCTGCTGTTCGGCGCGCGCTGTGTGCTCCAGTCCGGTCAGAACCCGGATCCGCTGGAGATCGGTGACCTGGTGGCGCGGCACGGCGTCACCATGCTCCAGCTCTCGGCGAGCCTGTTCAACTTCCTGGTGGACGAGGTGCCGGAGGCGTTCGAGGGGGTGCGCTACGCGATCACCGGCGGTGAGCCGGCCTCGGTCCCGCACGTCGCCAAGGCCCTTCGGGACCATCCGCGGCTGCGCGTCGGCAACGGCTACGGCCCCGCGGAGAGCATGGGCTTCACCACCCACCACGCGGTCGTCCCGGAGGATCTGGCGGGCAGCGCCCTGCCGATCGGCCTGCCCCTCGCGGGCAAGCGGGCCTACGTACTGGACGACGAGCTCAAGCCCGCGGCGAGCGGGGCGCTGGGCGAGTTGTACGTGGCCGGTGTCGGGCTGGCCCACGGCTATGTGAACCGGCCGGCGCTGACCGCCGAGCGGTTCGTCGCCGATCCCTTCGGCGGGCCGGGTGGGGAGCGTATGTACCGCACCGGCGATCTGGCGCGGCGCCGGGAGGACGGGGTGCTGGAGTTCGTGGGGCGCGCCGATGACCAGGTCAAGATCCGCGGGTTCCGGGTCGAGCCGGGCGAGGTGGAGGCGCGGCTGGTGGCGCACCCGGCGGTGAGTCAGGCGGCGGTGCTGGCCCAGGAGGTGCGGCCGGGCGACAAGCAGTTGGTCGCGTACGTCGTGGCCGAGCGGGCGGTTGCGCTGCCGGCCGCCGCGGAGCTGCGCGGCCATGTGGCGAGCGCGCTGCCCGCCTACATGGTGCCGGTGGAGTTCGTGCCGGTGGACGCGCTGCCGCGGACCCCGAACGGGAAGCTGGACCGGCGGGCGCTGACCGGCGGGAACTGAGGCGGCGACGGCCGGGGCGGCGCGGGGATCCCGCCCGCTCCGGGCCGCGCCGCCCCTCTCACAGTCCCGCGCGCCGCTTGAGCGGCTCCCACCACTCGCGGTGCGTGCGGTACCAGTCGATGGTCTCCGCGAGGGCGGTGTCGAAGTCGCGGCGCGGGGCGTACCCCAGCTCGGTGCGGATCTTCGTCCAGTCCACCGAGTAGCGCCGGTCGTGGCCCTTGCGGTCCGCGACGTGGTCGACCCGGTCCCAGCCGGCGCCGCACGCGTCCAGCAGGCGCTCGGTCAGCGCCATGTTGGACAGCTCCGTGCCGCCGCCGATGTTGTAGACCTCGCCGGGGCGGCCCTGGGTGCGCACCAGCTCGATGCCCCGCACATGGTCGTCGATGTGCAGCCAGTCGCGGATGTGCAGGCCGTCGCCGTAGAGCGGGACCTGCTTGCCGTCCAGCAGGTTGGTCACGAACAGCGGGATGAGCTTCTCGGGGAAGTGGTGGTGCCCGAAGTTGTTGGAGCACCGGGTCACCCGTACGTCCAGGCCGTGGGTGCGCCCGTAGGCCAGCGTGATCAGGTCGCTGGACGCCTTGGCCGCGGCGTAGGGGGAGTTGGGGACGACACAGTGGCTCTCGGTCCAGGAACCGGAGTCGATGGAGCCGTAGACCTCGTCGGTCGAGATGTGGACGAAGGTGCCGAAGGAGTCCTGGTGGTGCAGCACCGCGTCCAGGAGGGTCTGGGTGCCGACGACGTTGGACATGATGAAGTCGGACGCGCCGCGCAGGGAGCGGTCGACATGCGACTCCGCCGCGAAGTGCACCACGGTGTCGTGGTCGGCGACGAGTTTGTCGACCAGCCCCGCGTCACAGACGTCGCCGTGGACGAAGGTGAGGCGCGGGTCTTCCCATACGGCGGCGAGGTTGGCGGTGTTACCGGCGTAGGTGAGCTTGTCCAGTACGGTCAGCCGGTCGCAGTCCGCGGCATCGGGGCCGCCCAGGAGCGTCCGTACGTAGTGCGAACCGATGAATCCGGCGCCTCCCGTGACCAGGATCCTCATGACGCGATCCGCACGGTGCTGTGGTCGCCGAGGACGAGGCGATGGGTCCGTGGGCCGTGGGCGGCCGGGGTGATCTCCACGTTGCGTCCGATCAGCGAAGCGGCGATGCGGCGCACGCCGGTGATGAGGGTGTCCGGTAGCACGACGGAGTACTCGACCTCGCAGTCGTCGAGCCGGCAGCGCTCGCCGATGGAGGTGAACGGCCCGATGTAGGAGTCGGTGATCCGGCTGTCCGCGCCGATCACCGCGGGGCCGACGATGCGGGAGCCGCGGATGTGGGATCCGGCCTCCACCACGACCCGGCCGATGATCTCGCTGTGCTCGTCGACCAGCCCGTCCAGCCGGGGTTCGGTGCTCTCCAGGACGGTGCGGTTGACCTCCAGCATGTCCACCACGCTGCCGGTGTCCTTCCAGTAGTCCTCGATGAGGGTGGAGTCGACGCTGTGCCCGGCGTCGAGCAGCCACTGCAGGGCGTGGGTGATCTCCAGCTCGCCGCGCCGGGAGGGCTCGATGGCACGCACCGCCTCGTGGACGGCCGGGGTGAACAGGTAGACACCGACCATCGCCAGGTCGCTGCGGGGCCGCTCGGGTTTTTCCTCCAGCCCCACGACCCGTCCGTCCGGGCCGAGTTCGGCCACCCCGAAGGCGCCGGGGTCGGCCACGCGGGTCAGGAGGATGTGCGCGTCGGGCCGTTTGAGCTGGAAGTCCTCGACGAGTCCGGCGACCCCACCGCAGATGAAGTTGTCGCCGAGGTACATGAGGAAGTCGTCCTCGCCGAGGAAGTCCCGGGCGATGAGGACCGCGTGGGCCAGGCCGAGCGGGGCGTGCTGGGGAATGTAGGTGATCTTGAGGCCGAATCTCGATCCGTCCTCCACCGCCTCGCGGATCTCGTCGGCGGTGTCGCCGACGACGATGCCGACGTCCGTGATCCCGGCGCGGGCGATCGATTCCAGGGCGTAGAACAGCACGGGCTTGTTCGCCACCGGCACCATCTGCTTCGCCGAGGTGTGGGTGAGCGGACGCAGTCTGGTCCCGGTCCCGCCGGCCAGCACGAGTGCTCTCATCGGTCTTCGACCGCCTTTCCGCGCGGGTGCCCGCGCAGCTCGCCGTACGGATCGCCGTCGAAGGTGCGGCGGACATAGGACAGGGCGCTCATCAGCTCGCCGGAGGTGACCGGCCGGCCGCGGCCGTGCCCGACCAGCGGGGCAAGGGGCAGCGAGCCGACGTCGGCCCAGCGCAGTCGGCCGTCGCCGTCCAGATAGCTCCTGCTGCGGCCGGCGTTGTCGGGGTGGAGGCAGTAGGGGATGTCCAGCAGCCCGCGCTTGAACGCCTGTACCAGGGCCCGGTCGATGTCCGGCGCGGCGTTGAGCACCGCGTCGATGAGGGCGTACGCCTCGGCATGGACCTGGGAGTCGTCGTCGGCGTGCGCCGGGTGGCCGGGCGCGGTGCGGGCGGCGTGTTCCAGCGCGGCGACGTTCTCGGCGACCGTGGGGATGCGGTCGGCCTCCGCCTCGGTCTTGACGATGAGCCGTTCGGCTCCGGTGGCCCGGGCCAGGCGTGCGGCCTCGCCGAGCAGAGCGCGGGCGCCGGCGGCGGTCTGCGGGAAGAGGCCCATGTAGGCGTAGACGACGATGTGTACGTCCGCGTCGGGCAGCAGCCGCGCGCACAGTCCGCGCAGCGCGCGGACCGCCTCCCGGTCCTGGCCCGGGTGGCTCTGCTGGGCGTAGCTCACCGAGATGCTGCGCAGGCCGTGGCGGTGGAAGAACAGCGCCTCCAGGACGCTGAGGGCGACCAGTTGGCCCGGCGGGCACAGTTGGCCGAGCATGCAGCCGCCGAAGGTCTCCAGATGCGGGTCCACACTCGGCCCGCGCAGCTCCGCGAAGTCCTCGCAGCAGCGCGCCCAGCTCCGGACGGATTTCTCCAGTGGCGTGCGGCCGTAGGGCAGGCAGTAGGAGACCGGACCTCCCTCGGAGGCCGAGAGCCCCACGGCGGTGAGCGCCTTGAAGATGTGGCCGGGCTCGGCCGAGCCGTGCCGGACCTGTACGGGGAAGTCGTCGTCGGCGATGCCCGCGAGGACGCGCTCGGTCGTCTCCCGCGGGTGGGTGGCGAGGGGGTAGCCGTTGAGCGCGATGCCCTGGCGGACGGCGTCGCGGGCCGCCTCCAGGTCGCCGACGCGGGTGTAGCTGTCGACGGTGAGGGTGCCCACGGTGGTCGCCGCGGCGCGCCGGGTGGCCAGCAGTCCGGCCCGCATTCGGGTGGGGTCGCTGAATCCCATGCGCGGTTGGACGACGAGTTCGCCGGACGCGGCGCGGCGGCGTACGAAATCCCCGAAGCCGGTGGAATTTCCGGCCGTACCCTGTTCCGTCGACTGCGACGGAACACGGAATTCGACGTTCATGAGGCCACTCGTTCGAAGACATGGCTCAGATAGCGCTCGAATTCCGCTACGGCATCGGGTGAGTCGGGGAACACCGCGTCGAATCCCGCGTCCAGCAGCGGGTCCACGCGCAGGCCGCCGCGCGCTCCGGATATGCCGAGCTTCCCGCCGAGCACGATCCGGGTCCGGGCGAGCGGGAGCGCCTCCCGCAGTTTCCCGATGACACGCAGGCCGTCCTGATATCCGTGACCGTTCACGCTGCTGATGACCACCATGTCCGGAGCGCGGTCCAGGCATTCGGTGACGAGCAGTTCGTCGGGCACGCAGGCGCCGAGATTCATCACCTCGAAACCGTGTTCTTCCAGCAGGAGTTGGAGATACACGAGATTCCAGGTGTGGGCGTCGGAAGCGAGGCTGCTGACGATCACCACGCCGGTGTGCTGTGCGTCGCCGCATGCGCGCTCCATCGCCTTGCCCATCCACCCACCCCGAATAATCGGACTCGCAAAACCTGTGTGCCGCTTTCGCAGGCTAGCCCGCTGAAAGAGTGCCTCAAAACCCCTACAGCCCCTATCTGCGTTCGCATGCGGGGGGTTGGGGGCCCAGCACGCCGTCCGTGGCCCTCACCACCCCGATGGGCAACCCGGTCAGTCTCTTAACCGAGTTCAGTTATGCTCGTGGGGTCAACCACCGCTGTCGCCGTACGGCGTACGGACGGCGTGCACGCAGCACAGCAAGGCGGTCACTGCGGAAAGGTCGCGATCGATGACGCCATACGCCCAGGACTCCTCCCTCTCGGACTCCGGCGCCCGCGCGGATGCCACCGGACTGGACGACGTCCTCGCGGAGGAACGGGAGTACGTCGCCCTGTGCCGGGCGGCGATGGCCCGGCAGGTCGAGGACGCGGGCCACCAGGTCACCGAGGGCGAGGGGGTCTCGGGCGACGGCGCGAGCGCGGAGGCGCTGGGCCGTTATCTGCGCACCCGGGCCAGGGACATGGCACAGGAGCCGGACAGCCCGCTCTTCTTCGGCCGTCTCGACTTCGACGACGCGCCGGAGACCGGGGACCACCGCGGACAGCGCTACTACATCGGGCGCCGCCGGGTCTCGGAACACCCCGCCGCGCCGCCGCTGGTCATCGACTGGCGGGCGCCGGTGTCGCGCACCTTCTACCAGGCAAGTGCCCTGGAACCGCAGGGAGTCGCGGTGCGCCGGCGCTTTGGCTGGGCGCCGCTGAGCAGCGGTGAGCCGAAGGATCTGACGGGCCTGGAGGACGAGCGTCTGGACCGGCAGGAGGCTGTCCCGGCGGGGGCGAGCCGTATCGTCGCGGCCGAGATCGAGCGCCCCCGCACGGGCCCGATGCGCGACATCGCCGCCACCATCCAGCCGGAGCAGGACGACCTGGTCCGCCGTGAACTGGCCGACTCGGTGTGCATCCAGGGGGCGCCGGGCAGCGGAAAGACCGCGGTCGGCCTGCACCGTGCCGCCTACCTCCTGTACACCTACCCACAGCGGCTCCAGCGCAGCGGTCTGCTGATCATCGGCCCCAACCGGACGTTCCTGCGCTACATCGCCCAGGTGCTGCCGGCGCTCGGCGAGATCGACATCGCGCAGTGCACGGTGGAGGACGTCGTCGCCCGCCAGCCGGTGCGGGCCGTCGACAGCGAGCTCGCGACGGCGGTCAAGCACAGCCACCGGATGGCGACCGTCCTGGAGCGGGCCCTGTACGGCCGGGTCGCCACGGTCCCCGACGGGGTCACCGTTTCCGATGGCTCCTATCGCTGGCGGGTCCACGGCGACGAACTGAGCCGAATCGTGGAAGAGGTGCGTGAGCAGGCGCCGCCGTACGCGGTGGGCCGTGAGCACGTCCGCTCCCGGGTGGTGTCGCTGGTGCAGGAGCAGGCGGAGCGCCGGGCGGGCCCGAAGAACATGACCTGGCAGCGGAAGATCGGCCGGTGCCGCCCGATCGCGGCGTTCCTGGACGCCGTGTGGCCCACGGTCCGGGCCGAGGAGGTGGTCGCCGGCCTGCTGGGCGATGCCGCGGTACTGGACCGGGCCGCGGCGGGGCTGCTCGACGCGGAGGAGCAGTCGGCGATCCTGTGGAGCGGGCCGCCGCGGCCGGTCAAGAGCGCCAAGTGGTCCGCCGCGGACATGCTGTTGATCGACGAGGTCGCGGGGCTGATCGAGCGGCCCGGAAGCTTCGGCCATGTGGTCGTGGACGAGGCGCAGGACCTCTCCCCCATGCAGTGCCGGGCGATCGCCCGCCGCAGCGGCTTCGGCTCGCTCACGGTGCTGGGCGACCTGGCACAGGCCACCGCTCCGTGGGCGGCGCGCTCCTGGGCCGAGCAACTGGCGCATCTGGGCAAGACCCAGGGCACGGTCACCGAACTCACCACCGGCTTCCGGGTACCGGCCGCCGTGATGGAGCTGGCCAACCGGGTGCTGGGCGCGCTGGATGTGGACGTACCGGCCGCTCGGTCGCTGCGCCAGGACGGCGCGTTGTCCGTCCGGCGGGTGCCGGACACGCTGTCCGCGACCGTCGAGGCCGCGCGCCGGGCGCTGGAGCACGAGGGCGCCATCGCGGTGATCACCGCGGACGACGAGGCGGAGCGGACGGCCGGGGCGCTGCGCGCGGCCGGTCTGGAGGTCTCCACCACCGAGGACGTCGGCACGGCGGCGCGGCTCGCGGTCCTCCCGGCGCGGGTCGTCAAGGGGCTGGAGTACGACCACGTGATCGTCGTCGAGCCGTCGGCCATCGTGGAGGCCGAGGCGCGCGGTCTGCACCGGCTGTATGTGGTCGTGACCCGTGCGGTGTCCCGACTCGATGTGCTGCACGCCCGCCCGCTTCCGGGGCCGCTCGCCGGCTGACGGGGATGCGGCACGCGAAAAGAGCACGCCCCCTGCTCGTGGGGGCGTGCTCTTCGCGTGAAGTCCGGGGATTCAGGCGGTGCGTACGGCCGAGGGCCCGGCGAGCCCCCACTCCAGCAGCGCGAAGGCGTGGTCGGCGTCGGCGACCGCCTGGGGGTGACTGCCGTCCGCGCTCGCGCCGTCGACGATCCGCTGCCAGTTCGCCGCGGCCAGAATGCGCTGGGCCGCGATCACCTGGCCGGCCACCAGTTGGGGGGTGAGGTCGGCGGGCCCGGCGTCCAGCGCTTCGGCCAACGCCTGCGCCAGCGCGTCCTCGGCGCGGCTCTGATACTGCACCACGCGCGTCAGCAGGCTCGGCGTGGAGTACACCAGCCCGTGGAAGTCGAGGACTTCGCGCTCGTCGTTCAGGCCGGTGATGGGGTCGCGCCGGGCCAGTCCGTCGACGAAGTGCTGGTGCAGGGCGGCCAGCGGTGAGACGCCCGACCGGCGCTCGCGCACGACCTTGCTCGCCACCGTCTCGTGGTCGGCGAAGCGGTGCACCACCAGGTCTTCCTTGGTCGGGAAGTACTTGAACAGCGTCGGCTTGGAGACCTCGGCCGCCGCCGCCACGTCCACGACCGAGACCTGGTCGAACCCGCGCCGGAGAAACATGGAGATCGCGGCGTCGGAGATCGCCTGCCGCGTCCGCTGCTTCTTGCGCTCCCGAAGGCCCATCGGCTCGTCTCGCTCTTCCACCCCTGCACCCTAACACGGCCCTAACCGAGTCAAGGAGATGACCAAGTTCATATCTTGACTCGGTTAATATATTGGGGTTTACTGCTGCCACCGCAGCTTGGTGCCGCGCCGGCCTGCGGCAACGAGCGCGTGGAGAAGAAAGAGGAGCCGACATGACGCAAGCGACCGCGGTCTCGAACCCGAGGCCGGCGCGCTTCCGGTGGTGGGGCCTGGCGGTGATCGGGATCGCCCAGCTCATGGTCATGCTGGACACCACGATCGTGAACATCGCCCTGCCCTGGGCCCAACGGGCGACGGGCATGTCCGACGCGGACCGCCAGTGGGTGATCACCGCCTACACCCTCGCCTTCGGCGGACTGCTGCTCCTGGGCGGCCGGATCGGTGACCTCGTGGGCCGCAAACGGGCGTTCGTCATCGCGGTCGCCGGCTTCACCGTCGCCTCCGCCGCCGGCGGTGCCGCGCCGAACGCCGCGGTGCTGGTCGGCTCCCGCGCCGCGCAGGGCCTCTTCGCCGCACTCCTCATCCCGGCGACACTGGCGATGCTCACCACGACGTTCACCCAACCCCGGGAGCGCGCCAAGGCGTTCGGTGTCTTCAGCTCGGTGGCCGCCGCCGGCGGGGCGCTGGGGCTGCTGTGCGGCGGTGTGATCACCCAGTACCTCAACTGGCGCTGGTGTCTGTACGTCAACGTTCCCATCGGGATCGTGGTGGCCATCGGCGCATGGCTGCTGCTGCCCGGCCTGCCGGCCCAGCGGGGCGCGCGGATCGACATCCCCGGCGCGGTGCTCTCCAGCGGCGGCATGGTCGCGCTGGTCTACGGCTTCAGCGAGGCCGCGGACGAGGGCTGGGGGGCCGGCCGGGTGGTCGGCCTGCTGGTGGCCGCCCTGGTGCTGCTGACCGTCTTCGTCGTGCTGCAGGCCAAGGTGCCAGATCCCCTGCTGCCGCTGCGGGTCCTGACCGAACGCAACCGCGCCGGGGGCTTCCTCACCATCGCGCTGGCCATGGTCGGCATGTTCGGGCTGTTCCTGATCATGACGTACCAACTCCAGGTCGTCATGGACTACTCACCGGCACGGGCCGGGCTGGCGCTGCTCCCGGCGACCCTGGCGACGGTGCTCACCACGACCCAGGTCACCGCCCGGCTCATGCCGCGGGTGCCGGTGCGGCTGCTGGTGGCACCGGGGCTGCTGCTGGCCGCGGCCGGACTGTTCAACCTCGGTCGGCTGACCCCGGAGAGCTCGTACGCCTCCACGCTGCTGCCGACCCAGATCCTGCTCGGCGCCGGGCTGGGCCTGGTGATGACGCCCTGCGTCAACATCGCGACGAACAAGGTGCCGCCCGGCGATGTCGGTGTCGTCTCGGCGTTCGTCAGCACCTCGCAGCAGATCGGCGGCTCGATCGGGACGGCGCTGCTCAACACCATCGCGACGAGTGTGACGGCCACGGCCATGGCCTCGCGGGCGCACGGCACCGCGGCCACCGCGGAGGCGACCGTGCACGGATACGCGGTGGCGAGCCTGTGGGCCGCCGGAATCCTGCTGGTCACAGCGGTTGTCGCGGCCGCCCTGATCAATGTCGACCTGCGGACGCCGGCTCCGGCGCAGGCACCACCCGAGCCCGCCGAGAAGCAGCTCTCCCCGGGTAACTGACCACACCGCACCGAAAACCAGCAGTCGCCGGGTTCCCCCGGCCCAGCGGCTGTCCCCGGCCGCCCCACCGACTCCCTGTGTCCCGGTGGGGCGGCCATCTCTTTGAGCCGAGGAAGTGCCACATGTCAGAGAGTCCGGCCCGGTCACCCCTCCGACAGCTCGACGCCGCGTTCATGCAGGACCCGCATTCCCTCTACCGCGAACTGCACAGCGACGGTCCGGCGCACCAGGTGATCCTTCCCCCCGACCTCCCGGTCTGCGGCGGCCTGCCGGTGTGGGTCGTCACCGGCTACGAAACGGTGCGGGCGGCCCTGACGGACCCCCGGCTGAGCACCGATCTGCGCAGAACCGACCCGCTGTTCGCGCGGAACGCGCCGGACAGCGACAAGCGCGGCGCCTTCTCCGCCTCGCTCGCCACGCACATGCTGCACAGCGACCCCCCGGACCACACCCGGCTGCGCCGGCTGGTCAACGGCGTCTTCACCACCCGCGCCGTCGAACGCCTCCGCCCCGACATCGAACGCCTCACGCACGAGCTGCTGGACGCCCTGCCCGACGGGGAGGTGGTGGATCTGCTGGACGCCTTCGCGTTTCCGCTGCCCATCAGGGTGATCTGCCTGCTGCTCGGGGTCCCGGCCGAGGAAGCGCCGACGTTCAGCTCCTGGTCCAGGGCGCTGGTCTGCGGCGGGACTTCGAAAGCGGCGGCCGCCGCGTCGACCGCGCTGACCCAGTACCTGCGCGGACTCATCGAGCGCAAGCGCCGCGAGCCGTCCGGCGATGTGCTGTCCACGCTGGTGTCGGCGCGCGACGACGAGGACCGGCTGAGCGAGACCGAGCTGCTCTCGATGGTGTTCCTGCTGCTCGTCGCCGGCCATGAGACCACCGTCAACACCCTGGGCAACGGGATGTTCCATCTGATGGCGCACCGCGACCAGTGGGAGAAGCTGCTCGCCGACCGGTCGCTGCTGCCCTTGGCGGTGGAGGAATTCCTGCGTGTGGAGGGCCCGTTGAAGCACGCCACGTTCCGCTGCGCCACGCAGCCCGTGCGCATCGGTGACGTGGACATCCCCGCCGGGGACTTCGTCCTGCTGTCCCTGGCCTCCGCCAACCGCGACCCGCAGCGTTTCGCCCGCCCGCACGACCTCGACATCTCCCGCGCGGCCGGCGGCCATCTGGCGTTCGGGCACGGAATCCACCGCTGCCTGGGGGCGCCGCTGGCCCGGCTGGAGGCACGGATCGCCTTCGACGCCCTGCTCGGACGGTTCCCCGGCATGGAGCCGGCCCTCGCCCCTGGGGAGTTGCGGTGGCGGTCGAGCACGCTCATTCGCGGGCTCCGGTCGCTGCCGGTACGACTGCGCCGCGTGTAACGCGCGGCGGTGGGGGGGGGGGGGGGGGGGGGGGGGGGGGGGGGGGGGGGGGGGGGGGGGGGGGGGGGGGGGGGCCCCCCCCCCCCCCCCCCGGCGCCGTCAGGTGAGCCGTTGTGCCGCCACCAGCGCGCCCAGGACGGCCGCCCGGACGAGGTGGGCGGGAGCGTAGAGCTCCTTGCCGATCCACAGCGGCGGGTGGCGGTCGCCCAGGCCGTGCCGCAGGAGGTAGTCGCGGCCGCGCAGCGCGGCGCGCTCGGCCTCGTGGTCCTCCTCGGTCCGCACCTCGCCGCCGTCCCGCGTGGCGCGGGTGTCCAGGAGGATCCGCACCGCGTACGCGGTCTCCTCCGCGGTGCCGCCCCAGTGCCCCCAGGACCCGTCGTCGTGCTGACCGCGCAGCACCCAGCGGACGGCCCGGTCCACCGTCCCGGCGGACTCCGGCCCGGCATACCGGTGCAGGGCGAGCACGCAGCGGGCGGTGGCGAAGAGCGGTGAGGCGTGCCACTTGTCCGACCAGCTACCGTCCGGCTGCTGCCGCTCCCCCAGCCAGCGGGCGATCCGCGCGACGGCGTCGTGGTAGCGGGCGGCGTCGGCGGGGTTCCGCTCCGCGTAGGCGCCGAGCGCTTCGAGGACGTGGGCGTTGGTGGTGTGGGACGGCTGGTGTTCCGGGATGGTGGACATGAAGTGGCTGCCCGCGTCGTACTGCCACAGATAGTGGGGCTCTTCCGGCGCGTGGAGGTGGGCGAGCGCGGTGAGGACGATGGCGCTGGTCTCCGCCTCGTACGCGAAGCCCGGTGCGGTCGGCGCCCCCGACCGTCCGACCTCGGGCGGCAGCCCCTGCGCGAGGGGCGCGAGCAGGTCGACGGGGGCGCCCGCGGTGGCGAGGTTGCCCAGGATCCAGGCCCGCTCGTAGTAGGTGAGGGAGGTCATGGCGGGTACCGGGCCGCCGAGCCGGGCCTGTGTCGCGGTGAGGAAGCGTACGGACGGGTGGTCGGGGTCGGCGGGCTCGGCGGGTCCCAGCCAGGCCGCGGTCGCCGCGGCCGAGCAGCCCACGGCCCCGTCGACCGGCTCCATTTCGGCCGCGTTGACGGCTTGGGGGCCGACGATCTCCAGGTAGTGGCCGGCCAGCGGGTTGCGCCAGGCGTCGGCCCGCAGTTGGCGCAGGACGGCGTCGGTCATGCCGTGCGGCAGCGGCAGCGGGGGCACGGCGGTCCCGGGTGTGCCGGAAGGCAGCGTGGCCAGACGGTCGTTGATGTCCTCGATCAGCGCCGGAATGATCATGAAGTAGACGACCGTGGGCGGCACGGCCCGCTGCTCGCTCTTGTCGAGCACCGCGGCCGCGGCCGCCAGCCCCCGCTCGGCCGCGGTGACGACGGCTTCCCGTGAGACGGGCAGCGCCGCGCGGCCGTCGTCGGCGAGGAGGACCAGCAGGGCCTGGACCGCGCTGAGGGTGGGCACCAGCGCGTAGCCGTCCGGTCCGCCCCAACTGCCGTCCGGGTTCTGCCGTTCGAGGAGAAACCCGATCCTCGCTGTGTGTCCCGGCAGCCAGGGTGCCAGCGCGGTGAGCCGGGCCGTCTCGTAGACCGAGGGGCCCAGCGCGCCCGTCGTGTCCTGGCGGACAGCGTTCACCAACTGGGTGATCAGCGGGTGGAGGTCCGGTGTGGGGGGCTGGTTCACGGCTGTGTCCCGTCGGTCGGTTCGGTCTCTTCGAAGAGGGTGATGCGGTCCACGAGCAGCGAGGACGGGAGCGCGGACGGGTCCGGCGTGCCCGGCGGGACCGGTCCGCCCGGGCTGTCGATGATGAGGGCCAGGCAGAAGAAGACGGGCTGGTGGAACAGCCACCCCTTGCGCGTGGTGTCCTCGGGGGTGAGCCGCAGGTACTCGCGGCCGTCGAGGGCCCAGGTGATCGAGTCGGGGTCCCGGCGCCAGACGGCCGAGTAGGTGTGGAAGCGGGCGCTCAACGCGCTGCCGTCGCCGGTTGTGGTGGGGGCGCCCATCCCGAGCGAGGGGATCTGGTGGCACTCCGGGGAGTGGACGGCGCCCCAGACGGAGTCGGGTTCGGAGCCGAGCACCTCGAAGACGTCGATCTCGCCCGCGCGGTACCACGCCTGTACCGGGTCCTCGTCGCCGCGGTGGCGCAGTGGGGTGCCCCAGGCCCACAGGGCGCAGTCGAGGCCGCTGCCGGGGGCGGTCCGTACGCGGGCCTCGATGCGCAGCGCACCGCCGGGGCGCGGAACGAAGTCCTCCCGCCGGGTCTCGATCCACGCCGCCCGGTACCGGCCCCCGGTGCCGTCCGTGCCGGCCCCGGCGTCGTATGTCGCGGTCAGGCGCAGATGCCCGTCGCCGTCGAGGGAGACGTGCGCGGGGTCGTCGGTGTGCTCTTCCACTCCGGCGCCGAAGGGGCTGCCGGTGACGACCCGCCAGCGCTCCGGGTCGGGGGGCGCGCCCTGGTCCCCCTCGAAGGTGTCCTGCCATATGACTCGCCATCCGGCCGGTGCCGGGGCGAGCCGGTGCAGGGTGCTCTCGCTCATGGATTCCTTTCCGGGTGCCGGGCCGTGGCCGGCGGCACGGGTGGGCTGGACGGGTCGGCGCGCCGGGCGGGCGCCCCTGGGCGTCACACCGCCGCGGCGAGCGTCCGCAGGCGTCGGGCGACGGCGCCGATGACGTCCTCGGACCGGTCCGCGAGGAAGAAGTGGCCACCGGGGAAGACCTCGATGTCGTAGGCCCCGGTGGTGTGGTGGGACCACGCCCGGGCCTCCTCGACGGTGGTGTGCGGATCGGCGTCGCCGGTGAGCACGGTGACCGGGCAGCTCACCGCCGCGTCCGCCGGGCAGCGGTGGGTTTCGATCGCCTTGTAGTCGGCGCGCAGCGCGGGGAGGATCATTTCGACGATCTCGGGGTCGTCCAGCACCGCGGGGTCCGTGCCGCGCAGCAGCCGCAGCTCGCGGATCAGCGCCGCGTCGCCGCCCTCGCTGACGAGTTCACCGCGGTGGCGGGACGGTGCCCGGCGGCCGGAGACGAACAGCGCGACGGGCGCCGCGACGGCCTCCCGCTCCATGCGCCGGGCCACTTCGAAGGCGACGATCGCGCCCATGCTGTGGCCGAACAGGACGAGCGGTCGGTCGGCCAGGGGCGCGAGCGCCTCGTGGGCGCGGGCGGCCAGGTCCGACAGGTTGTCGATCGCCGGTTCGCCGTACCGCTCCTGACGTCCCGGATACTGCACGGCCACCACGTCCACCTGCGGTGACAGGGCGCGGGAGACGGGGTGGTAGAAGGTGGCCGAGCCCCCGGCGTGCGGGAAGCAGACCAGGGTCAGCGCGCTGTCCGGAGCCGGGTGGTAGCGATGGATCCAGGGGTTGGCGCGGTGGGTCGCGGACGCCGTCGCGGAGGTGGTCATGAAGCGGGCTCCTTCAGATCGTGCATTTCTTCGAGCAGGTACGCGGCGAGGGCCGCCGGTGTGGGGCAGTCGTAGATCAAGGTGGGCGGCAGGTCCACGCCGGTGTCCGCGACGAGCTGGTTGCGCAGTTCGACGGCGGTCATGGAGGCGAAGCCGATGTCCAGGAAGTCCTCGTCGGCACCGACGGCTTGCGGGTCGCGATGGCCGAGCACGGCGGCGGAACGGGCCCGGACCAGTTCCAGCAGCAGCGCCGGCCGCTCCTCCTCGGGCATCTGGTCCAGGCGCCGGCGCAGCTCGTCGGGGGTTGCGGTGAAGGGGCCGGCGAGCCGCCCTGGCGCCGCCGGGTCCGCGCCGTCAGCGTGCGTGGCGGCGCGGGTGGCCAACTCATCCTGCACTTCCGGCAGTTCGCGAAGCAGCGGCCTGACGCGGCCCGCGAGGAGCGCCGGGAGGTGGCGTTCCCAGTTCACGTCCGCCACCACCCACTCGGCGCGGCCCTCGTCAAGGATCCGGTGCAGCGCGCGGACGGCGGCTTCCGGGGGCATCGGCGTGAGTCCCTCGCGTACGTCGGGTGCCTGCGGCCCCGCCGCGTCGTCGGAGGTGCTCGTGGCCCACGGCCCCCAGGCGACGGCGGTCACCGGGAGCCCCAGCTCCCGCTGCCGCCGCGCCCAGGCGTCGAGATGGGCGTCGGCGGCGGCGCGGGCGCCCCAACCCTCGACGCCCCAGGTGCCGGCGAGGGAGGAGCAGACGACGAAGGCGTCCAGGGCGTCGCGGTCGACCAGTTCGGCCAGGTGCTCGGCCCCCTTGACGCCGGCCGACAGGACGTCGGGCAGGAGGTCGGGCGGGGTGGCGCTCAGCGGGGCCGAGGGCGGGGTTCCCGTCGTGTGCACGACCGTACGCACCGGCCGGCCGCTCGCGGCCAGCGAGTCCAGGAGCGCGGACAGCGCCGCCCGGTCGCGGACATCGCAGTGGGCGACCGTGCTGTCGGTCCCCGATGCGATCAGCTCGTCCGCGAGTTGACCGAGGCCGTCGGTGCCCTGCGGCCCGACCAGTACCAGGTGCTCGGCCCCGGCGCGGGCGAGCCAGCGGGCCAGGTGCGGGCCCTCGGCCCCCGTCGCGTCGGTGATCAGTGCCGTACCGCGTGGTGTCCAGGCAGGGGTGGCGCCGGCACGGGGCTGCGGGACCCGTACGAGGCGCCGGGCGTACGCCCCGGACGGCCGGAGCGCCACCTGGTCCTCTCCGCCCGCGCCGGTGAGCACCGTACGCAGCCGGGCCCGTGCCCGCGGATCCAGGCACGCGGGCAGATCGACCAGGCCGCCCCAGCGTTCGGCCGCCTCCAGGGCCGCCACCTGGCCCAGCCCCCAGGTCTGCGCCTGGGCCGGGTCCGCGGGCCGGTCCGAGCGGCCGACCGACACGGCGCCGCGGGTGACCGCCCAGAACGGCGCCCTGGCGCCCGGCACTTCCGGGTCGTCGAGGGTGCGCAGCAGTTCCAGGGTGAGGGCCGGGCCTCGGGCGGTGCCGGGGTGTCCGGGCCGCTCGCCCTCGGCGAGTGCGAGCAGCGAGAGCACTCCGGCGATCGCCCGTCCGCCGGCCGCACGGTGCAGCCGGTCCGCGAGGGAGGCGGCGGCCACCGTGGGCGCGCCGTCCCGGCCGGCCTGTCCCGTGTCGTCGGACGGCCGGCCGCCGTCCGACTCCCCGTCCAGCTCCACCAGCACGACCTCGGCGCCGCCCTCCTCCAGCGCCGCGACCGTGCCCGCCACCGTGTCGCCCGGGCGGTCGGCCGGGGCGACGACCAGCCAGGTGCCGGCCGGGCCCGGCACGGCGGCGGGGTCGGTCAGCGGATGCCAGGCGATGCGGTGGTACCAGTCCGCGCCCGGTTCCGCCGCCGCGCCCGCGCCGGCCCGGTCCGCCACGGCCGACGGCCCGCTGCGGCAGGCGCGCCAGTCGGACAGCAGGGAGAGCACGGCCTTCAGCGAGGGCTCCTCGCGTACGGAGTCGACGTCCAGCACGCCTGCCAGGGCGCCGAGATCGCGGTCCGCCACGGCCTCCCAGAAGCGGTCCTCGGGCGCCCGGTCCGGGCGTACGGCGGCCGTCGAGGGTTCGGGCGCGAGCGGCGCACCGCCCCGGCCGGCCCCGGCGTCCGTACCGGCCGTGCCGGACAGCAGCCAGTAACGCTCCCGCTGGAACGCGTAGGTCGGCAGCCCCACGCGCCGCGCGCCGCTCCCCGCGAAGACGCCGTCCCAGTCCAGCCGTACGCCGCTGACGTGGAGTTCGGCGAGGGCGGTGGCGAGTGCCTGGGCCTCCGGCCGGTCCCGGCGCAGGCTCGGTACGACCACCGCGTCCCCGCTCAGGCTCTCGCGGGCCAGGGCGGCCAGCACCGCGTCCGGTCCGGCCTCGACGAACGTGGTCACCCCCCGCTCGGTCAGCGTGCGCACCTGGTCCGCGAAGCGCACCGCCTCGCGTGCGTGGCGCACCCAGTACTCGGGGTCGCTCAGTTGCCCGCCCGAAGCGGTCTCACCGGTGACGTCCGAGACCAGCGCGATACGCGGGGCGTGGTAGGTCACTTCGCGGGCCACCTGCCGGAATTCTTCCAGCGCCGGGTCCATCAGCGGCGAGTGGAAGGCGTGGCTCACGCGCAGGCGGCGGGTCTTGCGTCCCAGCGCCTCGAAGTGGGCGGCGAGGTCGCCGACGGCGCGTTCCGTACCTGAGACGACCACCGCCGTCGGGCCGTTCACCGCCGCGACGGCCACCTCCCCTTCGCGTCCGGCGAGCAGGGGCAGCACCTCGTGCTCCGCCGCCTGGAGGGACATCATGGCGCCGCCGGCGGGCAGGGCCTGCATCACCCGGCCCCGGGCCGCCACCAGCCGGGCCGCGTCGGCCAGGTCGAACACCCCGGCGACATGTGCCGCCGCCAGCTCTCCGATCGAGTGCCCGGCCACGGAATCCGGCCGCAGTCCCCAGCTCTCCCACAGCCGGAAGAGCGCGACCTCGACGGCGAACAGGGCGGGCTGCGCGTACTGGGTGCGGTCCAGAAGCGCGGCGTCCGGCGACTCGGGTTCCGCGAACACCACCTCGCGCAGCGGCCGTTCCAGATGCGGGTCGAGGTGGGCGCACGCCTGGTCGAAGGCCCGCGCGTAGACGGGGAAGGCCGCGTAGAGCGCCGCGCCCATGCCGGCGCGCTGACTTCCCTGTCCGGAGAAGAGGACCGCGGTCCGGCCGCCGGGCGTCGCGGCGGCGGTCGCCCGGACGGCTCCGGGCCCGGTCTCCCCTTGGGCCAGGGCCGCCAACGCCGCCAGGGCACCGGCCCGGTCCTCGGCGACGACCGCGGCACGGTGCTCGAAGGCGGTACGGGTCGTGGCGAGCGAGAACCCGATGTCCGCCGCCCCGCTCTCCGGCCGCTCCCTCAGGAACTCCCCGAGCAGCGCGGCCTGTTCGCGCAGGGCCTGTGGCGTCCTGCCGGACAGGATCCACGGGAGGACCGCCGGCGGTCCGGCGGGCGCGTCGGGCGCGTCGGGCCCGTCGGGCGCCGTCACCTCCGCGGCCGATTCCGCCGGGGCGGGCTGCTCCAGGATGAGGTGCGCGTTCGTGCCGCTGATTCCGAAGGAGGACACCGCGGCGCGGCGCGGCCGTCCGGTCTCCGGCCACGGGATCCGCTCGGTCAGCAGGGACACCGCGCCCGCCGACCAGTCCACATGCCGGGACGGCCGGTCCACATGCAGCGTCCTGGGCAGAACACCGTGCCGCAGGGCCAGCACCATCTTCATCACACCGCCCACCCCGGCCGCCGCCTGCGTGTGGCCCATGTTGGACTTCAGTGAGCCCAGCCACAGCGGGTGCCCGTCCTCGCGCCCCTGGCCGTAGGTGGCGAGCAGCGCCTGGGCCTCGATCGGGTCGCCGAGTGTGGTCCCGGTGCCGTGCCCTTCGACCGCGTCGACGTCGGACGGTCCGAGCCGGGCGTGTTCGAGGGCCTGCCGGATGACGCGTTGCTGGGAGGGCCCGTTGGGCGCGGTCAGGCCGTTGCTGGCGCCGTCCTGGTTGACGGCGCTGCCGCGCACCACGGCCAGCACCTCGTGGCCGTTGCGCCGGGCGTCCGAGAGCCGCTCCAGCAACACCACGCCGACGCCCTCGCCCCAGCCGGTGCCGTCCGCGCCGTCCGCGAACGCCTTGCAGCGGCCGTCGGCGGCGAGGCCCCGCTGGCGGCTGAAGCCGACGAACGTTCCCGGGGTGGCCATCACGGTCGCGCCGCCGGCCAGTGCGAGGGTGCACTCGCCGGTGCGCAGCGCCTGCGCCGCCAGATGCATCGCCACCAGCGACGACGAACACGCCGTGTCCACCGTTACGGCCGGGCCCTCCAGCCCCAGCGCGTACGACACCCGGCCCGAGGCGATACTTCCCGCACTGCCGTTGCCGAGGAACGCCTCGATGTCCTCGGGTACGTCGTCCAGTCCGCTGCCGTAGTCGTGGTACATCACGCCGGTGAAGACCCCCGTACGGCTGCCCCGCAGCGACCGGGGATCCATCCCCGCCCGCTCCAGAACCTCCCAGGACGTCTCCAGCAGCAGCCGCTGCTGCGGATCCATCGCCAGCGCCTCACGCGGCGAGATCCCGAAGAACGCGGCGTCGAAGTCGCCCGCGTCGTAGAGGAATCCGCCTTCGCAGGAATAGGTCGTGCCGGGGTGGTCCGGGTCCGGGTGGTAGAGGTCCTCGGTGTGCCAGCCGCGGTCGGCGGGGAAGTCGGAGATCACATCGCTGCCGGAGGCGACGAGCTGCCACAGCTCTTCGGGGGTGCGTACGCCGCCCGGATAGCGGCAGGCCATGGAGACGATGACGATCGGGTCGTCGTCGTCCGCGGCTGGTGTGGCGACGGTCGCGGACGCGGAGGCCGGCGCGAGGGCAGTGCCGCCCGCCTTGGTGTCCTCGGCCTTGGTGTCGTCGGCGCCGGTGACTTCACGGGTGAGGTGGCGGGCCAGCGCCTCGGGCGTGGGGTGGTCGAAGACCAGCGTCGCGGGCAGTTGGAGTCCGGTCGCCGCGTTGAGTCGGTTGCGCAGCTCAAGGGCGGTCAGCGAGTCGAAGCCCAGCTCGTTGAAGGCGCGTTCGGCGGGTACCGCTTCCGGCCCGGCATAGCCCAGGATCTCCGCGGTCCGCTCACCGACCAGGCGCAGGACGGCGTCGTCCCGCTCTTCTTCGGGCAGCGCGGCGAGGCGCTGTGCGAGGGACTGCCGCGTGGCGGAATCCGGGGCGTCCGTGGCGGCTCGCCGTAGGGGCGTCGGTAGCACCCCGCGGAGCATGGCCGGTACGTCCCCGGAGCCGGCCTCCGCGCGCAGTGCCGGGATGTCGAACCGGATCGGCACCAGGTGCGTCTCGTCCGTCGCGCAGGCGGCGTCGAACAGCGCCAGGCCGTCTTCCGTCGACAGTCCACGGACACCGGACCGGCTCAGACGGTGCCGATCGGTCTCGGTCAACTCGCCCGTCATACCGCCGGATTCGGCCCACAGGCCCCAGCCGAGGGAGGTGGCGGGCAACCCCTCCGCCCGCCGCCGCTGCGCCAACGCGTCCAAAAACGCATTCGCCGCCGCATAACTCCCCTGCCCCGGACCACC
>NZ_JBVIHH010000024.1:0-48675 GCF_055570395.1 Streptomyces sp. NPDC031210
CCCCCCCCCCCCCCCCCCCCCCCCCCCCCCCCCCCCCCCCCCCCCCCCCCCCCCCCCCCCCCCCCCCCCCCCCCCCCCCCCCCCCCCCCCACCCCGCCCCCGGTCAGTCCACGTCCACGTCGCTCACCGACCAACTGCTCAGCGCGGTGCTGAAGACCTGGTCGTTCTCCGCGTCGTAGAGGGCGTCCGGGCACTCGTAGTAAATGCTGTATTCGGTGCCGTCGTCGGCCAGGTACGCCTGGTCGATGGCGTGGACGGTGGTGCCGCTGTCGTTGACGTAGGTGAACTCCCAGCGGGCGCCCGCCCGGCCCTGGAAGGTGTTCCGGGTCAGCTCCGTCCGCTGGTAACCCGTGCGCTTCTCAGCGCCCTTCTCCATGCTGAGGAAGTTGTCGTACGACGACTGCGGGGCGTCGGCGATGACGCCGATGCGCAGGTACGCGTCGCCGGCCGGGGCCTTGTAGTCGGTCTGGGTGCCCTTCTGCGAGCGCTGCCAGCCGCGCGTCACGCCGAGCGAGAAGCCGTTGGGGTCGTCCTTCCGCACGAAGCCGGCGGGCAGGTCCGCGCCGGGCGAGGTGGCGCCGCCGGTGGGCTCGGCCGAGGGATCGCCGGAGGGGGTCGCGGAGGCGTCGGGGGACGGCGTGCCGGTGGGCGACGGTGTCCCGGACGGGCTCGGGCCGCCGGTGGGCTCGCCGCTCTTGACCGCTGCGGGCTTGTCGTCCTTCGCGTCGGAGGCGTTCTGGTGGTTCTTGAGGTACAGCGCGCCCGCCGTCCCGCCGCCGCCGATCAGGAAGGCGGCGACGGCGAGGGAGAGCCACTTCAGGGCGCGGCGGCGCGGCCGGGGCTCCTCGGGAGCGGCGGGCACGGGCGCCGGTGCCGGGCCGCCCGCGGGCGGGGCGGGGTGCGGGAGGTGCTGGACGTGGGGCAGGTCGGGTGCGGTGGGGGTGGGGGTGGGGGTGGTGGGAGCCACCGCCGGCTGCGCGGCGGGGTGAGGAGGCGCGGCGGCCTGGGGCTTCCCCTCAGGGGCCGGCTGCGCGGGGGCGGTGTCGGCGGCGGGAAGGTAGCCGTAACCGGTCGGCGCCATGGCCGGCGGCGGGCCGTACGCGGCGGCGGGGCCGGTCGGGCCCGCGGGTGCGGACGGACCGCCGCGCCCGACGATCATCAGCAGATACGGCGCGAGCAGCACCGCGCCGAAGGTCCACAGCAGCGCGAAGAGCAGCGTCTCGGCGCCGTCCGCGGCCAGTTCGCCATGGGCGGCGACGCGGTAACCGTCGCCCCGGCCGCCCCCGTAGCCGCCGTATCCGCCATAGCCGCCGTAACCGGAGCCGTAGCCGTCACCGCCGCCGCTCGGGTCGTGAAACATCGCGTTGACGCTCGCACCCGCGGCCAGCACCAGCAGCACCAGCGCGAGCACGAAGAAGCCCGCCGCCAGGAGCTGTTCGCGCCGGTCGGCGCAGCGCCGTACGACAAGCAGGCCCACCAGCAGGGCGCAGACCAGACCGCCGACGATCACGCCGAACAGCGCCCAGCCGCCGCCGAGATGCGCCAGGTCGGAGTAGCCGATCGACTCGCGGCCGGACTCCAGGAACGGCAGGTCCGGCAGGTTCCACTCGACGTTCAGCGGCGCGCCCCAGGCCACCGCGAGCGCCAGCGCGCCGAGGTTGGGCAGCAGCACCAGCAGGGTGAGCACGTCACCGCCGTCGAGGTCGTCCGCCGTGGCGAGCGCGACGACGAAGGCGACGGCGCTCGCCACCGCGAGGACGAGCATCAGGGCCAGCAGCGCGGTACGCAGCGCCCCGGTGGCGGCGCGCCAGGCGGGCCGGGCCGCGAGCCAGGCGCCGGCCTGCGCGCGCCCGAGGACCGCGCCGGACACGACGGCCGCGAGCAGGACGGACCACAGCAGCGTCAGCCATGGCGCGGAGGACAACTCCACGCCGCGGAAAGAGGGTTGGGCCAGCAGCCCGAGCAGCAGAGCGCCGAGGCCGCACAGCGCCGCGATGCGCAGCACGGTCCCGGCCACGTCGGTGCGCGAGTCGGCCGAGCCGGGGACGGCCGGGACCGATGCGTCCCGCCTCACGCGACCGGCCCGGCGGGCGGCGACCGCCAGCGCCACCCCCCACACCGCCGTGACCACCAGCGGCACGAGCGACAGCGACGCCTCCCCCGCGAACCCCTCGCCGAACTCCCCCAGCGCCCGGCCGGCGTTGCCCGAGAGGGTGAAGCCGCCGCCGACGCTCTGGAGCAGCACCGCCAGGGCGATCCGCATCCGTATGCCCCAGCCGAGCCCGGCCTCGTCGGTGTCCTCGGAGGAGAACATCCCCAGCACGCAGGCGAGGACGAGCAGCACCAGCGTCGGCCACGCGGCGATCTTCAGGGGCGTCATCCAGTCGCCCTTCGCCGTACGCGCGAGGAAGGCGCCCACGGGCGAGGGGCGGCCGGGCGCGGCGTACGGCGGGTGGCCGGGCGGCGCCGCCGGAGCCGGCGGCGGTCCCGGGGGCGGCGGCGGTCCGTCGGGCGCGGGCGGCGCGGCGGCCTGCCGCTCCCGGCCGCATCCCATGCAAAAGCGCGCCTCGGGCGGCGAGGAGGAACCACAGTCCGGGCAGAACGATGACAAGGCGGGCTCCGGGAATCAGGGGGCAGCGCGGTCGGCTGCCGTCGGCGAACGTACAGACACCGCTGTCGCACGCATGGTTCCCGGGCTTTCACTCCCTGTGAAGGGACGTTACCCGAGCGAGTCCGGCCGCCGCCCGGCCCGCCCCGGTCAGCCGGCCGGCTTCGTTCCCCGGTGCAGTGCCACGACCCCGCCGGTCAGGTTGCGCCAGGCGACCTTCGTCCAGCCCGCGCCCCGCATCAGGGCGGCGAGTTCGGGCTGGTTGGGCCAGGTGCGGATGGACTCGGCGAGATAGACGTACGCGTCCGGGTTGCTGCTGACGGCGCGGGCGACCGGCGGCAGGGCCCGCATCAGGTACTCGGTGTAGACGGTCCGGAACGGGGCCCACGTCGGCTCGCTGAACTCGCAGATCACCACCCGCCCGCCGGGCTTGGTGACGCGGTACAGCTCGGCGAGCGCGGCGTCGGTGTCCTGGATGTTGCGCAGGCCGAAGGAGATGGTGACGGCGTCGAACACTCCGTCGGCGAACGGCAGGCGGGTCCCGTCACCGGCGGTGAACGGCAGCCACGGGTGCCGCTTCTTGCCCTCGCGCAGCATGCCGACCGAGAAGTCGCAGGGCACGACGTAGGCGCCGGTCCGGGCGAACGGCAGCGAGGAGGTGCCGGTGCCGGCCGCGAGGTCGAGCACCCGCTCGGCCGGCCGGGCGGCCACCGCCCGGTCCACCTCCTTGCGCCACCGGCGGGCCTGGCCCAGGGAGAGGACGTCGTTGGTGAGGTCGTACCGCGCCGCCACGCCGTCGAACATCGCGGCGACTTCGTGCGGCTGCTTGTCCAGGGATGCTCGGGTCACCGGGCCATTGTCCACCGTCACCCGCCGCACCGGGCGACCGGCCTCACCGCCGCCGGAAGACCAGGCGGCCGGCCAGCACGGTGGCCACGCAGGTGGCGGCCCCGCGCAGTGCGAGGGCCGCGGCGGGGGCCTCGGCCTCCGGGCCGTCGCCGACCGGCACGTCGAACACCGCGAAGTCGGCGGGACCGCCCACCAGCAGCTCGCTGTCCAGGACGGCGTCGAGGGGACGGCCGGCCAACGGGTCCAGGGTGGGGGCCATTTCTCGGCCGTCCCCCGGCTCCGGCACGCCGTAAGGCTCTCGTACCCGCAGGCCGGAGCGCGCCACCGCGCTGCGGACCGCCGGCCGGTGGAAGGGCCCGGCCACGGCCGTGGTGCCGTGCTGGAGCATCCGCTGGAGTCCGCGCCGGGCGCTCGCGCCCCAGCGCGCGTCGTCCAGGGCGAGGGCCGCGAGCGCGTCGCCGGTGAGCGGTTCGGTGCCGAGCGTGTCGGCCTCGCGCGGATCGGGGTGGTAGGCCGCTTCGAGCAGCGCGCCCGCCCTGCGGTTGACCAGGCCGGAGGTCAGCAGGCCCGGCCAGCGGCGTACGCGGGCGCGCGGGTGGGCGGCCGTCAGCTCCGCCAGGGTGCCCACGCCGACGAGCGTGCCCCCGTCGACGGCCACCGCCGCCGCGCGCACGGCGGGCGCGGCGGGCGCCCCGAGGCCGTCGGCGGGCGCGTACACCGCGTCGGCGGCATGGATCGTCAGCACGGCCGGCTCAGCCCGCCCTCACCGCGTCCCGTCCGGCGCTCAGTTGGCCTGGACGAGCTTGAGCTCCGGGTGGGCCGTGCCGCCCTCGATGGCGGTGGAGGAGAAGTGCGAGACGACCCTGTCGTCGACCGGGTCGTTGGCCGGGTCGTCGTGGACGAGGAGGTGCTCGTACGTCGTCGCGCGCTGCGCCGGCACCCGGCCCGCCGTGCGGATCAGGTCGATGATCTCCATGCGGTTGGAGCGGTGCTTGGCGCCGGCCGAGGAGACGACGTTCTCCTCCAGCATGATCGAGCCGAGGTCGTCCGCGCCGTAGTGCAGCGACAACTGGCCGACCTCCTTGCCGGTGGTCAGCCACGAGCCCTGGATGTGCGCGATGTTGTCGAAGAAGAGCCGGGCGATGGCGATCATGCGCAGGTACTCGAAGAGCGTGGCCTGCGTCTGGCCCTTGAGGTGGTTGTTCTCCGGCTGGTAGGTGTACGGGATGAAGGCGCGGAAGCCGCCCGTACGGTCCTGCACGTCGCGGATCATCCGCAGGTGCTCGATGCGCTCGGCGTTGGTCTCGCCGGTGCCCATGAGCATGGTGGAGGTCGACTCCACGCCCAGGTTGTGCGCCGTCTCCATGATCTCCAGCCAGCGCTCGCCGGACTCCTTCAGCGGGGCGATGGCCTTGCGGGGGCGGGCCGGCAGCAGCTCGGCGCCGGCGCCGGCGAACGAGTCGAGCCCGGCGGCGTGGATCCGGCGGATCGCCTCCTCGGGCGACACCTTGGAGATGCGGGCCATGTGCTCGACCTCGGAGGCGCCGAGGGAGTGGATGACCAGTTGCGGGTAGGCCTTCTTGATGGCGGAGAAGTGCTCTTCGTAGTACTCGACGCCGTAGTCCGGGTGGTGGCCGCCCTGGAACATGACCTGCGTGCCGCCCAGCTCGACGGTCTCCGCGCAACGGCGCAGGATGTCGTCGAGGTCGCGGGTCCAGCCCTTGGCGGTGTCCTTGGGCGCGGCGTAGAAGGCGCAGAACTTGCAGGCCGTCACGCACACGTTGGTGTAGTTGATGTTGCGCTCGATGATGTACGTCGCGATGTGCTCGGTGCCGGCGTAGCGGCGGCGGCGTACAGCGTCGGCGGCCTGTCCCAGCGCGTGCAGCGGCGCGGAGCGGTACAGGTCGAGCGCCTCCTCCGGCGTGATGCGACCGCCCTGCGCGGCGCGGTCGAGTACGGACTGGAGGTCGGCGTTCTCGGTCACCGGGGCGTCCCTTTCGGAGGCGGGCATAACGACCGAACCAGCCTACGCCAGGGGTCCGACGGGCCAGGGGGCGGCCGGGCGGGTCGCGCGCGGGACCGGCCCGGCCGTGCTCGGGGCGGGCGTGGGCCGTGTCCGGTGGCCGGTGCGGCCGTCAGCCGCCGCTCTTGGTGAGGGTCGCGTGCGGGTTGCCGCCCGCGTCGTCGTCCGAGGTGAAGCCGAGCGTGCCGTCCTTGCCGAGGGTGTACGTCACCCGGGACTTGGCGCCCGTGCAGCCGGGCCCCTGCTTGCCGTCGGAGCGTTCGGTGAGCTCCAGCTCGTCGGCGGTGGAGGACACGAGCTTCGCCTTGGCCTCGCAGCGCAGCAGACCGGCCACGTCATACGTCGTGTGGATCACGTAATCGCCCTTGCCCCCGGACGTGATCACGCTGGTCATCGTCCCGTTGGGGATGCCGTTGGCCATCTTGACGCCGCCGGTCCACCGGCCCAGGAAACCCTTGGCCACGGAGGGCGCGCCGTCGCCGTCGTCCGGCGCGGTCGACGGTGACCTGTCAGCGGGCGGCCGCGCGGCACTGTCGCCGCTCTTCGCCCCGCCCGGCAGCAACTGGAAGACGAACGCGGCGGTCGTCGCGACCGCCAGCGCCCCGGCCACCGACAACACCAGCGCGCAGCTCACCCGCCGCGGCCGGTCCCCCCTGCCGCCCACCGCGCCGGTCAGGGCGATCCGGCGCTCCTTGGCCGGCGCGCCCCCGGGCCCGGGGCCCGTCGCGGACCCGGTGGGGAGGTCGGCGAGGGCGGGGGCGGTCGCCGGGTGGCCGCTCGGCGCCCCACCCGGGGCGGCCTGGTGGCCGGGCTCCGCGCCCGCCCCGGCGGACGGTGCGGCCCCCGCTTCCGGCCAGGGGGTGTGCGGCGACGGTGGCGCCGCCCACTGCGCCTGCGCGTCGAACGGCACCAGGCCGGACACCGGAGCGCCCGCCCCGTAGGAGGGATCCGGCGGCCCGAACGCCCCGCCCGGCGCGCCCGCCCCCTTCCCCGCGGCCGCCACCCCGTCCCGGGCCGCGTCCGCGTCTCCGTCCCCGTCCAGGTCGAGCAGCGCCACCGCCTGCCGGCTGACCCGTTCGACGAGGGCACCGGGCAGCCAGCCGGCCCGGACCAGCGCCGCCGCGCCGCCGTCGCCCGCGAGGCGCCTGGCGAGGTCCTGCGGCCGGGGCCGGGATGCGGGGTCCTTGGCGAGGCACGCGGCCACGAGGTCCCGCAGATCGCCGGTCAGCCCGGAACCGAGTTCCGGCTCCTCGTGGACGACCTTGTAGAGCAGCGCGGCCGAGGAGTCCCCGGCGAACGGGCTGACGCCGGTGGCCGCGAAGGCCAGCACCGCGCCGAGCGAGAAGACGTCGGCGGCGCCCGCCGCGCCGTTGCCCAGGATCTGTTCGGGCGCCATGTAGCCGGGCGAGCCGACCGACACCCCCGTCGAGGTCAGCGAGGCGGTGCCCTCGGTGGCGCGCGCGATTCCGAAGTCGATCAGCAGCGGGCCGTCGAGGGTGAGCAGCACGTTGGACGGTTTGACGTCCCGGTGCACCAGCCCGAGGGCGTGCACGGCGGCCAGCGCCTCGGCCAGCCCGGCGCCCAGGGCCCGTACGGAATGGTCGGCGAGCGGCCCGTCCTCGGCGACGGCCCGGGCGAGCGAGGGGCCCGCGACGTAGCCGGTGGCGATCCAGGGGACGGGCGCGTCGGCATCGGCGTCCAGCACCGGAGCGGTCCAGGCGCCGCCCACCCGCCGCGCCGATTCGATCTCCCGCCGGAAGCGGGCCCGGAACTGGTCGTCGGCCGCGAAGTGCGCGTGCACGACCTTCACCGCGACGGTGCGTCCGCCCGCGCTGCGGCCCAGATACACCCGCCCCATGCCGCCCGCGCCGAGCCGGCGCAGCAGCCGGTACCCGCCCAGGACCCGTGGGTCGTCCCCGGTCAGCGGCTCCATGGCGTTGCCTCCCCCTCGTCACCGCGCGACGCGACGCCCTCAGCTTAGGACCCGGACCGTCGCGCGCCTCAGGGTCCGGACCACCCCGCGCCCCCTGAACGGCCGCTCGGTCTGCGGCCGGAGGCCCCACCGGCCGGCCGGCCGCTCCCGGCTAGCCGCCGTCGCTCCCCAGCAACTCCACCCGCACATCGGCCGGGAATCCGGTCGTCGGGCCGACCCGGCGGGCGAATTCGGTGACGCCGCGCAGTTGCTCGGGACCGAAGCGGAAGTCGAGCGTCGTGAAGTAGCGCTCCAGCACCGCTTCGTCGAACGTCTCCCAGCGGGCCGCCTGCTCGGCGACCTTGCCGACCTCCTCCAGCGACACGTCGCGGGAGGCCAGGAACGCCTCGTGCACCTTGCGCACCACGACCGGCTCGCGTTCCAGGTAGTCGCGCCGGGCCGCCCAGACCGCGAAGACGAACGGCAGGCCCGTCCAGTCCTTCCACATCTGGCCCAGGTCGTGCACCTGGAGGCCCAGGCGCGGTCCGTCGTGCAGATTGGCGCGCAGCGCGGCGTCGCCGATCAGCACGGCCGCGTCCGCCTCCCGCATCATCAGACCGAGGTCGGGCGGGCAGGTGTAGTACTCGGGCCGGACGCCGACCTTCTCGGCGAGCAGCAGTTGGGCCAGCCGTACGGAGGTGCGCGAGGTCGACCCGAGGGCGACCCGGGCGCCGTCGAGCCGTTCCAGCGGCTTCTGCGACACGATCACGCAGGACATCACCGGGCCGTCGCACCCGACGGCGAGGTCGGGGAAGGCCACGAGGTCGTCGGCGGCCCGCAGGAACTCGACGAGCGTGACCGGCGCGATGTCCAGGTCGCCGCGGACCAACTGCTCGCTGAGCTTCTCCGGGGTGTCCTTGGTGAGGTCCAGGTCGAGCAGGGTGCCCGTGCGGGCGAGGCCCCAGTAGAGGGGCAGGCAGTTGAGGAACTGGATGTGGCCCACCCGCGGCCGGACGCGACGGTGGTCGCCGCCGGCTGGTGCGGCCGGTACCGCGGCGGCCGGTGCGGCTACGGGGTCCGCCGCTGCGGATCCTGCGGGTGCGTCTCCGAAGGCTGAATTGTCCACATGCCGGAGGCTAGACCCGCGGGGCGCGACGGAAGGCGGCGGGGCGCCATATGGCCGCTCGGGGTGTCGGCTAAACGTGATCTTTGGCTCTTCCGCCTCACGAGCGCCCCATGCTACGCTCAGCGCAAGTTGCAGTTTGGTTTCCCTTGCAGTACAGAGCCTGCGGAGCATGTGACCCGCAGGCTTTTGTAGTTTTCAGACTTGTTTGCAGGTTCTGGAGCAGGGCAACCCTTTGGCCCAAGGAGGGCTTATGGCTACCGGAACCGTCAAGTGGTTCAACGCTGAAAAGGGCTTCGGCTTCATCGCCCAGGACGGCGGCGGCCCGGATGTCTTCGTCCACTACTCGGCGATCAACGCCTCTGGTTTCCGCTCCCTGGAGGAGAACCAGCAGGTGAACTTCGACGTCACGCAGGGTCCGAAGGGCCCGCAGGCGGAGAACGTTACGCCGGTCTGAGTTGCCCGGTCAGACCTTTAGGTCGACTTAGCAATACCCAAGGAGCCCCGCTCCTCCACTTCGGTGGGGAGAGGGGCTCCTGCCTTTTGCGGGCACGCGCACGCACGCTCGAAAACAAGGACGAACGCCTCCTCGGTTCCTCCCCGGTTCCTCCCCGGCTTCCCCCTCGCAGCGATCACGGAAAGTGCCCGCACGGGAACAGGGAGCGGCATACGGTGGACGCGATGAGCGAGACGATGCCCCCGCAGAAGACCTGCCCCGACTGTGGCGGCGAAGGCACCGTGGAGTGGGAGACGCCGAACGGCGGCCGCGTCACCACGCAGTGCTCCGGATGCGGCGGCACCGGGACCGTCCTGGCGTAGAGGAGACAGGCGATGGCGGCCTTCAAGGGGAACGACAGGCCGGTCGGCCTGGACCCGCAATACGTCGGGATTCTGCCCTGCTCCACCTGCGGGATGCGGCCGATGAAACTGCCCGGCCGGGACGCGGGCGTGTGCATCGCCTGTTACGCCGACGAGCGGACCAGCGCCGGCCGCCGCGCCGCGTCGGCCGGCTCGTGGGTGGCGGCCAGCTTCGTCGGCGACCCGTGCCTGGCCTGCGGGTCACGGTCCGTCGACGCCAACGGGTGGGCGTTTTGGTGCAACGGCTGCGACCTGCGGACGGCGGTCGCCCTACCCCCGGGGTGAGGGGGCCGGGCGGCGCTGTTCAGGCGCTGAGCGAGCCGGCCTTGACGGCCGCGATGAAGCTGCCCCAGGCGGGGACGGGCATGACGAGCGCCGGACCGGGCGCCTTGGGCGTCACCATCCGTACGCAGAGTCTCGGGGCGCGCAGACCCCGTGCCACCTCCCCCACAGAGGTGACACGGGGGTTCCAGTCTGACGTGCGCGGGCCCCTGGCTCCAGAGTGGATTTAGTTCCGTTCGTACAACGCCTCGATCTCTTTGGCGAAGTCCCGGGTGACGGCGGCCCGCCGGAGCTTCAGAGAGGGGGTGAGATGTCCGGTTCGCTCGGTGAAGTCCGTCGGGAGGACCGCGAAGCGGCGGATGGACTCGGCGCGGGAGACCAGTGCGTTGGCGTCGTCGACGGCGTGCTGGAGGTCGGCGAGCAGGCGCTCGTCGTGGATCAGATCCGCCAGGGGCACGTCCTGTCTCTTGTTCATCTGGCGCCAGTGGGAGAGGCCGTCCGCCTCCAGGGTGAGCAGGGCGGTGATGTAGGGGCGGTTGTCGCCGATCACCATGCACTGGCCGACCAGGGGGTGGGCCCGCAGCCGGTCCTCCAGAGGGGCCGGGGCGACGTTCTTGCCGCCCGTCGTCATGATGATCTCCTTCTTGCGGCCGGTGATGGTGAGGTAGCCGTCCGCGTCCAGGGCGCCGAGGTCTCCGGTGGCGAACCAGCCCTGGCCGGTGGCCGGACGGGGCGCGCCCAGGGCGGCGTCCCAGTAGCCGGCGAAGACGTGGCCGCCGCGCAGCAGCACCTCGCCGTCGTCGGCGATGCGTACGCCGCCGCCCGGCAGGGGCCAGCCGACGGTGCCGATGCGCGGGCGCAGCGGCGGGGTGACGGTCGCGGCCGCGGTGGTCTCCGTCAGGCCGTAGCCCTCGAAGATCTCGATGCCGGCGCCGGAGTAGAAGGCGGCGAGCCGGTGGCCCAGCGGGGAGCCGCCGCAGATGGCGTAGCGGACCTTGCCGCCGAGGGCCGCGCGGATACGGCGGTAGACCAGCGGGTCGTAGAGCTTGCGGGCGGCCTTGAGGGCGGTGGAGGGGCCGCGGCCGGTGCCGTGTTCCCTGGCCTCGACCGCCTCGCCGTAGGCGCGGGCGATCCGCGCGGCGCGGTCGAAGGAGGCGGCGCGGCCCATCTTCTCGGCGGTGGCCCGGCCGGTGTTGTAGACCTTCTCCAGGACGTAGGGGATGGCCAGCAGGAACGTGGGGCGGAAGCCGGCCAGGTCGGCGAGCAGGTCGTCGGTCTCGATGCTGGGCGCGTGGCCGAGGCGGACCCGGGCGCGCAGGCAGCCGATGGCGACCATCCGGCCGAAGACGTGGGAGAGGGGCAGGAAGAGCAGGGTGGCGGCGGGCTCGCTGCTGACCGACTTGAAGACCGGGTGCAGCAGTTCGATGGCGTTGTCGACCTCGGCGAAGAAGTTGGCGTGGGTGAGGGCGCAGCCCTTGGGGCGGCCGGTGGTGCCCGAGGTGTAGATGAGGGTGGCGAGGTCGTGGGGGCCGACGGCGGCCCGGCGCTGGTCGACGGCCTCGTCGGGGATCTCCCGGCCGGCGGCGGCCAGGAGGGAGACGGCGCCGGTGTGGAACTGCCACAGGTGCGCGAGGCCGGGCAGTTCGGTGCGCAGGCCGCTGATCATGCGAGCCTGCGCGACGTCCTCGACCACGCAGGCCGCGGCGCCGGAGTCGTGCAGGATCCAGTGCGCCTGGTGGGCGGAGGAGGTGGGGTAGAGCGGGACGGTGATCAGGCCGGCGGCCCAGGCGGCGAAGTCGACGAGGGTCCACTCGTAGGTCGTACGGGCCATGATCGCGAGGCGGTCGCCGGGCCGCAGACCGTGCGCGAGCAGGCCCTTGGCGACGGCGCGGACCTCGGCGGCGAATTCGGCGGCGGTGATGTCGGCCCACGCGCCGCTGGGTTGCTTGCGGGCCAGGACGGGGTCGGTGGGGGCCTCGGCGGCGTTGGCGAAGGGTATGTCGGCGAGTGAGCCGGTGGGGACGGGCGGCACCAGCGGGGGGAGCGAGACCTCGCGGACAACGCCGTTGAGCAGGGATTTTCGCGGTTCGAGGGAGGCGTTCGGCTGGGGGTTTGCCGGGGTGGGTGGCACTAGCGGCTCCTCGGGTCCTCGGGGGAGGGGGGTGGGTGCGTTCGCTTAGTGGGGCTCGTGGGGACGTCTCATGAGGACGGCTGATGAGGAGGGTGCGTCGAGGGCTGCGCATCCGGGGAGTACGGGAGCCGCCCCGCCCGTACGGGAAGGCCCGGTCGCCCCCTACGCCCGTTCCAACACCGCGGTCACTCCCTGGCCGCCGGCCGCGCAGAGCGAGATCAGGCCGCGGACGGGGGCGGCGTCCGGGGCCGGCGGGTGTTCGGCGAGGAGCTTGGCGAGGGTGGCGACGATCCGGGGGCCGGTGGCGGCGAAGGGGTGGCCGGTGGCCAGGGAGGAGCCGGCGGTGTTCAGGCGGGCGCGGTCGACGGGGGCGAGGCCGTGTTTCTCCCAGGCGGCCAGGGTGGCCAGGACCTGGGAGGCGAACGCCTCGTGGATCTCCACGAGGGCGAAGTCCTCGATGCCCAGGCCGGCTCGCTCCAGCATGCGCGGCACCGCGTGGGCCGGGGCCATCAGGAGGCCGTCGGCGCCGTCGACGAAGTCCACCGCGCCGGTCTCGTACGCGGTCAGGTAGGCCAGCGGCCGCAGCCGCCGCTCGCGGGCCCACTCCTCGCTCGCCAGCAGGACCGTCGCGGCGCCGTCGGTGAGCGGCGTGGAGTTGCCGGCCGTCATGGTGGCGCCGCCCAGCGCGGTGCCGAACACCGGCTTGAGCGTGGCGAGTTTCTCCGCCGTGGAGTCGGGGCGCAGGTTCTGGTCGCGGACCAGGCCCTGGAAGGGGACGACGAGGTCGTCGAAGAAGCCGCGGTCGTAGGCGGCGGCCAGGCGTCGGTGGCTGGTGGCCGCCAGCTCGTCCTGCGCCTCGCGTCCGATGCCCCACTCCTTCGCCGTAAGGGCGGCGTGCTCGCCCATCGACAGGCCGGTGCGTGGCTCGGCGTTGCGCGGGATCTCGGGGATCAGGTGGCGCGGGCGGATGCGGGCGAGCTGCCGGGCGCGGTCGCCGAGGGACGTGGCCCGGCGGGTGGCCAGGAGGATTTTGCGCAGCGAGTCGTCCAGGGCCAGCGGGGCGTCGCTCGCGGTGTCCGTGCCGCCCGCGATGCCGCACTCCAGTTGCCCCAGCGCGATCTTGTTGGCGACGGCGATGACGGCTTGCAGACCGGTGCCGCACGCCTGTTGGAGGTCGTAGGCGGGGGTGCGCGCGTCCAGGCGGGAGCCGAGCAGGGTCTCCCGCGCGAGGTTGAAGTCGCGGCTGTGCTTGAGCACCGCGCCGGCGACGAACTCGCCGGCCAGCTCGCCGTCCAGGCCGTGGCGTCCGACCAGGCCGTTGAGCGCCGCGGTCAGCATGCCCTGGTTGGAGGCCGCGGCGTAGGGGCCGTCGGAGCGGGCGAAGGGGATCCGGCTGCCGCCGATGACCGCAACGCGCCGGACGCCGCCGCCAGTTGCCAGATCTCGCATCCTCGACCAACTCCTGACCCGACAGTAACCTTACTTAGAAGTAAATTTACGCGAGGACCAGGAGTTGGCCAATGCCCGATCGCTACCTTCGTCTCACCAATTCCGCCCCCGGCGGCTTCCTCGCCCGCCGGCTCGGCCTGCCCCGGCCCACTCCCCTGCGCCGCTGGTCCCCCGGACATCCCGGCCTCGACGGGCCGGTCCTGCACCTGAGCGCCGGACAGCCGGCCGCCGGCCCGGCGGCGGTGCTCGCCCGTACGGGGCTGACCGTGCACACCGCGCCCGAGGACACCCGCTACGCCGCCGTCGTCCTGGACGCCACGGGGGTGCGCGAGGTGGAGACCCTCGGCGAGGTCCACCGCGCGCTGCACCCCGTCCTACGGTCGCTCGGCGAGCACGCCCGGGTCGTCGTGCTGGGCGCCGTCCCCGACCCGCTCGACCATCACCAGGCAGCCGCGCAGCAGGCCCTGGAGGGTTTCGTCCGCTCGCTCGGGAAGGAGCTGGGCAGGGCCCGCACCGCCCAACTGCTGCGCCTGGCAGGGGAGTCGGCGGAGCCCGCCGAATCCACGCTGCGGTTCCTGCTCTCCCCCCGGTCCGCCTTCGTCAGCGGCCAGGTCATCGAGATCGGCGCGTCACCGGACACGGCCCCCGAGGACTGGGCGCGCCCCCTGGCCGGCCGTACCGCCCTGGTGACGGGCGCGGCTCGGGGCATCGGGGAAGCGGTGGCCGAGACGCTGGCCCGCGACGGCGCCACGGTCATCTGCCTGGACGTGCCGCAGGCGGAGGCCGACCTGGCGCGGGTCGCCGGGCGGCTCGGCGGCAGCGCCCTGCCCCTGGACATCACCGCGGCCGACGCGGGCGGACGGATCGCGGCCGCGCTGCCCGCCGACGGCCTGGACATCCTCGTCCACAACGCGGGCATCACCCGCGACCGGCGGCTCGCCAACATGCCGGAGGAGACCTGGAGTTCGGTGCTCGACGTCAACCTCGGGGCGGTGCTGCGCACCACCGACCACCTGCTGGCCGCGGGCGCGCTGCGCCGTGGCACCGGGCGGATCCTCGCCACCTCCTCCATCGCCGGCATCGCGGGCAACACCGGGCAGACGAACTACGCGGCGAGCAAGGCGGGGGTGATCGGCCTGGTCCGTTCGCTGGCGCCGCGCGCCGCCGCCGAGCACGGCGTCACCGTCAACGCCGTCGCGCCCGGCTTCATCGAGACGCGGATGACCGCGGCGGTGCCGCTGCTGATCCGCGAGGCGGGCCGCCGGATGAGCGCGCTCGGGCAGGGCGGGCAGCCCGTCGACGTCGCCGAGACCCTGTGCTGGCTGGCGAGTCCCGCCTCCGGCGGCGTCAACGGCCAGATCGTCCGCGTCTGCGGCCAGAGCCTGCTGGGGGCGTGATGGGCGACGACGCGGTGATGCGCGAGAAGGTGCTGCGCCGGGCGCCGCGCCTGATGCCGGCCCTGCTCAAGGGCGCCCTGACCGGCGTCGGCAAACGGCCTCGGGCGGACGCCGCACCGCCCGCCACCCGCCTGGTGCTGGCCGGTGCCCGCATCGACCCGGCGAAGGTCGAGGCGTACGCGCGGCTCTGCGGCTTCCCGGACACCGAGCCGCTGCCGGTGACCTACCCGCACCTCCTCGGCTTCCCGCTCGCCGCCCGCCTGATGAGCGCCCGCGCCTTCCCGCTGCCGATGGCCGGCCTGGTCCACACCGCCATCGAGATCGACCAGCGCGCCCCGCTGCGGCTGGACGACCGGCTCGACCTGACCGTGTACGCGGACGGGTTGCGCACGCACCGGCGCGGCACGGAGGTGGTGATGGTCACCGAGGCCCGGCGCGGGGGCGCTCTGGTCTGGTCGGACCGCAGCAGCTATCTGGCGCGCCACCGGGTGCCGGACGAACCGCGCGGCGGCGGGCCGACCCCCGCCCCGGACCTGCCCGTACGCGCGCAATGGCGGCTGCCCGCCGACCTGGGCCGCCGCCACGCCGCCGTCTCCGGCGACTACAACCCGATCCATCTGCACGCCGTCACCGCCCGGCCGTTCGGCTTCTCCCACGCTCTCGCCCACGGCATGTGGACCTTCGCCCGCTGCGCCGCCGAGGCCGTGCCGCCCGGCGCCGGCGCGGTACGCGTCACCGCGGAGTTCCGCGCGCCGGTCCTGCTGCCGGCCGTGGTCTCCTTCGCGCGGGAGGACCGGGCCGGCGGCGTGGCCTTCCAGCTCCGCGGCGGACCGGCGCACCGGTCGCGGGTGCATCTGCTGGGCGAGGTGCGCTACGAGGGGTGATGAGCTGGGAGAGGGGTGAGCCAGGAGGGAACACAGGGGCGCGTGGACACCCCGCTAATCCCCCGGCGCCCACCGCTCGCCCCCCACGAGGCGGCCCAGCCCGCTCCAGGCGAAGTTCATCAAGGTGGCCGCGGTGTCCTTCGCCGCCGGGCGGACCGGCTCGCCCGAAACGTCCTCGTCGGTGCGGGCGTTGGCCCATTCGGCGAGTGATTCGGCGGCGCCGACCAGGGCGTGGGCGAGCCCGGCCACCTCCCGGTCGGCCAGTTCGCCCTCGCAACCCGCCTCCTTGGCCGTCGCACCGATAAGCCCCGTGACGAACTCCACGATCTCCGCCCGCATCGCGGCCACTTCGTGGGCGAACGGCTCCCCCTGGGTGCGGGCCTGCTGGTGCAGCACCGCCCAGCCGTCCGGATGGGCGGCGGTGTGCGCGAAGAAGCCCTTCAGGCCGCTCCACAGTTGCCGGTCGGGCGCCACCCCCGGCTCGACGGCCGCCATGACCGCGGCGACCAGCGCCTCGGACTCCCGCCGGATGACCGTACTGAACAGCTCTTCCTTGGAGTTGAGGTAGAGGTAGACCAGCGGCTTGGAGACGCCGGCCACCTCGGCGATCTCGTCCATCGAGGCCGCGCGGTAGCCGCACCGCGCGAAGGTCAGCACCGCGGCGTCCAGCATCTGCTGCTCCCGGACCGCGCGCGGCACCCGCTTGCTCTTCACCGTTCCCACCCTGAATGCCCTTCCATCCCGCCCCTTTACCCCGAAGTAAGTTTACGATCCCGCCCTCACATTCCCGTGCGCTTGACGTGATCCCGGACATGACGAGACGATACGTCTCGTCCAATTCCCTCGTTCTTCCAGGAGGCATCCCATGCAGCGCTTCGTGACCGCCGCCCCCGGCGTACGCCTGTGGACCGAGCAGCACGGCCCCGCCGACGCACCCCCGCTGCTGCTGGTCATGGGCGCCCAGGCGACCGGCCTCGGCTGGCCCGATCCGCTCGTCGCGTTACTCGCCGCCCACCACCGCGTCATCCGCTACGACCACCGCGACACCGGACGCTCCACCTGGTCCTTCGACCGCGAGCCGTACGCCGTCGCCGACCTCGCCACCGACGTGCTCCGCGTCCTGGACGGCCTCGGCATCGAGCGCGCGCACCTGGTCGGCATGTCCCTGGGCGGCCTGCTGGTCCAGATGACCCTGGCCGATCACCCCGACCGGGTCCTGGGCGCCACCCTGTTGGGCACCTGCGCCCTCAGCACCGCCCCTTACGTCCGCCCCGACGGCACCGAGGTCCCACCCGGCGAACTCCCGGGCATCGCGCCCGAAATCCTCGACCTGTGGGCCCGCCCGGTCGAGGACCACGGCCCGGAAGCGGAGTTGGACCGCCGCGTCGCCCACTGGCGCGCACTCGGCGGAAACCGGCTCCCCTTCGACGCGGACCACTTCCGCGCCCTCGAACGCCGCGTCATCGAGCACACCGGCACCCACGCCGTCTCCACCGCCCACGGCCGCGCCGACGATTCCGGCATGCTGCGCACCGACGAACTGGCCGCGAACGAGGTGCCCACCCTCGTCATCGCCGCCCTCGCCGAACCCGTCTTCCCGCCCCCGCACCCCCAGCACCTGGCCCAGGTCGTCAACGGCGCGCGCCTCGTCGAGATCCCCGGCATGGGCCACGCCCTGCCGCCGGCCGTACACGCCCCACTCGCCCGGGCGATCCTGGCCCACACCGGGGCGGTCCGGGCCGGGGCACCGAGGTGACGGTCCGCCAGAAAGCGCGGTGCCCCCGCACCCTCGGAGAGGATGCGGGGGCACTACGTCGTGCGCGCGGTACGGATCCCGGCGGCTGAGCGGGCGAGCGGTCAGCTCGCGGCGGCGGCCGCGGCCGGCACCGCGCCCACCGTGCGCTCCGGTCCCGCGTCGGCCGCCTCGGCGTCGCCGTCCAGGCTGCCGCCGGTGGTGCGGGCGTAGGCGTCGCGGTCGAGGATCTTCTCCCGGGCGGAGACCAGTATCGGGATGACCGACTGGCCGGCCACGTTGGTGGCCGTACGCATCATGTCCAGGATCGGGTCGATGGCCATCAGCAGGCCGACGCCTTCCAGGGGCAGGCCCAGGGTGGAGAGGGTCAGGGTCAGCATGACCGTCGCGCCGGTCAGACCGGCCGTGGCGGCCGAGCCGATGACCGAGACGAAGGCGATCAGGACGTAGTCACCGATACCCAGGGGGACGTCGAAGATCTGCGCGATGAAGATCGCGGCGATCGCCGGGTAGATCGAGGCGCAGCCGTCCATCTTCGTCGTCGAGCCGAACGGCACCGCGAAGGAGGCGTACTCCTTCGGGACTCCGAGGCGCTCGGTGACCTTCTGCGTCACCGGCATCGTGCCGACCGAGGAGCGGGAGACGAAGGCGAGCTGGATCGCGGGCCAGGCGCCCTTGAAGAACTGGAGCGGGTTGACCTTGGCGACGGTGGCGAGCAGCAGCGGGTAGACGCCGAAGAGGACCAGGGCGCAGCCGACGTAGATGTCGACGGTGAAGGTCGCGTACTTGCCGATGAGGTTCCAGCCGTACGTCGCGATGGCGTGGCCGATGAGGCCGACGGTGCCGAGCGGGGCGAGGCGGATGACCCACCACAGCGCCTTCTGGAGCAGTTCCAGGACCGAGCGGCTGATCTTGAGGACCGGCTCGGCCTTCTCGCCGAGCTGGAGCGCCGCGATACCGGCGACGGCCGCCATGAAGACGATCTGGAGGACGTTGAGCTCGGTGAACGGCGTGATGATGTCGGTGGGGACGATGCCGGTCAGGAAGTCGATCCAGGAGCCGGCGTGCTCGGGGAGCTTGCCGTCCTTGGGGGTCAGGCCGGTGCCCGCACCGGGGTTGGTGAGCAGGCCGATCGCCAGGCCGATCGCGACGGCGATGAGCGAGGTGACCATGAACCACAGCAGGGTGCGGGTGGCCAGCCGGGCGGCGTTGTTGACCTGCCGCAGGTTGGTGATCGACACCAGGATCGCGAAGAAGACCAGCGGGGCGACGGCCAGCTTCAGCAACTGGACGAAGAGGTCACCGACGTGCCCCAGCGTGGCGGTGAGCCAGCCGATGTCGCCACTCTTGGCGATCCAGCCGAGCAGGACGCCCAGGACCAGGCCGGCCAGGATCTGGGCCCAGAAGGGGAAGGCGGGTATTCGGGAGGACTTGGAGGTCTTCGGCGCCTCTGGGGAGGCGGAGGTCTGGGCAGACGTGGACAACGGACACACTCCGGGAACGGTCAAGACGTGGGGAAAACGGCGTGGGGCGCCAGGAGGTCCGTAAGGGGATCTCCGGCCGCTGCGAGGAAGGTCAGCGGCGGCAACAGGCCGCGGACATACAGCGGCAAAGATCGACGTGCAGGCGCGCCACGAGCGGAACGCTCATGCGAGACGGGGGCGCGGCTGCGGTCTTCATGCCAAGTACGGTAACACTCGAACTTTGAGGAACCCAAAGAAGATCTTTGGGTCGGGGACGGCCGGGCGCGCGGCGGCGGGGGCATACGACAGGCGCCCGGCCGGTGAAGGGGCACTTCACCGGCCGGGCGCCTGGAGGAATGTGAGACGGATTACGGGACCGCCGGGCGGCCCCGCGGCGCCGCGCGCCTAGAGCAGCCCGTCCTCCTGGCTGCGGTTGGCGCTGAGCCGCTCGCGCTGGCGGTCGACCTTGGCCACGATCTGCTCGGACATCGCGTCCCGCTGCTTGCGCAGCAGCACGAAGCTGAGCGGCGCGGAGATGACGATGGCGAGCAGCAGCAGCCAGATGGTGTTGGCGCTGCCGATGCCGAGCGGAATGATCCGGAAGTAGGCCAGCACCCACACCACGGCGAAAGAGGCGACGAAGAGGCCGATGCGAAGGGCGGTGTAGCGGAGCGTGGCGAACTTTTGGCTACTCACGGACGGGACCTTCTTCTCAACGGCAACCGAAAGGGTCGCCTTCCAGTCAAGCACAGCGGCCGGGGCGATCTTCCCGGCCCCCGGCACCCGTCAAAGGCGCATCGGCTGCGGCGCCTCGCGGCGCTCGGGGTCCGGGCCCGGGTACTCGCGGATGGCCTCGTAGCGGGTGTTGCGCTCGACGGGGCGGAAGCCGGCGTCGCGGATCAGGTCGAGCAGATCGTCGCGGGTGAGCTTGTTCGGCGTGCCGAAGTTGTCCGCGTCGTGCGTGATCTTGTACTCGACGACCGAGCCGTCCATGTCGTCCGCGCCGTGCTGGAGCGCGAGCTGGGTGGTCTGCAGACCGTGCATCACCCAGAAGACCTTGACGTGCGGGACGTTGTCGAAGAGCAGCCGGGAGACCGCGAAGGTCTTGAGGGCCTCGGCGCCGCTGGCCATGGTGGTGCGGGCCTGGAGCCGGTTGCGGACCTTGCCGTCCTTCATGTCCACGAAGTCGTGCTGGTAGCGCAGCGGGATGAAGACCTGGAAGCCGCCGGTCTCGTCCTGGAGTTCGCGCAGGCGCAGGACGTGGTCGACGCGGTGGCGCGGCTCCTCGATGTGCCCGTAGAGCATGGTCGAGGGGGTCTTGAGGCCCTTCTCGTGCGCGAGGCGGTGGATGCGCGACCAGTCCTCCCAGTGGGTGGCGTGGTCGACGATGTGCTGACGGACCTCCCAGTCGAAGATCTCGGCGCCGCCGCCGGTCAGCGACTCCAGGCCCGCGTCGATCAGCTCGTCCAGGATCTCGGACGCCGAGAGACCCGAGATGGTCTCGAAGTGGTGGATCTCGGTGGCGGTGAAGGCTTTCAGGGAGACCTGCGGGAGGGCTTCCTTGAGGGCCTTGAGCGAGCGCGGGTAGTAGCGCCACGGCAGGGTGGGGTGCAGGCCGTTGACGATGTGCAGCTCGGTGAGGTTCTCGCCCTCCATCGCCTTGGCGAGGCGGACGGCCTCCTCGATGCGCATGGTGTACGCGTCCTTCTCGCCCGGCTTGCGCTGGAAGGAGCAGTAGGCGCACGAGGCGGTGCACACGTTCGTCATGTTGAGGTGACGGTTGACGTTGAAGTGCACCGCGTCGCCGTTCTTGCGGGTACGCACCTCATGGGCGAGACCGCCCAGCCACGCCAGGTCGTCGGACTCGTAGAGGGCGATGCCGTCCTCGCGGGTCAGCCGCTCCCCGGCGTGGACCTTCGCCTCCAGCTCGCGCTTGAGGCCCACATCCATCGACGCAGCCATCCGGTCGCCTCCCATGTCTCAGCCGTATCCGTGCCGTGTCTTCGGCGATATCCGGCGTTTTTCGTGCCAAAAACGAGCTTCGCCGAGCCTACTCCCCCACCCCCGGGGCGGACCGGGCCCCCTGGCGCGGCCCGCCCACGGCGCGCGTTCGGCGAGGCGCCGGCTCCGGTGCGCCGCCTACTCCGCCTCTTCGGGCAGCTCGCCGACGCGGTTCTCCCACTTGGTGGAGAGCACGATCGTGGTGCGCGTACGGGAGACGCCCCGGGTGCCGGACAGCCGCCGGATGGTGCGCTCCAGGCCGTCGACGTCGCCGACGCGCACCTTGAGCATGTAGGAGTCGTCGCCGGCGATGAACCAGCAGTCCTCGATCTCGGCGAGGTCGCGCAGCCGGCGGGCGACGTCCTCGTGGTCGGCGGCGTCCGACAGCGAGATGCCGACCAGCGCGGTGACGCCGAGCCCCAGGGAGGCGGCGTCGACGGTCGCGCGGTATCCGGTGATCACGCCGGCCGCTTCGAGGCGGTTGATCCGGTCCGTGACGCTGGGCCCGGAGAGGCCGACGAGCCGGCCGAGCTCCGCGTAGGAGGCCCTGCCGTTCTCGCGAAGTGCCTGGATGAGCTGCCTATCCACCGCGTCCATGCCCTCAAGCCTTCCAATCTTTATGCTTTTCCGTGTTCTACATGTAGAATCTAAGGCATCAGGGCTTGAAGCCCTGCGAATCTTTCAAACGATCAACGAGCATCTTCACAGGAGTTGTCACCGTGTACTCGATCGAGATGGCCTACGCCCGCATGCGCGAGCTGCAGGACCAGGCCAATCGTTCACGTGCCCACAAGCCCGCCACCCCGCGGGCCCGGCGCCGCTTCGGCCGCGCCGCCGCAGCCGCCGAGAAGCGCTAGGGAGCGTCTGGGGCCTCCTCCTTGGAGCCGCCCCGCAGCTCCCCCTCCCACCGCCGGTACAACCCGTGCGGCACCCCGGCCGCGTCGAGCACCCGGCCGGCGACGAAATCCACCAGATCCTGAATGTGCGTCGCGCCCGCGTAGAACGCGGGAGAGGCGGGCAGCACCACGGCGCCCGCCTCGTCCAGCGCCACCAGATGCTTCAGCGTCGGACCGTTCAGCGGAGTCTCCCGCACCGCGACCACCAGCCGCCGGCGCTCCTTGAGCGTCACGCTCGCCACCCGCTGGAGCAGGTCCTTCGACAGACCGAGCGCCACCCCGGCCACGCACGCCGTGCTCGCCGGAACGATCAGCATCCCCTTCACCGGATACGAACCCGACGACGGACCGGCCGCCAGATCACCGGCCGCCCAATAGCGCACATCGGCCAGCGCCGCCCCCGTCACCGGAAACGTCTCCGGCTTGCCGTCCGCCCCGCGCGCCAGCCATTGACGCAGGTCATCACGCCAATGCGCGTCCCGGAAGGCGATGCCCGTCTCATCGAGCAGCGTCAGGCGCGACGCGCGGCTGACGACGAGATCCACCGCCTCCCCCGCGGCGAGCAGCCCGCGCAGCACGGACGCCGCGTACGGCGTCCCGGACGCGCCGGAGATCCCCACGACCCACGGACGGCGGCGGCCGGGGTCCTGCTTACTGGTGTCGTTGTGCGGCGGCTCCACGACATCGAGCCTATCGGCCGGAACCACCGACCCCGTCACGGCCGTTGTTACGTGTGCGCCGAACGGAAGGGCCGCGAGATGACCACACGAGCGAAGTCCGCGATCTGCCTGATGCTGGGCTGGGTCGCGCTGCTGTGGCTGCTGGAAGGCGTCGACCTCGCCACCGGCCATGCCCTGGACTCCTTCGGCATCGAGCCGCGCGACCCCGCCGAGCTCGTCGACGTCGTGCCCGCCGCCTTCCTGCACTTCGGCTTCGGCCACCTCGCCGCCAACACCCTGCCCCTGCTGCTGCTCGGCTTCGTCGCCGCGCTGCGCGGCGGCGTGCGCCGCTTCCTGGCCGTCTGCCTGCTGGTCGTCCTCGTCAGCGGCCTCGGCGTCTGGCTGACCGCCCCGCCGCACAGCAACACCGCGGGCGCCTCCGGCGTGGTCTTCGGCCTCTTCGGCTACCTCCTGGTGCGCGGCTTCATCGAACGCAAGCCCCTCGACATCGGCATCGGCGTGGTCGTCGGCGCGGTGTACGGCTCCCTCATCTGGGGCGCCCTGCCGACCGACAGCGGGATCAGTTGGCAGGGCCACCTCTTCGGGCTCGTGGGCGGCGTCCTCGCGGCCTTCGCCCTGCGCGAGCGTCCCCGCACCGGCGGCACGGCCGGCGCCACCGCCGGACGGTTCCCGTAGCGGAGGCGCGGGCCGTGGGCCGTGGGGCGTCAGACCGTCAGGCCGCGCACCAGCAGGTCCAGCAGCGCGCAGACGAACAGCGCTATGCCGATGAAGCCGTTGACCGTGAAGAAGGCACGGTTGAGGCGGGAGAGGTCGTGCGGCTTGACGATGGTGTGCTCGTAGAGGAAGGCCCCGACGACGACCACCAGCCCGGCCCAGAAGAACACGCCCGCGCCCGTGGCCAGCGCGTACCAGACCAGCAGCGCGGTCGTCACGGCGTGGCAGGCGCGCGCACCGTGGAGCGCGGCGGGGATGCCGAAGCGGGCCGGGACGGACTTCACGCCGTGCGCGCGGTCCGCCTGGACGTCCTGGGTCCCGAAGATCAGGTCGAAACCGCCGATCCAGACCCCGACGGCGAGACCGAGGACCACCGCCTGCCAGGACCACTCGCCGGTGATCGCGATCCAGGCGCCGACCGGGCCCATCGCCTGGGCGAGTCCGAGGATGGCGTGCGGGAAGTTCGTGAAGCGCTTGCCGTACGGATAGACCACCATCGGGATGACCGCTATCGGCGCGAGCGCCAGGCAGAGCGGGTTCAGCAGGGCCGCCGCCCCGAGGAAGATCACGACCGCGATCAGCGCGCCGGTCCAGGCGGAGCGCACCGACACCGCGCCGGTCACCAGCTCCCGCGTGGCCGTCCGCGGATTACGGGCGTCGATCTCCCGGTCGATGATGCGGTTGCAGGCCATCGCGAACGTCCGCAGCCCCACCATCGCGACGGTGACCAGCAGCAGCCGGCCCCAGTGGACGGTGCGGTCCAGTTGGAACATCGCGGTCAGCGAGGCGATGTAGGCGAACGGCAGCGCGAAGACGGAGTGCTCGATCAGTACCAGGCGCAGGAACGCCCTCGTCCGGCCAGGCCGCGAAATCGCCGCCGCTGCGCTGCTCACAGCCCGTACTCCTTCCACCTCTTGGTCACCCGTTCGGAGGTACGCGGGTCGGACTCGACCATGTTCGGCCAGCCCCCGTCCCGCGTGTACCCCTCCTCGGGCCACTTCTTCGTCGCGTCGATGCCCGCCTTGCCGCCCCAGAACTGCTGGTAGGAGGCGTGGTCGAGATGGTCGACGGGGCCTTCGACGACGGTCAGGTCGCGGGCGTAGTCGGTGTTGCCCAGCGCCCGCCAGGAGACCTCGTGAAGGTCGTGCACATCGCAGTCCGCGTCGACGACCACGATCAGCTTGGTCAGCGACATCATGTGGGCGCCCCAGATCGCGTGCATGACCTTCTGCGCGTGCTTGGGGTACTTCTTGTCGATCGAGACGATCGCGCAGTTGTGGAAGCCCCCGGACTCCGGCAGGTGGTAGTCCACGATGTCCGGGACGATGATCTTGAGCAGGGGCAGGAAGAAACGCTCCGTCGCCCGGCCCAGCGGCCCGTCCTCCGTCGGGGGGCGGCCCACGACGATCGACTGGAGCAGCGGCCGCTGCCGCATCGTGACGCAGTCGATGGTCAGCGCCGGGAACGGCTCCTGCGGCGTGTAGAAACCGGTGTGGTCGCCGAACGGGCCCTCGGGCAGCATCTCCCCGGGCTCCAGCCAGCCCTCCAGGACCACCTCGGCATGGGCCGGCACCTGGAGCGGGACGGTCTTGCAGTCGACCATCTCGATCCGCTTGCCCTGCACGAAGCCCGCGAAGAGGTACTCGTCGATGTCGCCGGGCAGCGGCGCGGTGGAGGCGTACGTCACCGACGGCGGGCAGCCGAAGGCGATGGCGACCGGAAGCCGCTCCCCGCGCTTGGCGGCGACCTGGTAGTGGTTGCGGCTGTCCTTGTGGATCTGCCAGTGCATGCCGATGGTGCGCTTGTCGTGGCGCTGGAGGCGGTAGAGCCCGAGGTTGCGCACACCGGTCTCGGGGTGCTTGGTGTGCGTCAGGCCCAGGTTGAAGAAGGAGCCGCCGTCCTCGGGCCAGGTGAACAGCGCGGGCAGCGCGTCGAGGTCCACGTCGTCGCCGGTGAGCACGACCTCCTGGGCGGGCGCGCTGTCGCCCTTGACCTTCTTCGGCGGTACGTGCGTCATGCCGGCGAGCTTGCCGAACGCCTCCCGGATGCCGACGAAGCCCTGCGGCAGCTCCGGCTTGAGCAGGCCGCCGATCTTGTCGCTGATGTCGCTGTACGCCTTCAGGCCCAGCGCCTTGAGCAGGCGGCGGTCGGTGCCGTAGACGTTCATGGCCAGCGGCATCGCCGAGCCCTTGACGTTCTCGAACAGCAGCGCCGGACCGCCGGCCTTCTGCACCCGGTCCACGATCTCGCCGACTTCCAGATACGGGTCGACCTCGGCCTTGATGCGCTTCAGGTCGCCTTCCCTGTCGAGCGCGCGCAGGAACGAGCGAAGATCGTCATAAGCCATGCGTTCCAGTATCCGGTACGCACTACCCTGTACGGGTCACCGGGCCCCGCCGCGGGCCCGCCACCGTTCGCAGGGGGCCGTTCCGCAATGCTCAGGTATCTGCCGTTCCTCTTGGTGCTGGCACTGTGGATCTACGCCTTCATCGACTGCGTCAACACACCCGAAGCGCAGGTCCGCGGACTGCCCAAGGTGGTCTGGGTGCTCATCATCCTGCTGTTCGGCGAGGTGCTCATCGGCCCCGTCGCCTGGCTGGTCGCCGGCAAGAACCGCCGGGTGGCGGCCGACGGCAGCACCCCCTCCGAGTGGCACCGCAACCACCGTGCGCGCTGGGTCGCGCCCGACGACAATCCCGAGTTCCTCAAGTCCCTCAAGGAAGAGAGCAAGAAGGACGAGGCGCTGCTCAAGGACTGGGAGGCCGATCTGCGGCGCCGCGAGGAGGAGCTGCGCCGCAAGGGCGACGGCACCTCTGACGATGCCTCTGGGAACGCTTCGGGCGGCACGTCCGGTGGTACGTCCGGCGGCGCCGGCCCCGACGACACGCCGCCGCCCGCCAAGAGCTGAGGCCGCCGGCCGCCGCCCGTCGCGGTGATGTCGGCCCCCGGCACGTTGCCGGGACGGCCCGCGGCGGGGAGAGTGACCGGCATGGAGCAGGCATCCGAGCAGGACATGCTGGCCACCGCGCTCGCCGAGGCGCGCGCCGGGCTGGCCGAGGGCGGCATCCCGATCGGCGCGGCGCTCTACGGCCCGGACGGCGCGCTGCTCGGCCGCGGCCACAACCGCCGCGTCCAGAACGACGACCCCTCCGCGCACGCCGAGACCGAGGCGTTCCGCGCGGCCGGCCGGCAGCGCGGCTACCGCGGCACGACGATGGTGACCACGCTGTCGCCCTGCTGGTACTGCAGCGGCCTGGTCCGCCAGTTCGGCATCTCCCGGGTGGTGATCGGCGAGGCGCGGACCTTCCACGGCGGGCACGACTGGCTCGCCCGGCACGGCGTACGGATCGTGCTGCTCGACGACGCCGAGTGCGCGGCGATGATGCGCGACTTCATCGGGGCGCGCCCGGCGCTGTGGAACGAGGACATCGGCGACGACTGAGCCCCGTCGTCCACCCGAAAAGCGCTGGCCCGCGGCCGGGTCGTCGGCCAGGATGACCCGTCATGAACTCCGGCCCGTCCCCAGCGCCCGACACCACCGCCCCCGACCGGCCGGCCCTCGCCGAGCCGGCCCTCGCCACGGAACCGCTCCGCCGCGTGCGGGCCCTGCACACCGAGCGGACCGTGACCGTCTATCAGGCGTACGCGCCCGCGCTCGGCGGTCCCGCCGCGCGCGAGGGCCGCTTCCCGGCCGCCTGGAAGCGGGGCCGGATGACGTGGATCAAGCCGTCGTTCCTGTGGATGATGTACCGCTGCGGCTGGGGCACCAAGAGCGACCAGGAGACCGTCCTCGCCATCGAGATCGACCGGGCCGGGTTCGACTGGGCCCTGACCCACGCCTGCCTTTCCCACCACGACCACGACGCGCATCCCGACCGGGCCGCCTGGCAGCGGCGGCTGAAGGCGTCGCCGGCGCGGATCCAGTGGGACCCCGAGCGTGATCTGCGGCTGCGGGCGCTGCCGTACCGGTCGCTGCAACTGGGCCTGGCGGGCGAGGCCGCGCGGCGTTACGCCGATGAGTGGACGGTCGCGATCACGGACGTGACGCCGCTGGCCCGCGAGATCCACGCGCTGGTGCGCTCCGGGCACACCGCCGGCGCCGCCGCGCTGCTGCCCGTGGAACGCCCCTATCCGGCGCCCGCGGGCACTCCCGGCCTGAGCCCCGACGCCTGACGGCCCGTCATCGGCGCACGGGGGGACGCCCCCGAGGAGGGCGCCACACGGCCCGCCGTACGGCCGCCCTCCCGGCTTGCGCGACGCGCCTCAGGAAGAGTGGCACATATGCCCGATATGACCCGACGCAGACTCCTCGGCTCCGCGGCCGGCGCGATCGGTGGCGCCGCCGCGCTGTCGCTCCTGCCGCCCAGCGTCCGGAAGGCCGTCGCCGCCGGACCCCCACGTCACGCCTCACCGCACGACATCGAGCACGTCGTCCTGCTCATGCAGGAGAACCGCTCGTTCGACCACTATTTCGGCACCCTGCGCGGCATCCGCGGTTTCGCCGACCCCGACGCGCTGTGCCTGCCCGACGGCCGGTCCGTCTTCCACCAGCCCGACGACGCGCACCCGGACGGCTATCTGCTGCCGTTCCACCTCGACACCCGCACCTCCAGCGCCCAGGCCATCCCCTCCACCAGCCACGCCTGGTCCGTCCAGCACGAGGCGTGGAACGGCGGCCGGATGGACCGCTGGCTGCCCGCGCACCGCAAGGCCGACGGGCCCAACGCCCCGTACGTGATGGGCTATCACACCCGCGAGGACATCCCCTTCCACTTCGCCCTCGCCGAGTCCTTCACCCTCTGCGACAACTACTTCTCCTCCGTCCTCGGCCCGACCTGGCCCAACCGGCTCTACTGGATGACCGGCACCCTCGACCCCGGCGGCACCCTCGGCGGCCCGGTCCTGGACAACACCGCGCCCCTGCCCTACCGCTGGACGACGTACGCCGAGCGGCTCCAGGCGGCCGGCGTGAGCTGGCAGGTGTACCAGGAGGAGGACGACTACGGCTGCAATCTGCTGGAGCGGTTCCAGGCGTTCCGGGACGCCAGGCCGGGCGAGCCGCTCCACGAGCGCGGGATGCGGCCGCTGCCGGCCGGCACCTTCGAGGACGACGCGCTCGGCGACCGGCTGCCGGCCGTCTCCTGGCTGATCCCGGCCAGCCACGAGTCCGAGCATCCGGACTATCTGCCGGCCGCCGGCGCCGACTACATCGCGCGCAAGTTAGAGGCCCTCGCCGCCAACCCCAAGGTGTGGCGCAAGACCGTCTTCATCCTCAACTACGACGAGAACGACGGCCTGTTCGACCATGTGCCGCCGCCCGTACCGCCCGCGGGCACGAAGGACGAGTTCGTCCAGGGCCTGCCGATCGGCGCCGGCTTCCGCGTACCGTGCCTGATCATCTCGCCGTGGACGGTGGGCGGCTGGGCCGCGGGCGACCCCTTCGACCACACCTCGGTCCTGCGGTTTCTGGAGTGGTGGACCGGCGTCGAGGAGCCCAACATCAGCGACTGGCGGCGCTCCGCGTTCGGCGACCTCACCTCCGCCTTCGGCTTCCGCCGCGCGGCCGGCCGCCCGCCGCGCCTGCCCCGCGACACCGCCGGACAGCTCGCGCGGGCCGAGGGGCAGGTCGCGTCGCTGCCGCCCCCGGAACTGCCCGGGACAGGCCAGCGCCCGCCCCGGCAGGAGCGGGGCGGGCGGAAACGGCGCTGAGGGCCGGGGCCGGGACGGCCGGACGGGCCGACGGGGCCGGAGGCTCAGACTCCGGCGTAGGAGTGGAGGCCGGTGACGAAGATGTTCACGCCGTAGTAGTTGAAGAGGTAGCAGCCGAAGGCGACCAGGCCCAGCCAGGCCGCCTTGCGGCCCTTCCAGCCGGCGGTGGCGCGGGCGTGGAGGTAGCAGGCGTAGGCGACCCAGGTGATGAAGGACCAGACCTCCTTGGGGTCCCAGCCCCAGTAGCGGCCCCAGGCGGCCTCGGCCCAGATGGCGCCCGCGATGATCGTGAACGTCCACAGGGGGAAGACGGTGGCGTTGACGCGGTAGGCGAACTTGTCCAGCGAGGCGGCCGAGGGGAGCCGCTCCAGCACGGAGGCGGCGAAGGCGCCGGGCTGCTTGCCCGCCGGGTCGGCGAGCTTGGCCTCGTAGCGGTCGCGGAAGAGGAACAGCAGCGTGGCGACGGCACCGAGGTAGAGCACCGCGCCGGAGATGATCGCGCAGCTCACGTGGATCCACAGCCAGTACGAGTGCAGCGCGGGCACGAGCTGGTCACTGGCGGTGTAGAGCACGGAGACGGCCAGGCCCAGGTCGAGCAGGACCGTGGTGACCAGGGGCAGGCCGATCCAGCGGACGTTCTGCTTCAGCGTCAGCAGCAGCAGGAAGACGCCCACCGCGACCGCGGCGAAGGTCGTGGAGAACTCGTACATGTTGCCCCAGGGGGCACGCTGCACGGACAGGGCGCGGGTGACGACCCCGCCGACGTGGATGGCCCAGGCCAGGACCGTCAGGGAGATGGCGATCCGGCCGTAGAGGTCGCCCTTCTCCGTGCCGCCCGCCGCGCCCGGGCCGTCGGGGACGTCGCGGCTGCCGGCGGCGGTCCTGGTGATGACCTTGGGCCGTTCCAGTACGGCGGTGCCCCCGCTTTTCGCCGCCTGGACGGTGGCGGGCGCGGCGGCGGTGGCGGTCAGCGCGGCGGCCGTCCGCCCGACCTTGCTGCGGCTGCCGAACACCCACTCGGCCATGTGTGCGAGGAAGGCGAGGGTGTAGACCGCCATCGCCGAATAGACGAGCAGGTTGCTGTTGTGCGCCAGCGTCTCGTTGGCTGCGGCCGCGATGTTCACGCGCGCGCTCCTTCAGAGGGGTCAGCGGGACCGTCAGAGTCGGTGGGCTCCGCGGGGTCTTCGGAGCCGGAAGGATCGGAAGGATCGGAAGGATCGGAAGGATCGGGCAGATCCGATGGATCCGACGGGTCGGACGGGTCGGACGGGTCGGACGGGTCGGAAGCGGGTTCGGCGGGCGGGGCCAGCGGGGCGTCCGGCTCCAGCGTCGCGGCCAGGCCGGCGAGCTCCTCCGGCAGCCGGGCCGATTCGCTGCGGCCGAGGCCGGCCATCTCGACGACGGTGACGCCGTCCGCTCCCCGCTCGGCGCGCACCCACACCCGGCGGCGCTGGATGAACAGCGAGCCGGCCAGGCCCAGCAGGGCGGCGACCGCGCCGGCCAGCGCGAGGCCGTTGCCCGGCTGGTGGCTGATCTTGAAGCTCGCCCAGGTCTTGACGCCGTTGAACGCGATGCTGCCGTCGCCGCCGGGCAGCTTCATCGTGTCGCCGGGCCGCATCATCTGGGCGACCGCCCGGCCCTTGTCCTGGTACTGCTTGAGGTTCTTCTTCTCCAGTTGGTAGACGTTCTGCGGCAGGCCGGAGCGGACGCCCAGATCGCCGTGGTAGGCGGTCAGGACCAGCCGCGGGTTATCCAGCGCGGGGAACTGCGAGAACATCGAGCCGGAGCCCTTGCCGCCGAAGGTCGGCACGAAGAAGCCCTGGAAGCCGAGCTGGTTGGGCTTGCCGTCCTTGGTCTGCGCGCCGGGCACCTTGACGACGCCGGTCGAGGTGAAGTTCTTGGGGTCCTGCGGGAGGAAGGGCACCGCGCCCTTGTAGACGACCTTGCCGCGGCCGTCCTTGACGGTGACCTGCGGCGAGTAGCCGTGCGAGAGCAGGTAGACCTTGGAGCCCGCGATGTCGAGCGGGGTGTTCACCTCGATCGCGGTCTTGTGCTCCTTGCCGTCCGCGCCGGCGAAGTAGGTGAGGTGCGCGCGGAAGACGCGCGGGGTGCCCCTTTGCGGTCCGGTGCGCTCGTAGGTCGCGTCGAACTTGTCGAGGGTGAAACCGAACGGCTCCAGGGTGTCGGTGTCGAAGAACGAACCGGACTTGAAGTCGTCGTACTGGGTGAGGCTGTTGGCGAAGCCGTCGCCCTCGGTGATCAGCTTGCCGCCCTCGGACTTCCACAGGCTGCCCACGGCGAACGCCACCAGCATGACGATCAGCGCGAGGTGGAAGAGCAGGTTGCCTACCTCGCGCAGATAGCCCTTCTCGGCGGCGACCGCGGTGCCCGAGCGGTGGGTGCGGAAGCGGCGCCTGCCCAGCATCCGCCCGGCCGCCGTGAGGACGTCGTCGGGGTCCGCCTCCGTACGCCAGGTGGTGTACGCGGGCAGCCGGGTCAGCCGGCGCGGGGCGGCCGGCGGGCGGCCCCGCAACTGCCCGACGAACTGCCAGGTGCGCGGCACGATGCAGCCGATCAGCGAGATGAACAGCAGCAGGTAGATCGCCGAGAACCACACCGAGCTGTAGACGTGGAACATCCCGAGCTTGTCGTAGAGGTCGCCGAGGGTGGGGTGGTCGGCCCGGAACTGCTCGACCTTGACCGGGTCGATGCCGGTCTGCGGGATCAGCGAGCCGGGGATCGCCCCGATCGACAGCAGGAAGAGCAGCAGCAGCGCCACCCGCATGGAGGTGAGCTGCCGCCAGAACCAGCGCGCCCAGCCCAGCGGGCCGAGCGAGGGGAAGCTGACGTCTTCGGTGGGGGCCGTGGAGAGCTGGGATCCGGCCGCGCCGAGATCGCTGCCCGCGTCGGCCGCCTCGGCCGCGGCCGATGCGCCGGTGGCCGGGTCGCGGGGGGTGTCGGTCGTGGAGGACATCAATCAGATCCCAACGGTGGAGCTTTGCGCCCAGCCCTGCAGCTCGGACATCAGGCTGTCCCAGATGCCGGTGACGAGGAGGATGCCGAGTGCGACCATCATGCCGCCGCCCAGCCGCATCACCCATTGGTAATGCCGCTTGACCCAGCCGAAGGCACCGAGCACCCGGCGGAAGGCCAGCGCGACGGCGACGAACGGCAGGCCCAGGCCCAGGCAGTACGCCACGGTGAGCAGGGCACCGCGGCCGGCGCTGGCATCGTAGAACGAGAGGGTGTTGACCGCGGCGAAGGTGGGGCCCAGGCACGGCGTCCAGCCGACGCCGAAGAGCACCCCGAGCACGGGCGCCCCGGCCAGTCCCATGGCCGGCTTCTTGTGGAAGCGCAGCTCGCGCTGGCCGAAGCGGCGCAGGACGCCGGCGAACGCCAGCCCGAGCAGGATCATCAGGACCCCGAGGACGCGCGAGATGACGTCCTTGTACTCCAGCAGGTTCCTGCCGAAGAACCCGAAGAGCGCACCGCCGGACACGAAGACGGCGGTGAAGCCGAGGATGAAGAGGACCGCCCCGGCCAGCATCCGGCCGCGTTTGGCCTCGGCGAGGTCGGCGCCGGTGACGCCAGTCACGTACGACATGTAGCCGGGGACCAGCGGCAGGACGCAGGGCGAGAAGAAGGAGACGAGTCCGGCGAGCAGCGCGATGGGCACGGCGGCGAGCAGGGTGCCGGACAGGACGGTCTGGTTCTCCGCGGCGGCGAGCAGGATCACGTGATCACTTCTCGGCGATCAGCGGGGCGACCATCTTGCGCAGAGCGTCCTCGGTGAGCGGGCCGATCGAGCGGGCGGCCATCTTGCCGTGCCGGTCGAGGGCGATCGTGGAGGGGACGGACTGCGGGTTGAGGCTGCCCTTGGGGAAGCGCAGCATCAGCCGGCCGGTCGGGTCGAACAGGCTCGGGTAGGGCACCTTGTGCTCTTCCTCGAAGCTGGTGGCCTGCGCCTTCTCGGAGTCGCGGGTGTTGATCCCGATGAACTGGACGCCCTTGTCCTCGGTCTCGCGGGCGACCTTGGCGAAGTTCGGCGCCTCGGCGATGCAGGGCCCGCACCACGATCCCCAGACGTTGAGGACGACGACCTTGCCCTTGTAGTCGGCCACGTCCAGTTGCTTGCCGGTGGTGGTCTCACCGGAGAGGGCGGGCGCGGGCTGCCGCTCGCCCTTCTTCACCGTGGCGACGCCGTCCTTGCCCTGGACGAACCGGGTCTGCGCGGAGCCGCCGGAGGCGCCGTCCCCGCAGGCACTCAGCGTCAGCGACGCGAGCGCGGCCCCTGCGGCGAGCAGGGTGATGCGGCGGCGGCTCGTGAGGCGGCGTGGGGCGCGGCAGGCACTCATGTGAAAAGTTTCGCATGGGCCATTTCCGGATCTTCCACGCCCCCCTCCGGGGCCGGTCGCCGCACCTCAGGAGGCGGAGAGGAACGTCTTCCAGCCACCGGCCGGCTGCCGGCCGACGCCGAGCCCCTGGAGCCGGGCGAGGACCTGCGGGTCCTGCGCGTCGAGCCAGTCGGTGAACTGCCGGAAGGACACCAGCCGCACGTCCTTGTTCCGCTCGTCCGCGATGCGCTTGATCGCTTCCTCGACGGCGTCCATATAGATGCCGCCGTTCCACTGCTCGAAGTGGTTGCCGATGAAGAACGGCGCGCGATTGGTCTCATACGCCCGCCGGAATCCGGAGACGTAGGCGTCGGTGGCCTGCCGGCGCCAGCCGGGGTAGTTCGACGGCGGGGCCTTCGTGGAGTTCTGCGACTGATTCGCGAGGATGTTGTAGTCCATCGACAGGACCTCGAAAGAGTGCCCGGGGAAGGGAATCTGCTGGAGCGGGAAGTCCCAGATCCCCGCCTTCTTCTTCGGCCACATCTGAAGTCCGCCGGGCGAACTGGCGTCATAGCGCCAGCCGAGATTCCTGGCCGTCGGCAGGAGGTTTTCCTGGCCGAGGAGACAGGGGGTGCGGCTGCCGATCAATTCCTTGCGGTAGTCGAACGGCAGCGGTTCTATGTCGGTGAAGCCGGTGTTCGTCCGCCATTTCGTGACGAAATCCACGGCCTGATCGATCTCGGCGCGCCACTGCTGCGGCGTCCAGTGCTTGACCGCGCCGCTGCCGGAGCAGAAGTGACCGTTGAAGTGGGTGCCGACCTCGTGGCCTTCCAGCCACGCCCGGCGCACGTACTTCAGCGTCTCGCGGATGTGGTCATCGGTGAGGTAGCCGATGTCGGAGGCGCCGGTCTTGTTGTTCGGCGGGCGGTAGAGGTGCTTCTTCGACTCGGGCAGGAGATACAGCCCGGAGAGGAAGAAGGTCATGGCCGCGCCGTGGTCCTCGGCGACCTTCAGGAAGCGGGGGAAGAGGCCGTTGCCGACCTCTCCCGCCCCGTCCCAGGAGAAGATCACGAATTGCGGCGGGGTCTGTCCGGGCTCCAGCCGTTCGGGCTTCTTCGGCTGATTGGGCTGCGCTCCGGAATTGGCGGTCGAGCCGTCCCCGATGAGCTTCGGACGGGCCTGTACCGAGTTCTTCACCCGCTGCTTGTCCGCCCCGTCCGAGCCGGCGAGGGAACAGCCCGCGACACCCCACGCCGCGGCCGCCCCAACTCCCATACCCAGCAGGCCCCGCCGACTGATCGCGCCCATACCGTCGTCCCCATCCGTGCTCGACGAACTCAATATCCATATAAACGGACATTGGAGAAGAGGGCATGTCGGGCACAACGGTTCCGCGTTTCGGTCAATCTTTTGTTTTGCCCCGGCCTGACGTTCCGCCAATTGACGTACGGTCAGGCTCCGAAAGCCTTGCTCTTTCCCTTGACGGGTTTGGCGCCCGCCAGCAGGTGGGAGGGAACCAGGTCGCGCGCGGGCTCGCTGTAGCCCACCGACACGATCCGGTCACCGTGGAAGGTGAAGGACGTCAGCGAGGCCAGGGTGCACTGCCGCTTGCGCGGGTCGTGCCACAGCCGCCGCCGCTCGGCGAAGCTGCGCACGATCCAGATCGGTAGCTGGTGGCTGACCGCCACCGCCTCGTGCCCGCGCGCCGCGTCCCGGGCCGCGCCGAGCGCCGCCATCATCCGTACGACCTGCTCGATGTACGGCTCGCCCCAGGACGGCCGGAACGGGTTCGTCAGGTGCCGCCAGTTGGCGGGCTTCTTCAGCGCCCCGTCACCGACCCCGAACGTCTTCCCCTCGAAGACGTTCGCCGCCTCGATCAGCCGCTCGTCGGTGGCCAGCTCCAGACCGTGCGCCCCGGCGATCGGGACGGCCGTCTCCTGCGCGCGCTCCAGCGGGGAGGCGACGACATGGGTGATGTCCCGCTCCGCGAGGTGCTCCGCGACCCGGTCCGCCATCTTCCGCCCCAGGTCGGAGAGGTGATAGCCGGACCGGCGCCCGTAGAGAACGCCGTCCGGGTTGTGCACCTCGCCGTGCCGCATCAGGTGCACCACGGTGATGTCTTCGCTACTCATGTCACCCATTCATTCCGTCATCTGCGTGCGGTCGTCGTCCCCCGGCCCGGCCCGCTCCCGGGCCGGGCGGGTGGCCGTCGCTCAGGCCGTCGCCTCGGCCGCGGCCCGCGCGGCGGCCGGCAGGGCCGCGGCGATCCGCTCGACCGCGGCGTCGTCGTGCGCCGTGGAGAGGAACCACGACTCGAAGGCGGACGGCGGAAGGTAGACGCCCTGCGCCAGCATCGAGTGGAAGAACGCGGTGAAGCGGAACGACTCCTGCGTCTTGGCCGCCTCGTAGTCGGTCACCTCGGCGTCCGTGAAGAAGACCGAGAACATGTTCCCCGCGACCTGGAGCCGGTGCGCGACGCCCTCCTTCGCGAGCGCCGCGGTCACCAGTGCGCGCACCTCGGCCGAGACCGCGTCGAGTCGGGCGTACGCGGCGTCGTCCAGCAGCCGAAGCTGGGCCAGGCCCGCGGCGGTGGCGATCGGGTTACCGGAGAGGGTGCCCGCCTGGTAGACCGGACCGGCCGGCGCGAGATGCGCCATCACGTCCGCTCGGCCGCCGAACGCCGCCGCCGGGAAGCCGCCGCCCATCACCTTGCCGAAGGTCATCAGGTCGGGCCGCACCCCGTCCAGGCCGTACCAGCCGGCCTTGCTGACCCGGAAGCCGGTCATGACCTCGTCCGAGATGTACAGCGCGCCGTTGGCCGCGCAGACGTCCTTCAGCCCCTGGTTGAAGCCCGGACCCCCGGCACCGGCCGGCAGCGGCGGCACCACGCCCATGTTGCCCGGCGACGCCTCCGTGATCACACAGGCGATCTCACCCGGGTGCGCGGCGAACGCGGCACGGACGGCCTCGATGTCGTTGTACGGCAGCACGATCGTGTCGCCGGCCTGCGCACCCGTCACGCCGGGGGTGTCCGGCAGCCCGAAGGTCGCCACGCCCGAACCGGCCGCGGCCAGCAGCGCGTCCACGTGCCCGTGGTAGCAGCCCGCGAACTTGATCACCTTGGCCCGGCCGGTGAAGCCGCGCGCCAGCCGGATCGCCGACATCGTCGCCTCGGTGCCGGACGACACCAGCCGCACCTGCTCGACGGGCTCGATCCGGGCCACGATCTCCTCGGCCAGCTCCACCTCGCCCGCGCCGGGCGTGCCGAAGGACGTACCGCGGGCGACCGCCTCCTGGACGGCGGCGATGACCTCGGGGTGCGAGTGGCCGAGAATCATCGGTCCCCACGAGCACACGAGGTCGACGTACTCACGGCCGTCAGCATCGGTGAGGTACGGACCCGTACCGGACACCATGAACCGGGGCGTACCACCCACGGCGCGGAACGCCCGCACCGGAGAGTTGACGCCGCCGGGCGTCACCACGGACGCGCGGTCGAACAGCGACTGCGAAACGGGGGCTTCATAGGGAAAAGACACTGTGATCCTGACCTGCGTAAACGAAGGGAGGGCGGCGGCACGTGCACGCGGCCCCGCTGGCAACGGTGCGGGAATCTGCTCGCGGACCCCTTTCAGGTGCCGCTCGGTTCCAACTCGGTCCCTTTTTGATTCCTCTCGCGCTCGACCGGGCCTCAGAGCCCGCGCGTCTGCGAAACTGGGGCATCGTACGAGTAAGTCACGCAAGCAATGGTCTCAGAGGCGCACAGGGGCGTGCGGCCGGGCGTTTCACCCGCCGGTGACGGGGGAGGTCTCTGAGACGATGATCGGGTTGCGCGGCGGTGGCTGCGAGTGGTCGGGTGGAGATATGCATCGCGGTGGCGAACTGGGTGAGGGGACCGATGACCGGGGTCCCGAGCGCGCCCAGCGCGGCCGCCACCGGCGCGAGGACACCGAAGGCATTACGGGTGGGGAAACCAGGGGCGGCCGCATGGGGGTGACGTACAAATACTTCGGCGCGCCGAACGGCGCGACGGCGGCCCGGGTCCCCATCTCGATGCGCCCCGAGGAGCTCGGCGGGGACGAACTCGGCATGGGCGGCATGTTCACCAAGATCAAGCCCGAGACGATGGCCGCCATGGTCCTCACCGGAATAGAGGGCATACCGCTCCATAAGGTCCCGCCGCTCGAACTGGTCGTCCTCCACCCCGACTACGCCGTCGTCAAGCTCCCCATGACCGTGGTCGACCCGCTGCGCGGTGTCGGCGAGGAATCGGTCGGCGCGGCCGCGTTCATCTGGTCCACCGTTCCCGACCGCGGCGGCCCGCGCGACGCCTTCGCCGTCTACCAGCTCCTGCACGAATGGCAGGATTTCAGTCACCGGCTGCACGAGGCGGGGCATCAGGCGTACTGCCTGGTGTGGCCGTAGACGTACGGCCCGGTGCGGCCGTGGGCGCGACGGGGCGGTCCCCCGTGGGCACTCGCGCGTAGGCGGTCACCCGCCGGTCGCTCACCAGGACGGGCGGGCCGACACCCCGCCGTCGACGACGAGATCGTGCCCGGTGATCCAGGCAGCCATCGGCGAGGCCAGGAAGACGCAGGCGTCCCCCACGTCCTCGGGCCGCCCCAACCGTCCCGTGGGAGCCGCCCCTTGCCAGCGGCGGACGCCGTCGGGCCAGTCCTCCTCGATGCCGGGGCGCGCGATCAGCCCCGGCGACACGCTGTTGACGCGGATCCCGAACGCCCCGTACTCCAGGGCCGCCGACCGGGCGTGCGTCACCACGGCGGCCTTGGAGGCGCTGTAGTGGGCGTGCAGCGGCGCCGGGCGGTCCGCCTCGATGGACGCGATATGCGTCACCGAGCCGCCGCCGCCCTCCCTCAGCACGGCCGCCGCGGCCTGGGTGCAGGCGAAGACGCTGTGCACGTTGACGTCCGCCACGGCCCGCCAGTCGGCCAGCGACATCGACGCCAGGTCCCGCGTCGGCTGCACTCCCGCGTTGTTGACCAGCGCGGTCAGCCGGCCGCGCCAGGCCGCCGCCGCCCGCACCAGACGGTGGCACTCCCCCTCGTCCGCCAGGTCCGCGCGCAGCGCGAGCGCGCTGCCGCCGTCCCGGATGATGCGGGCGACGAGCTCCCGCGCGGTCTCGCCGCCGCCCCGGTGATGCGCCACCACGGCGGCGCCCGCGGCGGCGAACCGCAGCGCGATCCCGCGGCCGATGTTCCCGCCCGCGCCGGTGACCAGGACCACCTGGCCGCTGAGATCGGGGAGCGCGGCGGGACGGGCGGCCGGGGCGGGCCGGGGCGTGGGGTCCGGGGCGTCGTTCATGGGCGGCTCAGGGCGGCGATCCGTGCCGCCTCCCGGGGGAAGCGCGCGGCCAGTTCGGCGGCGTCGCCGTGTTCGTAGTCCGCGAAGGTGAAGCCGGGCGCCATCGTGCAGCCGAACAGCGTCCAGGCGCCGCCGGGGGCGACCGAGGCCGCCATCCAGGTGCCGGCCGGGACCGTGAACTGGACGTGCTGTCCGGCGAAGACGTCCGGGCCGAGCACGACCGTCCGGGCCGAGCCGCCGCCCTGGGGTGCCCGGCCGTCGTTCGCGCCGTCGTGCGGCGTGGGCGTGCCCGCGTCCTCGGACAGCAGGAGCAGGGTGAGCGGATCGCCCCGGTAGAAATGCCAGACCTCGTCGGCCGGGAGCCGGTGCAGGGCGGCGAAATCGCCCGGCTCGGCGGTCAGCAGCATGAGGATCGCCGACCCTTCCGGCCGCCCGTCGGGACGCTCCGGGCCCGCCCACGTACGCCGGAACCGCCCGCCCTCCCGCGGCAGCGGCGCGAGCCCGTAGAACTCGATCAGCGCCTCCGGGAGCGGCCGGTCGGACATCGGCGGGTGCATGCGGGGGCCTCCCCTCGGCGGTCGCAGGTTTAGGCGGACGGGGGCGTCCAGCGGGGGTCGCGGCCGGTGGCCGCCAGCAGCGCGTCGAACGCGGAGGCTCCGGCCGGCACCTCCACCGGCGGTCCGAACACCTTCGACTGCCGCGCGGTCGGGCCCATCCGCGCCACCAGCTCCCGCAGCTCGGGCACGCACTCCTCGGCGGGCGCGTACTCCTGGCCGGTCGCCCGCGCCATGTCCCAGGGGTGCACCGTCAGATCCAGCAGCGCCAGGCCGCCGACGGTCCGCGCCGGCAGGTTCATCCCGCCCGTACGGCCGTCCTCCGCGCCCGGCGCCGACCAGGCCGCGACCAACCGCGCGGTCTCCTCGGCGAACCGGTCGGGCCACCGTGCGCCGTACTCGCCGACCCGGTCGGCGAGCTCCCCGAAGACCATGTCCTTCTTGGCGGCCGGTGCCTGGAAGGCGACGACCACCTGGAAGAGGTGATTGACCAGCGCCCGCACGTCGTACTCCGCGCACGGCGTCCGCGCCCCGAGCCGGTCCTCGCGCACCGCCCGCAGCACCGGCAGCGCCCCCCCGGCCGCCGCGTCGAGCAGCGCACCGAGCGGAACGGGGCGCTCCGGAGGCGCGGCACCGTCCCGCCCGCCGTCCGTCGAGCCTGTCCTGTCCTCCATACCGACACGCTACGGCCGGCGGCCCGGCTCGGCTACGCCACGCACGGCGTCCCGCGGCCGTGTCCTGACGGGAGGTCGGGCCTCAGGGGGTTACGGGTGTTCGGCCGTCAGATAGCGCTGGATCGTGGGCGCCAGCCAGGCGACGACCTCGTCGGCGGAGAGGCCCACGGCGGGCGGGAGGCGCAGGATGTACCGGCACAGGGCCATGCCGAGGATCTGCGAGCCGATCAGCGCGGCGCGGGTCGGCGCCTCTTCGGGCACCGGGCAGACCGCCGCCAGGACGGGCCTGACCTGGCCGGCGAACACCCGCCGCATCCGCTCGGCGCCCGCCTCGTTGGTGACGCCGACGCGCAGCATGCCGGTGAGCGTCTCGTCGCACTCCCACCGTTCGAGGAAGTGGCGCACGAGCCGGGCACCGAGCTCGGCGTGCGGGACTCCGGTGAGGTCCGGAGCGCGCAGGTCGATCTCGGAGGCGGCGGCGAAGAGGCCCTCCTTGTTGCCGTAGTAGCGCATCACCATCGACGGGTCGATGCCCGCCTCCCGGGCGATCGCGCGGATGGTGGCGCGCTCGTAGCCGTCGGCGGCGAAGCGGTCCTTGGCGGCGGCCAGGATCGCGGCACGGGTGACGGCCGAGCGGCGCGGCGGGACGGGGGCGTCCGGGGCGGCGGGGAGGGTCGTATCGGTGGTGTCGGCGGTGTCGGCGGTTTCAGCCGTATCGGTGGTGTCGGCGGTGTCGGCGGTTTCAGCCGTATCGGTGGTGTCGGGGGAGTCGGCGGTATCGACCATGTCAACAACTGTAGGCCAACGGGTGTTGACACGCCAGAATCGGCGACCCTACGCTTGCCAACAAGCGTTGACCAACACGTGTTGGCATAGGAGGCGGCCATGGAGGCCATCAACCGCAAGCCCGGCACCACCGACCCGACGACGCCCCGCTCGTCCGCGGCCGATGCCGCAGCCGAGACGGACCCCCATGCCGGTGCCGCCCCCGGTGCGGGTGCCGATGCCGATGCCGACGTGATCGTCGTCGGAGCCGGTCCCACCGGGCTGCTGCTCGCCGGGGATCTCGCCGAGGCCGGTCTCCGCGTCACCCTCCTGGAGCGCCGCGACGGCACGATCGGCAACCTCACCCGCGCCTTCGCCGTCCACGCCCGCACGCTCGAACAACTCGACGCCCGCGGCCTCGCCGACGAGCTCGTCGACGGCGGCCACCGGCTCACCCGCCTCGGCCTCTTGGGCAGCGCCGTCCTCGACCCCACCACGCTCCGCTCCCGCTTCCCGTTCGTGCTCTTCACCCCCCAGTTCGAGGTCGAGCGGCTGCTGGCGCGACGCGCCCGTGAAGCCGGCGTCACCTTCCGCCACGAGTGCGAGGTGCTCGGACTGGAGCAGGACGCCGCCGGCGTGACGGTCCGCGTCCGCGAAAGCTCTGGGCCGGGCACCGTCCGCGCCGCCTACGCCGTCGGCACCGACGGCGTCCGCAGCACCGTCCGCCGGGCCCTCGGCCTGCCCTTCCCCGGCCGGTCCGTCGTCCGCTCCCTGGTCCTCGCCGACGTCCGGCTGGACCGGCCGCCCGCCTCCCCCTTCGCTGCCAACGCCGCCAACGACGCCCTGGCGCTGATCGGCTCGTTCGGTGACGGCTGGTACCGCGTCATCGGCTGGAACCGCCACCGCCAGGTCGACGACAGCACCCCCGCGGACCTCGAAGAGGTCCGCCAGGCCACCCGGCTCGCCCTCGGCACCGACTACGGCATGCGGGACGCCCGCTGGATCTCCCGGTTCCACAGCGACGAACGCCAGGTCCCCCACTACCGCGTCGGCCGCGTCTTCCTCGCCGGTGACGCCGCGCACGTCCACTCCCCGGCCGGCGGCCAGGGCATGAACACCGGACTCCAGGACGCCGCCAACCTGAGCTGGAAACTCGCCGCGGTGCTGCGCGGCCACGCCCCCGACAGCCTCCTGGACACCTACCACTCCGAGCGTCATCCCGTCGGCAAGCTCGTCCTGCGCACCAGTGGCGCCCTCGTCCGGCTCGCGCTGCTGCACTCCGCCCCCGGCCGCGCGGCGCGCACCCTCGCCGCCCAGCTCCTGCGCCGCATACGGCCGCTGTCCCGCCGCGCGATCCGCACCCTCTCCGGCATCGGCATCGCCTACGCTGCCGAGCGCGGTGCCCACCCCCTCACCGGCCGCCGCGCCCCCGACGTCCGCCTGGCCGACGGCAGCCGCCTCTACGAACTCCTGCGCCACGGCAGGTTCGTCCTGATCGCCCCCACCGGCGAGGCCGACGGACAGCGGCTGCCGGCCGACCGCGTCATCGGCACCTCCTGGGCGGCGGACAGCCGGCGTACGGCACTGCTCGTACGCCCCGACGGCTACATCGCCTGGGCCACCGACGCCCCCACCCCGGCCGAACGCACCGCAGCGCTCCACACCGCCCTCACCCGCTGGACCGGCACCGGCACCACCACGGCCTCCGCCACCACCACGACCGCCACCGTCACCGGCACGGCCGCCACCGCTCCCTAGGCTGTCCGCATGCTGATCGCCCGCTCCGTCGTCCTCTTCCTCCTCGCCGCCCTCTTCGAGATCGGTGGCGCCTGGCTGGTCTGGCAGGGCGTGCGAGAGCACAAGGGGTGGCTGTGGATCGGCGCCGGAGTGATCGCCCTGGGCGTCTACGGTTTCGCCGCCACCCTCCAGCCGGACGCCGCGTTCGGGCGCATCCTCGCCGCGTACGGCGGCGTCTTCGTCGCCGGATCACTCGCCTGGGGAATGGTCGCGGACCGCTACCGCCCCGACCGCTGGGACGTCATCGGCGCACTGATCTGCCTGGCCGGCATGGCAGTGATCATGTACGCCCCCCGGCCCCGCTGACCCCGCCTGCCTATCCTGGCCTCACGCCGCACCCGAGGAGAGCGCCATGACCGCCGACGCGAACACCGCCGACGACGCCCGCACCGCCGACGCCCCTACCGCCGTCGTCACCGGAGCGAGCGGCGGCATCGGCGCCGCCACCGCGCGCGCACTGGCCGCGGCCGGCTACCGCGTCGTCCTCACCGCCCGCCGCAAGGACCGCATCGAAGCACTCGCCGCCGAGCTGCCGCACGCCGAGGCGTATGCGCTGGACGTCACCGACCGCGTCGCCGTCGACGCCTTCGCGGCCTCCCTCGACCGCTGCGATGTCCTGGTCAACAACGCCGGCGGGGCGTTCGGCGCGGAACCGGTCGCCGCCAGCGACCCCTCCGACTGGCGCGCGATGTACGAGGTCAACGTCCTCGGCGCCCTGCACGCCACCCAGGCACTGCTGCCCGCCCTGACGGCCTCGGGCGACGGAACGATCGTCGTGCTGTCGTCAACGGCCGGCCACGCCACCTACGAGGGTGGCGGCGGCTATGTCGCCGCCAAGCACGGCGCCCACGTGCTCGCCGAAACCCTCCGCCTCGAACTGTGCGGCGACCCGGTCCGCGTCATAGAGATCGCCCCCGGCATGGTCAAGACCGACGAGTTCGCGACCACCCGCTTCCGCGGCGACAAGGAAAAAGCCGCGAAGGTCTACGAAGGCGTCGCCGCACCCCTCACCGCGGAAGACGTCGCCGACACCATCACCTGGGCCGTCACCCGCCCCTCCCACGTCAACATCGACCTCCTGGTAGTCCGCCCCCGAGCCCAGGCCTCCAACACCAAGGTGCACCGCACCAGTTGACCCCGGGGACTCCCGACCCACCACAATCGGCGGCCCGCCCCGCGCCCAGGAACAACCCAGGGGCGGTACCGCTCACCCCTTCACGCAGACGACCTGCTTGAGCTTGGCCACGACCTCTACCAGGTCCCGCTGCTGGTCGATGACCTTCTCGATCGGCTTGTAGGCGCCGGGGATCTCGTCGACGACGCCGGAGTCCTTACGGCATTCCACGCCCCGCGTCTGCTCCTCCAGGTCGCGCGTGGAGAACCGCTTCTTGGCGGCGTTCCGGCTCATCTTCCGGCCGGCGCCGTGCGAGGCGGAGTTGAAGGAAGCGGCGTTGCCCAGGCCCCGGACGATGTACGAGCCGGTGCCCATGGAGCCCGGGATGATGCCGTACTCGCCGCTGCCCGCCCGGATCGCGCCCTTGCGGGTCACCAGTAGGTCCATCCCGTCGTACCGCTCCTCCGCCACGTAGTTGTGGTGGCAGGAGATCACCGGCTCGAACGTCGGCCGGGCCTTCGCGAACTCCTTGCGGACGACGTCCTGGAAGAGCGCCATCATCACGGCCCGGTTGTGCTTGGCGTACTCCTGGGCCCAGAAGAGGTCGTTGCGGTACGCGGCCATCTGCGGGGTGTCGGCGATGAAGACGGCGAGGTCCCGGTCGACCAGTCCCTGGTTGTGCGGCAGCTTCTGCGCCTGGCCGATGTGGAAGTCGGCCAGCTCCTTGCCGATGTTGCGGGAGCCGGAGTGCAGCATCAGCCACACCGCACCGGTGTCGTCGAGGCAGAACTCGATGAAGTGGTTGCCCGACCCGAGCGAACCCATCTGCTTCGTGGCGCGGTCCTGACGGAACTTGACCGCCTCCGCGACCCCCTCGAAGCGCGACCAGAAGTCGTCCCAGCCGCTCGTTGAGTAGCCGTGGATCCGGCCGGGGTCGACCGGGGTGTCGTGCATGCCGCGGCCGACCGGGATGGCCTGCTCGATCTTGGAGCGGAGGCGGGAGAGGTCGCCGGGGAGGTCGTCGGCGGTGAGCGAGGTCTTCACCGCGCTCATGCCGCAGCCGATGTCGACGCCGACGGCCGCCGGGCAGACCGCGCCGTGCATGGCGATCACCGAGCCGACCGTGGCGCCCTTGCCGTAATGCACGTCCGGCATCACGGCCAGGCCCTTGATCCACGGCAGGGTGGCGACATTGCGCAGTTGCTGCATCGCGACGCCCTCGACCGTGGACGGGTCGGCCCACATCCGGATCGGTACCTGGGCACCGGGCAGTTCGGTGTACGGCATGACTTCCTCATTCCCCCGAAAAAGCATAAAAAGCAAAAGACGGACAATGCCCTGGATACGGGACACCGAACCGGCGTTCGCGGTAAGACGTGCGGTAGACATTGTGTCCACCGCCCGCCACCCGGCGGCAACCAGATTTCGTAGGGAAGGAGCCGCGAGCGATGCCACGCAAGTCGTTCGTCCCCGGCACCGCGCTGGTGGCCGCCGCGGCACTGGCCGCCGGCCTCACCGGCTGCACCGGCGGCTCCACCGGCGACGGCGGCGCCGACGACGCCAAGGGCGGCGACCCCGCCTCGGCGAGCCAGGCCGCCGAGCCCGGCCGCTACCAAACGCTCCCGGAAGCGTGCGGACTGCCCGCCGCCGGCACCGTGCGCGGCATGCTGCCCGGCGACGGCCAGCACCTGTCGAGCGCGGAGGCCGAGAAGATCTACGGCGGCCAGGCGGACGTCACGTACGACACCGACCGCCGCGTGGGCTGCCGCTGGACGCGTGAGAGCACCGCCGGCACCCGCCACCTGACGCTCGACATCCAGCGCGTCGTCTCCTATGACGCCGCCGTCAGCGACGACGACAAGGCGCAGGAGATCTACGGCGACAAGGAGCTGGCGGCGGACATCCCGGCCGGCGGTTCCGCCTCGCCCTCCTCCCCTCCCCCGTCGTCCCCGGCGGCCTCGAAGGGCAAGAAGCCCGGTGCCGACAAGGGCGAGACCGCCGCGGGCAAGGGCGCCCAGGGCAAGGAAACCGGCGCGGGGTCGGGCAGCCCGTCCGCGCCGGCCGAGGCGAGCACCGATCCCGGCGGCGCCACGGCCCCGCGCGTGCTGGACGCCCTCGGCGACGCGGCGTTCCTGAACGACAAGCTCGCCACCGCCGACTCCGGGGTGCACCGCGATGTGACTGTGGTCTTCCGCACGTCGAACGTCATCGTGACGATCGCCTACGACCAGTGGTCCACGGACAAGGCGATGGTGCCCGAAAGCCAGGAACTGCAGGACAAGGCCCGTGCGCTGGCCGAGGAGCTGGCCGAGAGCCTCAGCGAATAGTCCGGTTCGAGCGGTTGGCCCGAATGATTCGCCAAGGCCGGAAAGTCGGCATCGTCCGGCATCTCAAACGGCGCGAATCGGCCACCCACCCCGCTCCGCCGCGTACCGTGCCGTCTAGCCCTGCCCCGGCCCCGACGACTCATGCGAGTCAGGACGGGGGTCACGACGGCGGTGACGACCACCGCCCCAACCACCGTCACGACGGCGGTGACGACCACCGCCCCAACCACCGTCACGACGACAGCCACGACGACAGTCACGACGACGAACAGCGAAGGAACCATGCACCGTTCAGCCAAGCGCCTCGCCAGCCTTCTCGCCTGCGCCGCAGTACCGGTGATGCTCGTCGCCGGCTGCTCCGACTCGGACAGCGAGGGCTCCGGTGACGCCTCCGCCGGCGCGCCCAGCAAGTCGGGCAGCCCGTCGCCGACCGTCGCGCCCGCGAAGTACAAGAAGCTGCCGAACCCGTGCGAGGCGTTCTCCAAGGGCACCCTCAAGGATCTGCTGCCCAAGGTGAAGGACGCCTCCGGGGAGCAGGGCAAGTCCGACGACACCTCGGCGCACGGCACCTGCTCGTGGGCCAGCTCGGACGACAAGGGCGTCGACGGCACGCAGTTCCGCTGGCTGGACGTCGCCTACCAGCGCTACGACTCGCAGGCGGGCATCGGCTCCGGCGAGCAGCGCGCCACGGAGTTCTTCGCCAAGCAGGTCGACTCCGCGAAGGGCACCGAGGGTGCCAAGAAGGTCAAGACCGCCACCACCCCCGGCCTCGGCGAGGAGGCGACCTCGGTCACCTACGACCTGAAGAAGGACGGCACCCCCTTCAAGAACACGACGGTGATCGCCCGCACCGCCAACATCGTCGTCACGCTCAACTACAACGGCGCCGGTCTGGCCGGCGGGGACACCCCCGACTCGGACGACCTGCTCAAGGACGCCAAGGCCGCCGCCAAGGAAGCCGTCGCCGCCGCGACCAAGGCCAACGGCTGACCGCGACCAAGGCCGACGACTGACCGCGGCGAGGCCGACGACTGACCACAGCCCTGACCGTGCGCCCCTCCCGGCCCGGCGAAAGCACCTCCGGACCCGGCTGACGGCACCTCCCGCCGGTGGCCGGGAAGGGATGTGCCACGCTAGGCCCGCCATTTCGCCGAGCCTGGGAGGGACCGCGTGTCCGCGACGCAGACGGCGCAGTTGACCCGTACGCACCGCATTCTGATCGGTGTGGTCATCGCCGGGGCGGCCCTGATCGCGGCCATCGGCTTCGCCGGCTCCTACGCGGCGGTGCGCACCCTGGCCGAAAAGAAGGGGTTCGGCGGCTTCTCCGTCGTCTTCCCGATAGGCATCGACGCCGGGATCGTCGTCCTGCTCGCGCTGGACCTGCTGCTCACCTGGATCCGCATCCCGTTCCCGCTGCTGCGGCAGACCGCCTGGCTGCTGACGGCCGCGACCATCGCGTTCAACGGCGCGACCGCGTGGCCCGACCCGCTCGGTGTGGGGATGCACGCGGTCATCCCGCTGCTGTTCGTCGTCGCCGTCGAGGCCGCCCGGCACGCGGTCGGCCGGATCGCCGACATCACCGCCGACAAGCACATGGAGGGCGTCCGGCTCACCCGCTGGCTGCTGGCGTTCCCGTCCACCTTCCGTCTGTGGCGGCGGATGAAGCTGTGGGAACTGCGCTCCTACGAGCAGGTCATCCAGCTCGAACAGGACCGCCTGGTCTACCGGGCGCGGCTGCGGGCACGCTACGGGCGGGCCTGGCGGCGGCGGGCGCCGGTCGAGGCGCTGATGCCGCTGCGGCTGGCGCGCTACGGCGTGCCGCTGGCGAAGACCGCGCCGGCCGGGCTCGCGGCGGCGGGGATAGAGCCACCGGTGCTGACGCCGGCGGGCGGCTTCGCGGAGACCCGGGCGGCCCTGGAGCCGCACGGCCCGGCCGGGTCGCCCGCCGCGTCCGGAGCACACGCCCCGGCCGGGCCGGACGCGGCGCACGGACCCGCCACGGACGGACCCGCCACCCGCCCGGCAGGCCCCGAGGCCGTCGGTACGGGCGCCGCCGAGCCGGAGATCAGCCACTCCCTCTCCTCGGCGGAGCATGCGGCCAGCGGCGGACCGGCCGACGACGCGCCCCGGTTGACCGTCCCGGTGGGCCCGGGCCGCAGCCGGCCGCTGGGCAGTGCGGGCGTCGGCCCGCTTCCGATCCCCGGCCGGCGCGCCGACGGGCAGGGGGCGGCGTACGAGGAAACGCACCCACAGGCCGTCCCGGCCCCGGAAGCCCTCACCCCGGAACCGGCACCCGGGGAGACCGCCGCCGCGTACCTCCCCCAGCAGTCCCCTCAGCAGGCCCCCCAGCCCGCCTACGGCATGCCCGGCGCCCCCGGCCCCACCACCGAACCCGACACCGCCCCCGAACCCGACACCGCCCCCGAGCCCGACCCCGGCCACCTCCCGCCCATCACCACCCTCCCCGCCGAAATCCCGCACGACGAGGCGTACTTCACGGCGTTCCGGGCCTATGTGGCGGAGAAGAACGGTTTCCCCGACTCGCGGCAGTTCGGGCGCTTCCTGCTGGACTTCTACGGCGTGACCGGCCCGGACGGCGGCCCGCTGAGCGAGCATTCCCTGCGCGGCCTCGTACGGGACTTCCGGCGGCGGCTGCGGATGGAGATGGAGACCGAGTACATCCCGTAACAACGGCCACTCCGCCGCCCACCGGCACCGGCGGCGCCAGGCAGGCAGGGCTCAGCCCACCCCGCCCCCCGCCCGCTTCTCCTCGCGCTTCTTGTCCAGGTCGCCCCAGACGGCGAGCGCGGCGCCGGCCGCGAACACCCCGGCGTAGGCGGCCGTAGGCAGGTCGAACCAGTGGGGCAGCAGCCCCCATGCGCCGTCGAAGAAGACCTGCCCGATGAAGCCGAGCGCTCCCTGGAGCATGGCGATGAAGCCGATGATTCCTCTCATGCCCCCAGCGTGACGGGGCCCGGGGGGGGGGGGGGGGGGGGGGGGGGGGGGGGTGGGGATACCCTTGTTTTGGCCCTCTGCGCGATAGTAGTCTCGCACGC
>NZ_JBVIHH010000024.1:48685-69793 GCF_055570395.1 Streptomyces sp. NPDC031210
GGGAGAGTGGGGGTGAATCGGGGTATTCCTCTCGTCCCCCCGGGTGGGTGGTCCCGGCCCCGGGGATCGTCCTCCCCGGGGCCGAGCCCGTCCTCACTCCTTGGTCGCACTCCGGCGCCGGCGTCTCCGACCCAGCGGTCGTACGGCGCCGGCCGGCGGTCACCCGCCGAGCAGCTTGCGCACCCGGTCCGCGCCGACCGCCAGCAGCAGCGTGGGCAGTCGCGGCCCGGTGTCCCGGCCGACCAGCAGGTTGTACAGCAGCGCGAAGAACGCCCGCTGCGCGACCTTCAGCTCCGGCGTCGGCTTGGCGTCCGGCGCCAGCCCCGCCTGGATCTTCGGGACGCCGTAGACCAGCGTGGTCAGGCCGTCCAGCGACCAGTGCTCGTCGAGCCCGTCGAGCAGCAGCCGCAGCGAGGCGCGGGCCTGATCGTCCAGCGAGCCGAGCAGTTCCTCGTCCGGCTCGTCGCGCACCAGGGTGCGCTGCTCGGCCGGGACCTGGGTGGTGATCCAGTTCTCGGCCTTGTCCAGCCGCGGCCGGGTCTCGTCCAGAGAGGTGACCGGGTTGTCCGGGTCGAGCTCGCTCAGGATGCGCAGCGTCTGCTCGTCGTGGCCGCCGGTGATGTCGATGACGGAGGCCAGGGTGCGGTACGGCAGCGGGCGCGGCGTCCGGGGCAGTTCGCCGGCGGCGGTGCCGGTGGCGCGGGCGTAGGCGGCGGCGTCGGCAGGCTGCGCCGTGCCGTCGGCGATCTTCCGCTCCAGCGCGTCCCACTCGTCGTAGAGCCGCTGGATCTCCTGGTCGAAGGCGATCTTGAAGGACTGGTTGGGGCGGCGGCGGGCGTACAGCCAGCGCAGCAGCGGCGCCTCCATGATCTTCAGCGCGTCGGCCGGGGTCGGCACGCCGCCCTTGGAGGAGGACATCTTGGCCATGCCGCTGATGCCGACGAAGGCGTACATCGGGCCGATGGGCTGCGCCCCGTCGAAGACCTCGCGCACGATCTGGCCGCCGACGACGAACGAGGAGCCGGGCGAGGAGTGGTCCACACCGCTGGGCTCGAAGATCACGCCCTCGTACGCCCAGCGCATCGGCCAGTCGACCTTCCACACCAGCTTGCCGTGGTCGAACTCGCGCAGCGTCACGGTCTCGCGGTGACCGCAGGCGGTGCAGTCGTAGGCCAGCTCGGTGGTGTCGTCGTCGTAGGAGGTGACCGTGGTGAGGTCCTTCTCGCAGACGGTGCAGTAGGGCTTGTACGGGAAGTAGCCGGCGCCGCCCGCGCTGCCGTCGTCCTCGGCCGCCGCGCCGGAGCCCTCGGCGGCCTCCAGCTCGGCCGCGTCGACCGGCTTCTGCTGCTTTTGCTGCGGCTTCTTGGCGTCGCCGGTGGCCTTGTCCTTGGTGCGGTAGCGGCCGAGGACGGCGTCGATCTCGGCGCGGTGCTTCATCGCGTGCAGCACCTGCTCGCGGTAGGCGCCGGAGGTGTACTGCTCGGTCTGGCTGATGCCGCGGTATTCGATGCCCAGCTCCGCCAGCGACTCCTCCATCGCGGCCTTGAAGTGCTCGGCCCAGCTCGCGTACGGGCTGCCGGGCGGGGCGGGCACGGAGGTGAGGGGCTTGCCGATGTGCTCGGCCCAGGACGGGTCGACGCCGGCCGGGACCTTGCGGTACCGGTCGTAGTCGTCCCAGCTCAGGATGTGTTCGCAGGCGTAGCCGCGGCGGCGGATCTCGTCGGCGACCAGGTGCGGGGTCATGACCTCGCGGAGGTTGCCGAGGTGGATCGGGCCGGACGGGCTCAGACCCGAGGCGCAGACGATCGGTTTGCCGGGGGCGCGGCGCTCCGCCTCGGCAATGACCTCGTCCGCGAACCTGGAGACCCAGTCGGTCTCGGTGCTCTGCTGAGCCACGATCGGCCCTTCCTCTTCCTGAAGCGTCCTCGCGCGCCGCCGGGCGCACAAAAGCCTGACGGTGCCCATTGTCCCAGACGGAAATTCGATGGAAGCGCCGTGGGATACTCGTTGGCAAACCCATTTCCACTCCCACGACCCCCTCCTAGAAGAGAGCTTCTCTCCATGGCCTCGGTCCCTTCCCTCGCAGCTACGGTCAACCAGCGCGTCGCGGACGCCCTCTCGGCAGCCCTGCCGGAGGCCGGCGCCGCGGACCCGCTGCTGCGCCGAAGTGACCGGGCGGATTTCCAGGCCAACGGCATGCTCGCGCTGGCGAAGAAGCTCAAGGGCAATCCGCGTGAGCTGGCCGCGCGGGTCGTGACGGCCCTCTCGGCGCCCGACGAGGGCACGGCCGGGGCGGGCGGTTCGGTGATCAAGGAGATCGAGGTCTCCGGGCCCGGGTTCCTGAACATCACCGTCTCGGACGAGGCGATCGTGCGGACGCTCGCCGCGCGGGCCGCCGACGACCGGCTGGGCGTGCCCTGCGCCGCCGCGCCCGGCACGACGGTCATCGACTACGCGCAGCCGAACGTCGCCAAGGAGATGCACGTCGGCCACCTGCGGTCGGCGGTGATCGGCGCGGCGATGACCGAGATCCTGGAGTTCACCGGGGAGAAGGTCGTCCGGCGGCACCACATCGGCGACTGGGGCACCCAGTTCGGGATGCTCATCCAGTATCTGATCGAGCACCCGCACGAGCTGGACCACGAGGGCGGCGAGGTCTCCGGTGAGGAGGCCATGTCCAACCTCAACCGGCTCTACAAGGCGTCGCGGACCCTCTTCGACGCCGACCCCGAGTTCAAGGAGCGGGCGCGGCGCCGGGTCGTGGACCTCCAGGCGGGCGACGCCGAGACCCTCGCCCTGTGGCGGCGCTTCGTCGACGAGTCGAAGATCTACTTCTACTCCGTCTTCAACAAGCTCGACATGGAGATCCGCGACGAGGACGTCGTCGGCGAGTCCGGCTACAACGCCATGCTGGAAGAGACCTGCCGCATCCTGGAGGAGACCGGCGTCGCGGTCCGCTCGGACGGTGCGCTCTGCGTCTTCTTCGACGACGTGAAGGGCCCGGACGGCAACCCGACCCCGCTGATCGTCAAGAAGTCCAACGGCGGCTACGGCTACGCCGCCACCGACCTCTCCGCGATCCGCGACCGGGTCCAGAACCTCGGCGCCGGCACCCTGCTGTACGTCGTCGACGCCCGGCAGTCCCTGCACTTCCGGATGGTCTTCGAGACCGCCCGGCGGGCCGGCTGGCTGGACGAGAAGACGCACGCGGTGCAGCTTGCCTTCGGCACGGTCCTGGGCAAGGACGGCAAGCCGTTCAAGACCCGTGAGGGCGAGACGGTGCGGCTGGTCGACCTGCTGGACGAGGCGGTGGAGCGGGCCACGGCGGTGGTGCGGGAGAAGAGCGAGAAGATCGGGCTGAGCGAGGCCGAGATCGTCGAGAACGGCAACCACGTCGGCATCGGCGCGGTGAAGTACGCCGACCTGTCCACCTCGGCGGCCCGCGACTACAAGTTCGACCTGGACCAGATGGTGTCGCTCAACGGCGACACGAGCGTCTACCTCCAGTACGCCTACGCCCGTATCCAGTCGATCCTGCGCAAGGCGGGCGACGCCCGGCCCGCGGCCCACCCGGAGCTCGAACTCGCCCCGGCGGAGCGGGCGCTGGGCCTGCACCTGGACGAGTTCTCCGAGGTCCTGGCCGAGGTGGCCGAGACCTACGAGCCGCACAAGCTGGCCGCGTACCTCTACCAGCTCGCCTCGCGCCTGACGACGTTCTACGACCAGTGCCACGTGCTGAGCGCCGACAACGCCCCGGAGGTCGTCGAGAACCGCCTGTTCCTGTGCGACCTCACCGGCCGCACGCTCCACCAGGGCATGGCGCTCCTCGGCATCCGCACCCCCGAGCGCCTGTAACGGCCCGGCGGCCGCCCGCCGCGACGACGAGGCCCGCACCGGACATCCGGTGCGGGCCTCGTCGTCTGCCGTGCGCTACGGGATCACAGCCCCCGCGCGACCTCGGTCGCCCAGTAGGTGAGGATCATGTTCGCGCCCGCGCGCTTGATGCCCGTCAGGGTCTCCAGGATCGCCTTGTCCCGGTCGATCCAGCCCTTCTCGGCGGCCGCCTCGACCATCGCGTACTCACCGGAGATCTGGTAGGCGGCGACGGGTACGTCCACCGCGTCCGCGATCTTCGACAGCACGTCGAGGTAGGGCAGCGCCGGCTTGACCATGACCATGTCGGCGCCCTCGTCGAGGTCGAGCGCCAGCTCGCGCAGCGACTCGCGGAGGTTCGCCGGGTCCTGCTGGTAGGTCTTGCGGTCGCCCTTGAGCGAGGAGCCGACGGCCTCACGGAACGGGCCGTAGAACGCCGAGGAGTACTTCGCGGTGTAGGCGAGGATCGAGACGTCCTCGTGGCCGGTCTGGTCCAGCGCGTCACGGACGACGCCGACCTGGCCGTCCATCATGCCGCTGGGACCCACCACATGGACGCCCGCGTCGGCCTGCACCTGCGCCATCTCGGCGTAGCGCTCCAGCGTCGCGTCGTTGTCGACCCGGCCCGCCTCGTCCAGGACGCCGCAGTGGCCGTGATCGGTGTACTCGTCCAGGCACAGGTCGGACATGATCACCAGGTCGTCACCGACCTCGGCCTTCACGTCCCGGATGGCGACCTGGAGGATGCCGTCGGGGTCGGTCCCGGCCGTACCGAGCGGGTCCTTCTTGGCGTCCTCGGGCACACCGAAGAGCATGATCCCGGCGACCCCGGCCGCCAGCGCGTCCACGGCCGCCTTGCGCAGCGTGTCGCGGGTGTGCTGGACGACGCCCGGCATCGCGGAGATCGGCACCGGCGCGGAGATGCCCTCCCGGACGAACGCCGGGAGGATCAGGTCGGACGGGTGCAGCCGGTGTTCGGCGACCATCCGCCGCATGGCGGGGCTGGTGCGCAGCCGCCGCGGCCGCGCCCCGGGGAAGCTTCCGTACGTCACGCTGCTCAACTGCGGGCCCTCCTACGGGATCCGGGCCGCCGCTCGCTGGGACGGGTGACCGGGTCCCCGGCCTCCAGCGCGGCATCGCGCCGCGCCGCCCCGAAGTCCGCGAGCGCTTCGGCCAGCTTGTGCACCGACGGCTCGGGCGACATGACGTCCACGCGCAGCCCGTGTTCCTCGGCGGTCTTGGCGGTGGCCGGACCGATACAGGCGATCACGGTCACGTTGTGCGGCTTGCCGGCGATGCCGACGAGGTTGCGGACGGTCGAGGAGGAGGTGAACAGGACCGCGTCGAAGCCGCCGCCCTTGATCGCCTCACGGGTCTCGGCCGGCGGCGGCGAGGCGCGCACCGTCCGGTAGGCGGTGACGTCGTCGACCTCCCAGCCCAGCTCGATCAGCCCGGCCACCAGGGTCTCGGTGGCGATGTCGGCGCGCGGCAGGAAGACGCGGTCGATCGGGTCGAAGACCGGGTCGTAGGGCGGCCAGTCCTCCAGGAGGCCGGCGGCGGACTGCTCGCCGCTGGGCACCAGGTCGGGCTTCACACCGAAGGCGACCAGCGCCTTGGCGGTCTGCTCGCCGACCGCGGCGACCTTGATCCCGGCGAACGCGCGGGCGTCGAGGCCGTACTCCTCGAACTTCTCCCGGACCGCCTTGACGGCGTTGACCGAGGTGAAGGCGATCCACTCGTAGCGGCCGGTGACCAGGCCCTTGACCGCGCGTTCCATCTGCTGCGGGGTGCGCGGCGGTTCGACGGCGATGGTGGGGACCTCGTGCGGCACCGCGCCGTACGAGACGAGCTGGTCGGAGAGCGACGCGGCCTGCTCCTTCGTACGCGGTACGAGCACCCGCCAGCCGAACAGCGGCTTGGACTCGAACCACGAGAGCTGGTCGCGCTGCGCCGCGGCACTGCGCTCACCGACCACGGCTATGACCGGCTGCCCGCCGTCGGGCGACGGCAGCACCTTGGCGGCCTTGAGGACCTGGGCGACCGACCCGAGGGTGGCGGACCAGGTGCGCTGGCGCGTGGTGGTGCCGGCGACCGTGACGGTCAGCGGGGTGTCGGGCTTGCGGCCCGCGGAGACCAGCTCCGCGGCGGCCGCGGCGACGGAGTCCAGGGTGGTGGACACCACCGCCGTCGCGTCGCTGCTGCCCAGCTCCGACCAGCAGCGGTCGTCGGCGGCGCGGGCGTCGACGAAGCGCACATCGGTGCCCTGGGCGTCGCGCAGCGGCACCCCGGCGTACGCGGGCACGCCGACCGCGGCGGCGATGCCGGGCACGACCTCGAAGACGATGCCTTCGGCGGCGCACGCCAGCATCTCCTCGGCGACGTCCCCGTCCAGGCCGGGGTCGCCCGCGACGGCACGCACCACCCGCTTGCCCGCGCGCGCGGCCGCCATGACAAGATTGGCGGTGTTGCGAAGCGCCGAAACCTCGGTGGAGGCGACGGGAATTGACGGGTCGTCAGGTGATGTCGGCTGCGGTGTGTCCACCTGTGCCCGCGCATGCGCGCGGACGACGTCCAGCACCTGCGGGTCGGCGATCAGCACGTCCGCGTGGCCCAGCGCCTCCACGGCACGCAGCGTCAGCAGACCCGGGTCTCCCGGCCCGGCACCGAGGAAGGTGACCTGGCCGGAGGCGGAGTGGTTTGGGGCGGTGGGGTTCAAAGTGCTCGCTCCCCCATAAGACCGGCCGCACCCTTGGCGAGCATCTCGGCGGCGAGTTCACGGCCCAGCTTCAGCGGGGTCGACACGTCGTCGGGAGAGGCGGGTACGTGCCCGGTGGTGGACATCTGCACCAGCGCGCTGCCGTCGGTCGTGCCGACGACGCCGCGCAGGCGCATCTCGGTGACAGCCTGCTCGTCACCCTGGGGAAGGTCGGCCAGCGCACCAACGGGTGCGGAGCAGCCGGCCTCCAGGGCGGCGAGCAGGGAACGCTCGGCGGTCACGGCGGCCCGGGTGACCGGGTCGTCGAGCTCGGCGAGCCGGGCGGCGAGCTCCGCGTTGACCGCGGCGCACTCGATCGCCAGTGCCCCCTGGCCGGGGGCGGGCAAAACCACGTCGGGCGACAGCAACTGCGTCGCCTCGGCGATCCGGCCGATCCGGGAGAGCCCGGCGGCGGCCAGGACGACCGCGTCCAGTTCGCCCTTGGCGACGAAACCGAGCCGGGTGTCGATGTTCCCCCGGATCGGGACGGTCTCCACCCGCCGGCCCAGCGACCTGGCCCAGGCGTTGAGCTGCGCCATACGACGCGGCGAGCCGGTGCCGATCCGGGCCACCCGGCCCTCGTCGGCGGTCAGCTCCTCGAAGGTCAGCCCGTCCCTGGCGATCAGCGCGTCGCGGGGGTCCTCACGCACCGGCACGGCGGCCAGGGTGAGGTTCGCGGGCTGCGCCGTGGGCAGGTCCTTGAGCGAGTGAACGGCGAAGTCGATCTCCCCGGCGAGCAGTGCGTCGCGCAGGGCGGAGACGAAAACGCCGGTGCCGCCGATCTGTGCGAGGTGCTCGCGGGAGGTGTCGCCGTACGTGGTGATCTCCACCAGCTCGACGGGGCGGCCCGTCAGCTCGCGCACCGCCTCGGCGACCTGTCCGGACTGGGCCATGGCGAGCTTGCTCCGCCGTGTACCCAGCCTCAGGGCCCTCATAGTGCTGTCAGTCATGCCCGCTCCCGTGCTGCGTCGTGCCTGTCGGCCCGCGTGTCGGCCCTGCTGACGGCGGCGACCGTCTGGGGGTCGAGGTCGAAGAGTTCCCGCAGCGCGTCCGCGTACCCGGCGCCGCCGGGCTCGCTCGCGAGCTGCTTGACCCGCACGGTGGGCGCGTGCAGGAGTTTGTCGACGACGCGGCGCACGGTCTGGGTGATCTCCGCGCGCTGCTTGTCGTCCAGGTCGGGAAGGCGGCCGTCGAGCCGGGCGATCTCGCCCGCGACGACGTCCGCGGCCATGGTGCGCAGGGCGACCACGGTGGGGGTGATGTGCGCGGCCCGCTGCGCGGCGCCGAACGCGGCCACCTCGTCGGAGACGATGCCGCGCACCTTGTCCACGTCGGCCGCCATCGGGGCGTCGGCGGAGGCGTCGGCGAGCGACTCGATGTCGACCAGGTGGGTGCCCGGGATCCGGTGCACCGCGGCGTCCACGTCGCGCGGCATGGCCAGGTCGAGCAGCGCCAGCGGCGCGTCCCGGCCGTCGAGGGCGGCCGCCACCGCGTCGGCGCCGAGCACCAGGCCGGTCGCGCCGGTGCAGGAGACCACCACGTCGGCGAGCGCCAGCTCGTCCTGGACGGCCGTCATCGCGACCGCGCGGGCGCTCAGCCCCCCGGCGGCGCCGGGCCCACCCGGCTCCGTCAGGATCCGCACCAGCCGCTCGGCCCGCTCCACGGTCCGGTTGGCCACCGCCAGGTCGGCGATGCCGGCCCGTACGAGGGTGGTGGCGGCCAGCGACGACATCGAGCCGGCGCCGATCACCAGCGCCCGCTTGCCCTTGGCCCACGCCTCGACGTCCCGGCCGGCGCCCGCGAGCTGCTCCAGACCGAAGGTGACCAGCGACTGGCCGGCCTTGTCGATCCCGGTCTCGCTGTGCGCCCGCTTGCCGACCCGCAGCGCCTGCTGGAACAGGTCGTTCAGCAGCCGGCCCGCGGTGTGCTGCTCCTGCGCGACGGCCAGCGCGTCCTTGATCTGCCCGAGGATCTGCCCCTCGCCGACGACCATGGAGTCCAGGCCGCAGGCCACCGAGAACAGGTGGTGGACGGCCCGGTCCTCGTAGTGGACGTAGAGATACGGGGTGAGCTCCTCCAGGCCGGCGCCGCTGTGGCGGGCCAGGAGGGTGGACAGCTCGGCGACACCGGCGTGGAACTTGTCCACGTCGGCGTAGAGCTCGATGCGGTTGCAGGTGGAGAGCACCGCGGCCTCGGTGGCCGGCTCGGCCGACACCGCGTCCTGGAGCAGCTTGCCGCGCGCCTCGGGGGCGAGCGCGGCAAGCTCCAGAACGCTCACCGGCGCACTGCGATGGCTCAGTCCGACAACAAGAAGGCTCATGCCGGCATCACGGCGGGCACGTCCCCGTCAGGTCCCTTGCGGTTGGCGGCGGCCGCGCGGGCCACGCGGGCCGGCGGTCCGCCGTCGTGCGCCGCGTCCTCGCCCGCCTTGCGCTGCTCGTGGAAGGCGAGGATCTGGAGCTCTATCGACAGGTCGACCTTCCGTACGTCCACCCCGTCGGGGACGGTCAGCACGGTCGGCGCGAAGTTCAGGATCGAGGTGATACCGGCGGCGACCAGGCGGTCGCAGACCTGCTGGGCCGCGCCCGCGGGGGTCGCGATGACACCGATGGAGACGCCGTTGTCGGCGATGATCGTCTCCAGCTCGTCGGTGTGCTGGACGGCGATGCCGGCGACGGGCTTGCCGGCCATGGCCGGGTCGGCGTCGATCAGCGCGGCGACCCGGAAACCACGGGAGGCGAAGCCGCCGTAGTTGGCGAGCGCGGCGCCGAGGTTACCGATACCGACGATGACGACCGGCCAGTCCTGGGTCAGACCGAGCTCGCGCGAGATCTGGTAGACGAGGTACTCCACGTCGTAGCCGACGCCGCGGGTCCCGTAGGAGCCGAGGTAGGAGAAGTCCTTGCGCAGCTTCGCGGAATTGACCCCCGCCGCGGCCGCGAGCTCCTCGGACGAGACCGTGGGGACCGAGCGCTCGGAGAGCGCGGTCAGGGCGCGCAGATACAGCGGAAGCCGGGCGACCGTGGCCTCGGGAATGCCTCGGCTTCGGGTCGCCGGTCGGTGAGTTCGGCCAGTTGCCACGGTGCTCCTGCGGGTAGAGCGGGGCTGCGGGCGGCCGTACGTCCCCCGACCGCCCCGTCGACAGCAGGCTATGTCTTTGTGAACGCGTGCACAAAGATGGTGTCCGTTTTGTCGGGGCAAAGTGACCGGGGTCACGCGGCTTTTACCGGCGTTCGCGGAACCAACTTCCGCCTCGCGCCGTTCGCCCGCTCCGCCCTCATATCGCGGGAGCGCTGACGGGAGCACGAGCCCTCACTCCTCACCGCTATGCCCCCGGAAACCAACAAATCGCCCACCGATGGTATGCGACCCGGCGCCCCACCGGCACCGCCTCACGACCGGGCACAATGGCCCCATGGCCCCCTTGTTCAGCCGCAGCGCCGGCAAGCCCCCCACCGAGCGCGTCGTGACCCTCATCGGAAAGCCCGGCTGCCATCTGTGCGACGACGCCCAGGCCGTGATCGAACAGGTATGCGCCGAGACGGGCGCGTCATGGGAGAAGAAGGACATCACCGAGGACGCCGAGCTGCACCACAAGTACTGGGAGCAGATTCCGGTCGTCCTGGTGGACGGCGCCCAGCACGACTTCTGGCGGGTGGACCCCAAGCGCCTGCGCAAGGCGCTGGGCGCCTGAACCGGCCGCGGGGCGGCCCGGCCGGGCCTCCCGCACCCCTCCCACCTGGCCGTAACCCGCGCTTCGGCGACTCCCGCGCCGCCCGACATCCGGCCGTAACCGGCCACCCCGAACAAACTGGCTAGGCTGACCCCCATGGCCCGCCCGTCGCCCGACCGCCGCCCCGATCCGAGTCCCTCCGGGGCGCTCTTCTCCGCGGGATGGTTCACCCGCCGCAGACGGCCCGCCACGGCACGCAGCGTGCTGGCCGGCGAGGCCGCGGCCGAGGCCGCCCGCAAGACCTCCCGGGAGACCCCCGAGGCTCCCCCGGCCGAGCCCGAGTTCCCCGTCGTCGGGGACGTCGCGGCCGCCGCCTTCTTCGACCTCGACAACACCGTCATGCAGGGCGCCGCCCTCTTCCACTTCGGCCGCGGCCTGTACAAGCGCCACTTCTTCCACAAGCGCGATCTGGCCCGCTTCGCCTGGCAGCAGATCTACTTCCGGCTGGCCGGCTCGGAGAACCCCGAGCACATGGCGGACGTGCGCAACAGCGCGCTGTCCATCGTCCAGGGCCACCGCGTCGCCGAGTTGATGTCCATCGGCGAGGAGATCTACGACGAGTACATGGCCGAGCGGGTCTGGCCGGGCACCCGCGCCCTCGCCCAGGCCCACCTCGACGCCGGCCAGAAGGTCTGGCTGGTGACGGCCGCCCCCGTCGAGACCGCCACGATCATCGCCCGCCGGCTCGGCCTGACCGGCGCGCTGGGCACCGTCGCCGAATCCGTGGGCGGCGTCTACACCGGCAAGCTGGTCGGCGAGCCGCTGCACGGCCCGGCCAAGGCCGAGGCCGTCCGCGCCCTCGCCGCCGCCGAGGGCCTGGACCTGTCGCGCTGCGCCGCCTACAGCGACTCCGCCAACGACATCCCGATGCTCTCGCTCGTCGGCCATCCGTACGCCATCAACCCCGACGGCAGGCTGCGCAAGCACGCCCGTGAACACGGTTGGCGACTGCGCGACTACCGAACCGGCCGCAAAGCGGTCAAGATCGGAATCCCGGCCGCGGCCGGTGTGGGCGCGCTCGCCGGTGGCGCGGCGGCCGCCGCGGCGCTCCAGCGCCGCCGCCGCTGACCGACCTGACCAGGGCTGATCACGGCGCGGGGCGGCGGCCATCCGCTTTACCTACCCCCACCCCTCCCCCGGCAGTCCAGTTGCCGGGGGACAACCACAACACGCCCTTCAACCAGGCAGATTGCGTTCCCTTCCGATCAATTGTTGCTCAGTAATCGATACTTGATCTGCCACCAACCCGGCACGGACCGTAAGTAATCGATGATTTGAGCAACTGGGTGTAGCGCTGCCTATACGAAGCGTTATTCTCCTCAGACGCAATCCGGAACCCACACGTCCCTACGACGAGTGAACGGTCCCGCACTGCACGTGATGGAAGCTCTGCCTCTGGGAGTCCCGTGTACCCACACGTCGGGGTTGACGCCTCGGGCCTGGCTACGCTGCGTACGACAGTCGTCGACCACCTGCGCAGTTTTGTCCCCACCGCGTACGCCGTCCCCGCATTCGCCTCAGCCGTCCCCGCCGGCCCCTGCTACGCCTTGGCCGACGGGAGTGCTGCGGTCGGCAAGGCCGCCGGCAGAACCCGCCGTTCCGGCGCCGGCACGACCACCGCCCGTCGCCCCGCCGACAGCGACAGCCGTCGCATGATGGACCTCGTCGAACGTGCCCAGGCCGGCGAGGCCGAAGCCTTCGGCCGCCTCTACGACCAGTACGCCGACACGGTCTACCGCTACATCTACTACCGCGTGGGCGGCCGCGCCACGGCCGAGGACCTCACCAGTGAGACGTTCCTGCGCGCCCTGCGCCGTATCGGCACGTTCACCTGGCAGGGCCGTGACTTCGGCGCCTGGCTGGTGACCATCGCCCGCAACCTCGTCGCCGACCACTTCAAGTCCTCCCGCTTCCGCCTGGAAGTCACCACCGGGGAGATGCTCGACGCCAATGAGGTCGAGCGCAGCCCGGAGGACTCCGTCCTGGAATCCCTCTCCAACGCCGCCCTGTTGGAGGCCGTACGCAAGCTCAACCCCCAACAACAGGAATGCGTCACGCTGCGGTTCCTCCAGGGCCTCTCGGTCGCCGAGACGGCCCGCGTCATGGGCAAGAACGAGGGCGCGATCAAAACCCTCCAGTACCGAGCCGTCCGCACCCTGGCGCGACTGCTTCCCGAAGACGCCCGCTGACCCCCACCAATCCCCCTCCGCCGACCTCCTCCACGCCGTCTTTCGCTCACGCTTCGTGACCGGTCATGACCGGTCGGTCAGATCATCGTGAGTGCGTAACCCGAGTGCCGCGCCGCTCGTTGTGCGGGATGCAGGCTCCATGCGGTCACGCCATGCCCGCTGCCTCTCACTCGATCGAGTGGCCGCGTACACCGGCGTGCAACCGTCCGGTCCGTCTGGATAGTCAAAGCCAGTCCGGGGAGTCGAGCGGGATGACGAGAGGAGGTGCCGCCCGTGATCGCGAATGTCTCGGTGCACCGGCGGGCCAACGCCTTCGCCCAGGCCCTGGAGGAGCAGGTCCTCGAGGGCGCGGCGGCCGAGGACCAGGTCGACAATCCGGCCCAAGCGCCGGAACAAGCACGGCTGTTGGCGGTCGCTGACGGCCTCGGGGAACTCCCGAAGCCGCAGATGGCCACCGAGGTCAAAACTGTCCAACGCGCCCAGCTCGTGGCCGCGATGGAGGCCGCCTTCGCCGAAGGCGCCCCGTCCGGTGACGTCAGGGTGCCCGAGCAGCGCAAGGGCGGCGCGCACCGCGCGGCGAAATCGATCGGCCGGCTGCGCCCGCGCTCCCGCCTCTCCAAGGGGCTGGCCGCGGGCGGCCTGACGGTGGGGGTCGCCGCCGGAGCGTTCAGCGGCGTGGCCGCGGCCAGTTCCGACGCGCTCCCCGGAGACTCCCTCTACGGCCTCAAGCGCGGCATGGAGGACCTCAAACTCGGCCTGGCCGACGACGACTCCGACCGCGGGGAGCTCTATCTCGACCAGGCCGTGACCCGCATGATGGAGGCCCGTCGGCTGATGGAACGCGGCCGGGTCGCCGACCTCGACCACGAGTCGCTCGGCGAGGTCCGCAAGGCGCTCTCGGGCGTCAAGCACGACGCGGGAGAGGGCCACCGCCTGCTGCACCAGGCGTTCGCCCGCGACGGTTCGCTCCGCCCGATCCAGGCACTGAACCGCTTCACCAAGTCCCATCGCGGCACCTGGTCGCAGTTGCGCGACCGGCTCCCGGTGCAGCTCATGGACGTGCGTGACGAGGTCAGTTCGGTCTTCGACGCCATAGACGAGGAGGTCGGTCCGCTCCGCTCGCTGCTGCCGTCCCACCCGGACGACAGGAACCACCGCCCGGACGCGCCCACCACCTCGGGCAACGGATCGCGGCACAGCGGCCATCCGTCGCCTTCGGACAGCCGGTCCGGCGGGGGCAAGCACCGCGCCGGCTCGCACGCCCCCCACCCGTCGGCCAAGCCGTCACAGGACGACGGCCTGCTCGGCGGCAACACCGGCGGTCTGCTGGATCCGCCGGCCAAGGGCGACAGCCCGAGCCCGCAGAAGGGCAGCGGCAAGGCCGGACCCGACGAGCCCGACGTCACCCTCCCGCCGTTGATCCCGGGATTGCTTCCCGGCCTGGGCATCGACGGCGAGGGACTGCCGAAGTAAGCGGAGCCGCCACCGCCGGCGTTCACCGCCCGCCCGGGAAAACCCGGGCGGGCGGAGCGGTATCCGGCGCGCTCCCGGGCCGGCGCGCTCGGTGTTCTTCCGGTCCTTCCCTCAGAAGAACACCGAGCGCCGCTGCACCAGCAGCTTGTAGAGGGTGTGCTGAATCGTTTCGCGCACCTGATCGGTCAGGTTGAACATCAGCATCGGATCGTCGGCCGCCTCCGCCGGATAGCCGTCCGTCGGGATCGGCTCCCCGAACTGGATGGTCCACTTCGTCGGCAGCGGCACCGCCCCCAGCGGCCCCAGCCACGGAAACGTCGGCGTGAGGGGGAAATAGGGGATCCCCAGGACCCGCGCCAGGGTCTTGGCGTTCCCGAGCATCGGGTAGATCTCCTCCGCGCCCACGATCGAGCACGGCACGATCGGCACGCCGGCCGTCAGCGCCGTGGAGACGAAACCGCCCCGCCCGAACCGCTGGAGCTTGTAGCGGTCGGCGAAGGGCTTGCCGATGCCCTTGAAGCCCTCGGGCATCACCCCGACGACCTCGCCCCGCTCCAGCAGCCGCTGCGCGTCCTCCGCGCAGGCCAGGGTGTGCCCGGCCTTGCGCGCCAGCTCGTTCACCACCGGCAGCATGAACACCAAATCCGCCGCCAGCAGCCGCAGATGACGTCCCGCCGGGTGGTTGTCGTGCACGGCGACCTGGAGCATCAGGCCGTCCAGCGGCAGCGTCCCCGAATGGTTGGCCACGACCAGCGCCCCGCCCTTGGCGGGGATGTTCTCGATGCCCTTCACCTCGACGCGGAAGTACTTGTCCGCCAGCGGCCGCAGCAGCGACATCAGGACCTGGTCGGTCAACTCCGCGTCGTAGCCGAAGTCGTCGACCTCGTACTCGCCGGTGATGCGCCGGCGCAGGAAGTTCAGCCCGCCCGCGATCCGCTCGTCCAGGGACCGTCCGGCGCCCGGCCGTTCGGGCGCCGCCGGCTCCTCGGGGCCGGTCCGCGCCTCCGGCACGGGCGCCAGCGCCGGGGGGTGCCCCGCGCGCCCGGCCCGCCTGGCCTTCCGGCGCGCCCGAGGCTCCTCGCCGAAAGGAATGACCTTGGCGTCCGCCATCGTGGATGAACTCCTCACTGGGTCGGGCCGCCGCGTGCGGGCAGCACGCCGGCGAGCCGGTCGACGGTACGGGCGAGGGACGCGGGCGGCAGCAGCCCGGGTCCGCGGCTGCGGGCGAATTCCGCGAAGGTCTCCGCCGTCGTGTAGCGGGGCTGGAATCCCAATGTCTCGCGCATCTGCGTCGTCTGGACGACTCTGCCGTGCGTGAGCATCCGGATCTGCTCCGGTGAGAAATCGGTGACGCCGACGGACCGCAGCGCCGAGCCGGCCCATCGCACCGTCGGCAGGAACAGCGGCAGCGTCGGCCGCCCCAGCCGCCGGGAGGTCTGCGAGAGCAGCAGGACGCCGTCCCCCGCGATGTTGAACGTGCCGCTGTTGAGGGTGCCGCGGCGGGGCTCGGAGGCGGCGATCCGCAGCACCTCGATGGCGTCGTCCTCGTGCACGAACTGCAGCCGCGGGTCGAAGCCGAGGACGGTCGGCAGGACGGGCAGCGAGAAGTACTCCGCGAGCGGGGAATCCGCGCAGGGCCCGAGGATGTTGGCGAAGCGCAGCACGCACACCGCCACATCGGGCCGGCGCCGGGCGAAGCCCCGTACGTACCCCTCGACCTCGACGGCGTCCTTGGCGAAGCCTCCGCTGGGGAGCGACTTCGGCGTGGTCGTCTCGGTGAACACCGCCGGGTCGCGCGGCGCGGAGCCGTAGACGCTGGTGCTGGACTTGATGACCAGGCGCCGCACATGGGGGGCCTTCTGGCAGGCGCCGAGGAGCTGCATCGTCCCGATGACGTTGGTTTCCTTCACCGCCGCCCGGCCGCCGCGGCTGCCCAGGGGCGTGCCGTTGATGTCCATATGGACGACCGTGTCGACGCCCGTCTCCGCCAGGACTCTGGCGATCGCCGGATGCCGGATATCGGCCTTGAGGAACTCGGCGCCCCCGAGATGGTGCTCCGGTGGCACGGCGTCGACCCCGATCACCCGCTCGACATCGGGGTCTCGCTGGATGCGGCGGACGAACCTGCCGGCCAGCCGGCGTGCGACTCCCGTGACGAGCACGACCTTGCCCAAGATCAGCCCTTCCTTCCCCGCCTCGCCCTTCACCCGGGCCAGACTGTGCCGGTCACGCTATCGGGTCGGTGTTGCGCCGTGATGACCACAGGATGCCCCCGGCCACCCTTCATCTCCCGGGCACCGCCCGAACGGCCCACAACGCACCGCAGCCCCCCACCACACAGGTGTGGTGGGGGGCTGCGAAATCGCGATCAGCGTCGCTTACTTCTTGTTACGACGCTGAACGCGGGTGCGCTTGAGCAGCTTGCGGTGCTTCTTCTTGGCCATCCGCTTGCGCCGCTTTTTGATAACAGAGCCCACGACTACCCTCGCTCACTTCGAATCACTCGGTGCGGGGCGTCCGAGCCCACACTACCTACATCGGGCCAGCCTACCCGGCGCTGGGCGTACGGCGTAATCCGAGGGTCGCAAGAGGACCCGTCAGGCTGATTCCACCCCCACATAGGACTCGCGGAGGTAGTCGTGCACTGCCTGCTCCGGCACCCGGAAGGACCTCCCCACGCGGATCGCGGGCAGATGACCACTGTGCACCAAGCGGTACACGGTCATCTTCGACACTCGCATCACCGTGGCGACTTCCGCCACTGTCAGAAACACGACCTCGTTCAGAGGCCTCTGGTCTGCGGCCATGACACACCTGCACCTTCCGCATAAGACGGCCACCGGCTTCCCCTCCGGTGACTCTTCGTCGCTATGCGCTCACTCCCCAATTTAGGGGCGGGTGATGCGAGTGGGGAAGAGGAGCAGCGAAGCGCGCCTACTGTGACAGACGTGCGCGATTGAGTACATAGCGCGTCAGGGGGCGGTAGGCCGCCGAGCGCACGGCGTCGTCGAGCGGAACCACCACCGCCACCCGTCCCTCCGCCTGTCCGACGAACAGCGCGGGGTCGTCCGTATCGGCCAGTCCGATCGCCTCGATACCTAGCTGACCTGCCCCGCAGACCCATCCGTGGTCCCCGATCACCAACCCCGGCAGCGGGCCGCCGCACTCTGCCGCGGCCGCCAGAGCGGTGCGTACGGGGAGGGGCGAATGGGTGTGCACGCCCCCCGTCTCGGGTGCGCCCCGCACGCCGGCTTCGCGCATCAGCGCGACTCCCCGTACGTAAGTGAGGGCGTACGTACGTACTCCGAACCGGGTCGCTATGTCGACACGGTAGCCATACGCCGGGGTGAGCACGGGGCAGCCCGCCGCCCACAGGGCGTCTGCGAGGGCGGCGTAGAACTCCAGTAATCGGTGCGGATGACCGGTGCCGAGCAGCACCGGCGTCCGCCGGCCCGCGGCCTCGCCGATCCGGTCGGCGAAGAGGTCCAAAGCCGCGATCGTTCGGTCGGGATCAATCACATCAGGGCCGGAAGTGTGCGCGGGATCGACCGAAACCCCGCACTTCTGCCCCATCAGCCGCAGCACTTCGCCCACCGGCCAGTCCCGTTCGGGCTCCAGCCCGAGCAACGCCCGGGGATCGCGGGCGGAGAAGAGCCGATAGCGGCCCAGGCTCTTCTCCCGCAGGGTCGCGATCGTGCCCGCGAGCCGCGCCTCGATCAGGTGCGCGCGCAGCGCCCCGGTGCCCACCACACGCCCCATGCTGGTCCGCTGACCGGCTATCAGATGCCCTAACCGACGGGTAGTCACACATCCGGGGGCATGGCGGCGGGTACGGCAGCGGCGCGCGCCCGCACCCGCTACGGCAGCAGCCCGTGCGCGGGGAACACCGCCCGCCGGGTGGCCAGCACCGCCTGGTCCAGACGGTCGGCCGGGTCGTAACCGTCCTCGACGAAGTCCCGCCACCGCGGCGTACGCCCGTCCGTCATCCGCTGCGGCGCCAACTGCCGGGTCCGGCGGAACACTTCGTGCCGCCACGCCTCCGGCACCATGGAGGCCGGATCGATCGGCCGGCCCGCCGCGATCGCGCACAGATGCGTCCAACTGCGCGGTACGACGTCCACCACGGCGTAGCCGCCGCCACCGAGCGCCACCCACCGTCCGGCCGCGTGCTCGTGCGCCAGCGCGTGGCAGGACTCCGCCACCGCCCGCTGCGCGTCGACACTCACCGCCAGATGGGCGAGCGGGTCCTCGAAGTGGGTGTCGGCGCCGTGCTGGGTGACCAGCACCTGCGGCCGGAACGCCGCCAAGAGCTCGGGCACCACTCCGTGAAAGGCCCGCAGCCAGCCCTCGTCACCGGTCCCGGCCGGCAGCGCCACATTGGCCGCGCTGCCCGGAGCGCCCGCGCCACCGGTCTCCTCCGGCCAGCCGGTCTGCGGGAAGAGCGTCCGCGGATGCTCGTGCAACGAGATCGTCAGGACCCGCGGGTCATCCCAGAACGCCGCCTGCACGCCGTCGCCGTGGTGCACGTCGACGTCCACGTACGCGACCCGCTCGGCGCCCAGCTCCAGCAGCCGGGCGATGGCCAGCGCCGCGTCGTTGTAGACGCAGAAGCCCGAGGCGCCGCCCGGCATGGCGTGGTGCAGCCCGCCGGCGAAGTTCACCGCGTGCGGCGCCCCGCCGCCCCAGACGGCTTCCGCCGCGCCCACCGACTGCCCCGCGATCAGCGCCGACGCCTCGTGCATTCCCCGGAAGGCCGGGTCGTCCTCGGTGCCCAGCCCGTACGCCATGTCCGCCGACGCGGGGTCGGCCGAGGCGGCTCGGACGGCCTCGATGTAGTCCTGGCGGTGCACCAGCCGCAGCGTGGAGTCCCCGGCGGGCTTGGCCGCGACCACTTCCAGGGGCCCGCGGTCGAGCTCGTACGCCCGGACCAGGCTCATGGTCAGCGCGAGCCGGACCGGATCCATCGGATGCCCGGGGCCGAAGTCATAGCCCGTTACTGCCTCGTCCCACATCAACTGTGCGCGGCCGTTCATATCCGTCACCGTATCCGGCCTCCCCGGTGGCGAACGAACGGGCGTATACGAGTGTCACGAGCACCAGGAGCACCGGAACGAGCATCGCGCCCCGATAACTCCACGCGTCACCGAGCACTCCCACCAGCGGGGAACCGACCAAAAACCCCACATAGTTGAAAATGTTCAGGCGGGCGACCGCCGCGTCCGAAGCGCCAGCGCCATCCTTGTCGTAGGCCAGCCGGCCGGCCGCCGCGAACGTCTGCGGCACGATCACACACAGCCCCAGCCCGAGCAGTGTGAACCCCGCCATCCCGGCCCACTCCCCGGGGGCCGCCGCCACCACCGCGAAGCCACCCGCCGCGACGACGGTCCCGGTCCGCACCACGGCGACCGCCCCGAACCGCCGCACCCCGATGTCCCCGACCGCCCGTCCGAGCAGCGTGGTGACCATGTAGACGTTGTACGGCACGGTGGCGAGCTGTTCGGAACTCCCCAGCACGTCCCGGAGGTACTTCGCGCTCCAGTTCGAGACGGTGGAGTCCCCGATGTACGCGAACGCCATCACCAGGCACAGCGGCAGCAGCAGCTTCATGGCGACGGGCGCCGCCGCCTTCCCGCCCTCCCCGGCCCCGCCGCGCACGAGCCCCCGCGCCGACGCCTCGCGCGGGGCCCCGGGCACCTGGTCCACGAACCACCGGCCGGCGAGCAGAGCCACCGGCACCAGCACCGCCACCACCGGCCCGTACAGCACCGCGAGCGAGAGGTGCCAGTGCGCCCCGGCCCACGCCAGGGAGGCACCCACAATGCCGCCGAGGCTGTACGCGGCGTGGAAGCCGAGCATGATGCTCCGCCCGTACGCCCGCTGCAGGCTCACCCCCAGCATGTTCATCGAGGCGTCCAGGGCGCCCACGGACAGTCCGAACACGCCCAGCGCCACGGCGACCTGCGCCATCGACCCGGCCGACCCGACGGCCAGCAGCGCCAGGCAGACCACGGGCTGCGCCCACCGCAGCACCACACTGGGCCGCACCCGCTTGACCAGGTGCTCGGTGGCGACGCTGCCGGCCCCGGCGAGGACCGGCACGGCCGCGAGGAACGCGGGCAGCAGGGCGTCCGATATCCCGTAGCGGTCCTGGATCGCCGGGATGCGGGTCACGAGAAGGGCGAAGACCGCGCCCTGGACGAGGAAACTGAGGGTGAGTGAGAGGCGGCCGTGCCGCAGTCGCACTCCTGGTACCCGAGGGGCCGTCATGGCCGGTCAGCTTAGAACTCCCCGCTACCCCTGGGTAGGTGGAGGAGCGGCAGCAGTTCCGTCATGTCGGAGAACAACGCGGTGGCCCCGGCGAGTCGTGCGGGCGCCGTCATGGCGGTGAAGCCGTAGACGTCCATCCCCGCGGCGAGCGCCGCCTGCACTCCGAGCGCGCTGTCCTCGACGACCGCGCACCGCTCGGGCGCTACGCCCATCCGCCGGGCCGCGTGCAGGAAGAGATCCGGCGCCGGCTTTCCGCGCCCGACATCCTGCGAGGAGAAGATCCGCTCCGCCGCGAACCACTCGGCGAGCCCCGTCTTGTCCAGCGCCACCCTGATCCGCTCATGGCTCCCGGACGACGCCAGGCAGTACGGCACGTCGTCGGCGACGAGCTTCCCAAGTACGGTCGGCACGCCGGAAACCGGCTCGAGTTCCCGGCGGAATGCCTCGAACACCCGGGCGTGGAAGCTCTCGTCGAAGGCGGGGGGCAGCCGCTGCCCGGTCCGCTGCCTGATGACGTCGTGGATCCGGTGCATCGCGCCACCCATGTAGTCGCGCAGCGAATCCTCGTACGTGGTGGGGTGGCCCAGTTCCGTGAGATAGCCGGCGAGGATGCGGTTGGAGATCGGTTCGCTGTCCACCAGCACGCCGTCGTTATCGAAAATGACCAGGTCGTAGCGCATCATCCGAGATTACCCAGTGTCCGGGAACGCGAAAAAGCCCCGCGGGAACCGAAGTTCCCACGGGGCTTTTCACAAAAATTGTTCGGCGGCGTCCTACTCTCCCACAGGGTCCCCCCTGCAGTACCATCGGCGCTGAAA
>NZ_JBVIHH010000025.1:0-24554 GCF_055570395.1 Streptomyces sp. NPDC031210
CCCGGAGAACCGGGCGGCCACTCCTGCGAAGCCACTGAAGGCAAGAACCCATAAGCCACACCCGGCCCTCCCGGGCCAACTAACAACTTACGGAGAAGCCATGTCCCGTGTCCGTGTCCGCCACCGTTTCGTCCTCGCCGCCGCGGCCCTCACCGTCTGCGCCGCGACCGGGCTTGTGGGGGCGACGCAGGCGGCCACCGCCGCTGAAACCGGGCCCGCACCCGTACGCCACGCGGCCGCGCGGCAGACCGCCGACGAGCCCTCGCTCACCGGATCCGCCAAGCTCGCCCGCCGGCCGGGGGACAACGTCCATTTCACCTTCGACGCCCACGGGTTCGCCGACAAGGCCCGCGGCACCTTCCGCGCCAGCCACCACATCGGCAAGGACTGGGGCGGATACGCCACCGGCCGGATCGACTGCCTGCTGACCGGCGGCCCGGTCGCGGTCGCCACCGGCGTGGTGACCGAATCGCACTTCGAGAGCGCCTCCGGGCTGCCGGAGGTCGGCGACCTCAAGGGCAAGCGGTTCGGCTTCACCGTGCTGGACGCCGGCCGAAAGGACCGGCTGGGCTATAGCTGGGCCCTGGACGGGCTGCCGAAGAAGAGCGTCGGCAAGTGCCAGAGCACCGCACCTATCGAGACCACGGCGAAGGGCGGCTTCACGGTCCACCACTGGATGCCGCCGCGCGAGCCCGCCAAGGGCTGACCCGGCCGCCAGGCCCGGAAAGGCCACGCGGCGCCGGCGCGGGGCTCAGCGTCGGGCGGCGGCCCGGCGCACCCAGTAGACGGCGGCTCCGGCGGCCACCACCAGCGTGCCGGCGAGCACGGAAGCCGGCGGCAGCGCGAACGCCACCGTCGCGCAGCCCACCAGCCCCACCACGGGAACCGCCCACGGCGGGCGCCGCTCCGCCCGGGTGAGCGTGAGCGCGGCGGCGTTCGCGATGCCGTAGTAGACCAGCACGCCGAACGACGAGAAGCCGATCGCCGCGCGCACGTCCGCGGCGTAGGCCAGCACCGCGACGACCGCGCCGACGGCGAGTTCGGCCCGGTGCGGCACGTGGAAACGGGGATGGACGGCGGCCAGGGCGGCCGGCAGATGCTGGTCGCGGGCCATCGCCAACGTGGTGCGCGAGACACCGAGGATCAGCGCGAGCAGGGAGCCCAGAGCCGCCACCGCCGCCCCGGCCCGCACCACCGGGACCAGACCCGGGACACCGGCCGCGCGGACCGCGTCGGCCAGCGGCGCGTCGGCCCCCGCCAGTTGGGCCGGGCCGAGGACCGCCAGCACCGCGACGGCGACCGCCGCGTACACGACGAGGGTGAGGCCCAGGGCCAGCGGGATCGCCCGGGGGATGGTGCGCGCGGGGTCGCGGACCTCCTCGCCGAGCGTGGCGATCCGCGCGTACCCCGCGAACGCGAAGAACAGCGGCCCGGCGGCGCCCAGCACCCCGCCGGCGGTCGCGTCGGCGCCCATGTCCAGGTGGGCGGCTCGCGCGGTCCCGGTCGTCAGACAGGCGACGACCACCGCGGCGAGCACCCCCAGCACGACGGCGACCAGCACCCGGGTGAGCCAGGCGGACTTCCGCACCCCCGCGTAGTTGACGGCGGTCAGCGTCACCACGGCGGCGACCGCCACCGCGTGCGCCTGCCCCGGCCACGCGTAGAGGCCGACGGTGAGGGCCATCGCCGCGCACGAGGCGGTCTTGCCCACGACGAAGCTCCAGCCCGCCAGATAGCCCCAGAACGGGCCGAGCCGCTCCCGGCCGTAGACGTAGGTGCCGCCCGAGGCGGGGTAGCGGGCCGCCAGCCGCGCCGAGGACGTGGCGTTGCAGTACGCCAGGACCGCCGCGACGGCCAGACCGGCCAGGAGCCCCGAGCCCGCCGCGCCGGCCGCCGGTGCGAGAGCGGCGAAGACGCCCGCCCCGATCATCGACCCCAGCCCGATCGTCACGGCGTCGAAGACGCCCAGTCGCCGCCGCAGCCCGTCCGTTCCCGTCGGCACCGCCGAGCTCATCGCCACTCCTCGTACACCGGCCGGTCACCGGCAGGACCGACCCTGCTTTTCCCGGCGGCTCCCGGGTGGAAGACGCCGGCGCCCAGTCTGCCCGGCCGCGCCGCGCACCCGTAAAGGGAGCCGGGCACCGAAGCCGGCGGTCGCGGCGCGGTCCGCCGGTTGGCCGCCACGGATGGCGGGGGCGCCGGGAGGGCACTTGGATGGAGCAGACCATCCGCGGCGCCCGCCGAGCGACGACCTCCCGACCGTGCCGAGCCGGAAGCCCGAGAGCAGGAGGTGAGCGCCGTGACGGAGGACAGCCCCCCGGCGTGCGACGGCGAGACGATGCTCCAGGACTTCCTGGCGGACGTGCACACCACGGCGCCGACGAAACTGCCCGCCCTGGTCGACCGCTACGCGGCCACGCTCGGCCTGCGCCGGGCCGTGATCTACCTCGTCGACCTCCAGCAGCGCCTCCTGTCACCCCTGCTGGGCGGGGAACCGCTGCGTGTCGACTCCTCGATGGCCGGCTGGGCGTACCGCACCCTCGGGCTCCGCGTCGAGGAGAGCCGCAGCGGCGTGCTGACCGTCTGGCTGCCGCTCGTGGACGGCGTGGAACGGCTGGGCGTCGTGGGCCTGGAGATGGACGTCCTCGACGCCGTCCGGCTGCGCCGCTGCCAAACGCTCGCGGCCGTCCTGGCGATGGCGATCACCTCCAAGCGGGCCCTCAGCGACCGGCTCATCCAGACCGCCCGCACCGAGCCGATGACGCTGCCCGCGGAAATGGTCCGCGCCCTGCTGCCACCGCGCACCATCGGCGGCGAACGGGCCGTCTCGACCGCCGTCCTGGAGCCGGCCTACGAACTGGGCGGGGACGCCTTCGACCACTCGCTGACGGAGACGACGCTGCACGCCGTGATCCTGGACGCGATGGGCCACAACCTCGCGTCGGGCCTGACCACGGCCATCGCCATGGCGGGCTGCCGCAGCGCCCGCCGGATGGACGCCGGGCTGCCCGAACTCGTCCGTACCGTCGACGACGTGCTCGCCGAATGGCTCCCGGACCAGTTCTGCACCGGGATCGCCGCCCAGCTCGACCTGGACAGCGGGCTGCTGAGCTGGTGCAACTGCGGCCACCCGCCACCGCTGCTGATCCGCGACCACCGCGTCCTGGAGGACGCCCTCGACCGGCCCGGCGAACCGCCGATGGGCATGCCGGCCACCCTCGCCGAGACCGCCCGCGAGGTCCACAAGGTGGCGCTGGAGCCCGGCGACCGGGTCCTGCTCTACACGGACGGCGTGACCGAGGCGCGGACGCCCGGGGGCGCGCGGTTCGGCCTGGAGGGCTTCACCGACACCATCATCCGGGCCACCGCCGCCGGCGAACTCGCCGCAGAGGCGCTGCGCCAGCTCATCCACTCGATCCTGGAGCACCAGGACGACCGGCTGGGTGACGACGCCACGATCCTGCTCATCGAATGGTGCCCGCCCGACGACACGACCTGGCGTCCCCCGGACCCGCCACGGCATCCGGCCTAATCCCTGCGAACGGGGCGTTATGGGCCGGGCGGTAGGGGGCACCCGTTCCGGTGGCGCCCCGGAGGGTCCGGTGGCGCGGCCGCGTCGGAAGGCGGGAACCATCCATGGGCCACGGCGGAGACGTCATCGCGGAGCTGACCCGCGACCACCAGGAAGTCGGCGAACTCTTCGACCGAATCGAGGCGGTGGCGCCGGGAGCGGCCGAGCGCAGGCGCCTGGTCGACCGTCTGACGATCGAACTGGTGCGGCACTCGGTGGCCGAGGAGGAGCATCTCTACCCGGCCGTCCGCAGGTACCTGCCCGACGGAGACGCCCTCGCCGACAAGGAGCTGGCCGACCACGCGCGGGTGGAGGAACTGCTGAAGGCCCTGGAGAAGGTCGACGCCGCCGACCCCGACTTCAACCACCTCATCGTCAAGCTGCGCAACGAGATCTTCGCGCACGTCAGGGACGAGGAAGGCCACCTGTTCGCCCAGCTCCGGGGCGCGTGCGCCCCGGAGGATCTCCAGGCGCTGGGCGAGAAGGTCCGCGCCGCCAAGAAGCTCGCCCCCACCCGTCCGCACCCCGCCGCGCCCGACACGCCGCCGGCCAACAAGCTGCTGGCGCCCGGCGCCGGACTGGTCGACCGCGCCCGGGACTTCGTCACCGGCCGGGGCAGGTAGCCGTCACGGCCGGCCGCGAAGAGGAATGCCAGCCGCGACGAGGAAGGGTGACATGGCCGCAGGCAAGGCCGCCAGGCGCGGCGGGGGGACCGGGGCGGGGGCGGCGGACGTCGACATCGCGGGACTGCGGGCGGCGCTGACCGAGCGCGTCGCCGGTGAGGTGCGGTTCGACGCCGGAACCCGCGGCGCCTACGCCACCGACGCCTCCAACTACCGGCAGGTGCCGATCGGTGTGGTCCTCCCGCGCGACGTCGAGGACGGCGCCGCGGCGGTCGAGGTCTGCGCGCGGTTCCGGGCGCCCGTCCTCTCCCGCGGCGGCGGCACCAGCCTGGGCGGGCAGTGCACCAACACCGCGGTCGTCATCGACTGGACGAAATACTGCGACCGGCTGGTGTCCGTCGACGCCGAACGGCGCACCTGTGTGGTCGAGCCGGGCATCGTCCTGGACGAGCTGAACCGCCAACTCGCCCCGCACCAGCTCCAGTTCGGTCCCAAACCCGCCACCCACAGCCATTGCGCGCTGGGCGGGATGATCGGCAACAACTCCTGCGGGGCCTCGGCGCAGGCGTACGGCAAGACCGCCGACAACGTCCGCCGGCTGGAGATCCTGACGTACGACGGAACGCGCATGTGGGTCGGCCCCACCTCGGAGGAGGAGTTCGCCCGCACCCTCGCAGGCGGCGGCCGCCCGGCCGAACTGTACGAAGGGCTCCGCGACCTCGCCGACCGCTACCGGGGCGACATCCGGCGCGGCTTCCCCCGCATCCCCCGCCGGGTCTCCGGCTACAACCTCGACGCGCTGCTGCCGGAGAACGGATTCGACCTGGCCCGGCTGCTGGTCGGCAGCGAAGGCACCCTGGTGACGGTCCTGCGCGCCGAACTCGACCTCGTCCCGGTGCCGCCGGCCGACGCCATCCTCGTCCTCGGCTACCCCGACATCTGCGCCGCCGCCGACGACGTGCCACGCCTGCTGGAACACGGCAACCCCACCCAGCTCGAAGCCCTCGACGGCCGGATGGCGCAGCTCATGCGCGAAGAGCACGCCTACCTCGATTCCCTGGCCGGCTTCCCCGAGGGCGAGAGCTGGCTGCTGCTCCAGTTCAGCGGGCCGGACCAGGAGAGCGTCGACGAGGAGGGCCGCGCCCTGCTGCGGGCCCTGGGGCGGGGCGAGGACGAGCCCACCGTGACCTTCTCCGACGACCCGCGCCGCGAGCAGAGGATGCTCAAGGCCCGCGAGGCCGGCCTCGGGGTGACCGCCCGGCCGCCGGACGACCGCGAGACCTGGGAGGGGTGGGAGGACTCCGCCGTGCCCCCCGAACGCCTCGGGGACTACCTGCGCGACCTCAAGAAGCTCTTCGCCGAATTCGACTACGACCACCCCGCCCTCTACGGACACTTCGGCCAGGGATGCGTCCACACCCGCATCCCCTTCGACCTCAAGACGGCCGAAGGCGTCGCCGCCTTCCGGCGCTTCATGGAGCGCGCCGCCGACCTGGTCGCCTCCTACGGCGGGTCGCTCTCCGGCGAGCACGGCGACGGTCAGGCGCGCGGCGAGCTACTGCCACGGATGTTCGGCCCGCGGCTGGTCCACGCCTTCGAGGAGGTCAAGTCCCTCTTCGACCCCGGCAACCGGATGAATCCCGGCAAGGTCGTCGCCCCCCACCGGCTCGACGACCACCTGCGGCTGGGGCCGCACTGGCACCCCCAGACCCCCGACACGCGGTTCGGCTACCCCGACGACCAGCACTCCTTCACCACCGCGGCCCTGCGCTGCGTCGGCATCGGCAACTGCCGTTCCCACTCCGGCGGCGTGATGTGCCCCTCCTACCGGGCGACGGGAGAGGAGGAGCACTCCACCCGCGGCCGGGCCCGGCTGCTGTTCGAAATGCTCGGCGGGCACCCCGACTCACCCGTCACCGACGGCTGGCGCTCCACCGAGGTCCGCGACGCCCTCGACCTGTGCCTGGCCTGCAAGGGCTGCAAGTCCGACTGCCCCGTCGGCGTCGACATGGCCACCTACAAGGCGGAGTTCCTCTCCCACCACTACGCCGGGCGGCTGCGCCCCGCCGCGCACTACGCGCTGGGCTGGCTGCCGCTGTGGGCACACCTCTCCCGCCTCGCGCCGCGCCTGGCCGACGCCGCCCTGGGCGCGCCCGGACTCGCCCGGCTCGCCAAGCGCCTGGCGGGCGTCGCCCCCGGCCGCGACGCGCCGGTCCTCGCCCCGCAGTCCTTCCTCCAGTGGTGGCGCGCGCGGGGAACCCCCGAACCGGACCCGGCCGACCCCCGCACGATCGTGCTGTGGCCGGACACCTTCAGCACCTTCTTCCACCCGCACATCGCCCGCAGCGCGGTCCGCGTGCTGGAGGACGCCGGCTTCCGCGTCGCCGTCCCCACCCGGCCCGTGTGCTGCTCCCTGACCTGGATCTCCACCGGGCAACTGGCCACCGCCCGGCGTGTGCTGCGCCGCACCCTCGACGTGCTGCGCCCGTGGATCGAGGCCGGCACCCCCGTCATCGGCCTGGAGCCGTCGTGCACCGCCGTCTTCCGCGCCGACGCCCCCGAGCTGATGCCCGGCGACGAGGACGTCCAGCGGCTGGCCCGCCGGTTCCGTACCTTCTCCGAACAGCTCGTCAACCACGCACCCCCCGGCTGGCGGCCGCCCCGGGTGACCCGGACGGCCACCGTGCAGACGCACTGCCACCAGCACGCCGTCCTCAAGGACGACGCCGACCGCGAACTCATGCGCCGCGCCGGCATCGACGCCGACGTCCTGGACGCCGGATGCTGCGGACTGGCCGGCAACTTCGGTTTCGAACGCGGCCACCACGCGTTGTCGGTGAAGATCGGGGAACAAGGAGTGCTGCCCGCCGTGCGGGACACCGCGCCCGGCGCCCTGGTGCTCGCCGACGGGTTTAGCTGCCGTACGCAGATCGAACAGGGCGGCACCGGCCGGCGCGCGCTGCACCTGGCCGAGGTCCTCGCGCTCGGCCTCGGCGAACACCTGCCCGCCGACCATCCGGAAAAGCTCGCCGACCGCCCCGAGCGCTCCGCGCGCGACGCCCGCCTGGTCACCGCCGGCGCGGTCGCCGCCCTCGGCGCCCTGGCCGCCGGCACCCGCATAACCCTGCGCCGGAGGCGGAGTTGAGCCCGCCCCCCGGCCCCCGCCGGCCGCCGACCGGCCGCGCCCCCGCAGTCCACGCCCGACCCGGCCGCCGGGCCCACCCGCCCGAGCCGGTGATCCGAGAGGAAGACCCGTGTCGATGAAGGTTTCCGATTACATTCTCCAGCGACTGCGTGAATGGGACGTCGAGCACGTCTTCTCCTACGCCGGAGACGGCATCAACGGCCTGCTGGCCGCCTGGGGCCGGGCCGACAACAAGCCGGTGTTCGTCCAGGCCCGGCACGAGGAGATGGCCGCGTTCGAGGCCGTGGGATACGCCAAGTTCTCCGGCCGGGTCGGAGTGTGCGCCGCGACCTCGGGCCCGGGCGCCATCCACCTGCTCAACGGCCTCTACGACGCCAAGCTCGACCACGTACCGGTCGTCGCGATCGTCGGACAGACCAACCGCAGCGCCATGGGCGGCTCCTACCAGCAGGAGGTCGACCTGCTGAGCCTGTTCAAGGACGTCGCCTCGGACTTCTGCGAGATGGCGACCGTGCCCGAGCAGTTCCCCAACGTCATCGACCGGGCCGTGCGCACCGCCTACGCCAAACGGACCGTCACCGCCGTCATCGTCCCCGCCGACGTGCAGGAACTGGACTACTCCCCGCCCACCCACGCGTTCAAGATGGTCCCCTCCAGCCTCGGTATCGCCCCCTACGCGCCCGTCCCGGCGGACACCGAGATCTCGCGTGCCGCCGAAGTCCTCAACTCCGGCGAGAAGGTCGCCATGCTGATCGGCCAGGGCGCCCGCGGGGCCCGCGCCGAGGTCGAGGAAACCGCCGGAGTGCTCGGCGCCGGCGTGGCCAAGGCGCTGCTCGGCAAGGACGCGCTGCCCGACGACCTGCCCTACGTGACCGGCGCGATCGGCCTGCTCGGCACCCGGCCCTCCTACGAGCTGATGCGGGACTGCGACACCCTCCTCGTCATCGGATCCAGCTTCCCCTACACCCAGTTCATGCCCGAACTGGACCAGGCCCGGGCCGTGCAGATCGACATCGACCCGCACATGATCGGCCTGCGCTACCCCTTCGAGGTCAACCTCGTCGGCGACGCCCGCGAGACCCTCACCCGCCTGCTGCCGCAGCTCAAGCGGAAGAAGCACGGGGCGTGGCGCAAGAAGATCGAGAAGGACACCGCCCGCTGGTGGGAGGTCATGGAACGGCGCGCCGCCGTCGAAGCCGACCCCATCAACCCCGAATACGTCGTGCACGCCCTCGACGCCCTCCTGCCCCACAACGTCATCCTCGCCGCCGACTCCGGCTCCGCCGCCAACTGGTACGCCCGCCACCTGCGGATGCGCGGCACCATGCGCGGCTCGCTGTCCGGCACCCTCGCCACCATGGGGCCCGGCGTGCCCTACGTCATCGGCGCGAAGTTCGCCCACCCCGACCGGCCGGCCCTCGCGATCGTCGGCGACGGCGCGATGCAGATGAACGGCATGGCCGAACTCATCACCGCCGCCAAGTACTGGAAGGAGTGGCAGGACCCGCGGCTGATCGTCGCCGTCCTCAACAACCAGGACCTCAACCAGGTCACCTGGGAGATGCGCGCCATGTCCGGGGCCCCGCAGTTCCTGCCCTCCCAGTCGATCCCCGACGTGCCCTACGCCGACTTCGCCCGCTCCATCGGCCTGGACGGCATCCGCGTGGAGAAGCCCGGCGAGGTCGAGGACGCCTGGAGCCAGGCGCTCGCCGCCGACCGACCGTTCGTGGTGGACTTCCGCACCGACCCCGCCGTACCGCCCATCCCCCCGCACGCCGACCTCGACCAGATCGAGGCCGCGGCCACCGCCATCGTCAAGGGCGACAGCGACCGGACCGGCATGATCCGCCAGGGGTTCAAGGCCAAGGTCCAGGAAATGCTCCCCGGTCACCGCCACCGCGACGACGGCGCGGGCCAGGACCGGTGAACCCGAACACGGCGGCCGGGCCCCGGGGGGAGCCCGGCCGCCGGCCCCGACCCACACGCCCTCGCCGGAGCAGGTAGGCCATGCCTCAGACAGTCGTGATCACCGGAGCGAGCGCGGGGATCGGCCGCGCCACCGCGCGCCTCTTCGCCCGCCGCGGCGCGAACATCGCCCTGCTCGCCCGCGGCCGGGCGGGCCTGGACGCCGCGGCCGCCGAGGTCGAGGAGCTGGGCGGCCGGGCGCTCGCCGTACCCACCGACGTCGCCGACCACGCGCAGGTCGAAGCCGCCGCCCAGGCAACCGAGGACGCCTTCGGCCCGATCGACGTCTGGATCAACGTCGCCTTCACCTCGGTCTTCGCGCCCTTCACCGAGATCGAACCCGAGGAATACCGGCGGGTCACCGAGGTCACCTACCTGGGCTTCGTCAACGGCACCCGGGCCGCCCTGACCCGGATGCTGCCCCGTGACGCGGGCACCGTCGTCCAGGTCGGCTCCGCGCTCGGCGCCCGCTCCGTGCCCCTCCAGTCGGCCTACTGCGGCGCCAAGCACGCCGTCAACGGGTTCACCTCCAGCGTGCGCACCGAGCTGCTGCACGACCGCAGCCGGGTACGGATCACCGTGGTGCAGATGCCGGCCGTCAACACCCCGCAGTTCGCCTGGGTGCGCTCCAGGCTGCCGGGCGAACCGCGCCCGGTGGCGCCGATCTACCAGCCCGAGGTCGCCGCCCGCGCGGTCGTGTACGCCGCGGACCACCCCGGCCGCAAGCAGTTCTACGTCGGCGCCAGCACCCTCTTCGCGATCGTCGCCGAGAAGATCGCGCCCGGCGCGCTCGACCGCTACCTCGCCCGCACCGGCTACGCCTCCCAGCAAGGCGGCCGGCACGTCCGGGCCGGGCGGCCGGACAATCTCTGGCAGCCGGTGGACGACGCCGGGGGCCGGGACTTCGGCGCCCACGGCACGTTCGACGAAAGCTCCCACGCGCACGCCCCCCAGGCCGTTCTCGCCCGCCACCCCGCCGCGCTCTTCGCCGCACTGGCGGGCGCCGGTGTCGCGGTCGGCGCGGTGTCGCGGGGCAGGGCGCGGCGCGGCCGCTGACCGGAGCCGCTGACGGCCGAGCCGCTACAGAGGGCCGGCCGATCCCGCTACAGCGGGCCGGCCAACGAGGACTCGCCCGCCCGCCAGGAGCGCAGCAGGTGCTCCTCCAGGCGGTCCTCGACCCAGCCGGTGGCCGCCGCGCCGAAGGCCACGTCGGCCGCGAGCGCCGGCTCCTCGCGCAGCAGCCCCGCGACGACCTCACGCCGCACGAGCTGCTCGTGCACGGCGTCCGCCTCCACGTGCTCGGTGTAGAAGCCCACGGCCGCCGGGCCGGCGTCCAGCCGCCGCATCGCCTCCGCGAGCCGGCGGGAGCCCGGCGAGGAGGTGATCTCCACCCAGGCGAAGTGGCCCACCAGCGCCCCGCGGTGGGCGCGGTGCAGACCGAACAGCGACATGAGGTTGACCACGGCGAGCATCTGACGCGATCCGGCGCCGAAGTAGCGGCCGTAGGAACTGTCCAGGCCCAGGTCGTCCATCAGAGCGGCGAAGAGCCGCGCGTGGACCCGTTCGCCGCGCCCCGCCCCGAACTCGTCGTACTCCACCGCGGCCATCGCCGCCTTGGCCGCGCCCGTCAGCCGGGGAATCACCCACACCTGCGGGTCGGCCTCCTTGAGGTGGTACAAGGAGCGCTGCGCGGCGTATTCGCGCAGATGGCGGCGTTCCCCCTCGTCGCGCAGGAAGTGTGAGACGCCCGCACCGTCGGGCGAATCCACCAGCAGGTCCGCCAGCACCTCATCCACGCCGCCGGGCGGGGGCACGTCCGCGCGCAGCGCGCCGAGGAAGCCGTCCTCCAGCGCGGCCCGCAGCCGCAGCAGGTCCGGATCCCATTCCCATCCGTCGTCCACCGCGTCGAAGCCCCGGTAGTGCAGCTCGTAACACAGCGCCAGCGCGCTCTGGAGGTCGTCGCCGTAGGGATCTGCGGCCCGCACGGCACTGTCGTCGGGCAGTACGGCGCTCCCGGGCGCCCGGCCGAGGGCGGCGATGACCGCCGCGGACAACTCCCCACGGGGCGACGGAAGATCCACCATGCCTCCTTGGCCTGCCGGCGAATGATCAGTGCGCGGGTACCCGGGCGCGGACCCCGGAAACGCGCGCCGGCGGGCGCCCCGCCTCGGCCGGGATCCTCAGCCGAGGTAGCGCCGCGCGGCCGACTCCCGCTGCGGCGTCTCCAAAAGGCGCAGCCGCCGCTCGACCTCGCGCGGCAGTCGCCGCCGCTCCCGGACCACCCACGGCAGCCCGGCGGCCGCCTCGCCGAACGCCGCCGCCGACACCGCGTCCCGTGGCACGGTCGAGGCGAGCGAGAGCGTCCTGCGCACGGCGGCGGGCAGCGGTCTGCGCAGCCACGTGAACCACAGCGTGTTCCGGATGCCCTGGCGGCGGCGGAGCGTGGCGTCGCGGTGCGGCGAGGCCCGGTGATGGATGGTGAGCTCCTCGGCGTAGGCCAGCCACCAGCCGGCCGCCGCGAGATCGGCGGCCAGCAGCTCTTCCTCGCCGCCGAGGACGAGGCGGGGGGAGAAGCCGCCCGCCGCGCGGAAGGCGTCGGTCCGCAGGACCGTCGCGGCGGCCAGGAACGAGCCCAGCGCCGGACCGGGCAGCCAGGCGGGGGCGGGCAGCGGCGAGTCGCGCAGCTCCTGGACGATGGGGTCCTCCCACGGGCCGTCCCCGTCGCCGCCCGGCGTGGGCGGTCCGTCCGGGTGGGCGTGGACGAGGATGCGCGCCGTCACCGCGCCCAGCCCGCCGTGCGCGTCCAGCAGGTCGGCCGCGCGGGCCAGCGCCCCCGGCTCCCACCACGAGTCGTCGTCGCAGAACGCCAGATAGGGCGTGGTGGCCTCGCGCGCGGCGAGGTTGCGGCCCACCGCCCCGAGGTTGCGGTCCAGGGCGAGCAGCCGCGCGCCCAGCGGATGCCGGCGCGCCGCCGGGCCGGTGCCGTCGCAGGAATGGTTGTCGACCACGATGACGGGCGGCCGCTCGGGGAGTTCGGCCAGCCGGTCCAGGGTGTGCAGCAGGTCCTTCTTCCGGTCGCGGGTGATGACGATGACGGTGGTCCGCGGGTCGGTCACGGCGGGCTCCTCGGTCGGCGGCGGGCGGGCCGGGCGCGGTCGGACACCCGGCGCGGGTGGGCGGCGCGGGGCGCCTCAGGGACCCGGTTCCAGGGCCTGGACCCGGCGTTCGACCCAGGGCGGCAGCCGGCGGCGGCGGGCGAGCGCGGCCGGCAGCCTGCGCACCGCCCCGGCCAGCGCCGACCGCGCCACCGGGTCGCGGAGGGCGTCCAGCGCGAGGTGGGCGGTGCGGGCCAGGGCGTGCCGCAGGGGGCGGCGCAGCCAGGCGGTGAGCAGCTCGTTGCGGCGTACGAGCGCGGTGCGTCCCGGCCGGGGCGCGCCGTCCGCGGCGTCGGGCTGGTGCCGGGCGACGACGTCGGGGCAGTACGCCACGCCCCACCCGTCCGCTTCGAGGTCCATGGCCAGCAGCGATTCCTCGGCCCCGAAATGCAGCACCGGGTGGAAGCCGCCCACCGACAGCAGCGCCGTCCGCCGCAGCACCGCCGCGCAGGCCAGGAAGCCGAGCACCGAGGGGCCGGGCAGGTCCGGGTCGCGGCCCAGCGGCGACGCGGCGAGCACCGCGTCCAGCGGGTCGGGGACGGCGGCCGGGCCCACCCGGGTCGAGGCGACGGCCAGCCCCAGTCGGGGATGCGCGTCGAACAGCTCCACCGCGCGGGCCAGCGCCCCCGGCTCCCACCACGAGTCGTCGTCGCTGAACGCGATGTAGGGGGTGGCCAGCGCGGCGGCGCCGAACGTGCGGCCGACCGCGCCCAGGTTGCGGCCCGGGGTCAGCACCCGCACGCCCGGGTACCGCTCGCGTACCGCGTCCGCGGTGCCGTCCGAGGAGCCGTTGTCGACCACCACCACCGGCGGGGCCTCCGGCAGCCGCGTCAGCTCCTCCAGCGTGCGCAGCAGGCTCGCGCGGCGGTCACGGGTGATCACCACGACGCCGACGCGGGAGTCCGGCGGCCCGGCCGGGGTGCCCGCCGCGGCGCCGCTCGCCGCCTCCTGGCCGGACTGCCGCCGGTGCCCGGTCCGCCCGGCGCTCACCGGCGGTCTCCCGGCCGGGGGGCGGCGGCGAGCGCGGCGCGCTCGGCCAGGGCGGTGGTCGAGCGGCCGTCGAGATAGGGCAGGACCAGCGCCTGGCCGCCCCACTCCTCCAGCGTGGCCGCCTCCGGCAGCGCGTCGACGGTGTAGTCGCCGCCCTTGACCCACACATCCGGCCGCAGTCGGCGCAGCAGTTGCACGGGGGAGTCCTCGTCGAACACCGCCACCGCGTCGACGCTGCCCAGCCCGGCCAGTACCCGCGCCCGGTCGGCCGCCCGGGTCAGCGGGCGGCCCGGCCCCTTGAGCCGGGTCACCGACGCGTCGGAGTTGAGGCAGACGATGAGGCAGTCACCGATCCGCCGGGCGCTCTCCAGCAGGCCGACGTGCCCGGCGTGCAGCAGGTCGAAGCAGCCGCCGGTGGCGACGACGGTGCCGCCGCGGGCCCGTACGGAGCGGGCCAGGGCGAAGGGGTCGGTGTGCCGGGCCGCGGCCCGGTCGGTGTCCGGCGGGGCGCTGTCCCACAGGGAGCGGCTGCCGGTGCCGCCCGCGGCGACGAAGTCCGCGGCCTCGGCGACGGCCAACTGCACCGCTTCCTCCGGCAGCGCGCCGTCCGCGAGGGCGGCGGCCGCCGTCGCCGCGAAGCAGTCGCCGGCCCCGCACGGATCGCCGTCCGCCCGGTAGGGCGCGGGCACCAGCATCGGGGAGTCGCTGCCGGCCCGCGCGAGCAGCGCGCCCCGGGCGCCGAGCGTCACCGCGACCGCCGCCGCCCGCCACCGCGCGGCCAGACGCGCGCCCCGTGCCGCGTAGGCGTGCAACGACTGGTCCTCGCCCGAGGTCAGCGCGCGGGCCTCGGCCGCGTTCGGTGTCACCAGCCGCGCACCGGCCACCGGCGCCCCGCCCCTGGGGTGCGGATCCCACAGCAGCGGGCCGCGGCGGGCGGCCGCGGCGAGCTCCTCGCCGACCACCGCCGCCGTACCGCGGCCGTAGTCGGCGACGAGCACCGCGTGGGCGCGGGCGAGTGCGGCACGTACGCGCGGACCGGGCTCGCCGGGCGTGCCGCCGCCCCGGTCGAAGCGCACCAGGGGTCGTTTGCCCGCCAGGACGCGGGTCTTCTCGGGCAGCGTGCCCTCCAGCGGGATCTCCACCAGGCGTACCCGGCCGCGCAGCGAGCGGCGGACCACCTCGCTGGCCGGGTCGTCGCCGAGGGCGGTCACCAGCGTCACGTCGCGGCCGTCGCGCGCGGCGAGGACGGCGGCCAGCCCCGCCCCGCCCGGGCGGCTGCGGTCGTCGGCCACATCGACGACCGGGGCGGGCGCGTCCGGGGCGAGCCGCGACGCCTCACCGGTCAGGTCCCGGTCCAGCAGCGCGTCGCCCACCACGACCAGGGGCTGACGGCCGCTCATGGCCGGCCCCGGCGTGTCGCGCGGCGCGGCCGGCCGGGGCCGGCGGCGCGGTGGTGGCGGTTCATACGGCTCCCTCCCGGTGCGCCACGGCGTGCTCGGCCAGGATGGTCGCGGTCGGCGCCGGCGCCGCGTCGAAGTTCTCGCACAGGATGTGCAGCGCGATCAGATGGGCCTCCTGCACCGTGGCGGAGCTGGGCGAGTCGACGCACAGCGCCTCGTCGGCGGCCTCGGCCAGCGGGTTGGGCCGGGGGCCGGTCATCGCCCACACCCGCAGCCCCGCCTTGCGGCCGGTCTCGGCGGCGGCCAGCAGGTTGGCGCTGCGGCCGGACGTCGACAGCAGCACCAGCACGTCGCCGGGCCGGCCGTGCGCGGCGACCTGCCGGGCGTAGACCTGCTCGAACCCGTAGTCGTTCGCTATGGCCGTCACGCTGGAGGTTTCGGCGTGCAGCGCGACGGCGGAGTAGGCGGGGCGGTCGTGCTGGTAGCGGCCGACCAGTTCGGCCGTCAGATGCTGGGCCTGGGCGGCGCTGCCGCCGTTGCCCGCGGCCAGCAGCCGGCCGCCCGGTGGCAGTACGGCGCGCAGGTGGGCGCCCCACGTGGCGAGCTGGCGCAGGTTGTGCCGGCGCAGCCGGCCCAGTGCCTCCTCCAGCGACCGGCAGTGCTGCTGTGCGGTATCGAGGGAATGGCTCATGGCGCGTCGGGCCGCTCCGTCCGCGCACCGGCGGCGGTCGGGCCCGCACCTCCTTCGGTCGTCTGCGGTCGGTGACGGCTGGCCGCCGTCGGGACGCGAGGGCTGACGGGCGTCAGGCCACTTCCGTCACGGCCGGCCGTGGGGAGAGCAGACCGCGGTAGACGGTTTCGGTCGCCGCCGCGACGGTGTCCCAGCCGTACCGGGCCAGGACCCGCCGCCGGCCCGCGGCGCCGCAGGCGGCCCGGTGCTCGGGGTCGGCGAGGAGTTCGCCGACGGCGTGCGCCAGGGCGGCGGGATCGCCGGGCGGCACCAGCCGGCCCGAGACGGTGTCGACGACCGTGTCGAGCTGCCCGCCGACGGCGGTGGCCACCACCGGGGTGCCGCACGCCATCGCCTCCAACGGCACGATCCCGAACGGCTCGTAGTCCGCCGGGCACAGCACCACGTCGGCGGCGCGCAGCAGCGGCGGTACGTCCTCGCAGGGCACGCCGCCGATGAAGCGCACCCGGTCGGCGACCCCCGCCGCCCGGCTCAGGCCGCGCAGCCGCCGCACCTCCGGGTCCTGTTCGAGTTCGTCGACGGGCGGCCCGCCGGCGATGACGAGTTCGGCCTCGGGCAGCCGGGCCAGCGCCGCGACCGAGACGCCCGCCCCCTTGCGCGGCACCAGCCGGCCGAGCTGGAGCAGCAGGGGCCGCACCGAACTGCGGTCGGCCACCGGCCCGTCGGGGGTGAAGTGCTCGGTGTCCACCCCGCACGGCACCACGCTGATCTTCCGCGACGGGATGCCCATCCGGCCCAGCTCGGTGACCTCGTCCCGGCAGGTCGCGATCACCTGGTCGCAGCCCTCGCCCACCGCGACCTCGGAGACGATACGACTGCGGGGACTGGTGTCACTGTCCTGCTGGTGCCGCCGCTTGACCGTGCCCAGCGCGTGGTACGTGTGGGCGAGCGGCAGGCCCACCTCACCCACCGCCTGGAGGGCGGCCAGGCCCGACATCCAAAAGTGCGAGTGGACGACGTCGGGCGGCCGCGCCCGCCACTCCTCGGCCAGGAAGCGGCCGAAGGACGGCATGTAGGGCAGCAGGGAATCCTTCGGCACGTGGCAGGGCGGGCCCGCCGTGACGTGCCGGACGGTGACCCCCGGGCGCAGCGGGACCTCGTCCGCCGGGCCGGGGGAGTCCCGCCGGGTGTAGACGGTCACCCGGTGCCCGCGGTCGGCCAGGGCGCCGGCCAGCCGCGCCACATGGACGTTCTGGCCACCGGCGTCCACTCCGCCCAAAACCGCGAGGGGGCTCGCGTGTTCGGAGACGAGCGCGATGGACAGGGGCGGCGTGACTGTGCCGAGGGGGTTCATGCGATTACCTCCGTCATCAGGCGTTCCCAGTCGTGCAGGAAGCGCTTGAGGCCGTATCGGCCGAGAGCGGCCTGGCGGGCCCGCGCGCCGTCCTCGGCCGCCGCCTCGGGCTCGGCCAGGTAGGTACGGACGGCGCGCGCCAGGATCTCGGGGCGGTTGGACAGCACTCCGGCGCCGGGCGGCACCGCTTCGACGGCCTCGGTCGTGGCGAGCGTGACCACCGGCATCCCCAAGTGCATGGCCTCGAGCAGCGACAGACCGAGCGAGGTCCAGCGCACCGGATGCAGATAGACCCGCCGCTCGGCCAGCGCGCCGTGCAGCTCCCCCTGTGGCAGGTCGGCGGTGCGGCAGCGGTCCGGGGACAGCCCGAGGTGCTCGGCGAGCCCCCCGGTGCGCATCCCGAACACGTCCAGCGGCGCCGCGGCCGCCAGCCCGGGCAGCAGGTCGGTGCCCACGGTCCGGCCGCGCCGGATCGGCTCGTTGACGACGACGGCGGCGCGCGGGAGCCGGCCGGTGTAGCGGTGGCCGGGGTCGACGATGCCGTGCTCGATGACCTCGGCGCGGGTGCCGCCGTTGTCCCAGAACAGCCGGTTGAAGTGGGTGACGTGCACCAGCACCAGGTCGTCGCGGTCGGCGCAGGGGTGGCGGGTGTGCGGCACGTCCCCGTCGGGCGCGTTGTGCTCCAGGTAGACGGCGGGCACGTCCCGGCCGGGGCGGCGCCCGCCCAGCCAGCGCTCGGCCAGCTCCGCTTCGTGCGGACGCTGAAGGACGACCAGGTCCACGGGCGTGTCACGCAACTGCTCCGGCGTTCTCTCCACCACCGAATCGGGCCAGGGGAAGGTACGGGCCCGGCCCAGGCCGTCGGGCCCGCGGTCGGGGGTGACCGGCACCAGGTAGGTGTGCGGTCCCTGGACGAACGCGGTCGTCCAGGAGCCGTGCACATGCCACAGCAGGATGTTCATACCGTCGCCCCTCGCTCCGTATCGGTCGCCGCGTGTGTGGTCTTCGCCCCCTGCGCGGGGGCCGGCGCCCGGCCGGGCGCCGGTGGTCGGTCGGCCCGGCCCCGGCCGGCCATCCGGGCCACTGCGCCCAGGACGTCGGCGTCGGTGACCGCGTCGAGGCAGGGATGCCCGGGCACCGGGCAGCGGCGCGCCCGGCTGGCCGCGCACGGCGCGTCCTGGTCGCCCAGCAGGACGTGCGGCACGCCGTACGGCGCCCACAGGGCGGCCGGCACCACCGGGGCGAAGAGGCAGACGACGGGGGTGCCCACGGCGGCGGCCAGGTGCGCCGGGCCGGTGTTGCCGACCACCACCGCCCGCGCCCCGGCCAGCACACCCGCGAGCTGGTGCAGGTCGGTGCGCCCGCCCAGGTCCAGCGCGTGGTCACCGGCCACGGCGGCGGTCAGCTCCCGTTCACCGGGGCCGCCGGTGACGACGACGCGATGGCCCGCCGCGGAGAGCGCCGCCGCGGCCCGTGCCGCGCGACCCGCGCTCCAGGCGCGGGCCGGTACCGCGGCTCCCGGGTGCAGTACCACGTACGGGCCGCGGCCGGTGAGCTGTGTGGTGTCCGGCGGGGCGACGATGCGCAGGCCGCCCTCGTCGTCCGGCGGCAGCGCGAACCCGGCGTCCCGCGCCAGGTCCAGCGCCGCCTCCGCCTCGTGCCGGTCCGGCTCGCGCCGGTGGCGCAGGTCCAACAGGGCGCCCGGGTAGTCGACGCTGTCGGCCGCGGTCCAGGGGATGCCGGCCAGCTTCAGCAGCAGCGCCGCGGGCAGCGGGCTCTGGTGGTACGACACCAGCACCAGCGCCCGGTCGTACCGTCCGGCGGCGAGCGTGTCGACCAGGGCGTCGGTGGTCCGCCGGTTCACCGGCGCGGGCCGCAGACCCACCCACGGCGCGTCGTGCACCAGCACCTCGTCCACCCCCGGCAGCAGCCGCGCCGCCCGCTCGCCCAGCGGGCCGCACAGCAGCGCGGTGTGGGAGGAGCCCGCGGCGACGGCGCGCAGCGCGGGACCGGCGAGCAGCACATCGCCCGCACTGTCCAGGCGGACGACGAGAGTGCGCGGAGCGGCGGTCATCCGGAGACCTCCTCGGCGTCCCGGTCCGTCAGCAACAGGCGTACGGCGCCCGGCAGATCGGCCGCGCGCAGCGGGGCGGCCGCGCACTCCGCCGCGCGGGTCACCGGGGTCGGCACCAGCACCGCGCGCGCCCCCGCGGCCCGGGCCGCGCCCACGTCGGCGCCGATGTCACCGATGACGGCGGTGTCGGCCGGCGCGACACCGAGGTGGCGGCAGGCGGCCAGCACCAGTCCCGGCGCGGGCTTGCGGCAGCCGCAGCCGTCCGCCGGCCCGTGCGGGCACACCGCCCAGACGTCGAACGTGCCCAGCAGCGCCTCCACTCGGCGCTGCACCGCCTCCACCTGGGCGCGGCCGATCAGCCCCCGCGCCACGCCGGACTGGTTGCTGACCACGCCCACCGCGATGCCCCGCGCCCGCAGCGCGTCCACCGCTTCCCGCGCCCCGGGCATCGGCGTGACCAGCGCCGGGTCGCCGTTGTAGGGCACGTCGGCGACCAGCGTGCCGTCACGGTCGAAGAGCACCGCCGCCGGCCAGGGACCGGTGACGGGCGCGGGCACGTGCGGGCCGGGGGCGTACAACCAGGGTCCGCCGGACGGCCCGCCGCCGTCCTGCGGCGCCTCGCGTACGGGACGCGAGGGGCCGCGGGAAGCGTCGGGCGGCCGGGTTCCCGGCCCGGTGGCCGCGGTGGTCGGCGGGAAGACGTCCATGGTCACACCCGCTCCGGAGCCGGCACCGGCCGGGCGTCGCGCGGCGCGAGGATTTCCTGCGGGCCCAGGGGAGTGGTGTGGCGGTGCCGGACCAGGCCGCGCAGCCAGTGCGCGACGGCGGCGGGCGGGATGAGGGCACTGGTGGCCGTCATCGTCGCGACCTCCTCGCGGGTACGGGGCCCCGGCGCGATCCGGGCCCAGGCGAACTCCGCGGTGCCCGCGAGCCAGCCGGCGCCCAGGGCGAGCGCGGCCCGCCGCCGGCCGGCCGCGGCGCACACCAGCGCGGCACCGGCCGCGGCCGTCACCGCCAGGTGGCCGGGCAGCCGGCCGCGCGGGGCCCCGGCGCGGCGCCACCAGTCCCGGCCGTGCCGCCGGTTCATCAGCACGTCGTCGGCGTTGCCGGCCTGGAGCCGGACGGAGACCCAGCGGTCGGCGGGGCGCACCGGGTGGGTGGTGCGGCGCTCGCCGGAGGCCAGCGTCCAGCCCGCGGCCAGCACCCGCAGGGCAAGGTCCGCGTCCTCCCGGAAGGCGCGCCGGAAGCGTTCGTCGAAGCCGCCGACGCACTCCAGCGCCTCGCGCCGGTAGGCCATGTCGGCGGTGATCCAGCGGGCGGTCGCCAGGCCCGCGGTGTTGCGTTCCCAGTCCGTGGGCTCGCGCTCCGACGGCAGCGGCACGCTGATCCGGGCCGTGACACCGGCGGTGCGGGGCGAGGCGGCGGCGAGATCGGTGGCGAGTTCCGCGGCCCAGGAAGGCCCGGGGATCACGTCGTCGTCGAGGAAGACGATCCACGGCGTCAGGTCGGTGGCCCGCCAGCCGGTGTTACGGGCGGCGGCCGGGCCGCGGGCGCCGCCGGGCACGGTCTCGGTCCGCTCGCGCAGCGCCCGGGGAATCTCCACGGGCAGGGGCGCGCAGTCGTCCAGGGGACGGTCGTCGACGAGCACCACCCGGCGCGGCGCGGGCCCCTCGGCGTCGGCCAGTGCCCGCAGGCAGGCGCCGAGGCTGGGCCGCCCCAGCGTGGGGATCACGACGGTGTAGCCGGCGGCCTCGGCGGTCTCTCCCTCCGGCGCGCTCATCGGACGCCTCCCGCGAAGAAGTCCGGACGCCGGACCGCGAACGGCCCGATGGCCAAGAGGTCGACGGGGGTCGAGCCGAAGCACTCCAGCGCGTCCCGCGGGTCGTCGACCATGGGCCGGCCCGCCGTGTTCAGGCTCGTGTTGACGACGACCGGGAGCCCGGTGAGCCGCTCGAACTCGGTGAGCATCCGCGCCACCAGCGGCTCGTCGGCCGGATCGACGGTCTGGATCCGGGCGGTGCCGTCCACGTGCACCACCGCCGGAATGCGGGTCCGCCACTCGGGCGCCACCTCGTGCACGAAGAGCATGTAGGGGCTGGGCAGTTGCCCGTCGAAGATCTGCCCGGCCCGGTCGGCGAGCACCATGGGCGCGACCGGCCGGAACTGCTCGCGGCCCTTGACGTCGTTGAGCCGCTCCAGGTTCGCCGAGTGCCCCGGGTGCGCCAGCAGGGAACGGTGCCCCAGCGCCCGCGGCCCGTACTCCGAACGCCCCTGGAACCAGGCGACGACGGCGTTGTCCGCGAGGGCCCGGGCGACGGTGGCGGCGATGTCGTCGGGCCGGTCGAAGGGGACCGCGGCGGTCTTCAGCCAGGACTCCAGCTCCTCGTCCGACCACGCACGGCCCAGAGCCGCGCCCGGCATCGGCAGCGGTTCCTCACCGGCGTCGGCGCTCAGCAGCAGCGCGGCGCCCAGGGCGGTGCCCGCGTCCCCGGCGGCCGGCTGCACCCACACCCGGTCGAACGGGCCCTCCCGCGCGATCCGCGCGTTGGCCACGCAGTTCAGCGCCACCCCGCCGGCCAGCGTCAGGACCGTGTCGTGGGTGCGGCCGTGCAGCCAGCGGGTCAGGTCCAGCAGCGTCTCCTCCAGGCACGCCTGGGCGCTGGCGGCCAGGTCGGCGTGGTCCTGGTTCCAGGGCTCGTCGGGCCGGCGCGGCGCGCACAGTTCGCGCCACGGCACGCCGGTGGCGTGAAAGCCGCCGTCCGCCGTGGGATAGACGTGGCGGCGCAGCTCCGGCAGCATCCGGGGCCGGCCGTAGGAGGCGAGCGCCATCACCTTGAACTCGTCGGAGGAGCGCAGGAAGCCCAGATGCTCGGTCAGTTCCTCGTAGACCAGCCCCAGCGAGTGCGGCAGCTCCTGGCCCCGCAGCGGCTCCAGTTTGCCCTGCACGCGGTGCGCGGCCAGGTGCGAGGTCGCCTCGCCCCGGCCGTCGAGGACGAGGACGGAGGAGGTGTCGGCGTCCGGTGCGGCGAACGCGCCGGACGCCGCGTGCGCCATGTGGTGTGGCACGAAGCGCACCCGTTCGGGGTCGAGACCCGGCAGCGCGTCCGCCAGGAAGCCGGGGGCCTCGCGGGCGTAGGTCAGGCGCAGGTGGTCCCAGGGGTCGTCCAGGCCCATCTGCTCCGCGGGCCGGGCGAGCCCCGGGTCGAAGGAGTACGCGATCGCGTCGAGGTCCTGGGGGCGCAGCCCGGCCTGCGCCAGGCACCAGCGGGCGGCCTGCTCCGGCACCTCCCAGGCGGAGAAGGGCACCGGCCGCTTGCCGTGCTTGCGCCGCGAGAAGCGCTCCTCCTCGGCCGCGGCCACGGTGGTGCCGTCGATGACGAGGGCGGCGGCGGGGTCGTGGAAGAGGGCGTTGATTCCGAGAATGCGCATCACGTGTTCGCTGGCCTTTCGTCGAAGGGGGCGGCAGGTACGGTCCTGCGGGCGTCGCTCGACGGCGTCAGGTGGCGAGGTGCTCCCGGAACCAGGCGATGGTGCGGGCCAGACCCTCGCGGTGGTCCACGCGCGGCTCCCACTGGAGCTTGCCGCGGGCCATCGTGATGTCCGGGCAGCGGACGGCCGGGTCGTCGGTGGGCCGCTCGATGAAGCGGACGGTGGACCGCGAACCGCTCAAGTCGATGATCAGACGCGCGAGTTCCAGCATGGTGATCTCGGTCGGGTTGCCCAGGTTGACCGGGCCCCGCAGCTCGGAGGCCGCGGCGGCCAGGATGCCGCGCACGGTGTCGTCCACGTGGCACAGGGAGCGGGTCTGGCGGCCGTCGCCGGTGACGGTCAGCGGCTCGCCGGCCAGCGCCTGGCGGACGAAGGTGGGCACCGCGCGCCCGTCGTGGCCCCGCATCCGCGGGCCGTAGGTGTTGAACAGCCGCACGATGCCGGTGTCGGTTCCGTGCGCGGCGGCCTCGGCGGTCGTCAGGGCCTCGCCGAAGCGCTTGGCCTCGTCGTAGACGCTCCGGGGGCCGACCGGGTTGACGTTGCCCCAGTACGTCTCGCTCTGCGGGTGCTGCTGCGGATCGCCGTAGACCTCGGAGGTGGACGCCAGGAGGAAGCGGGCGCCGCTCGCGCGGGCCAGCGCCAGCACGTTGCGCGTGCCCAGACTGCCGGTCTCCAGCGTGTGCAGGGGGAGCCGCAGGTAGTCGGCGGGCGACGCGGGGGAGGCGAAGTGCAGGACGAGGTCGGGGTCGCCCTCGATGGTGAAGGGCTGGGCGACGTTGGCCTCGACCAGGGTGAACCCGGGCTGGTCCCGCAGGTGGGCTATGTTCTCCGGCGCGCCGGTGCTGAAGTCGTCGACGCACGTGACCGCCGCGCCCTGGGACAGCAGTGAGGCGCACAGATGCGAACCCACGAAACCTGCGCCACCGGTGACCACGGCGTGCTGCCAGTTCCGTGAAAGAGCGGTGTCCATGGGTCTCCTTAGCGTGATTCGATAGCCCGAGCCTCTCGATCAGGCTGGTACGAATCGCCCGGGGCGGCGAGGCGGCACCGGCCAGTCGGGTTAAGGAGGGCGAGCGGGGCGGCGGAGGCCGGGGCGCGCCGTGACGAGGACGTTCCCGGTGGCGACCCCGGCCATCGGGGGGCACCGCATCCGGTGACGTGCCGTCAGGAAATGCGCAGCTCCGTCCCGACCGCGAGCACGTCGGGGTCCGGGCCGATCACCTCCTGGTTGGCCCGGTGCAGCTCAGGCCAGCCGCCCGGCACCCCGTAGTGCAGCGCGATGGCCGAGAGCGTCTCGCCGGGCCGCACCGTGTGGGTCTGGCTGATGTTGTGCGTCCTCATCGGCGGTCCCGATTCCCGGGCGGCCGTATGGGTGTGGTGCGCGGGGCGTAGCGCCTTGGAACAGTGCGGCCAGGCGCTCCAGCCCTGTTTGGCGCGCACCGCCTCGGCGACCTTGATCTGCTGGCCGGGGGTGGCGAGGTCGGCGCGCGGAGCGTAGGCCAGCCCGCCGAACGCCTCCCAGGTGGCCTGACGGAACTGCAGGCCGCCGTAGTAGCCGTTGGAGGTGTTGCTGTCCCACTTGCCGCTGCTCTCGCACTCGGCGATGCACATCCACAGGCTGCGGCCCTCCCCGCACCGGGGGTATTCGTACCGCAGGGCGGCCCGGATGGCGCGAGACGTGACGCCGGCGACGGTGTCGTCCGGTACGGGCCGGTCGTGCGGCGGGGACGCGGCCTGCGTGGTCGCCGGGGAGGCGGCCACGAGGGTGACGAGAGCGATCAGGGACCGTCGGATTACCTGATTGACTGTCATCGCAGCACGCTAGGCACCGCCGCCCGCCGTTCCGGCGGAGCCGCGCCCGCAGCGCGGCGGCAGACCACCCGAACGGCGGGCGCGCTCCACCGGGCGGCCGTGCCTGGCGTGCGCGGCCGGTCACCGGCCCGGCGCGCCCAGGCCCCGCAACGCGCCGTCGAGCACCTCGCTGCGCGGCGGGCGGGCGGTGTGCGCCGCCGCCCGAGTCCGCCTTCGACGGCAAGCACGCGCCGGGCTGCCCGCCCCCCTCCCGCGCCTGTGTCGCCTCGCTCGTACCCGGCCGGC
>NZ_JBVIHH010000025.1:24564-69311 GCF_055570395.1 Streptomyces sp. NPDC031210
GGGGGGCTTCACCAGTGGGTGTATTGGCTGGGTCGTAAGGGGATGTTAGCCGGCCGGACGCCCCGGGCCCACGAGGGGGGGGGGGGGGGGCTGCGGGGGGGGGGGGGGGGGGGGCCCGCCCCCCCCCCCCCCGCCGCCCCTCGTCCGACAGGCACCAGGCGAGTCGCCGGTCGAGCTCCGCCGGAGTGACGTCCTCGCAGCGCAGGACGGCGGGCCAGCCCAGCGCGGCCGCCTGGGCGCCGACCTTCGCCCCGCCCTCCACCGGGTCCACCGCGAGCGCCGGGGTGCCGGCCCGCAGGGCGAGGACCAGGCCGTGCAGCCGGGTGGTCACCACCGCGTCGAGCCGGCCGAGCGTGGCGTGCAGCTCGTCGGGGGTCGCCGGCAGCCGCCAGTCGCGGGTGTCCAGCCGGGTGTCCAGGGCGAGCCGCGCCACCGCCGCGCCGGCGAGCCATTCCGTCAGGGCCCGGGAGACCGCACCGTGCCGCCGGCGCGCCCCGTACTCGTGCTGACCTTCCGTCAAAATGACTCCGACCAAAGGCAGTTGTTCCGACGGAGGCGCGCGCAGGCTCAGATCCGCCGAGCCGCCCGCCACCCCGGCCGCGTCACGCGGATGCACCTCGTGGAACCGGCGCGCGGCCGGATCGGACGCGTCCGGCACCGACACACCCACCGCGATCCGGCGGCACCGCGCGTACCGGTCGTGCAGCGCCAGCAGCGGACTCGGCCCGCCGTCCGGCGGCCGCCGGGAATGCACCGGCCCGCACGCGAACAGCACATGGGTGTAGCGCGCCGGATCGGCGTCGCCCAACCGCAGCCCGTCCGGCCGGAACACCGGCGACCACGCCGTGTCATGCGCGTACCCGGCGTCTGCCAGGGCACACTGCACCGCCTGCGCCGCGAGCATGTCGCCCGCCGTCACCTCGCCGTGCAGAAAGCTGAACCAGCCGGTGAGCAGGACACGGGGCGGCCCGGTCACCGCTCGCGTCCCGGCCCGGCCGGTATCGCCACCGGGCCCGAAGCGCGCCTCACGACACGCTCACGGCATCGGCGCCCGGTGCGGCGGTCGCCCGCTCCGGCTCGGGCAGTTGCGCCACCGCGGTCAGCACCTCCGCCGCCGTGATGCGCAGCAGCCGGTCGTCCGGCCGGTCGCCGTGGGCGTCCCCGGGGCGCGGGCGGTCGATGGGGTCGGGATGCCACAGCGCGCGGTGCCGGGGCAGGTTGGGCGGGCCCCACAGCCGGGGCGCCACCGGCCCGAACAGCACCACCGACGGCGTGCCCAGGGCGCTGGCCAGATGCCCCAGACCGGTGTCGCCGACGATCACCGCCCGGGCGTGCGCGACGAGCGCCGCCAGCTCGGGGAACGGCAGATCCGAGGCGCCGCCCAGCACGGCGGACGCGGGCAGGCCCGCCTGTGCGGCCACCCGCCGGGCCAGCGGCCCCTCCCCGCACCCCGCGGTCACGACGACCCGATGCCCCGCGCAGTGCAGGGCGTTGGCCACCGCCGCGAACCGCTCGGGCGGCCACCGCCGGGCCGCGGCGTCCGCACCGGGATGGATGACGACGGCGCCGGGCGCGGGGGAGGGCGGCTCGGGCGCGTCGATCAGCAGGTCCGTGGGGTCGGCCGGGACGCCGTACCAGGCCAGCAGTCGGCACCAGCGGTCGCGTTCGTGCTCGTCCTCACGCCAGTCGGGCCCGGAGATCTCCGGCATGCCGGGATGCGCGTACGCCAGGAACCGGACCGGGCGCAGGGCCTGGAGCAGGCCGTGGCTGGCGGGGCCGTTGCCGTGCAGGTCCACGGCGACGGCCGGGGGCGGACCGGTCCAGTCCAGGGTCCGCGGGACGTCCCGGCCGGGCGCCGAGGTCGGCAGCAGCCGGTCGATGACTCCCGTCGCCCCGGCGGCGTCGGCGAGCCTGCCCGGCGCCGCGAGCACGAGTTCGTGATCCGGATAGGCGGTGCGCAGCGCGCGCAACGCCGGTACGGCCGTCAGCAGGTCGCCGAGGCCGAGCGCCCGCAGGACCAGAACCTGGGGGCGCGCGTCGCCGTCGAGCGATGCGGTGAAGCTGGGGCGGGCCGAGGTCATACGGTGCCTCCAATGCGTGCCTGTGTCGTGCTCCGAGCCCGGGTCCGGGGACCGGCTCTTGGGGGGCAGCGGCGAGCGGCGCGGATGTCTGCCTTCAATGTGCGGGCGGTCCCCACACCCCGCGACTTGTGACCGGCCACGTGTGTGCGTGCCCGGCGGGCGGCAGCCGCCGCCGGGCACGGCGCGCGACGACGCGTCCCCCACGCCCCCGCGGGGGCCGGCCTCTCTCCGTGCCGCTTCCCCGGCCCGGCCGTTCCTCGACAGTGCGGCCGGGCCGTCCGCCTCAGCGCCGCAGCGGTGGCCGGTCCCAATGCCGGTGGCCGCCGATCGCCTGGGAGAAGGCACGCGCGAAGTCCTCGCCGGGTACGCCGTCCGCCCGGTCGGTCACCACGCCCCGGTCGGAGAGCGGACCGCCGTCGGCCAGGCGCAGATCCCGTGGCAGCAGCGCGGCGAGCCGCTCCACGCTCCCGCCCAGCGCGCCGATCGGCTTGCCGTGCCGGTAGGCGTCCAGCACGAATCGCAGCGCGGCGTCATCGGCCACCGCGTCACCCGAGTCCAGTCCGCCGTGCGGCAGCAGCACCGCGTCGTACAGCACCGAAGCGACCGTCGGCAGCGCCCGGTCCACCCCGAAGCTCTCCCCGTCCGCGGCGGTGACCTCGCCGTCCCGGGGGGCGATCGTCTCGACGCGGGCGCCCTGGCCGGTCAGCGTCTCGCGGACCGCGCTCACCTGGTCCGCGCGCACCCCGTCGGAGACCAGCACCGCCACCTGCCGGGTGGCGATGGCACCGTCGCCCTTCACGTTCTCGATGCTCAGGGCCGGCGACGGCTCGGGCCGCGGAGTGGTCCGCTCCGGCGGCCGGGGGACGCCGACGCCCTCCGCGACCGCGACGGCCAGATCGTGCGCCACCAGCGCCAACTGCTCGACCGTACGCGCGCGGACCTCCTTCGCGCCCACCTTGCCGAGCTCGAACCGGAACGCCTCCACGATGTGCTGCCGCTCCCAGTCGGACATGCTGCGCCAGAACATCGCCGCCTGGGTGTAGTGGTCGTCGAAGCTGGGGCTGCGCTTGCGGATCTTGCGCCCGTCCACCCGCTCGGTCAGGTGCCGGAAGGCGGGCGCGTCGGCGTCGGCCAGCGCCGGGCAGCCGCCACCGAGCGAGTTCGGCGAGTAGCTGGTGCCCTGGTGGATCCGGCCCTGGTGGTAGCCGTCCCGCTGGTTGTTGCGGACCGGCGCCACCGGCCGGTTCACCGGGATCTGCGCGAAGTTGGGACCGCCCAGACGGATGAGCTGGGTGTCGAGATAGGAGAAGTTGCGGGCCTGGAGGAGCGGGTCGTTGGTGAAGTCGATGCCGGGCACGACGTTCGCGGTGTGGAAGGCGACCTGCTCGGTCTCGGCGAAGAAGTTGTCGGGGTTGCGGTTGAGCACCATCCTGCCGAGGGGCCGCACCGGCACCCGCTCCTCCGGGATGATCTTGGTGGGGTCCAGCAGGTCGAAGTCGAAGGCGTGCTCGTCCTCCTCGGGCACGAGCTGCACCCCCAGCTCCCACTCCGGGTACTCGCCGGCCTCGATGGTGTCCCACAGGTCGCGGCGGTTGAAGTCGGGGTCGCGGCCCTGCGTCTCCTGGGCCTCGTCCCAGACCAGCGAGTGCACCCCGAGCTTCGGCTTCCAGTGGAACTTCACGAACGTGCCGCGGCCCTGGGCGTTGACGAAGCGGAAGGTGTGCACCCCGAAGCCCTGCATCATGCGGTAGCTGCGGGGGAGGGCCCGGTCCGACATCAGCCACATGATCGTGTGCAGTGTCTCGGGCTGCAGGGACACGAAGTCCCACAGCGTGTCGTGCGCCGACGCGCCGGTGGGGATCTCGTTGTGCGGCTCCATCTTCACCGCGTGCACGAAGTCCGGGAACTTGATGCCGTCCTGGATGAAGAAGACCGGGAAGTTGTTGCCGACCAGGTCGTAATTGCCCTCCGACGTGTAGAACTTCGTCGCGAAGCCGCGCACGTCCCGTACGGTGTCCGCCGAACCGCGCGGCCCCTGGACGGTCGAGAACCGCACGAAGACCGGGGTGCGCACCGAGGGGTCCTGAAGGAACGCCGCGCGGGTGAACTCGGCGCAGGACTCATACGGCTGGAAGTAGCCGTAGGCGCCGGCACCGCGCGCGTGCACCACCCGCTCGGGGATGCGCTCATGGTCGAAGCGGGTGATCTTCTCCCGGAAGTGGAAGTCCTCCATCAGCGTGGGGCCGCGTTCACCGGCCCGCAGGGAGTCGTCGGTGTGGTCGACGGTGACGCCCTGATCGGTGGTGAGCGGGCCTCCGGCCGGGTCGGCCGCGCGGAATGCCGCGCGCTGCTCCTGCTTGGGGTCCACCATCGCTGTCCTTTCGGTCGAGAAACCCGTGCCCCTGCAAGTGACCCCTGGCGGCGGGGAGAAACGTCACGCGGAGCGGGGATTCGCCCCGATGCCCGGCCGATGCGACTCGCCCGGCGCAAGAACGCGGCCGCCGACCAGCGCGGAGAAACGGTTTTCGGCCGTTTTGTGATCCCCTCGCCGGGAAGCCGTAGGAACAGAGAAATACGGAGGTGATCGCGATGCCGGGACGGCAGGAGCTGCCCTCCACACTGGAGCGCTCACCGCGTGACGCGCAGCGCACATGGATCAAGGCACACGACTCCGCTGTGGAGAGCTACGGCGAGGGCGAACGGTCCCACCGGGTCGCCTTCGCGGCGCTCAAGCACAAGTACGAGAAGGTCGGCGACCACTGGGAGCGCAAGGAAGGCGGCCGGAAAGGCCCGTCGGACCCCCTGGGCGCCCGGCCCCGCCAGCAGGGCGGCCGAAGCGGCGAAGGCGTCGACGAACAGGCCACCAAGAAGCACCTCTACGAAGTCGCCCGGCGACTGGACATCGAGGGGCGGTCGGCCATGGACAAGCCCGAGCTGCTGGAGGCGATCCGCAAGGCCAACGAGCGGCGCACCCGCCAGGCCCGCTGAGCGCGCGGCGCCTCCTCGTACCGACGCACAGCCCGAGGGAAGGGACGTGAGGCATGTCCGACGAAGCCATGGGTGACGCGGTCTACCAGCCCGACACCACCCGGGACGAACAGGACACCTCCCAGGGACCGGACCTGGAGAACGCGCTCGACGAACGGGACCTGGACCAGACGCTGGACGAGGGCTACTCCCCGCCGGAGAAGCCCTACGGCGTCAACGACGGTGTCACCGCCCGGGAACAGCGCCGCGGCGAGAGCCTGGACGAGCGGCTGTACGAAGAGGTGGCCGACGTCGAGCCGCCGCCCGCCGGCCCGGCGGGCGAGGAACCGGCGGCCGGCGAACCCGTGGACGACCAGCTCGCCGACGCCCGGGCCGGCCGGATCGTCGGCGCCGACGAGGGCTTCCCGCGCCGCGCCGACGACACGATCGCGCGCGATGTCGGCATCGACGGCGGCGCGGCCTCGGCGGAGGAAGCGGCCGTCCACGTCGTCGACGAGGAGGACCGCCGCGAGCCCTGAGCGCCCGGCCGGCGGTGCGGCGTGGGTCACGCCAAAGGTCCCGCCATGCGGCGTGCGTCACGGCCGCCGGCCCTTGTCGATCATCCCTGTGAGCAACCCCACGCACTCGCCGGATCCCTTGCGGCACAAGGGATCCGGCGAGTTCTGACGCCTGCCGACGGCCCCGCGGGGCCGCCCGCGGGCGTCAGCCACTTCTGCCCGGCCGCGGAGATCTGTGAAGATGTGACATCGCTGTGCCTGAAGGGCTTCTTCACCGAGGTTCGCCGGGTGCCCAGCACTGACCGTCTCGGCGTGGCCGCCTCGCACACAGATGTGCCGCCCGCGCCCGCCGACCCGCTTCCCGAGCCTGCTGGGCTCTTCACGAAGTCTCCGAGCCGTGTCTTCTCCTGCCCTCGCCCCTGCCCGCATGCCTGCCCAGGCGACCTCCGCCGAGTCCACCGGCGAGCACCCCCCGGCCCCCCGCCGTCCGCGCGGCCTCGGCCGGCACCTCCTGAGCCGGCGCCGCCCCGCCGACCCGCACGCCGACCACGCTCCGTGGCGTTCGCTGCGCTACCGCAGCATGCGCTGGTGGTCGGTCGCCAACCTGGTGTCCAACGCCGGCACGTGGATGCAGCTCACCGTGCAGAACCTGCTGGTGCTCCAGATCACCGGCTCCGCCGCGGCCACCGGCCTGTCCCTGTCCGTCCAGGCGGCCCCCGGCCTGCTCATGGGCCTGGCGGGCGGCGCGGCCGTCGACCGCTGGCCCCGCAAGGTCACCGCCGCGGTCAGCCAGGCCGTCCTCGGCGTGATCGCCTTCACCACCGCCGCCCTGGTGGCCTTCGACCAGCTCAATTACGGGCTGCTGCTGGCCCTGGCCGGCGTCACCGGCCTCATCGCCACCGTGGACGGACCCGCCTGCGCCCTGCTGGGCAACGACCTGGTACCCACCAAGGACGTGCCCTCCGCCATCGCGGTCGGCTCCCTGGTGCACAGCGTGGGACGGCTCGGCGGCACCGCCCTGGCGGGCCTGGCCGTGGGCTTCCTCGGCACCGGCGCCGCCTACGCCGCCAACGGTCTGTCCTTCCTCTTCGTCGCGGCGGTCATCCCCTTCCTCCGCCCGGTCAGCGCCGCCCTGCGCGCCCCCTCCGGAGACCCCGCCCCGGCGGCCGGCCCCGCGACCGCGCCGGTGCCCGAGACCGGCATGAGCGCCCGCGACGGAATGAAGTTCTTCTTCCGCCGGCCCCGCCTGGTGGCCCTGGCCGCGATCACCGGACTGAGCGCCGTCTTCGGCCGCAACTACGGCCTGACCCTGGCCGTCCTGGTCACCGGACCGCTCGGCGCGGGCGCCGGCGCGTTCGGCACGGTCTCCTCCGTCCTCGCCGCCGGCGGCATCCTCGGCGCGATCCTCGCCGCGCGGCTGCGCAGCCCCTCCGTCAAGCTCGTCGGCGCGCTGGCCGCCGCCGGCGCCGTGCTCCAGATCTTCGCGGGCTTCTCGCCCTCGCTCATCGTCCTGCTGATCCTGGTGCTGCCGATGGCCGTCGTGGAGTCGGTCTCCGACACCGCCGGCACGACGGTCCTCCAGACCGACCCGCCGGCGGAGATGCGCGGCCGGGTCCTGGGCGTATGGCGCAGCGCCAGCACCGGGTGGGGCCTGGTCGGCCCGCCGCTGCTGGGTCTCCTGATGGAGCTGGCCGGTGCCCGCGGCGCCCTGGTGGTCGGCGGAGTGATCATCGCGGGCGCGATCGGCGCGGGCGGCGCGCTGCGCTCCCGCCGCCGCCCGGCGTGGACGGCCCCGGCCCCGGCGGCGGTGCCCTACCAGGCCGCGGCCTGACCCGGGGGCGTCCCTCGCCCCGACCTTCCGGCACGCCGAGCGGGGGGGGGGGGGGGGGGGGGGGGAACCCCCCCCCCCCCTCCCCCCCCCCCCCCCCCCCCCCCCCCCCCCCCCCCCCCCCCCCCCCACCCCCCCCTCCCCCCCCCCCCCCCCCCCCCCCCCCCCGCTTCGTCATACGCGCCACGCGCCACGCGCCGCTCTTCGCGTCTGAGCGCGCCCGGCGGCTCGCGCTACTCCTGCCGACCCGACCGCAGCGCGTCCTTCGCGCGGTCCACCAGCGCCGCGAACGGACCCCCGGCCCACTGGGCGGCGGGTGAGCCGGCGACCGCGGGGTGCGGATGGGTGGGCGCCGCCTTCTCCGCGCTCACCAGCGTGCTGCCCATACGCCGGCGGGTCTCCTCGTCACAGCCCTGGAGCACGGCGGGAAACTCCTCCTGTTCCTCGTGCTCCGCGTGGTCGATCACGGCATTCTCGAAGTCGGACAGCATGGCGTCGAATTCGGGGCTGCCGACATCCATCTTCTCGAGTTCGGAGAGCACCTTGTTGGCCTCTTCCTCCTCGTGATTACGGGCTTCCACTTCCGCCTCGCCGGCGGCCTTCTTCGCGGTCGGCCGCAGAACCATTTCCTCGGCCGTCTCGTGCACCGCCAGTACCGCCCGCAGTTCGTCGAACATCTTCTTCTTGAGATCGCCTCGCGCGCCCTTGACGTCGGCGAACAGCTCACGGATGTGGGCGTGCTGCTGGAGCAGGATGCCCACCACGTCACCCTCCGGAAGCTTCGCCGCGTCCGCGCGCTCGGTCTTCGCATCACTCACGGGACTGTCCTCCGTCCATAGGCGGGCCGCGCCCCGCCCCGGCTCGCGGACCGGCGCGGGCGCGACGTACGGCGTTCCCTGGGCGGGTCACCGATCCACGGGCCGACAAACCTCCGGGCGCCCCTGGACGGAGGGTGCGATCGCGCTGCGCACGCCGGTGGTGCGCCCCTGGGGGCGCACCGGCGCACGACGGGCGATCGAGTCGTTTTGCCGGGCAACGGACAGGGCACTAATCGAAGGCGGCCTCCGCCCCGAGCGGGAGCCTCTCCGTTCGCCGCCGATCACCGCGAACGAAGCGCGTCCTGTCGCGGACCGAGCGCGTTGCCATGAGCCTTCGTCCGCACAGCGTTGAGCGATCCAGGGGGCGCGGTCCGGTCAGCGGGCCGGGAGGAGAGCGACATGCACACCCGACGCCAGAACCTGCCGGCCACGCGCACGCCCTCGGGAACGGTCATCGTGCGCCCGGCGATCCTGGACTGCGCCGAGGCGGCCTCGGTGCGCGAGCAACTGCTGATCCTGCTGAACCGTGGCGCGAGCGCCCTCGTGGTGGATCTCAGCGCCTGCGACGCGGTGTGTCCGTGCTGTGGCGCGCCCGCGCTGGTGCGGGCCTACCGGCGGGCGCGCGCCCTCGGGGTGGCCTTCGAAGTCGTCGCTCCCAGCGGCGCGGTGGTGCGCCTGCCGCTGGAGCGGGCGTGGCAGACCAGCCAGGAACCGTTCCCGGCGGTGTCCGAGGCGGTGTCCGAGCGGGAGGCCGCATGATTCTCCGGGTGGTCCACCGGCGGCTGCACGCCTGGTTCCTGCACGCCGCGCGGCTGCTGCCGACCGGCGTCCGCCGCCTGCACGGCAAGGCGTGAGGAGAGCGGCGGCCGGGAGAGGGGGCGGCGCGTGGCGCCGCCCCGCGCCGCGGCTACTTGCCCCGGAAGACGGCCTTCTCCACGTCGCTGGGTCCGTCGAAGTTGTCCTTGGGAAGGTCGGCGATCTTCTCCACCAGCCCGTTGTCCGCCTTGTTGCTCCGGGCGCAGTCGACCAGATCCTTCTTGCGCGCCGGGTAGTGCGCGCCCTTGAGCGCCTTCTGCAGCTCGATCGGATTGGAGTCGGCCATGGGTTCCTCCAGGTGTCTGCGGTCAGTTGAGGTGACGCCGGCGGAAGACGCCGGCGTTGAACGTTGACGGTTGAACCTCACGTCGCGCGCCGCCCGGAGACCGGACGACGCGATTCCACCTCTGTATCCTGACATTCATCCGCAAAACGCACATTCTTAGTTGCATCCGGTGCGCTTCCCCGGGTTTCGGGGCGAAGGCCACGGGAACTCGGAGGCGGGTCGAGGGGTGACCGTCGGGTACGAGCGGGAGCGGAGGAGAAGACGATGCCCGAGTGCGCCGCTGCCGGCGAGGAGGTACGCCATGACGGTGAAGGTCACCGAGGGAACGGGTGTCACTGCCTGCCCGACCGGGTTCTACGCGCTCTACGAAGGCGCCGGCTTCAACGAGGCCGGTGCCGAACAGCGGCGGGTGCTGATCGCCGACGAGCCGGTCGAGGACCTTCGGGCGTACGGCTTCGACCACACCGCGGAGTCGCTGGTGAACCTGAGCCCCTTCACGGTCGAGCTGTACGAAGAAGCCGGCCGCCGAGGCGAACGCCTGACGTTCGGCCCCACCCTCTCCCCGAAGAACCTCGGCGGGTTCGAGACGGAAGCGGGTGAGAGCTGGGGTCACCGGGTGTCCTCGACGAACGCGTTCAAGGCGGAGCTGACGCATCGGCAGCCCGGCGAACGCGACGAGACGGTGGCGCGGGTCCGCGCCGAGCGGACCGGCGACCGCCCACCGGACGGCGACGACTCACCGGACGGCGCCCGTGGCGAGGAGCGGTGAACGACCGAGGAAGGGACGGCGATGACCGGAAGCGACACCGAGGCCGCGGCCGCCGGGCAGCAGTACGACGCGAGTCCGTACCTGCCCCGCAGCGGCGGCCTCGCGGCGTATCGGCGGGCGGCCGCGGACTGCCAGGGGTGCCCGCTGTTCCAGGATGCCTCGCAGACCGTCTTCGGCTCCGGGAGCGTGTCGGCGCGGCTCGCGCTGGTCGGCGAGCAACCGGGCGACCAAGAAGACCGCCAGGGCGAGCCGTTCGTCGGTCCGGCCGGACGGCTGTTGCGAAAAGCCCTGCGGGACGCGGGACTTGACGAGGACGAGGCGTACTTCACCAACGCCGTCAAGCACTTCAAGTTCACCGCCCAGGCGCGCGGCAAGCGCCGGATCCACAAGGCGCCGAGCCTGCGGGAGATGACCGCCTGCCGGCCCTGGCTGGCCGCCGAGTTGCGGCTGGTCGACCCGGAGGTGGTGGTGGCGCTCGGCGCGACCGCGGGCAAGGCGCTGCTGGGACCGTCGTTCCGGGTCACCCAGGACCGTGGCACCCTCATCCCGCTGCCCGCGGACGGCATGGCCGGCGCCCGTGGCGCCTCGGACGGCGGCCACGGGCTCGTCCTCCCCACCCTTCACCCGTCCGCGATCCTGCGCTCCGAGGAGCGGGAGGCCGCCTACGAGGGCTTGGTGTCGGACCTGCGGGTGGCGGCCGGGGCGTTGGGCTGACCGGTCCCTGAACGCGGACCGAACCAGGTCCGGGCCCGGGTTACGTCCGTCGGGGTGACTTGCGCCCGGCCGGCAGCGCGGCCGAGGCGCGGATCAGCGTCGAGGTACGGATCAGCCAGGAGTGCAGCCGGCGGCCGACAGCGCGCAGGATCATGCCGCGGCCACCTCCTTCGCCGCCCCGGTCGAGGCCGCCGCCACGGACGCGCGGACCGGCATCGGCTCCCGGCTGTCGCGGCAATGGGCCCGCAACCGGGTGGCGACCGCCTCGCCCGCGACCAGCACCTCGAACGGCGCGCCCAGCGCCCGGGCGCGCCGGTGCGCCCGTACCAGCGCCGGTGCCCCGCAGCACGCGCACACCGGCGCGCCCGCGCGGAGATCCACCACGAGTCCCGGTGCCCCGCGGTTGAGGAGGATGAGCAGTTGGTCGCGTACCTCGGCGGCCTCGGCGCAGCCGACCGCGGCCGGGCGGACGACCACGGCTCCCGTCGGCGTGTACGAGTACGGCAGGTCGCGGCGGGAACTGCGCATGGGAATCCTCCTGCTGACGGGTGAGAAGTCTTCGATGCGCATGCGGACAGAAGGCCGACATGCGGAGATGTGGGGGAAATGCGAGAAATGCTCTATATGACGCAGATTGCCACGCAAGGGGTGGTGTGTGCAATCGGCGGAGACCGAACGCCGACCCGCCGGCCGTCCGCGCGGGCCGGGGAGTAGGGGCGGCCACCGCGGGTACTCGCCGCACGCCGCGTCCCACAAGGGGGGCGCGGCGGACACATGCCGGAACACATCCGTCGGAAGGGCGATCGGTGGTCTCACAGCGGCTGGTGGCCGGGTGGCGGTGGCTCGGCTGGGAACTGTCCGCGGTGGGCCGTACGGCGCACGCCGCGGTGCGGCGACCGGGCCCCGAACGGGACACGATGACGCAGTCGCTCAAGGCCGCCGGTGCGGCGATCGCCGCCTGGGCGCTGACGGGCTGGTGGCTCAAGGCACCGCTGGCAATCATGGCGCCGTGGACCGCGCTCGCGCTGGTCGACGTCACCGTCTACCGCTCGCTGCGCGCCGGACTCCAGCAACTCGCGGTGATCATGGCCGGTGCCCTGTGGGCGTCCGGGGCGATGGCCCTGACCGGCGGCAGGGCCCTGGGCGCCATGCTCGTCGCCCTGCCGGTGACCGCCCTCCTCGGCACCTACCGCCGATTCGGCACCCAGGGCATCTACGGCGCCACCACCGCCCTGTTCGTCATCACCTACGGCGCCTACTCCCTGGTCGAGGTCGGCCACCGCCTCCTGGAGACGCTGATCGGCGCGGTGATCGGTGTCGCCGTCAACGCGCTCGTCCTGCCGCCGGTGCATCTGCGCAACGTGCACGACCAGTTGCGGCGCCTCTCACGGGAGAGCGCCGGTCTCCTGTACGCCCTCGCCGACGGGTTGCGCCAGGAGTGGAGCGACGCCGACGCCGCGGGCTGGCACGACCGCGCCCGGCGCCTGGACCAGGTCCTGCTCGCCCTCGCCGACGCCCGCCGCTGGACCGCCGAGAGCTCCCGCTTCAACCCCGGCCGGCGCCTGCGCCGCACGGCCGTACCGCCACCGCCGCAGGAAGCCGACGCCCTGTGGGAACGCACCGTCGCCCACCTCACCGCCATCACCCGCACCCTGGCGAGCACGGCCGGCGAGCGCGCCCGCCTCTCCGCGCCCGGCACGGCCTTCCTCACCCGCTACGCCGACCTCGCCGAGCGGACGGCGCGACTGTGCGAGGCCGTCGGTGGGGTGGCCGAGCCCGGCGGGGCCGCCCAGGACGACCGGGACCGCCGCGAGAGCGCCCGGAAGGAAGCCTGGAACCTCTACGACGGCCTCGCCGCCGACTTCCGCCGGCAGACCGGAACGGCGGCCGCGGTGAGCGGCGGTCTGCTGGTGGAGACCAAGCTCCTGCTCGACGTGCTCACGCCGCGGGGCGGCGACGAGGACGCCGCCGCCCCGACCGGCTGAACTGCCGGCCGAACACCGCGGCCGCCGGGCCGCGCCGTCACGGCAGTGGCGTGCCGCCCGTCGCGTTGACGATCTCCGCGGTGATGTAGCTCGCCTGTTGCGACGCCAGGAACACGTAGGCCGGGGCCATTTCCGCCGGCTGCGCCGGGCGGCCCAGCGGAGCCTGCTTGCCGAACTTCGCCGTCTCCGGCATCGTCGCGGGAATCAGCGGCGTCCACACCGGCCCGGGAGCGACCGCGTTGACGCGGATACCGTCACCGGCCACCATCTGCGCCAGTCCCTGGGTGAAGGTGACGATGGCGCCCTTGGTCATGGCGTAGTCGAGCAGATGCGGACTCGGCTTGTACGCCTGGACCGAGGTGGAGTTGATGACGCAGCCGCCCTTGGGCATATGAGGCAGCGCCATCTTCGACAGCCAGAACATCCCGTACAGGTTCGTCCGCATCACCCGGTCGAACTGTTCCGTGGAGATCGCGCCGATACCGTCCGGCTGGGACATCTGATAGGCGGCGTTGTTCACGAGGATGTCGATCCGCCCCAGCTCGGTGACGGCCCGCTCCACCAGCGCCCGGCACTGGTCCTCGTCACGGATGTCGCAGGAGACGGCGACGGCCTTGCGGCCCGCCTCCTCGATCAGCCGCGACGTCTCGCGGGCCTCGTCCTCCTCCGCGTCCAGATGGGTGAACACCACATCGGCGCCCTCCCGCGCGAAGGCCAGCGCGACCGCCCGCCCGATCCCGGAATCGCCGCCGGTGAGCAGCGCCTTGCGGTCGGCCAGCAGGCCGTGTCCCACGTAGCTGTCCTCGCCGTGATCGGGCGGCGGGTCCATCGGCCCGGTCCAGCCGGGGTGCGGCTGGTCCTGCTCGGGGAGTTCCGGCTGGGGGTGCTTGGTCACGGGGTTCTGCAGTCCGGGGTCCTGCTCTGCCATGGGAGCCTCCTGATTCCCTCTGTCCGGGATCCGTCCGCTTCCGTCCGCGGGCCAGGCACCGGGTGCCCTGCCCGCACCACCTCAATCCTTCCGGCGCCCCACCTGGCGGGCAGCCGCCACCAGGGCTACGTCCTACCGGGGGAGACGCGGCCCGTTCGCGCTTCGCCGGCGATCTTCGGGGCACCCGTGAGCGTATGGCGCATTCTTCCTCCCCACCCCGAAGCGACGAGTCGTACTGGATGGCCACGACGGGCAGCACGTCCTACCCGCCGCTCACCGAAGACCTCGAAGTCGACGTCACGGTGATCGGCGGGGGCATCGCGGGCCTGAGCACCGCATGGGAGCTGGCGCGCGCCGGCCGGCGCGTGGCCCTCCTCGAAGCGGACCGGATCGCCGCCGGCGTCACCGGCTACACCACCGCCAAGGTCTCCGCGCTGCACACCCTGGTCTACGAGCGGCTGCGCCGGACCCGCGGCACCGACGGCGCGCGGGCCTACGCCCGATCCCAGCAGGAAGCCGTCGAACGCGTCGTCGAGATCACCGACCTCCTGGACATCGACTGCGACCTCGAACGCTTCCCCGCCTTCACCTTCGGCTGCGCCGCCTCGGGCGTGAGCACCCTGCGCGCGGAGGCCGAGGCGGCCGCGGAAGCCGGACTGCCCGCCTCCTACGTCACCGACACCGGGCTGCCCTTTCCCGTGGCCGGCGCGGTGCGCGTCGAGGACCAGGCCCAGTTCCACCCGCGCAAGTACCTGCTCGCCCTGGCCGAGGACTTCCGGGCGCAGGGCGGCGTCATCCACGAGCGCACCCGCGCCACCGGCCTGACCGAAGGCACACCGTGCCGCGTGGAGACCGAGCCCGGGCCGGTCGTCACCTCCCAGGACGTCGTCGTCGCCACCCACTACCCGGTCTTCGACCGGGCGCTGCTCTTCACCCGGCTCTCGCCCCGCCGCGAACTGGTGGTGGCGGCGCCCCTGGCGGCCGACCGCGACCCGGGCGGCATGTACATCACCGAGGAGGAGGGCAAACGATCCGTACGCACCGCGCCGCACGGCGAGGGGCAGCGGCTGCTGATCGTCACCGGGGAGACCTTCAAGCCGGGCACCCGCGACGCCCGCGAAGGCTTCGAACGGCTGACGGCCTGGGCCCATCAGGCTTTTCCCGGGACGGAGGTGACCTACCGCTGGGCGACCCAGGACAACGTCCCGACCGACACCGTGCCCCTGGTCGGCCCCTTCCACCCCGGCGCGCGCCACACCTACGTCGCCACCGGGTTCGGCGGCTGGGGCATGAGCGGGGGAGTGATGGCCGGACGGCTCCTGACCGGCCTGATCACCGGCGACCCGCCGCCATGGGCGGGGCTGTACGACCCCCGCCGGCTGTGGAGCGCGGTCCGAGAGGCGCCCGCGTTCCTCAAACACCAGGCGGAAGTGGCCCAGCACTTCCTCGGCGACCGGCTGCGCGCCACGCACGCCGACTCCATCGCCGAAATCGCCCCCGGGACCGGCGCGGTGGTCCGGGTGCGGGGCAGACGCTGCGCCGTCTACCGCGACGAGACCGGCACGGCGCACGCGGTATCGGCACGCTGCACCCACATGGGCTGCCTGGTCGCCTTCAACCCGGGAGAGAAGACATGGGAATGCCCCTGCCACGGCTCGCGCTTCGCGCCGGACGGCACGGTGGTCCAGGGCCCGGCCAACACCCCCCTGGAACCGAGGGACATCTGACCGGACGTGCGCGGCGGGGCCGCCGGAGCCATGCGCGGTGCGCATACTTCCTCAGGCCCCCAGGGGTCTACGCACCCCAGGGGGACACCGACGCGCTGGTGGCGGCCCTGGGCCGGGAGACCCTCCCGGCGGACGCCTCGGTGCTCGACGTCGGTACGGGAAGCGGCGCGCTCGCCGTCGCCGCCGCACGGGCCGGGGCGGGCCACGTCGCCGCGGTCGACGTCTCGCGCGCGGCGGTGTTCACCACCCGGCTCAATGCCTGGCTGGCCGGGCACGGCCGCACCGTCCGCGCCTACCGCGGGGAGCTGTTCGCGCCGGTGGCGGGCCGGCGCTTCGACCTGATCATGGCGAACCCGCCCTATGTGCCCTCGCCCCGCCCCGGACTGCCGCGTGGCGGGCCCACCCGCGCCTGGGACGCCGGGACGGACGGCCGGGCGGTACTGGACCGGCTCTGCGCCCAGGCACCCACCCTGCTGCGCCCCGGTGGCGTCCTGCTGCTGGTCCACTCCGTGCTGAGCGGCCCCGGTACGACACTGGAACTGCTGTCCGCGGCGGGCCTGGAAGCGGCCGTCACCGACCGGCGGCTCGTTCCCTTCGGGCCGGTGGTACGCGGCCGCGCGGCCTGGCTGCGGGACCGGGGGCTGCTCGCTCCCGGCCAGGACAAGGAGGAGCTGGTGGTGATCCGTGCGCGACGACCGGCCTGAGACCGCCGCCCCGGGAGCAGGCGCGGCGGACGGCGGCGCGCCCGCGTGCCGTGCCGCGCGACGGGTCAGCCAGGAGCCGGGCGGGCCGCTGCTCATCGAGGGACCCGTCGAGGTGGTCCTCCCGGACGGCGGCACCGCCCGCTCGGACCGCCCGACGGTGGCCCTGTGCATGTGCCGCCGCAGCAAGATCTTCCCCTGGTGCGACACCAGCCACCGGGGCCGCAGGAGGCCACCGGGCGCCGACGCGGCGAAGGACACCGACGCGGCGAAGGACACCGGAGCGGCGAGCTGAACGACCGGCGGCACGCTCAGTCGTCGCCGTCGCCGTCGCCGTCGCCGTTTCGGCCGCGTCGTCCGTTTCCGTCGCGTCGTCCGTTTCCGTAGCCGTATCCCTCTCCCGGAGCGCGCCCCGACGCCTCCTCGGCCGCCCGGCCGCCCGCGCCCAGCAGCCCGGTCGGCGCGAAGGCGGCGCGGTCGGCGAGTCGCCCCAGCTCGCGGCGCGCCCGCCGGGCGACGAGCCCGGGCAGGGCCGCCCGCAGGGCCAGCGCGCCGCGCAGCCAGGGCTGCGCGTACACGGCGGGTGCCCGCCGCTCGATCCCGTGGACCAGACTGTCGACCACCGCCTCCACCTGGTACGTCTTCGACGCGGGCCAGGGCATCCGCGCCCGCAGCTCACCGAGCGCCGCGTGGTGGTCGGCGTCCCGGACCATGTCCGTGTCGGTCCAGCCGAGGTAGGCGACGCCCACCGCCACCCCGCGATGGGCCACCTCGGCCCGCACGGCGTGGGCGAACGCCTCCACCCCCGCCTTGGACGCGCAGTACGCCGTCATCATCGGCGCCGGCGCGAGCGCCGCCAGCGAGGCCACCTGGAGGTAGTAGCCCCCGGTCCGCAGCAGGCAGGGCAGGAAGACCCGGACGGTGATCGCACTGCCGATCAGGTTGGTCTCCACCACCCGCCGCCAGATCGCCGGATCGCCGTCGAGGAAGGGACCGCCGGCCGCCACCCCGGCGTTGGCCACCAGCACCGACGGCGGCCCGAGCCGTCGCTCCACCCGAACGGCGGTCCGCGCCATCGCGGCTTCGTCGGTGACGTCGACCAACCAATGGGCGGCGGTGTCGTCCGGCAGCGCCGCCGCGACCCGCGCCAGCTCGCGCTCCTCCAGACCGAGCAGCGCGACCCTGGCACCCCGCCGTACGAGGCCCACGGCCAAGCCCTCGCCCAACCCGCGGGCGGCGCCGGTGACCACCGCGGTACGCCCCAGCAGAGGTAGCTGTGCGGCCATGCATTCAACGTAACGCCGAACCGGCGCGGCTTCCTGACCGGCCGGAGGCGGCTCCCCGACCACCGCGGGCGCGGCACCCGCTCGCCGGGCGGGCCGGGTACGGCGAGTCGCCCTAGGCTGGCTTCCGGACGCCGGCGCGCGTTCCCGAGGCGCGGTGGAGGAGGACGCTCATGGCCGTGCGGCATCAGCTCATCACGAGGTCTCCGGAGACCGTCTGGGAGATCCTCGCCGACGGCTCCCGGTACGCCGACTGGGTCGTCGGCACCAAGGACTCGCGGCACGAGGCGGGCAACTGGCCCGAGGTGGGCGCCACCCTCACGTACGACGTGCGCCTGGGGCCCTGGACGGTGACCGGCCGGACCATCGTCCGGCGCAGCGAACCACCGCGCGAACTCGAACTGGAAATCGACAGCGGGCCCCTGGGCACGGCCCGGATCGCCATGGAAATCCGGCCGTGGGGCGACCACAGCCTGGTCATCTTCGACGAACACCCCCTGACCGGAGCCGGCGGACTGCTGCACAACGCCGTCCTGGACGCCCTGATCCAGTTGCGCCACCGCAGCATGCTCGGCCGGCTGGCCAGAGTGGTCCAGGACAGCCCGGAGCGTTCCGGCGCACCGTCCTGACCGCCCACGACCCGTCCCCACGTCCGACCGGCGCCCGCCGGAGCGCGGCCGGGGCGAACAGGAGTCAGCGATGCCGGACGCGGTGGTGATCGGCGCGGGCCCCAACGGCCTGGTCGCGGCCAACCTGCTGGCCGACGCCGGCTGGAGCGTGGAAGTCCTGGAAGCCGCCGCGGAACCGGGCGGCGCCGTCCGCAGCGACCGAGGCGTCCACCCCGACTACGTCAGCGACGTGTGCAGCTCCTTCTATCCGCTCGCCGCCGCCTCCCCCGTCATCGCCGCTCTGCGCCTCCAGGACGAGGGCCTGCGCTGGAGCCACGCGCCCCGCGTCCTCGCCCACCCCCTGCCGGACGGCAGATGCGCGGTGCTGGAGCGCCACGCCCCCGACACCGCCCGCGGCCTGGACGCCTTCGCCGCCGGCGACGGCGCGGCCTGGCAGGACCTGTGCCGCGTCTGGGACCGGGTCGGCCCCGACATCCTGGCCGCCCTGTTCACCCCCTTCCCGCCACTGCGGGCCGGCGCCCGGCTGCTCGCCCGGCTGCGCGGCGCGGGCGGCCTGCGCCTGGCCCGCACGATGCTGCTGCCCGTACGCCGCCTGGGCGAGGAGGAGTTCCGCGCCGAGGCCGGCCGCCTCCTGCTCGCCGGCAACGCCCTCCACGCCGACCTCGCCCCGGAGGCCGCGGGCAGCGGCGGGTTCGGCTGGCTGCTGTCCATGCTCGGCCAGCACCACGGCTTTCCCGTGCCGGTCGGCGGCGCGGGCGCGCTCACCGCCGCCCTGGTGCGGCGCCTGGAGCGGCGCGGCGGCGCACTGCGGTGCGGTGCGCGGGCGGTGGAGATCGTGGTGCGGGCGGGCCGCGCCGTGGCGGTGCGCACCGCGGACGGCGAGACGGTCCCGGCGCGCCGGGCGGTGCTGGCCGACGTCAGCGTGCCGGCGCTCTACGGCGAACTGGTCGACGCCCGGCACCTGCCCGGCCGGTTGCTCGCCGATCTGCGCCGCTTCCAGTGGGACTTCGCCACCTTCAAGGTCGACTGGGCGCTGGACGGCACCGTGCCCTGGACCGCCGCGGACGCCGCCACCGCCGGCACCCTCCACCTGGCCGACGGGGTCGACGACCTCACCCGGTTCGCCGCGCAGATCGCCGCCGGGCGGGTTCCCGACCGGCCGTTCGCGCTGTTCGGCCAGATGACCACCGCGGACGCCTCCCGCTCACCGGCCGGCACCGAGTCGGCCTGGGCCTACACCCACGTCCCGCAGGTCGTGCGCGGCGACGCGGGCGACGACGGCCTGACGGGGGAGTGGCGCAAGGGCGAGCAGGAGGCGATGGCGGACCGTATCGAGCGCCAGGTGGAGCGCTACGCGCCCGGCTTCCGCTCCCGCGTCCGGGCCCGCCGCATCCTCGCCCCGCCGACGTTCCAGGCCGAGAACGCCAACCTGCGCGGCGGCGCCCTCAACGGCGGCACCACCGCCCTCCACCAGCAGTTTTTCTTCCGGCCCCTGCCCGGCACCGGGCGCCCGGAGACGCCCGTCAAGGGCCTCTACCTCGCCTCGGCCGGCGCGCACCCGGGCGGCGGCGTCCACGGTGCCTGCGGCGCCAACGCGGCCCGCGCGGCCCTGCACCCCCTGGCCGCGACCGGCGTGCTCCACCGCACCCAGCGCCTGCTGACCCGGCCGGATTGAGCGGCGGGGCGCCGGGTACGCGAGCCACCCGGACGGGACGGAAGGAGACCAGGTGACCGAGAAGAACATCTTCGTCCTCGGCCTCGACGAGGCGAACCTGCCCACGCTGCACGGCGTACCCGGCGCCCACGACTACCGCTTCCACCCCCTGCTGACCGTCGAGGAACTCCAGGTCGGCGAGGTGTCGGTGGAAACGCTGCGGGAGAAGGCGCAGAGCGAACTGGACGCGTTCGACGGCACCGTCGACGCCATCGTGGGCTACTGGGACTTCCCCGTCAGCACCCTCATCCCGCTGCTGAGCCGGCGCTACGGCACCACCAGCACCAGCCTGGAATCCGTCGTCAAGTGCGAGCACAAGTACTGGAGCCGGCTGGAGCAGCGAAAGGTCATCGACGAACACCCGCGCTTCGGGCGAGTCGACCTGGAGGCCGACGACCCGCGGCCGCCCGACGGAGTGCCCTTCCCGATGTGGCTCAAGCCCGCCCTGTCGTACTCCTCGGAACTGGCCTTCGGGGTCGAGGACGAGGAGGAGTTCCGCGCGGCGGTCACCGAGATCCGCGCCGGCATCGGCCGGATCGGCCGGCCCTTCACCTCCATCCTCGACGAGCTGGAGCTGCCGCCGGAGATGGCGGGCATCGGCGGCGAGGTGTGCCTGGCGGAGGAAGCGCTGACGGGTCTTCAGGTGGCGGTCGAGGGATACGTCCACGAAGGCCGGGTCACCGTCTACGGCGTACTGGACTCCGTCAACTATCCCGACTCGTCGTCCTTCCTGCGCCACCAGTACCCCTCCACCCTCCCGACACCCGTGGTGCGGCGGCTGCACGACGTCTCCGAACGGGTGATGCGGCAGATCGGCATGGACTCCGCGACGTTCAGCATCGAGTACTTCTACGACCCGCGGACCGACGAGATCAACCTGCTGGAGATCAACCCCCGGCATTCGCAGTCGCACGCCGAACTCTTCGAGTTCGTCGACGGCGTGCCCAACCACCACTGCATGCTCCGCCTCGCCCTCGGCGAGGACCCCAGCCTGCCCCGGGGCGCCGGACCGTACCGGACGGCCGCCAAGTGGTACTACCGGTGGTTCGCCGACGGCGTGGTGCGCGGCGTCCCCGACGGCGAGGACATCGAGCGGATCGAACGCCAGATCCCGGGCGTCCGCGTCGAGGTGGTGCCCGAGGAAGGGCAACGGCTGTCGGAGATGCCCCAGCAGGACAGCTACAGCCACGAGATCGCCCACATCTTCACCGGCGGGGACAGCACCGAGGAACTGCGCGAGAAGTACGACCGGTGCGTGGCGGCGCTCAACCTCCGCTTCGACGAGATGGCGGCGCCCGGCGCGGCGGACGGGAACGGCCGATGACCGGGCCGCGCGGGCCGGCCCGGCCGCGCGCCCCGCCCCACCGGCCGCCGCCGCACCGCACCACACCGAAGGAGCGAGCCCCTCGCATGCGTTTCGTCAGCGATCTGCCCCATGAGACGAAGGAAGAAGCCCACGTCGCGATCCCGATGTCCGACGGCACCCGGCTGTCGGCGCGGATCTGGCGGCCGGTGTCCTCCGACGGGCAACCGGTGCCCGCGGTCCTGGAGTACATCCCCTACCGCAAACGCGACCTGACCTCCGTACGCGACGCGATCCACCACCCCTACCTCGCCGGCCACGGCTATGCCGCCGTCCGCGTCGACGTGCGCGGCACCGGCGAATCGGAAGGCGTGCTGCGGGACGAATACCTGGAACAGGAACAGCGCGACGCGGAAGAAGTCCTCGCCTGGCTGGCCGAGCAGCCGTGGTGCGACGGCAACACCGGCATGATGGGCATCTCCTGGGGCGCCTTCGCCGCCCTCCAGGTCGCCGCCCGGCAGCCGCCGAGCCTGCGCGCCATCGTCATCGCCTCCTTCACCGACGACCGCTACGACGACGACATGCACTACATGGGCGGCACCCTGCTCTCGGACAACCTCGCCGAAGCGGGCACCATGTTCGCCTACGCCACCCTCCCGCCCGACCCGGCGATCGTCGGCGAGCGGTGGCGCGAGATGTGGCACGAGCGGCTGGAGAACACCCGCCCCTGGGTCCTGGAATGGCTGCGCCACCAGCGCCGCGACGACTACTGGCGGCACGCCTCGGTCTGCGAGGACTACCAGGCCGTGCGCTGCCCGGTCCTCGCCTCCAGCGGCTGGGCCGACGGCTACTCCAACGCCGTCTCCCGCCTGCTGTCCCATCTGGACGTCCCCCGCAAGGGACTGATCGGCCCCTGGTCGCACAAGTACCCCCACCTGGGCGAACCCGGCCCCGCCATCGGCTATCTGCAAGAGGTCGTGCGCTGGTGGGACCACTGGCTCAAGGGCGCCGACAACGGCGTCATGGACGGCCCGATGCTGCGCACCTGGATGCAGGACAGCGTGCCGCCCTCCACCTCCTACGAGGAACGGCCCGGCCGCTGGGTCGGCGAACCCGGCTGGCCCTCCCCGCACATCGAACCGGTCCGCTACCCGCTCGTCCGGCACCGCCTCGTCCGCCCCGGCGAGCGCCCGCCCGGTGAGGGCCCACCCGGTGAGGGCCCGCCCAGTGAGGGCCCACCCGGCGACACCGAACCGGGCGAGGAGCCGCTGACCGTCCAATCCCCCCTGTCCGTCGGCCAGTTCGCCGGCAAGTGGGCCTCATACAACGCGCCCCCCGACCTGCCGTACGACCAGCGCGAGGAGGACGGCGGGGCGATGGTCTTCGACACCGGCGAACTCACCGAGCCGGTGGAGATCCTCGGCTCACCGACCGTCGAACTGGACCTGTCGGTCAGCGAACCCGTCGCGATGGTCGCCGCCCGCCTGTCCGACGTGGCCCCCGACGGGCGCGCCACCCGCGTCACCTACGGACTGCTGAACCTCACCCGGCGCGACGGCGCCGACGAACCCGAGCCGCTGGAGCCCGGACGCCGCTACCGCGCCACCGTCCGACTCAACGGCGTGGCACAGGCGTTCCCGCCCGGCCACCGCATCCGGCTGTCCCTGTCCACCTCGTACTGGCCGCTCGCCTGGCCGCCGCCCAAACCGGTCCGGCTGAGCGTCTACCAGAGCACCAGCGCCCTGACCCTGCCGGTACGGCCCACCCGGGAGCCGGACGAGGTGCCGCCGCGCCCCTTCGACGAGCCGGAGGGCGCACCGTTCGCCGAGGCCACCCGGCTCACGCCGCCGGAGGAACGCTGGGAGGTCAAGCGTGAACTGACCGACTACCACGCCGAGTTGGAGATCGTGAAGGACCGCGGCACGGTCCGCTTCGAGGACATCGCCCTCGATGTGGCCCGCCGCGCCTACGAGCGCTACACCTCCACCGCCGACGACTTCACCTCCCCCCGCGGCGAGTCGACCTGGACCATGCGGTTCCGGCGCGACGACTGGGACGTCCGGGTCGTCACCCACACCGAGCTCCGCTGCGACGAGGACACCTTCTTCGTCGACGCCACCCTGGACGGCTACGAGAACGACCGGCGGGTGTTCTCCCGCAGTTGGAACGAGACGGTGCCGCGCGACCACATGTAGGCCCGGGGCCCGCGACCGCGATGCCGGTCCCCGCTCAGCCGGCGGGGCCGCGTCCCTCCAGCCCCGCGAGCCGCGCGGCGCCGCCGAGCAGGTCCACGAACATGGCGAACGTGAGCAGGCCGGTGAAGGTGTTGCGCTGGCTGGGGTGGTAACTCCCCACCACCCGCAGCTCCGGCCGGGTGTCCGTGGCGGGCAGCGTCAGCAGCGCACCGTGACCGAAGACGGGCCGGGGGCGCGGGATGTGCCACCCGGCCTCGCCGAGCACCGGCATCAGCGCCTGCCAGCCGAAGCCGCCCAGCACGACCACCGTCCGCAGGGCGGGGCTGAGCAGCTCCAGTTCCGCCGCCAGCCACGGCCGGCAGGTGTCGCGTTCGCCGGGCGTGGGCTTGTTCTGCGGCGGAGCGCAGTGGACCGGCGCGGTGACCCGCACCCCGTACAGCTCCAGCCCGTCGCCCCGGTGCGTCGCCGTCGGCCGGGAGGCGAGGCCGACGGCGTGCAGCGCCGCGAACAGGAAGTCGCCGGAGGCGTCCCCGGTGAACATGCGGCCGGTCCGGTTGCCGCCGTGCGCGGCCGGCGCCAGCCCCACGATGGCCAGCGCCGCGTCCGGCGGCCCGAAGCCCGGAACCGGCCTCGCCCAGTAATCCCAGTCCCGGAACGCCGCCCGCCGGGTCGCGGCGGTCTCCTCCCGCCACGCCACCAGCCGGGGACAGGCCCGGCACCGCACCACGCGCGCGTCGAGCTCCGCCAGCGTCCCGCAGCGCGACGCGTGAAAGGCCGGAAACCCGACGTCCTCGCTGCCCGGCCCCCTCTCGCCCCTCTCGTCCCTCTCATCCATCCCTCCACGCTAGGCCCTCCCGACCTGGGTCCGTCATGGGATGCGGTCGTTTCCCGGCCGTCCGAGGATGGAACGCGTAGGTGACAGCTCCGCACCGAGCAAGAGAGGCGGGATCCCGCGTGGACGAGGCGGCCGGTGGCTACGGCAGGACGACGGACACCGCCCCCGTGGCGGCCACCGCGCACACCGCACCGGTGGCGGCCGCCCGGCGCGCGCTGCGCTCGGCCGGGGCGTATCTCATGCCGCCCGACGCCGTGTGGTCGTGCGTCGGCGCCGACGCCGACCGCTGGGCCCGCTTCGCCGCACACTGGGACGCGCTGGAGCCGGACCCGTATGCCGCCGAGCGCGGCACCCGCCGGCTGCGCCGCTACGGCCAGTTCTCCTACGCGCCCGCCACCGGCAAGATCCGGCGCCTGCCGCACCTCCCCTTCGTCCAGCCGGACAACACCAACCCCCTCTACATCGACGTCGACCGCCGCTTCGAGCCGCTGACCGACACCTTCGCCGCGGACCCGCTCCTGCTCTGTCTCCTGTCCCTGCTGGGACGCACCGCGACCGCCCTGGACGACACCGCCCGCTGGAACGCCAAGGTGCACCCCTTCCGCGTCCTGGCATCCACCGACGACGCGGGCGAGCCCACCCCGGAGGGCATGCACCGCGACGGCGTCACGCTCGTCTCCTCCCTCCTGGTCGACCGGCACAACGCCACCGGCGGGCAGAGCACGGTGTCCGGCCTGGACGGCGGCCACGTGATGACGACGACGCTCAGCGAACCCGGCACCCTCCTCCTGGGCGACGACCGCCGCACCCTGCACGGCGTCTCCCCCCTCCGCCCGCGCGACCCCGGCGCGCCCGCCCGGCGCGACGTCCTGGTCGTGACCCTCACCCCGTGCTGAAGCCCGTGCGACTTCTGCTGATGTCCGACACCCATCTGCCCACCCGCGCCAAGGCCCTGCCCGCACAACTCCTCGACGAGGTGGCACGCGCCGACGTCGTCGTCCACGCGGGCGACTGGGTCGACACCGCCACCCTGGACCTGCTGGAGGACCGCGCCCGGCGGCTGGTCGGCGTGTACGGCAACAACGACGGGCCCGACCTGCGGACCCGGCTGCCCGAGGTGGCGTACGCCGAACTGGAGGGGCTGCGCCTGGGCGTCGTCCACGAGACCGGGCCGGCGCGGGACCGCGAGCGCCGCTGCGCGGAGCGGTTCCCCGACCTCGACGTGCTGGTGTTCGGCCACAGCCACATCCCCTGGGACTCCCTCGCCGAAGGCCGGCTGCGGCTGCTGAACCCCGGCTCGCCCACCGACCGGCGGCGCCAGCCCCACTGCACGTACATGACGGCCGAGGCGGCGGCGGGCCGTCTCACGGCGGTGGAGCTGCACCGGCTGCCCCGTCGCCGCTGAACCGGCCCGACGGGGCCACTCAGCGCCGCGACCCGTACCGGTGGCGGGCCCAGACGGGCAGTGCGAACCAGCAGAGCAGGAACCAGCCGACGACACCGGCGACCACCCACGGGACGGCGCTGTTGTGCAGCGCGATCCGCAGGATGAGGAAGAGCGCCGAGGTGACGGTGGCCAGGAGGAGGACGACGCCGAGGACGGTCAGACGGGACGCCCAGGCCACCGTCTCGGGCTTGAGCCGACGCCCGGTCACCAGCCGGTGGAACGTCACCGGCCCGATCAGCGCGCCCGTCGTGGCGGCGCCCAGGATGACCGTGATGACGTAGATGGTCTTGTCGGACGGCGGCAGCGTGGCGAACCGGGGCGTGAAGACCACGGTGAGCAGGAAGCCGAAGAGGATCTGCACCCCGGTCTGGGTGACGCGCACCTCCTGGAGCAACTCCGCCCACCGCCGGTCGGCCCGCTCCTCGGCCGACTCGTGGCGGCCTGGGTACGTCCGTCGCGGGCCGCGGGGTTCCATCGGTCATGTCCTCCCAGGTGCATCATGCGCCACAGAAGGTGTCGCGGCAGCGCGAAGGACGGATAAGGCCCCTCTCAGCTCTCCTCGCCGGTGCGGAACACCAACTGGTCGTCCCGCACCTGTGCGCACACCTGGTCGCCGGGGGACAGCGCACCGTCCAGCAGCAGCCGGGACAGGGCGTTGTCCACCTCCCGCTGGATGGTGCGGCGCAGCGGCCGTGCCCCGTATTCGGGCTGGTGGCCGCGCCGGGTGAGCCAGTCCACCGCCTCCGGCGTGAACTCGATCGAGATGTCCTGCGCGCGCAGCCGGCGGCTGGTGCCCTCCAGCAGCAGGCCGGTGATCTGCCGCAGTTGGTCGTCGGCGAGCCGCCGGAAGACGATGATCTCGTCCAGCCGGTTGAGGAACTCGGGCCGGAAGTGCTCGCGCAGGGCGCCCATCGCCCGGTCCCGCGCGCCCTCGCCCGTCCCCGAGTCGTCACCCGGACCGAATCCGAGGATTCCGCGGCCCCCGCTGAGGGCTTCGGAGCCGAGGTTGCTCGTCATCACGATGACCGTGTTCTTGAAGTCGATCGTGCGGCCCTGCGAATCGGTCAGATGCCCGTCGTCGAGCACCTGGAGCAGCATGTTGAAGACGTCCGGGTGGGCCTTTTCCACCTCGTCCAGCAGCAGCAGCGAATACGGGTGGTGGCGCACCGCCTCGGTCAGTTGGCCCGCGTCCTCGTGCCCGACATACCCGGGCGGCGCGCCGACCAGCCGGCTGACGGTGTGGCGTTCCTGGTACTCGCTCATGTCGAGCCGCACCATGCGCTCCTCGCTGCCGAACAGCGCCTCGGCCAGGGCCCGCGCCAGCTCCGTCTTGCCCACCCCGGTCGGGCCGAGGAAGAGGAAACTGCCGATGGGACGCTGCGGATCGGCGAGCCCGGCCCGGGACCGCAGGATCGCCTGGGAGACCGCGGTGACGGCGTCGTCCTGCCCGACCACCCGGCTGTGCAGCCGCTCCTCCAGCCCCAGCAGCCGGGTCTTCTCCTCCTCCGTCAGATTGCTGACCGGCACACCCGTCTGCCGCGACACGATCTCGGCGACATCCTCCGCCGTGACCTCCACGACCTGGCCGTCGCCCGTCCGCTCGCCCTGACCGGCCTCGATCCGCGTGGTGATCTCCGCGATCCGGTCCCGCAGCTCGGTGGCCCGCTCGTACTGCTCCGCCGCGACCGCCTGGTCCTTGTCCCGCACCAACTGCTCCGCCTGGCGTTCGAGGTCGCGCACGTCGGTGGTCTTGGTGCCCGACCGCAACCGGACCCGGGCGCCGGCCTGGTCGATCAGGTCGATGGCCTTGTCCGGCAGGAAACGGTGCGGGATGTAGCGGTCCGACAGCTCGACGGCCGCCAGCAGCGCCGCGTCGGTGTAGCGCACCTGGTGGTGGGCCTCGTAGCGGTCCTGGAGACCGCGCAGGATCTGCACGGTGTCGGAGACGGTCGGCTCGGGCACCAGGATCGGTTGGAAGCGGCGGGCGAGCGCGGCGTCCTTCTCGACGTGGCGCCGGAACTCCTCCAGGGTCGTGGCGCCGATGACATGCAGCTCCCCGCGCGCCAGGGCGGGCTTGAGCATGTTGCCGGCCTCCATCGACCCGCCCTCCGACCCGCTCCCGCCCGCGCCGACGACGGTGTGCAGCTCGTCGATGAAGACGATCAGGCTGTCGCTGTGCGCGCGGACCTCTTCGATGATGCCGTTCAGCCGCTCCTCGAAGTCACCGCGGTACCGGGTGCCGGCGACGACGCCGCTCATGTCCAGCGACACCACCCGCCGCCCGGCGAGCGTGTCCGGCACGTCCCCGTCCGCCAGCCGCTGGGCCAGGCCCTCCACGATGGCGGTCTTCCCCACGCCCGCGTCGCCGACCAGCACCGGATTGTTCTTGCCCCGGCGCGAGAGCACCTCGATCGTCTGCTCGATCTGCTCGTCGCGGCCGATGACCGGGTCGATCCGGCCCGCCCGCGCCAGGTCGGTCAGGTCGCGGCTGTACTTGTCGAGGGTCGGAGTGTCGTGCCGCGGCGGGGGCGGCGGCTCGGCGGGCGTCGGCTGATGCCCGAGCGCGCCGTGCGGGGCGGCCTGCGGATCGAAGTGGATGAAGTTCAGGATGCGGCCGGCCGCCGAGTCCGGATTCGAGGCCAGCGCGCCCAGCACGTGTTCCGGGCCGATGTACGAGGCGCCGGTGCCCAGGGCCAGATCGTGCGCACCCAGCAGCGCCCGCTTGACGGCCGGGGTCACGGCGACCCGCGACTGCTGCGGGCCGCTCCCGGCACGGCGGTCGATCTCGGCGGCCAGCGCGTCGGGGTCGGCGCCCGACTGCCGCATCAGGCTGCGGGTCGGTTCGGCTGACAGGGCGGCCCGCAGCAGATGCTCCGTGCCCAGTTCGGCACTGCCGTGCTCCGCCGCGTAGGCGGCCGCCGAGCTGACCAGATCGCGGGCCGGTTCGCTCATCAGCCGGGCGATGTCGGCCTGCCGCGGCATCGGCCTCGAACCGCCGGGGCTTTCCGCAGCACGGCCGAAGAAGCGCGAGAGAAAGTCGCCGAACGAGTCCGGGCCGTAGCCTTCCGGACCCATGAATCCGTTGCTCATGTGCGTCCGTTCCGCTGTCACGACGGCGCCGCGACATGCTGCCTTGTCGGGTTCCTTGTGCTGCTGTCCTCGCGGGTGCCCAGGACGGCGCCGGTCACACCAGACGGGCGGACGGCCGGCGGCCCGCCGTCAGCCGCCGTCCGCGGTGGGGACGACCAGGACGGGGCAGGCGGCGGTGTGCAGGGCCGCGCCGCTGACCGAGCCGAGCATCAGCCGCCGCAGGCCCGTACGGCCATGGGAGCCGACGACCAGCAGCCCGGCGCGCCGCGACGCCTCCGCCAGGATCGTGGCCGGCCGGACCCGCTCCACCCGCGGCTCCACCCGCACGCCCGGGTAGCGGTCACGTCGCTTGGCCGCCTCCACCTCCAGCATCTCGCGGGCGGCGCCGTCGAGCGCCTCGAAATCCGGCGCCACCAGGCCGGGCCCGGTGGGCAGCTCGCCGAGGGGGAAGTTGGCGTACAGCAGCTCCAGACGCGCCCCGCGCGCCTCCGCCTCGGCGAAGGCCACGTCCAGGGCCTGTGCCGACACGTCGGAGACGTCGACACCGGCCACGACCCGGTTCTCGTCCACGCGGGCCGCGCCCCGGTCGTCCCCGTCCTCGCCGGTCTCTCCGGGGCGTATGACGAGGACCGGGCAGTCCGCGTGGGTGGCCACCTGCCAACTGACCGACCCCAGCGGCAGCCGGGGGAATCCGCCGCTGCCACGGTGACCGAGCACCAGCGACGCCGCCTGGGCGGACCGCTCCACGAGCACCGCTGCGGGCCGGCCGGACACGGCCTCCGTCGTCACCGTCAGCTCGGGGAATTCCAGCCGGACCCCGGCCGCCAGCGGTTCGAGGACGCCCGCGCCGAGCGCCGTGAGGCCGGCCGCCGGCCTGTCGTCCGCCCCGGCTCCGGACGGCCCGCCGCGGCCGAGGACGTGCAGGAGGTGCAGCGGACTGCCGTGCAGCGCGGCGTGGCGTGCCGCATGCCGTACGACGGCCCGCTGACCGCTGCCTTCCTCGACTCCTACCAGCACGGGGCGGTGCGACGGGGTGGCGTCATACATGGAGGCTGCTCCTGTTCTCGTCGGGACTCCGGGCCGGGGCCCGACTGGACGACGGTCGGTGGACGACTGCTCCGGACGACGGTTGGCGGACTGTCCCGGCCGGTGACGACGGGCGGGCAGCCGGCCCGCCGACCGGCTCATCCCTGTTACCCGAGCCATCCGCTCCCAAGCCAGCGGCTTCCGGGCCCGGCGTCCGGGCGGCCCGGGTGCGGATCACCCGAACGGCCCCGATCCTGAAGAGGTAGGGCAGTCGCCGATGCGGCGAGGAGGCGACGCATGAACATGGCCGACAGGATCAAGAGACTGCTGACGCCCGGGGAATCCCACCCCAAGGGATCGGACGCGGCCAAGGAGGCACCGGCCCCGGGCAAGGAGCCGACGGGCCAGGAGCGGTCGGAGAAACGCACGGGCACGTCCGGCTGGGAACGCAGAAGGCGGCTGAAGGAAGAGTTCGAGCGGATGCACCGCGACGAACCGCCGCAGCGGTAGTCGCCGCGGGCCGTCGCGGACAGTGACCGTTCGAGGTGCCGCCCCGCACCGGCCCTGGTTCGCTGAGGAATACCCGATACCCGCTCTTCCCCAGTCCAAGGAGTGACGATGAGCATTGCGGACGAGCCAGGCGAGCGTGCCCGGCAGATGCGCGAGAAGGCCAAGCAACTGAAGGAGGCGGCGGAGCGCGCGGGCGACCCCGATGAGCGTGAGCGGCTCCAGCAGAAGGCCCGCCGGCTTCAGGAGCAGAGCGAGCAGCAGAGCGGCATGAGCAGCGGAGACATCTTCCCCTCCACCTGAGGCCGCGCCCCCTCCAGGAGAGGGCGCGTCCCCGGGCCTGAGCCGCCGCACCACCGCCGGTGGCCTTCCGTTCCTCAGGAGCGGAAGGCCACCGGCGGCCGCGTTTCCGGCGGCCGTACGCGGCCCGCCCACGGCGCATTCGCGCTCGGGATGCGTATGCCGGGAGGGCGATCACACTAGGTAGTAGGTGGCGGCGATGACTCCGGCAGCCAGGTACGTCTGCGGCACGGCTCAAGGTCGGCGCGTCCCCCTCGCGCGTGCCCACCTTGCCGTCGCACCGGCCTGCCCGGCGCCGATCGCTCGCTTTGTCGATGAAGAGGTGACGTACCCATGAACGAGCACAAGGTCATGCTCGCCGCCGCCGTGGCAGGCGGCTACGTTCTGGGCCGTACGAAGAAGGGCCGGCTCGCGCTCACCGCGGCGACCTACCTCGCCGGACGCCAACGCGGCCTCCAACCAGGCCAACTCGTCTCCGGCGGCCTGCGCAGGATCAGCGAGATACCGCAGGTCGCGGACCTGACCGAGCAGGTGCGCGGAGAACTCCTCGACGCCGGCCGGAAGGCGGCCGGCGCCGCCGCGAACCGCAGTCTGACCTCCCTCGCCGATTCGATCCACGACCGCACGCTCCGCCTGGAGAGCGGGGAGGCGGAGGACGAGACCGAGGACGAGTACGAAGACGAGGAGGAACCGGAGGAGGAAGAAGAGGAAGAGGAGGACGAGGGGGAGGACGAGGAGGCGGGGGAACCGCGCGGTGAGGAGCGAGGCGGCCGGAAGCGGTCAGGGAAGAAGCCGGCCTCGGAGGGGAAAGCGGCGGAGGGGAAGCGGGACGCCAAGAACGCCCCGGGCAAGAGGGGTGGGGGCAACAAGGCGACCGGTAAGAAATCCGGCGGCGACAAGGCCCCCGGAAAGCAGGCGCCCGGAAAGCAGGCTCCGGGCAAGAAGGGAGCCGCCCGGCAGTCGGCTTCCGCCAAGAAGTCGGCCCCGGCCGAGAAGTCGGCAGCCGGGAAGAAGGCGGCCTCCTCGAAGAGCGCCGCCAAGAACACAGCGACGCGCGCCGATCGCCGGAGGTAGCCGGTCATGGCCAAGACGGGACGGGACAACGCGGGCGCAGCGGGAGCGGGACTCGACCGGCTGCGTGAGGAAATAGGCGACTACCTGGGGGTGCGGGTGGGGAACCTCGCCGAAAAGGCCGGCGACAAGCTGAGCGGGATGACGGACCAGCTCACCGACGTCGCCGAGAACGGCGGACGGCTGCCCGACATCGGCTCCCGCATCCTCAAGGGTGATTCGCCGGTCAAGGCGGCCCTCACCGAGAAGGCGAAGGGGGTCAAGGACACGGTCGTGGGGAAGGCGAAAGAGGCTTTCGGCGGCGGCCAGGGCCGAAAAGCGGGAGACAAGAAGGTCACCAACATCATCGAGGTGCTCGACGTCGGGGTGCCGGTGCGGACCGCGTACGACCACTGGACGCAGTACGAGAAGTTCAGCGGCTTCACCAAGGGCGTACGCGACGTGTCGAAGACCGACGAGACGGACAGCGACTGGAAGGCCAAGGTCGGCCCGTCCACCCGCGGTTGGAAAGCGACCGTCCAGGAGCAGGTGCCCGACGAGCGGATCGTCTGGACGTCCGACGGAGCCAAGGGAAGCACCCGGGGAGCGGTCAGTTTCCACGAACTGACGCCCGACCTGACCCGCATCGTTCTCGTCGTCGAGTACTACGCCTCGGGATTCTTCGAGAAGACCGGAAACCTCTGGCGCGCCCAAGGGCGCCGTCTGCGGCTGGACTTCAAGAATTTCCAGCGCTACGTCACCCTCACCGACGAGGAGCCGGAAGGCTGGCGCGGTGAGATCCGCGACGGGGAAGTGGTGCGCAGCCACGAAGAGGCCGTCGAGGAAGAGGAGGCGCGGGGCGAGGGGGACACGGAGAACGGCGAAGGGGCGGCGAGGGGAGAGGACGCCGAGGGCGAGGAGTACGACGAGGACGAGGACTACGACGAGGACGAGGGATACGGCGAGGGCGAGGACGAGGGCCCCTACGGCGCCGAGGACGAGGAAGCGGAATACGAAGAGGAGGAGGACGAGGAGCGGTAAGCACGCGGATGACCGGCAGGGAGGATCGCACGATGAGCAAGAGCGAGAAGGCCAGGGCGAAGGCGGAGGAGCTCAAGGGCGCCCTCAAGCGGGACGCGGGCCGTTCGGCCGGAGACGAGTCCATGGCCGCGGAAGGCCGGATGAAGCGGAGCAAGGGTTCCGCGCGCGCGGCCAAGGAGAAGATCAAGGACACCTTCAAGAACAAGGGCTAGCCGGCGGCGGCCGGCCCGGCCGGAAGGCATCGGACACGGCGGTGCGCCACAGGCAGTCGGCCTGTGGCGCACCGTCAGGCGTGCGCCGCCGCGCGCCGACGCGCCGCGGTCTGCTGCGTTCCAGTGACTTTCCGGTGGGTCGCGGGGCTGACGGAGGTTGCGACCCTATTGTCGTGTTTGCAGAGAATATTCTTTTTCTGCTCGACCCAAGCGAAGGTGGAAGAATGTTCCGATCGATTCCTCATGGGCTCGCAGTGGCCGGCCTCACCGTGGCCGCCGTAGTGGCGCCGATGGCGGGTGCCGCCACGGCCGCCCCCGGCGACACGCAGACCGCCACGGCCAAACAGGAGCGCTGCGTCCAGTCCCAGGCTCAAAGCAACCGGCGTGGCGAGTGCAAGTGCAAGGCGAAGAAGGACAAGAAGGCCGACAAGAGCACCGGGGCCGCCGACACCAGCCGTGAGCAGACCCGCGACGGCCTCCTGGGCCTCGGCCTGCTCGGGCTCCTCTAAGCCCCGCCAAGGGCGTACGGCATGTGGGCCCGGGCCCGACGACCCGGGCCCACACCTGCCACCCCCCTGCAGTCGCGCGCGCCCTTCGTCCCCATCCGGAGGGCGCTCACGGCGTCACGCCTGCCCCTCGGCCCGGGCTACCGGCCTCCTTCGAGCACGCCCCGGACGAAGGCCGCCTGTCCCACGTGCTGCAGAGCGTCGGAGACGACGCTGACGAGGCGGACGCCCAGCGTGACGGGCGGCGTCCACGACCGGTCGACGACGTGCGCCAGGTCCTTGTCGGAGAGGCTGGTGAGATAGCCGACCGTGCTCTCGTGCACGGCCGCGTGATAGTCGTCGAGCTGTTGTGCGCTCACCTCGCGTACCGCCGCCACGTCCTTGCTGGAGTGGCCGTATCCGGTCGCGTCGGCCGGGAACGGGAGCCCGAAGTCCTCGAACCAGCCCTGTGCGGTCCAGATCTGCTCCGTGCCGGCCGCGCCGGCAAGGTGATCGTCCTGGATGCGGGTGAGGTGCCACACGAGCCAGGCGATCGAGTTGGCGTCCTTGGCGATCCGGGTGCCGAGCTGGTCCGCGCCGAGGCCGCTCACCACCTCGCCGACGGTTTCCCGGATCCGGCCGAAAGCGTCGACGAGCAGGTCCGTGCTGGTGGTCATGGGGGCTCCTTTGCGGGCGAGAGCTGCGTCGCGGGGCGGCGGCGGTGGCCGCCCGTTGCGTCGGAGGGTAACCACGAAACCCCTGTAACCGTGGTAATCGCCGTAAGCGCCGCGTACGGGGGTCAGTCGATGGTGAGTTCACCCATCGCACTCCAGCCGTTGGCGCCCTCGATCGTGGTGCTGACGATCTCGGGCGTGTGGCGCAGCAGCGGACGCATCCGCTCCATCGCGTCCCGGAAGTGGTCGGAGTTCACATGCGCCTCGGCGGCGTCGTCCTGGAACGCCTCGACCAGGACATAGGTGTTCGGGTCCTCGACGCTCCGCGACCACTCGAACCACAGATTGCCCGGCTCGGCCCGGGTGGCCTTCGTGAAAGCATCGACCCGCGCCGGCCACTGCTCGGCGTGTTCGGGCTTGACGGGGAACTTGACGACAATGAAGATCATTCGCCGACTGTAGGTCATCTGTCGCATTCCTCGCATCTTCAGGTCAGGTCGCCCCACCCCACCAGGGCGTAGCCCCCGTCGGGGCCCGGCCGGGTGACCTGGATACTGATCGGTCGATGCCACACCACTTCACTGGACGAGTTGATGAGACGAATACCCTGGGTGCGTTACGCCGCCTTCGGCCTGTGCGCGGCGTTCGCACTCGCCGCCCCGGCGACCGCCGTCCCCACCACGGCGCCCACCGCCCGAGCCGCCCACATCGCCGAGGGCACCCCCTCGCCACTGGGCGACCACCGGCCCGCACCCGCACCGTCCGCCGGCGAGCCGACGCCGCCCCCCTCGGACACGGCGAAGGAGCCCTCCAAGGGCGTGACGCCGCAGCAGATCCGCGCGGCGCGGGCGGCGGAGGACTACTGGACCCCCGACCGCATCCGCGCCGCGGTCCCCATGGACGCTCCCCGCGCAGGCGAGAACCCGGGCCAGGACCGGAAGCGGCCGCCCTTCGCGCAGCCTGAGCGCGCGCCCCGGGAGCCGAGCCACACGGTCGAGGAGGGCATCCCCACCGTCGGCGTCTTCCTGATCCGCAACGATGACGGATCGACCGGCCCCAACCAGTTCTGCACCGCCAACGCCGTGACCTCGCCGACCAAGAGCCTGGTCATCACGGCGGCGCACTGCCTCAAGGGCGCCAGGACCCACCGGAGCGTGGCCTTCGTACCCGGCTACCGCGCCGGGACTTCCTCCGCCGGTCAGCCCGGCGAGACGCCGTACGGCGTCTTCCCGATGCAGGAGGGCAGGCTCTGGATCGACAGCCGGTACCTGTCCTCGTCCCCCAGTGACGACGTGGACTTCGCCTTCCTGCGCGTCGGGCCCAACTCCGCGGGCCAACTCCTGGAGGACGCCGTCGGGACCGGCAACCGACTGACGGCCGTACCGTCCACGAAGCTGGCCCGCACCGGCGTGACGCTGATCGGTTACCCCGGCGGACAGAAGACCCCGCTGGGATGCGTCAACGACACCACCGCCTTCCAGGGCCGGTTCATGCAAATCAAGTGCGACGGCTTCCGCTCCGGCGTCAGCGGCGGCCCCTTCCTGGAGAACTTCGACGGCCGCCGCGGCGATCTCGTCGGCATCATCGGCGGCTACAAGACCGGCGGCCTCTACGAGCACACCTCCTACACCTCGCAATTCGACGAGGACGTCTTCCGCCTCTACCGCCAGGCCGTGGACAACTCGGCGCCCGACAAGGCCAATCCCCTCGGCGACGGCGAGACCTGGAAGCACGCCGGCCTCATGACCACCGGCCGTTTCCACAGCACCTCGGTGCGCGAGCGCACCAGCGATCTGCTGGTGCGCTGGTCCGACGGTGAGGTCTCCCTCGTCCCCGGCGACGGCCGGTACGGCTTCGGCAAGGACATCCAGCTCGTCAAGAAGAACGAGGCATGGAAGCAGGCGAAAGCCCTCACGGCGGGCGACTTCACCGGTAACGGCGGCGACGACCTCCTCGTCCGCTGGGCCAACGGCAAGCTGACCCTTTACAAGGACGTCAACGAAACCACCAAGCTCCGCAACGAGATCCAGCTCAAGGGCCCCAACGACACCTGGACGCACGCCGACGCCCTCACCGCCGGCCGCTTCGGCGGCGGCAACACCCGCAGCGACGACCTCGTGGTGCGCTGGTCCGACGGTGAGGTCACCCTCTACCCGAACGTCGACGGCAAGGGCACGCACACCGAAAAGCGGCTCGGCAAGCGCAACGTGACGTGGCCGAAGGCCCGCAACCTCGCCACCGGCGACTTCCGTACGACCACCGGCGATCAGGACCTGTTCGTCCGCTGGGCGGACGGCGAGGTCACCGTCTACGAGAACATCGCCGCCAACGGCCTGCGGGCCGAACGCCGGCTCCGCCCCGCGAAATCGGCCTGGCGCTCCGCCCTCCTCGCCACCGCCGGCTCCTTCGGCGGCGCCGACGGCCGCCAGAACGACCTCGTCGCACTCTGGCCCGCCGGAAAACTGGCCATGAACCGCGAGACGACGACCCGCTCCCTCGGCGGCGAAAGCGTCCTCGTCCCCGCCTCCACCACCTGACAGCGACCGGACAGCGACGTGGACAGTGCGGGCGGGCCCCCGGGCTAGTGGGAAGCCCGGCGGGCCCGGCCGCGGGTCCTGCGCCGCTTCAAGGCGCGCCGCTCGTCCTCGCTCAGGCCACCCCACACTCCGTATTCCTGACCGGATTCCAGCGCCCATTCCAGACACTCGTCCATGACCGGGCAACGGTGGCAGAGGGTCTTGGCCTCCTCGGTCTGGAGCAGTGCCGGGCCGCTGGTGCCGATGGGGAAGAACAGGTCGGGGTCTTCGTCACGACAGGCGGCGTGATGGCGCCAGTCCATGAGGGTCTCCGTTCTCTGTGGTGCGCGCGGTCGATGCTCGTTGCTGCGACATGGGGGACGGCGTCGACGGCGTTCGTCGACTGTCGCTCTCATACGCCTGTCGTACTCGCGTGCCCCGCAAGGCCGTTGCGATGCGGGCCGTCGGGAAACCGGTGCCGGGCCCGCGCCGGTGGCGAGCTGGGCGGCTGCCACCGGCGGAGCGGCCATTCGAGGGTATAAGCAACTCCTTTACGGTCTCGGGCTCGTTTAGGAAACATGGAGACCAGTGCAGCAAACGTTCGAAGGAATGACCGTCGGTGGCCGTGAGCTGGGCACAGGGAATCGTCATTGCAGAGCCCGCACCAAGAATCGCCCGATTGGCTCGCTATCTGGCGCCTCATTGGCGGGGCTTGTTGTGCATGGAAAACGAGAACGGCATCGGACTCATCCCGACGCTGGCTTTCTTCACGCTGATCGCCTCGGCCGTCTTCGGCGCGGGCGGCGCGGGTGTCGCGGCGCTCACCGTGGCCGTTCTGGGCGGCGGGTATCTGGCCGAGCCGTGGCTGGTCTTCGACGCCGCGCTGGCCGTGTGCCTGATCCTCTCCTACTGGCTCGTGGGACGCCACGGACTGCGGTTCTACGGTGGCGATCCGCGGCGCGACGAACTGTGGCGCACCGTCACGATCGGCAACTTCGCCTGGCGCTCCCTGCCCCGGGCGCAGCGCAAAGTCCAGCGTTCGCGGCTGCGCGCGATGAACACCGCCGCCCGCATTCTGCTCACGGACCCCACCGACGAGCACGCCCGTAAGGCATTGATCGCGCACACCGACGTCCTGCGGCACCTGGCCACGAGCGTTCTCGCGGACCACTGCGGCGAACGGCGCGGTAAAGGCACCACCGAGCAGGATCACGCGGTCGAAACGCTTCCGCCCCCGGCCCCCGGAATGCGTGTCGAGAGTATCCTGTCCGGAGAGCGCGGAGCTTTCGCCACCGCCCTTCCGCTTCAGCAGAAAGCCCTGTTCCCCGACAGCAGTTGAAGCGATCGGATAATTGTCCGTCGCGGCCTCGCCTGATCGCATTCCCCCGCCCTGTCGGCGTATATCGCGCGGTGGAGAGCGGAATCTCCGGACCGGCGGCCCGGCACGACCCGGCCATCGCGGCGACAGTCCGGTGCGTCACCCCGTCCGCTCGTACACCAACACCCGGCGCCCCCCGGTCTCCGTGGCGGTGGTGAGGGTGAAGTGCCGTGCGAGGACGGCGAGTTTGGTCAGATCGCGGGGCGCGGTCGGTGCCGGCTCGGAGTCGGGGTCGCTGACGACGACGAGGCGCCGGTGAGCCAGCATGGCGGCCCGGATACGTGCGGGCGGGGCCTCGACGCCGTACAGAGTCCCGGAGGCCACCGGGTCCTCCACGAGCGCCAGATCGTCGAGTCCGCCGAACGAGGAGGGCGTGACGAGCGCGGCATCCCGCCGCTGGTCGGGAATGAACACGACGCCGTCCCCCGGCCGGGCGAGCGCCGCGACCTTGTCCGCCGTCACCCGCACGTCGTCCGTCCGGCTCGTCGGGGCCCGCAGGCTCAGCTCCAGGGGCAGCAGCGCGACGAACGCGAAGGACACCACCCCGGCGAGCAGCGTCCTCGCCCGCATCCGCCCCCAGGCCCGGCCCCGGGCCCGGCCGTACGCCAGAACCGCCCGCACCGCCCACACGAGGGCGGGGCCCACCAGCAGCGCCACCCCGATGTAGACGAACAGCACGTAGCGGTCGACGTAGAGCGGCTCGATGAGCCAGGAGGCCAGCAGCAACGCGAGCTGCGGGACGGCGATCAGCGGCAGCCCCACCGACACCGGCGAGAGCACCGTCCGCTCGCGCCGCGGTATTCGGGCACATATCAGGCCCACCAGCAGCAGCACCGTCACCCCCAGCAAGGTGACGGCCGAAGCGGGCTCTATCCACGCCACCTGGCCCGCCTGCGGACGGCTGGCGAATATGAGAGGCGCGGCCCCCGACACGATCACCGCGGACGCCACCAACCACCGTACGCACAACGGACGTTGGCCGGCGCGCCAGGCGATCAGAACGGTCACGCCGTGGGCCGCCAGCGCCAGGAGCGACAGCCAGTTGAGCAGTGCGGTCGTGAGCATGACCGCCGCGTAGCAGCCCCAGCGCCACCCCCACGCCGCCCGCCGCCCGCCGCCTTCCCGCGACGTCTCGGGCCCCGCCGGGCACACGGCACCCACCAGGAGCCACGTCGCCACCACCACCCCCGCCGTCACCAGCGCGTAGGAGCGCCCCTCCTGCGCGTACCGCTGCATCACCGGAAGCAGGGCCGTCACCAGCCCCGCCGCGAGGCCGCCCAGGGGCCCGGCGAGCCGGCGGCCGGTCGCCGCGGTGACCGCCGCGGCGACCACGATGCCCAGCACCGACGGCAGCCGCAGCGCCGCCAGATCCGCCCCGAAGACTTCGAAGAGGGTGTGGATCAGCAGGTAGTAGAGCCCGTGGACGACGTCCACCTGCCCGATCATGTGCCAGATCTCGGGTACGGACCGCTCGGCCGCCTCCCACGTCGCGGCCTCATCCCGCCATATGGCGCCCTGGCGGGACAGGCCCCACAGGCCCAGCGCGAGCGCCAGCAGCGCGGGCGCGCCGGCTATCACCCAACCCGGCGTCCGACGCGCTCCGCCCGGGGCCGGAGCGCCCCTCCATCCCGTAACGGCGGCCAACCCGGAGCCGAGATCAAGAGACATGCCGGAACTCTACAGGCGACGTATACATTGAAGGGATAGAGGCGTGTATCGCCCCTGGTGGGCGGCCTCCGGCACCCGCCCTGCCGCGCGTCACGCCTCCGCCCGGCGAACCCCGCTCCGCCCCGAATATCCGCGGCTGCGGGAAAAGCGCAGAATTGAGAGAGCCGCCCTGCCCTCCGGAGGGCAGACAAGCCACTGTGCGCGGCGGGTGGAAGGGAAAGCCGGGTGCCCCCAGATCGGCCGAGCGACGAAAAGGGCCGTGGCCCGCTCTGGTCCGAGCCCGGATCACTGCTGGAACACGTCGCCGTCGCCGTGTTCGGCCTCGATGACGACAACCGGATCTCCTACTGGGGCCCCGGCGCCCAGGACCTCTTCGGCTACCGCGCCACGGACGCGCTGAGCAAACCCGGCGCCCTCCTCTTCCCCGACTCCCCCCGAGGCGGCCCCGACGCCTGCTCCCGCATGGCCGAGCGCGGCCGGACCCTGGGCTACTGGCGGGGCCGCCTCTTCGCCAGGCACCAGGACGGCACGGTCTTCGGCTGCGGCTTCCGCGTCTTCCCGGTCACCGGCATGGCGGGACGCTCGGTGCTCATGGGCCTGGCGAGCCGCGGCGACGAACTGGACCGGGTGAAGACCAACCTCGCCTTCCTCGACTCCCTCTTCGAAACCTGCCCGATCGGGCTGGTCATGCTCGACGAGGACCTGCGCTACCTCCACCTCAACCAGGCGCTCGCCGACATCAACGGGCTCCCCATCGAAGAACACCTCGGACGGCACCTCACCGACACCATGACCACCTCGGACGGCGGTGAATACGAGCGCCTGCTGCGCGCCGTCGCCGCGGACGGCAAGCCCGTCACGGGCGTGCTGGTGGGGGTGCGCACCCGAGGCCATCCGGACCGGGACAAGGTCCTGTCGGTGAGCTTCTTCCCCCTCACCCAGGCGGTCGGCACCCGCCCGGGACTGGGCGGGCTGGTGGTCGACGTGACCGACCGGGAGCAGGCCCTCGTGGAGGCGAGCGCCACCCGCCAGCGGCTGGCGCTCCTGAACCGCGCCGCCGGCCGGATCGGCACCACCTTGGACGTGGAGGCCACCGCCCGGGAACTGGTCGAGGCCGCGGTGCCGGACTTCTCCGACGGAGCCGTCGTCGAGCTCGTGCAGTGGATGGACGAGCTCGAGCCCTTCGACCCCGCGCTGCCGGTCATCACCCGCCGCATCGCCTCCGGCACCGTCCTGCCCCCGCCCGCGACGGAACTCGTCAGCCGACGGGACGTCGTGCACCACCCACCGGGCTCCGCCATCCACAAGATGCTGCGCACCGGCCGCCCGATCTCCGTACCGGTCAACGAGGAATTCATGGTGCGGACCATGCTGGACCCGGCGCGCGCCCGGCTGATGGCCGACAGCGGTCTGGTCTGTCTCCTCCTCGCCCCGCTCATCGCCCGGGGAACGGTCCAGGGCATCGCCATCTTCGGCCGGTCCGCGGCCAGGCCGGCATTCACCGAACAGGACCTCGGCCTGGCCGGCGAGCTCGCCTCCCGGGCCGCGCTGTGCCTGGACAACGCGCGTCTGTACAGCCGCGAGAGGAACATCGCCCTCACCCTCCAACGCGCCCTCCTCCCCAGCTCCCTGGCGACCAGCCCGTACCTGCGCATCGCGCACCGCTACCTGCCCGGCAGTCGTGCCACCGAGGTCGGCGGCGACTGGTACGACGTGATCGCCCTCCCCGACCACCGGGTCGCCCTCGTCGTCGGCGACGTCATGGGACACGGCGTCTCCGCCGCCGCCGACATGGGCAGGCTGCGCATCACCGCCAAGACGCTCGCCCGGCACGACCAGGAACCCGACGAGCTGCTCGCCGAACTCGACCGCTGCGCCCAAGAGGCGGGCATCGAACTCGCGACCTGCCTCTACATCCGCTACGACCCCACCACCGGACGCACCCGCATCGCCAGCGCCGGCCACCCGCCGCCCGTCGTCCTCCACCCGGACGGCCGGACCGAGCTCATCGACGAGGTTCTCGGCGTCCCCCTCGGCGTCGGAGGCTCTCCCTTCCGTACGACGGAGATCGCCCTGCCCGACGACGCCACCCTCGCCCTCTACACCGACGGCCTCATCGAGGCACGAGGCCACGACATCGACGAGGGACTGGACGCCCTCCGCGCGGAACTGCGCCGAGCCGCCGACTCGTTGGAGGACGCCGCGGACCAGATCCTCGCCCGCCTCGTACCGAGCTCCCCGGCCGACGACACCGTCCTCCTCCTCGCCCGGGTACACCGCCGGCACCGGTGACCAACCGGACGGCCGCGTCCCGGTGGCGCCTCCCCCCGCCCCGGAAGACGCTGAACACCAGGCGGATCGGGTCCCACCCGAGCGCACAGGTGCGCCCGGCCCGGTCCACCGGAGGAGTGATTCGGATGCGCATGCTCTTGAAGATGCAGATCGACACCGCGGCCGGCAACAAGGCGTACAAGGACGGGAGCCTGGGGAAGACCATGGAGTCGGCGCTGAAAACCCTGAATCCGGAGGCGGCTTACTTCACGACGCAGGAGGGTGTCCGCACCGCGTTCATCGTCTTCGACCTTCAGGACCCCTCGCAGATGCCGAAGCTGTCCGAACCCTTCTTCTCACAGTTCGAAGCCAAGATCACCTATGCGCCTGTCATGAACGTCGAAGACCTGCGCAAGGGCCTCTCCCAGACAAGCGGCGGCTGACGGTCGGCTCCGCCGCTCGGTGAGGTGACCCGGCGGGCCTGCGGATCAGGGGCAGACCGGCACGCCGTCCACGTCACTGGACCGATGGGGACAAGAAGGGCCGCCGGTTGACGGGAACCTTCGTCCAGCGGCCCTCGTGCAAGGTCATCAGCCGGCGGATGGCCGCCTACGCGGCGGGGGGACCGTCGGCGCACGCTCAGAGTTGGCCGCCACCGCCACCGCCACCGACCGAGCGTCCGCTTTAATGCCGGGGCGTTCTCAATCGGGTCCCCCTCTCCCGGGTGCTGCCGCTATTCCATTGATGACGCATTGCCATTGAGGGGCTCCCCGGGGAGGCGGGTAGGGGGTGCGGAAGCCCCTCTGAGGTAGGGGTCTGAGGTAGGGGGGAGCAGGGGGCGATAGGGGTGTGGGAAGGGGGGATCCCTCCCCTACTGTTGACGCCGAGTGGTGCATGTGCGGTATGGGGTTTTCGGGGGGCACCGCTCCTGAGCAATCCCCTCGATATCCCTTCGTGTGCTGTAAGGGCCTGCGAAGAGCGAGGGTTGGGATCCATGTCGTTTGTTCCCGGTGGCGTCACTGAGTACGGTCCGATTTCCGAGGGGGCAATCGCCGTTGTCGGAATATCCTGCCGACTTCCCCAGGCGCCGGACCCGCAGGCCTTTTGGCAACTGCTCAAGGAAGGGCGCAGCGCGGTCGGCGAGGTGCCCCGCGACCGCTGGGCCGCGGATGCCTTGACGGGGCCGGCCCGGCACGGGGCCTTTCTCGACCGGGTCGACGGGTTCGACGCCGAGTTCTTCGGCGTCTCCCCCCGGGAAGCCGTGATGATGGACCCGCAGCAGCGGCTTGTGCTCGAACTCGCCTGGGAAGCCTTCGAGGACGCCGGAATTCTTCCGGAAAGTGTGCGCGGCACGCGGGGCGGAGTCTTTTTCGGGGCCATTTGGGACGACTACGCGACGCTGCTGCACCGGCGCGGACTTTCCGCCGTTACCCAGCATTCGGTGACCGGCCTGCACCGCAGCATCATCGCCAACCGCGTCTCCTACACACTCGGACTGCGCGGCCCCAGCCTCACCGTCGACACCGCCCAGTCATCCGGCCTCACCGCCGTGCATCTGGCGTGCGAAAGCCTTCGCAGCGGTGCGAGCGAACTCGCCATCGCGGGCGGCGTGAACCTCAATATCGTCCCGGAAAGCGCCTTCGGCGCGGAGCGGTTCGGCGGCCTCTCTCCCGACGGCCGCTGCTACACATTCGACGAGCGGGCGAACGGATATGTACGGGGCGAGGGCGGCGGCGCCGTACTGCTGAAGCCGCTCGCGCGGGCGCTGGCGGACGGCGACCCCGTCTACTGCGTCATTCGCGGCAGCGCGATGAACAACGACGGCGCCACCGACGGCCTCACCGTGCCGAACCCGCAGGCCCAGCAGGAGGTGCTGCGGCTCGCCTACGAGGCGGCCGGCGCCGACCCCGCGCAGGTGCAGTACGTCGAACTGCACGGCACCGGGACCAAGGTGGGGGATCCCATCGAGGCCTCCGCGCTCGGCGCGGTCCTGGGCACGGCGGACGGCCGCGAACTGCCCGTGACCGTCGGCTCGGCCAAGACCAACGTCGGCCACCTGGAGGGCGCCGCGGGCATCGTGGGGCTGCTGAAGGTGGCCCTGTCGATGCGGAACGGGCAGATCCCGGCCAGCCTCAATTACGAGCGGCCGAACCCCCGCATCGCCCTGGACGAGTGGAACCTGCGAGTACAGCGGTCCCTGACCGACTGGCCCGCCGTGCGGGCCGGCGCGCTGCCGCTGGCCGGCGTCAGCTCGTTCGGCATGGGAGGCACCAACTGCCATGTGGTGGTGGAGGGGGCGCCTGCGGGTGCGCGGAGCGGGGAGGGCGGTGCCGGCGATGGTGAGCGCGGCCGGCCTGGCTCTGGCGCCGGCTCTGACTCCGGAGCTGACTCTGGCTCCGAGGGCGGCGCCGGGTCTCTGGCGTGGGTGCTGTCGGGCAGGAACACGACCGCCCTGCGGGCGCAGGCGGAGCGACTGCGGTCGTTCGTGGCGGACCGGCCGGAGACGGACCCGGCCGATGTGGCGCTGACGCTGGCGACGTCCCGTACCGCGTTCGCTCACCGGGCGGTGGTGCTCGGCGAGGACACCGACGCACTTCTGCGCGGGCTCGACACGGTGTCCCAGGGTCGGGTGTCGCCCGCCGCGATCGAGGGTCGGGTGGCTGATAACGCTGGTCGGGTTGGGTTTTTGTTTTCTGGTCAGGGTTCGCAGCGGGTGGGTATGGGGCGTGTTTTGTATGGGGCGTTTCCGGTTTTTGCTGCGGCTGTGGATGAGGTGTGTGGGGTTTTTGATGGGGTGTTGGGTGGGTCGCTTCGTGAGGTGATGTTTGCGGAGGGGTTGGGTGCTGAGGGGGTTTTGGAGCGTACGGAGTTTGCTCAGCCGGCGTTGTTTGCGGTTGAGGTGGGTTTGTTTCGGTTGGTGGAGTCGTGGGGGTTGCGGGCTGATTTTGTTGCGGGGCATTCGGTTGGTGAGTTGGCGGCTGCGTA
>NZ_JBVIHH010000026.1:0-67869 GCF_055570395.1 Streptomyces sp. NPDC031210
CCCCCCCCCCCCCCCCCCCCCCCCCCCCCCCCCCCCCCCCCCCCCCCCCCCCCCCCCCCCCCCCCCCCCCCCCCCCCCCCCCCCCCCCCCCCGCGGCTGTCTGTCGTCGCCCTGGAACTCCCGGCGCAGGGTGCCGTCACCGGCGAGGCGCAGGACGGACGTACGGCTCGGCTCGCAGCCGGGGGCGGCCCGATCGACGACCGTGGGGCCGACGGTCAGCCGGTCCCCGGCGGAGTACAGATCGGCGTGCGCCGTGCAGCGCCCGTCGGGGCCCTCGGCGACCGAGGTCAGCACCCGGCCGCCGACCGGCGCCCCTTCGATGGTCAGCCGGTGACCGCCGGGGCCCGGCAGGTGCCAGGTGCCGAGGTAGGCGTCCGGGACGGTCTCGGCGGACGGGGCGGTGCGGCGCAGTGTCGCGGTGCGGCCGGCCGCCGTCCACCGCAGCGTGCCGGCGCCGCCCGGTTCGAGGGTGTGCTCGCCGAGCGCGGCGCAGCGGCCGGCCGGGACGGACCGTACGACCCTGGTGTCCAGCCGCAGCGCCGGACGGCCGTCGCCCGCCCGGACCGAGACCAGTTGGCCGTCGCTCTTGCACTCGTACGTCGCGCCCAGGCTGATGCTGTTCGCCACCACCTCGCCGATCTCGCCGTGCGAGATCACGAACCGGCGCTGCTGCCCGGTGGGGGCGCCGTCCCGGAGCACCGGACCCTCCCAGGTGCCCACGTACCGGTCGGGGATGTCGGAGGGCCCGTCGTCGGTCGCGCCGCTCAGCAGGGCGGCGGCCACCACGGTCACGGCGGCGGCCAGGGCGGCCGTGGCGGCGAGGGGCAGCCACCGGCGCCGCCCGGCCGGCCACCGCTCCGGGGCCGCGACCACCCCGTCCGCCCCGTCGTCCGCTCGCGCCGCCCGTACGGTCGGGCCGGTCGTCGCCCCGGCGCCCCGGCCACCGGCGGCACCCGTCGCCGGCGGATACCCGGCCGACGGGGTATCGGTGTCCAGCAGGCGTACGGCGTGCCGGCCCAGGCTCGCGATCAGCTCGGCCGGCAACCAGGGCGCCGCCGCGCCGCCGGGTGCCGGGCCGAGCCGGGCGGTGATCTCCTCCGGCGCGGGCCGGGCCGCCGGGTCCTTGGCCAGGCAGTCCTCGATCAGCGCGCGCAGGCCCGTCGGCGCCCCGGTCAGATCCGGCGGGTCCTGCGCGATGCGGAACATCACCGCGTGCACGCCCGAGGCGGCGCTGCCGAACGGCATCCGCCCGGTCGCCGCGTACGCCAGCACCGACCCCACGCAGAACACGTCGCCGGCCGGGCCGACCCGGTGCCCCTGAACCTGCTCCGGCGACATGAAGGCGGGGGAGCCGACGACCATGCCCGTACGGGTCTGCGTCTGCTCGCCGACCGCGTCCAGCGCCCGCGCGATACCGAAGTCGATGACCCGGGGGCCGTCGATGGTGAGCAGTACGTTGGACGGCTTCAGGTCGCGGTGCACCAGCCCCACACCGTGGATGTCGCCCAGCGCGCGGGCCAGCCCGTAGGCCAGCCGCCGCAGCGAGTGCTCCGGCAACGGGCCGTAGGTGCCGGCGCGGCCGTGGGACCCGCCGACGACCTCGTTCAGCGCCGGTCCCGCGATGTAGCCGGTGGCCACCCAGGGAACGTCCGCCTCGGTGTCGGCGTCGAGCACCGGCGCGGTCCAACGGCCGCCGACCCGGCGCGCGGCCGCCACCTCGGCCCGGAACCGCTCCCGGAACTCCTCCTCGGCCGCCAGATCGGCCCTGACCAGCTTCACGGCGACGGTCCGGCCGCCCTCGGACCGGGCGAGGTAGACCCGGCCCATCCCGCCGCTGCCCAGGCGGCTGAGCAGCCGGTAGTCGCCGATCCACCGCGGATCACCGGGCACCAGCCCGCGCAGGCCCTCCATGGCAGCGCCTCCCCCATGTCGTGCGCAGAGCCTAGGCGCCGGGTGATCGCGCGACGGCGGACGGAGCGTTACGACGGGAGAACGATCGCCGGGCCGGCGGCCCGATCGCGTTCTCCTCGCTCACCCGGCTCACCCGGCTCACCCGGCTCACCCGGCTCTGCGGTACGCCGGCGTCGCTCACTCGGCGGCGGTCGACGGCAACGCCTCCAGAGCGGCCGAGAGTTCCTCCAGGGCCGTCATGACCCGGTGGAAGTCGCCCGGCCCGCCGAGCTGTTCGCCGAGGCGTTCGGCGAAGGCGGCGTGACCGGGGGTGATGCGGTGGATGGCGGCGCGTCCCTCCTCGGTGGGGGCGAGGAGCTTGGCGCGGCGGTGGGCCGGATTGGGCCGGTACTCGGCCAGACCGCGCGCCACCAGCAGGTCGGCGATGCGCTGCACGCTCTGGCGGGTGATGCCCATGGCCCGGGCGATACCGGCGACCGGCAGCGGTTCGGGCAGTACGGCGCCCAGCACCTGCCACCAGGCCGCCGTCAGCCCGGCGGGCCGCGCCAGTCCCTCCGCGACGGACAGGAACTGCCCGTTGAGCCGGAACACCGCGAGGGCCGTACGGCTGAGCAGCTCGGGGGTGGGGGGAGGGGGGAGCTTCGGCGGGGCGCCGGTCATACGGCCCCGTCCCGCTCGTCGCCGCCGGTCGCGGCGGCCGGGTCGGCGGCGGCCATCAGGACGGGGAAGGCGGACGCGTCCGAGTGGCCGAACAGCCGGTACCAGGCGTCGAGGACCCGCGGCTCCATGACGTCCAACTCCGCGAAGATCTCGCGGGCGAAGGCCACCGGCTCGGTCGGTCCGGCCGTGATCAGGCCGTGGTCGCGGACGGCGTCGGCCTCGCGGTAGTGCCCGCCGCCCTGGTAACCGGGCTGCGCGGCGAGATACGGCGCGGCGCCGCTGGTGTGCGGACGGTCGTCCAGCAGCCCTTCCCTGGCGATCCCCGCGGTCGCGCCGCAGATCGCGGCGACCGGCACCCCGGCGTCCAGGAACTCGCGCGCCTTCCGCGCGAAGGGCGCCAGCTCCTCCCCGGAATCCCACAGGAGCGCACCGGGAAGGACCAGCAGCGCACTGTCCCGCGGCCGCAGCGCACCGAGCCCCAGATCGGGCCGGATCCGCACCCCGCCCATGGTCGTCACCGGTCGCTCGGCCTCGGCGCCGACGGTGACCACGTCATACGCGGCGCGCGAGGGGCGGAAGTAGCCGCCCTGCCGCAGGTGCCCGACGGCGTGCCCGAACTCCCAGTCCGCGAGCGTGTCGTAGACGGCGAGGTGCACGGTGGCGGGCCGGGCGGCGGTGTGGTGGTTCATGACATCTCCTCGGCTGTGCGAAGGATGAGCTACGAGCTGTACGAGCTGTATGACAGCAGTCTGTCTTTTCGACAGCTTGCTGTCAACGCCTGGGATCGCCGTCCGGTCCCGCCCCAACCCGCCCTGTCCTGGAGCTTCCTACAGGACCGTAGGCATTCTGTCCGTGGGCGTGGTGAGCGCCATACACACTGTCGGTACCGATAAGCGCATCGTGATCCTTAGGCTGGGAGGCGTTCGCCGCTCCTGTCCACCGGCGGACCCGAGCGACCCGATCCGAGGTACTGACCGTGACCACGACGCATCCCGCCGCCGATCCTGCCGCCGGCGCGGCCGTGAAGGCCGACGACCGCGCGCATGTCTTCCACTCCTGGTCCGCGCAGGCCCTGATCGACCCGCTCGCGGTCGCCGGCGCCGAGGGCTCGTACTTCTGGGACTACGACGGCAACCGCTACCTCGACTTCTCCTCCCAGTTGGTCAACACCAACATCGGCCACCAGCACCCCAAGGTCGTCGCGGCCATCCAGGAGCAGGCCGGGAAGCTGTGCACCCTCGCACCGGGCTTCGCCGTGGACGTACGGTCCGAGGCCGCCCGGCTGATCGCCGAGCGCACCCCCGGCGACCTCGACAAGATCTTCTTCACCAACGGCGGCGCGGAGGCCGTGGAGAACGCCGTCCGCATGGCCCGGCTGCACACCGGCCGCGCCAAGGTGCTGTCCACCTACCGCTCGTACCACGGCGCCACCGCCGCCGCGATCAACCTCACCGGCGACCCGCGCCGCTGGCCCTCCGACACCGCCTCGGCCGGCGTCGTGCACTTCTGGGGCCCGTTCCTCTACCGCTCGCCCTTCCACGCCGAGAACGAGGGCCAGGAGTGCGAGCGCGCCCTGGCACACCTCGAACAGACCATCGCCTTCGAGGGCCCGCAGTCGATCGCGGCGATCATCCTGGAGACCGTCCCCGGCACCGCCGGGATCATGGTCCCGCCGCCCGGCTATCTGGCCGGCGTCCGCGAGATCTGCGACCGCCACGGCATCGTCTTCATCCTCGACGAGGTCATGGCCGGCTTCGGCCGCACCGGCCGCTGGTTCGCCGCCGACCACTTCGACGTCACCCCTGACCTGCTGACCTTCGCCAAGGGCGTCAACTCCGGATACGTCCCGCTCGGCGGCGTCGCGATCAGCGCGGAGATCGCCGCCACCTTCGACAACCGCCCCTTCCCCGGCGGCCTCACCTACTCCGGCCACCCCCTGGCCTGCGCCTCCGCCGTCGCGACGCTCAACGCCATGGCCGAGGAGCGGATCGTGGAGAACGCCGCCGAGATCGGCGAGAAGGTCATCGGCCCGGGTCTGCGCGAGATCGCCGACCGGCACCCCTCCGTCGGCGAGGTTCGCGGCATGGGCGTCTTCTGGGCCCTGGACCTGGTCAAGAACAAGGAGACCCGCGAGCCGCTGGTGCCGTACAACGCGTCGGGCGCCGCCAACGCCCCGATGGCCGAATTCGCCGCGGCCTGCAAGCGCGGCGGCCTCTGGCCGTTCGTGAACATGAACCGTACGCATGTCGTCCCGGCCTGCACGGTCACCGAGGCCGAGGTCAAGGAGGGCCTGGCGATCCTCGACGAGGCCCTGACGGCGGCCGACGCGCACACGGCCTGACTCCGGGCGCGGCGCCCGACGCGCACACCGCCGGACACCCCGCCGCACCCGGCCGGGTGTCCGGCGTCCCCCGCCCGGCCCCTCGCGCCCCCGGCGCGGCGCGTAGCCTTCACAGCCCTCGCCTATCGTGGGCGGGGGCCGCTCCCCACACGCGGTCAGGAGAGTCCTCACCGTCGTCGAAGGAGACGCACCCCGATGGCCGCCGGCGCAGACAGCGGAGTCATACGGCGCAGCACCCTGCGCCAGCAGATCGCCGACGCGCTGCGCGACGAGGTCCTGGCCGGCCGGCTGCCCTCCGGCCACCCCTTCACCGTCAAGGAGATCGCCGACCAGTACGGCGTCTCGGCGACACCGGTGCGCGAGGCGCTCCTCGACCTGTGCGCCCAGGGCCTCCTCGACGTCGAACAGCACCGCGGCTTCAAGGTCCACGCCTTCTCCGAGGACGACTTCCGCGCCATGATCGAGGCCCGCGTCCTCGTCATCGAGGGCATCTTCCGCAGCGACGCGGCCGAGGCGCTGCGTGAGACCCCCGCCGAGGTGCTGGTGTCCGTACGGCGCCGCGCCGAGGAGGCCGAGCGGGCCGCCCGGGCCGGTGAGCTGGACGTCCTGATCGGCTACGACGTGCGGTTCTGGCGTGAACTCAGCGGCATCGTGGGGAATCCGTACATCAGTGACTTCCTCGACCGCCTCCGCGTGCAGACCTGGATGTTCGCGGTGCCCCTGCTGCGGCGCGAGGACGACCTCAAGGGACATCTGTGGCACGGCCACGGCGAGTTGGCCGACGCGCTCGTCCGGCACGACCTGCCGGCGGCGCAGCGGCTGATCGCCGAGTACAACGCGCATTCCCTGGCTCTCGTGGGAACGCCCGGCTAGCACTACGCTGTCCCGACCATCGGCCGTAATGGGCCGTACCCGTACCCGTACGTGCGCCGGCGCCCCTGTCCCCGACCGGAAGCGAGCCCACACTCGTGGCATGTGACCTGTGGCTGGTACCCCTCGTCGATGTGCTGTGCCACAGCCCCGACAACCCCTTCTCCGAAGAGATCGCCGCCTACGACAAGGCGCTGACCGACGCCGGCCTGCCGCCGGTCCCGGTCTTCAGCTACATGCCGGGCCTCTCCGGCGACGTGGCGCCGGTCGCCGGCTTCGACTACGACGCGCTGCACTTCCTGCGCCGCGCCTACCTCCTGCGCCTGTGCGGCCTGGAGGTGACGCCGGTGGACGAACTGGGCGGTGACTACGAGCAGTTGCTGGAGATGTTCGAGACCACCGCGCAGCAGTCCCACCTGGTCTGGCACTACGACCACGCGGGCGCGTACGTCCCGGTCGACTTCCCGCATCCGCTCGCCGGCGACGAACTGCTGGAGGGCGGCGGCCCGTTGGGTTCCTCGCACGGTCTGCTGCGCGACCTCGAACTGGTCGCGCCGGCCCTGGGTATCGATCCGGCCAATCCGCCGGCCGCGCCCGCGCCGCCGGCCGGTCCGACCTCTTTGGAGGAGCGGGCGGCGGCCGTCCCCGTGGACGACGGCCCGTTCGCCCGGGAACGCCACGTCTGGCTGGGGCTGCACGCGGCCGCCACCCGGAGCCTCGGCCAAGGCTCCATGATCGTCTTTAGCTGACGGGCGGCGGGGGAGCCGGGGCGGCGGCGAACCGTGGCGGTCCGCCGCACCGCGGCTCCCCCGACCTCCATGGAGGCACCCCTATCGCGGCGGCTCCGGCGGCCGCTGCCGCGGCATGTTCGGCCGCGTACCGGGCGGCAGCACGAAGCGTCCCGGCGGCCCCGCGCTCTCCTGGCGCGGCGCCGCCCACGCCACCATCGTGTGCGTCGCCTGCGGCACCGAACCGGCCCGGAAATCCGCCATCCAGTCCGCCGTCTCGGCCCGCACCAGCTCCCCGATGTCCTCGTTGAACCGCCGCAGCACCCCCAGGCAGCGCTCCGCCGCCTCGCTGGCCGTGCCGTCCGCGGGCCCCAGCACCTCCCGCACGCTCTCCGCGGCCCAGTCGAACTGCAACGCCTCCAGCCTGCGGTGGATCGCCTGCGCCGTGGCCAGGTCCCGCATCCAGCCGGACGTCACCCCGAAGTAGCGGTCGCAGCCCACGCACACCGCCGCCAGCAGCAGCGTCAGATAGCCCCAGGACGCCACGCCGTCCCAGGTCCCCGCGAGGTCCAGCAGCGGCAGCACGCCGCTCACCGCCACCCCCGCGGCGGCCCCCAGCCGCAGCGTCCGCGCGCCCCGGCGTTTGGCCAGCCGGTCGCGCAGGTACCAGTCGGCGGCGCGCAGCGCGCCCTCCTCGGCCCACAGGTAGAGCGCGTCGAGGCGGTCGGCCGGTTCGCCCCAGTCGCCGAGCGGGAAGCCGCGGCCGGCGAGGTCCTCCCGATCCCGGCCCGGGCCGCGCAGCCCGCCCCGCGCCCGGCCCGGCATCCGGCCCGGCCGGGGAAGACGATCATGGTCGCGCCGCCAGTCTCCTCTCCGGCCCCGCCGCTGCCCGCCCTCCCCCCGAGAGGGCCCCTCGGGCTGCATCTCCGGCTGACTCACCCGTGCACTCCCTCTATACGGATACGTGCGGTGCGCGCGTTGCGGACGAGACGGCCGTTGCACGCAGCCCCCATTCCTACCGCCGAACGGTTGGCCTTGGTCCCAAGATCGCTTGATTTGCGCCCGGAAGTGGTGCGGGATCGGGTATAAGGCCACCGGTCATCTCACCCGAAAGAGTTGCCGCCGGGAGGACCGGCGGATTCCGGCCGCCGCCGCGACGCCCGCCTCCTCCCGGCCCGCGGCCCGGCCCGCCGCCTCGGGCGACTAGGCTGCCCCCCGTGAAGGTCCTCGTCATCGGCGGCGGCGCCCGCGAACACGCCCTGTGCCGCTCTCTGTCCCTCGACCCCGACGTCACCGCGCTGCACTGCGCTCCCGGCAACGCCGGTATCGCCGAGGTGGCCGAACTCCACGGGGTCGACGCCCTCGACGGCACGGCCGTCGCCGAACTGGCCGCCGGCCTGGCGGCCGACCTGGTCGTGGTCGGCCCCGAGGCGCCGCTGGTCGCGGGCGTCGCGGACGCCGTGCGCGAGCGCGGCATCCCGGTCTTCGGCCCCTCCGCCCAGGCCGCCCAACTGGAGGGCTCCAAGGCGTTCGCCAAGGACGTGATGGCCGCCGCGGCCGTGCCCACCGCCCGCAGCTATGTCTGCACCACCGCCGCCGAGATCGACGAGGCGCTCGACGCGTTCGGCGCGCCGTACGTCGTCAAGGACGACGGCCTGGCCGCCGGCAAGGGCGTCGTTGTCACCGACGACCTCGCCGCCGCCCGCGCGCACGCCCTGGCCTGCGTCGCCCCCCGCGCCGCCGCCACCCCCGGCGCGCCCGCCGTCCAGGGCCAGGCCGTCATCGAGGAATTCCTCGACGGCCCCGAGGTCTCCCTCTTCGCCGTCACCGACGGCGAGAGCGTCGTCCCGCTCCAGCCCGCCCAGGACTTCAAGCGCGCCTACGACGGCGACGAAGGCCCCAACACCGGCGGAATGGGCGCGTACAGCCCGCTGCCCTGGGCCGACCCGAAGCTGGTCGACGAGGTCATGGACACCGTCCTGCAGCCCACCGTCGACGAGCTGCGCCGCCGCGGCACCCCGTTCTCCGGACTGCTCTACGCGGGCCTGGCGATCACCTCGCGCGGCATCCGGGTGATCGAGTTCAACGCGCGTTTCGGCGACCCCGAGACCCAGGTCGTCCTCGCCCGCCTCAAGACCCCGCTCGCCGGCCTGCTGCACGCCGCCGCCACCGGCACCCTCGCCACCTTCCCGGCGCTGCGCTGGAGCGACGACGCGGCCGTCACCGTCGTCATCGCCTCCCACAACTACCCCGACACCCCGCGCACCGGCGACCCCATCGAGGGCCTCGCCGACGTCGCGGAGCAGGACGCCCCCCAGGCGTACGTCCTGCACGCGGGCACCAAGCGCGACGACTCCGGCGCGGTGCTCAGCGCGGGCGGCCGGGTGCTGTCCGTCACGGCCACCGGCACCGACCTCACCACCGCCCGCGACCGCGCCTACCGCGCCGTGGACCGGATCTCCCTGGCCGGCTCCCAGCACCGTACGGACATCGCCGCCAAGGTCGCGGGCGAGGCGGCGGACGGGGCCTCGGGCAGCTAGTCGCGGGCCGGTCCTCGCGGCCGGTCCTCGCACGCCGAGAAGCCGTGCCGACCACCCCTTCCGGCCCGACATCCCTCAGCGACCCCTCAGCCACCCCTCGGTTCCCGGCTTTACCCAAAGCCATTCCATCGAGTGACCACACCGGCTATCCGGCTGACGGGAGCCACACCCCCAACTAGGGTGCCGCGCAAGCGTCCTTCGGGCGTCGGGCCGGGAATCGGCGCGGCTGCCGTGGCCGCGTCCGGCAACTGGCTCACCGGCATTGCGATGTCAGTGGCCGGTGCCACAGTGGTGGAGGAGCGAGCGATGCTCACACCGCGCACATTTCCGTCCCGTGTTCTCTCCGTCCGTCTCCACCAGGACAGCAGGGGGTGTACAGGCTCGTGACAGGTCCGGAAACAGGTGTCCTGGCGGCGCGTGCCCGCGCCCTCGCCGTATTGCGCATCCGCGGTACGGCGCTGGCCGCGGCGCTGCTGCCCGCGGCGGTGGCCGTCGTGCTCCTCACCGGCGCGGCCACCGGGCACCTCGGTGCCGGGTCGGGCGCGGGCTCCGGCTGGGGCCTCGCCCGCTGGATCGTCTGCGGCCTCGCCGTGGTCGTCCTGCTGCTCGCGGCGCTGGTCGCCGTGGTCGTCGCCCGCGCCAGACCCGCGCTCAGCCCCTCCGTGCCGGTCTCCGAGAAGTCGGCACCCGATCTCTACCGCCTCGTCCGCGATCTCGCCGACCGCCTGGAGGTCCCCGCGCCCTCCGCGATAGCCCTCACCCCGGACTGCGACAGTTGGCTGGAGGACCGTACGCACCGCGCCCACGGCCCGCCCCGCGGCGCCGCGCGGCCGGCCCGTGGCGAAGGGCGCCGGGAGCCCGAGGCGCCGGTCCTGGTCATCGGCTCGCCGTTCCTGTGGTGGATGCGGGTCGCCGAGCTGCGCGCCCTGCTCGCCCCGGTCGTCGCGGGCACCGGCCCGTCCGCCCACCCGGACATAGCGGCCGCCCGCCGCTTCATCCGCGGGCTGGACGCCGCGGTGGCGGTCGCGGGCCAGGGCCGGGGCCCGCGCGGCCTGGCGTTGCGCTTCGCCGGCCGGGTGGCCCGGCTGCTGCTGCGCGCCTGCCGCGACCACGCCACGATCATGGAACGCGGCGTCGCGGCCGCCGCCTCCGAGCGCGCCCAGACCGTCGACTACGGCCTGCGGATCGTCGCCCAGGAGCAGGTCGGCCTGGCCTACGCCGGCTGGGACCGCCTGCTGACCCGCGTCGCGCTGCCCGCCTGGCGCATGGGCCGCTGGCCCTCCCGGCTGGACGCCGGCGTGGTCTCCGCGCTCACCGAACTCTCCCGCCGTGACCGCCTCGCCGAGGGCTTCACCTCCCGCCTCGGCGAGCGCCCCGCCTGCGACCTCCTGGAGGAACCGGGCGCCATCGACCGCGCCGCCTCCCTCCTGGCCGCCCGCCTCTTCCACGGCGGCCCCGCCGAACCGGGCCCCGACTGGTCCCCCGTCGGCTGGAACCAGTACCCGGAAGAGGTGGTGGACCGAAAGTGGCGCCTCGAAGCCGCCCGCCTCCACCGCGCCCTCGACGCCCTGCCGACCCTGGGCCCGGCCCCCACGACGGGTGCCGCGGGCCCGGCGACTGACGCGGCCGACTCGGCGGCGGACGGGGCCGACTCGGCGGCGGACGGGGCGGGCCCGGCGACGGACGCGGCCGGGGAGGCCACGGACCTCGTCGACCCGACGGCGGACGCCACGAGCCCCGCCGCGACCCCCCTCGCCCCGGCCACGCACGCCGGGGGCCCCACCACAGCCGCCGCGTCCCCCATGACGTCAGCCGCGCCACACTCGACCGACCTCGCCACGCCCGCAGCGGCACCGACGGACACGGCCACACCGCCCATCCCGGGTGACGCGTCCGTATCGGCTGCCCCACTCACCCCCGACGGACCGTCCGTATCGGCTGCCCCACCCGCCCCCGACGAACCATCGACCCCGGCAACGCCGCCCGCTCCGGCCACGCCGCACGCGTCCCCCACGGCCGACACCGCCCCGTCGACAGGAACACCCGCCACCCCGCGACCAGGAGCCACCACCGCCCCACCGGAGGGTTCCACCGCCCCATCGGCCGGTTCCGCGGCCCCCCTGCCCGGCCCGGAAGCTCAGCACCCCGCCGACGACTCCTGCGCCCCCGCGCCCGGTCCCACGCTCGCCCGGGTGATCGACCGGTTGACCCGCGACGACGGGGTCGGCGACCTGCTCGCCGCCCGGCTGGGCGCGGAGGTCGCGCGTGAGGAACGCGAGGAGGCGGCCCGCCAGGCCGCCCGTGGCGGATCAGCCAAGGACGCGGTCGCCGGCGTGGCATGGGGCGACGGTCTGGTCGAGGGCGGCGGCCTCCCGCTGTTCCCGTTGCAGCCGCCCCGCACGGGCCGCGAGCTGCTCGCCGACCACATCACGGCCATGGTCTGCTGCGCCGCCGTCGACACCGCCGGCGCCACCCCCGGTCTGGACTGGCTCGACGGCCCCGCGCTGCTGGTGGACGGCACCCGCCGCTCCGACCTCGGCAGCCCGGTCCTGAGCCTGGTGGACGACGGCGACGCGGAACCGCTCCGTGGCTGGCTGACCACCATCGGCGTCCGCCCGGAGAAGCCGGTCCGGCTGGTGTGACCCGTGGCGGGGGCCACGGCCGCCACGGGCCTCACCGCCGGCGCGCCGCTTCGCCCCCGCCACCTCCCCGCACTCCAATGCGCCCCCACCGCCCCCACGCCCGTCCTGCCCACCCGGGCCCGTTCCGCCGCCCACCGGGGCCCCTTCCGCCGCCCGCCCCGGCCCCCTTCGGCCCCCGGCCCCGCCCGCACCGGCTGAATGTTCCCCTCCAGTTCGCGTTTCGGGCCTTGTGGCCCTTCAATTCACGACGAAGGGTGACGAAGTGAGTGCGTAATGTGATGTGCTGGGGGGTGCCCGGGTCCGTTCAGCCGGACACCACGGGACCGTCCCCGCCGCAGGGAGACGGCGGGGGCGCACAAGAGACGACGGCCGGTCGGCCGCGGCCAACCCGGCCGGCCGAGGCCGAAGGGGACGCGGGAGGGGAGTGGAAGGTGGCGACGGAACAGATCAGGCGCTGGGAGTCGGGCGCCCTCGCCCACGCGGTCACGGACCCGTTCGGCCAGGGCCCGCTGCCCTGGCTGCGCGGCAGCGAGAACTACTTCGAATCCGGCCAGGTCGTTCCCTGGTACGTCGATCCCTCCGTCGCCCAGGGCGACCTCCGCGTGCCCGCGCCCCGCAAGCACAACGGCCCGCGCAGCGCCGACGACGTGCACCGCCAGATCAAGGGCTTCGCCAGTACGGGCGCGGTGGCTCCGGGCGAGGCCATCGATTTCCGCGTCTCGGTGGACCCGCCGCAGCCGTTCAGCATCGACGTCTACCGCATCGGTCACTACGGCGGTGTCGGCGCCGCCAAGATCACCACCAGCCCGCGCCTGGCCGGCATCGTCCAGCCGACCCCGCTGACGGTCGACCGCACGGTCTCCTGCCACCACTGGTGGCTCTCCTGGCGCCTCCAGGTCCCCACCTACTGGAACCTCGGCGCGTACGTCGCGGTCCTCACCACCGCCGACGGCTACCGCAGCCACATCCCCTTCACGGTCCGCGACGACCACCCCGCCGACCTGCTCCTGCTGCTGCCCGACATCACCTGGCAGGCGTACAACCTCTACCCGGAGGACGGCCGCACCGGCGCCAGCCTCTACCACGCCTGGGACGAGAAGGGCGCTCTCCTCGGCGAGCAGGACGCGGCCACCACCGTCTCCTTCGACCGCCCGTACGCCGGCGCCGGCCTGCCCCTCCATGTGGGCCACGCCTACGACTTCATCCGCTGGGCCGAGCGCTACGGCTACGACCTCGCCTACGCCGACGCCCGCGACCTGCACGCCGGCCGCGTCGACCCGACCCGCTACCGGGGCCTGGTCTTCCCCGGCCACGACGAATACTGGTCGGTGCCCATGCGCCGCACCGTCGAACGGGCCCGCGACCTCGGCACGTCCCTGGTCTTCCTGTCCGCCAACACCATGTACTGGCAGGTCGACCTCCGCCCGTCGCCCGCCGGCCCGGATTCCCTGCTCAGTTGCCGCAAGCGCCAGGGCCCCGGGCGCCCCGCCCTCTGGCGCGAGGCCGGCGACGCCGAGCAGCGGCTGATGGGCATCCAGTACGCCGGGCGGGTCCCCGAGCCCGCCCCGCTGGTCGTCCGCAACGGCGAGCACTGGCTGTGGGAGGCCACCGGCGCGCACGAGGGCGACGAACTCCCCGGTCTGGTCGCCGGCGAGGCGGACCGCTACTTCCCGCGCACCAGCCTCCCCGAACACACCCACCGCATCCTGCTCGCGCACTCCCCCTACCGCGACGGTGAGGGCGCCCGCCGCCATCAGGAGACCTCCCTCTACCGCGCCCCCAGCGGCGCGCTGGTCTTCTCCTCGGGCACCTTCGCCTGGTCCCCGGCCCTGGACCGGCCCGGTCATGTGGACCAGCGCGTCCAGCGGGCCACGGCCAATCTCCTGGACCGGATCTGCAAGCGCGACTGAGAGCCCCCCGGGGCGTGCCGCCCGCCCGAAGCGCCGACACGCCCCAACAGCCCGCCCTGAGCCGCCTTCCCGCGCCCCGCCCACCCTGCGGCGGCGCCGCCCCCGCGCATACGGGAGAATCGAACCGACTCCTGGATCAACCTACGCGGAGGCAGCGTGTCCGGTTTCGTAGAAAAGCCCGAGCCCGTGCAGGTCCCGGGGCTCACCCACCTGCACACCGGAAAGGTGCGCGACCTCTACCAGAACGCCGCCGGCGAACTGATCATGGTCGCCAGCGACCGCACGTCCGCCTTCGACTGGGTGCTCCCCACCGAGATCCCGGACAAGGGCCGCGTCCTGACCCAGCTCTCCCTGTGGTGGTTCGACCAGCTCGCCGACCTCGCCCCGAACCACGTCCTGTCCACCGACGTCCCGGCCGGCGCCCCGGCGGACTGGGCCGGCCGCACCCTGGTGTGCACGTCGCTGTCCATGGTCCCCGTCGAATGCGTGGCCCGCGGCTATCTGACCGGCTCCGGCCTCGCCGAATACGAGCAGACCCGTACGGTCTGCGGCCTGGCCCTGCCCGAGGGCCTGGTCAACGGCTCGGAACTGCCCGCGCCGATCTTCACCCCGGCCACCAAGGCCGCCGTCGGCGAGCACGACGAGAACGTCTCGTACGAAGAGGTCGCCCGCCAGGTCGGCGTCGAGGTCGCCGCCCAGCTCCGCCAGACGACCCTCGCCGTCTACAGCAGGGCCCGCGACATCGCCCGCGAGCGCGGCCTCATCCTGGCGGACACCAAATTCGAGTTCGGGTTCCGCGGCGAGGAACTGACCCTGGCCGACGAGGTCCTCACCCCCGACTCCTCGCGCTTCTGGCCGGCCGACCAGTGGCAGCCGGGCCGCGCCCAGCCGTCGTTCGACAAGCAGTTCGTCCGCGACTGGCTGACGTCGCCGGCCTCCGGCTGGGACCGCGCGAGCGAGCAGCCGCCGCCCCCGCTGCCCCAGGACATCGTGGACCGCACCCGCGCCAAGTACACCGAGGCGTACGAGCGCCTCACCGGCCTGCCCTGGACCTGACCGGGCACCGCCCCGGGCGGACAGACGAAGAAGGCCCCGGTCACCAGGACCGGGGCCTTCTCTCTTTGAGCGGACGACGAGGCTCGAACTCGCGACCTCAACCTTGGCAAGGTTGCGCTCTACCAACTGAGCTACGTCCGCACGCTCCGCACGGGGCCTGAAGGCCGCCCTCGCGGTGCGGGCACCACTATAACCAACCTCGCGTGCCCACCGCCCCGCCGCCTACGCCCCACCGGGCGGTGATCCCGGTCACGCGCCGGGAGGGAAGGGGGAACGGGAAAGGAAGCGGGGCCCGGAAAGGGAAAAGCCACCGGACATACGAAGAAGGCCCCGGTCACCAGGACCGGGGCCTTCTCTTTCTGAGCGGACGACGAGGCTCGAACTCGCGACCTCAACCTTGGCAAGGTTGCGCTCTACCAACTGAGCTACGTCCGCAGGCATCCACTCGGCTTTCACCGAGCGGCGCGACAGCTACTCTACCTGATCGAATAGACCGGTTGAGCAGTCAGAGCGGGTGACAGGGATCGCACACTGCGCCTCCCCCTTGGAAAGGGGGCGCTCTACTACTGAGCTACACCCGCGTGACTCCGTGGAGTTCGGCCTTTCGGCCTGGCCCCTCGGCGTGCTCCAGACTCTAGCTGATCAGTAGGGGTGCTGTGCAAGTCGGCCGCACGTGGCTCGCGGGGTGCCGGCGAGGCGGTCAGTGGTTGGCCGCGTTGAACGCCTCGTAGACCTTCTTGGGGATCCGGCCGCGCGGCGGGACGTCCATCTGGTGCGAGCGGGCCCAGGCGCGGACGGCCGCCGGGTCGGGCGTCACCGCGGTGCGGTGGTAGGCCTTCCCGGACTGCGACCGCTTGCGGCCCGCCTCGACGTAGGGCGTGAGGAGGCCGCGCAGTTTCTTCGCATTGGCGGGATTGAGGTCGATCTCGTACGACTTCCCGTCCAATCCGAAGGCGACCGTCTCTGCGGCTTCTCCTCCGTCGATGTCATCGGAGAGCGTTACTACTACGCGCTGCGCCACGGATATCGGTCCTTTCGTGCAGCAACCCCGGGTTGACATGGGGTGATGCTTGAGATCCTGCGGATAGGGATCAATGCTTTTTCATTTGTACAGCGACGGGCATTGCATTGTGAAGCCCAGTTAATTTTCTCAGCGTGTCATCCAGCAATCGGGACCCTAGATCTTTTCAAGGATTTTCCCCAGTGCGCACTCGTGCCGATACCGGACCGTGATGGGCGCACCGTATATCTATGCGCGTAGATTTTCGAACGCGGTAGTGTGAGGTGACCGATCGGGGTCCGGGGTGTCCCCGGAGAAACACAGCCGCACCACACCACCGGGAGTGCCAGTGGCACGCGTCGTAGTCGACGTCATGCTCAAGCCGGAGATCCTCGACCCGCAGGGGCAGGCGGTGCAGCGCGCACTGCCTCGTCTGGGTTTCGACGGGATCGCCGACGTCCGCCAGGGCAAGCGTTTCGAACTTGAGGTGGAGGGTCCGGTCGACGACGCCGCCCTCGCCCGTATCCATGAGATGGCCGAGACCTTCCTGGCCAACACCGTCATCGAAGACTTCACCGTCCGGGTCGACTCATGACAGCCCGTATCGGAGTCATTACCTTTCCCGGCACGCTCGATGACCGCGACACGCAGCGCGCGGTCCGGGTCGCCGGGGCCGAGCCGGTGCCGCTGTGGCACCGCGACAAGGACCTCAAGCAGGTCGACGCCGTGGTCCTGCCCGGCGGCTTCTCTTACGGCGACTACCTGCGGGCCGGGGCCATCTCCCGTTTCTCGCCGGTGATGGACACCGTTATCGAGCAGGCCAAGGCCGGTATGCCGGTGTTGGGCATCTGCAACGGCTTCCAGGTGCTGACCGAGACGCACCTGCTGCCCGGCGCGATGCTGCGCAACAATCACCTGCACTTCATCTGCCGCGACCAGAAGCTGCGGGTGGAGAACGCCGGCACCTCCTGGACGACGGACTACGAAGCCGGCCAGGAGATCGCCGTCCCGCTGAAGAACATCGACGGCCGTTATGTCGCCGACGAGCGGACGCTGGACATGCTGGAGGCCGAGGGCCGCGTCGCGTTCCGTTACCTGACCGACGGCGAAGCCGCCGACGGATACGGAAATCCCAACGGCTCGCTCCGCGACATCGCCGGCATCACCAATGAGGCGGGCAATGTCGTCGGCCTCATGCCGCACCCGGAGCACGCCGTCGAGCCGCTGGTCGGTACGGGCCGTACCGACGGGCTCGGATTCTTCACCTCGATCCTGAAGAAGCTGGTCAACGCCTCATGACCGAGCGAAGCGAGGGCACCATCAAGCACAGCCTCGACACCGTCAAGCACGCGGCCCACACGCCGGACACCGAGCAGCCGTGGGCCGAACTCGGCCTGAAGCAGGACGAGTACGCGCGCATCCGCGAGATCCTCGGCCGCCGTCCCACCGGCGCCGAACTGGCCATGTACTCGGTCATGTGGTCCGAGCACTGCTCGTACAAGTCCAGCAAGGTCCACCTCAAGCAGTTCGGTGAGAAGGCCCCCGAGACCGACGCGCTGCTGGTCGGCATCGGCGAGAACGCCGGCGTCGTGGACGTCGGCCAGGGTTACGCGGTCACCTTCAAGGTCGAGTCGCACAACCACCCCTCCTACATCGAGCCCTACCAGGGCGCGGCCACCGGCGTGGGCGGCATCGTCCGCGACATCCTGGCCATGGGCGCCCGGCCGGTCGCGGTGATGGACCCGCTGCGCTTCGGCGCGGCCGACCACCCCGACACCAAGCGGGTGCTGCCCGGCGTCGTCGCGGGCATCGGCGGCTACGGCAACTGCCTGGGTCTGCCCAACATCGGCGGCGAGGTCGTCTTCGACCCCTGCTACCAGGGAAACCCGCTGGTCAACGCCCTGTGTGTGGGCGTGATGAAGCACGAGGACATCCACCTCGCCAAGGCGTCCGGCGCCGGCAACAAGGTCATCCTCTACGGCGCCCGCACCGGCGGCGACGGCATCGGCGGCGTGTCCGTCCTGGCGTCGGAGACCTTCGACTCGACCGGGCCCGCCAAGCGCCCGGCCGTCCAGGTCGGTGACCCCTTCCAGGAGAAGCTGCTCATCGAGTGCACCCTGGAGATCTTCAAGGAAGACCTGGTCGACGGCATCCAGGACCTCGGCGGTGCCGGGCTGTCCTGCGCCACCAGCGAGCTGGCCTCGGCCGGTTCCGGCGGCATGCGCGTCGAGCTGGACACCGTGCCGCTGCGCGACTCCTCCCTCTCGCCCGAGGAAATCCTCATGAGCGAGTCGCAGGAACGCATGTGCGCGATCGTCGAGCCCGGCAACGTCGACCGCTTCATGGAGATCTGCGAGAAGTGGGATGTGATCGCCACCGTCATCGGTGAGGTGACGGACGGCTCGCAGCTCGAGATCTTCTGGCACGGCGAGCAGATCGTCGACGTGCCGCCGCGCTCCGTCGCCCACGAGGGCCCGACCTACCACCGGCCGTTCGCCCGTCCGGACTGGCAGGACGCCCTCCAGGCCGACGACGCGGGCAAGCTGGCCCGGCCGGCCACGCCGCAGGAGCTGCGGGAGCAGGTGCTCGCCCTCGTCGCGTCGCCGAATCAGGCGTCGAAGTCGTGGATCACCGACCAGTACGACCGCTTCGTGCAGGGCAACACCGTGCTCGCGCAGCCGGAGGACTCCGGCATGGTGCGGATCGACGAGGACTCCAACCTCGGCGTCGCGGTCGCCACGGACGGCAACGGGCGCTACGCCAAGCTCGACCCGTACACCGGCGCGCAGCTCGCGCTGGCCGAGGCGTACCGCAACGTCGCAGCGACCGGCGCCAAGCCGCTGGCCATCTCCGACTGCCTGAACTTCGGCTCGCCCGAGGACCCGGCCGTCATGTGGCAGTTCGCCGAGGCCACGCGCGGGCTGGCGGACGGCTGTCAGACGCTCGGTACGCCCGTGACCGGCGGCAACGTCTCGCTGTACAACCAGACCGGCGAGGTCGCCATCCACCCGACGCCGGTCGTGGCCGTGCTCGGTGTGATCGATGACGTCAACCGCCGTACGCCGATGGCGTTCGCGGACGAGGGCCACCTGATCTACCTCCTGGGTGACACCCGGGAGGAGCTGGGCGGCTCGGCCTGGTCGCAGGTCGTGCACGACCACCTCGGCGGCATGCCGCCGAAGGTCGATCTGGAGCGGGAGCGGCTGCTCGCCGAGATCCTGATCTCCGCCTCCCGCGACGGCATGATCGACGCGGCGCACGACCTTTCCGACGGCGGCCTGATCCAGGCGCTGGTGGAGTCGTGCCTGCGCGGTGGCAAGGGCGCCCGCCTGGTCGTCCCGGACGGCATCGACCCGTTCGTGCTGCTCTTCTCGGAGTCGGCGGGCCGCGCGCTCGTCGCCGTCCCGCGCAGCGAGGAGCTCCGCTTCACCGACATGTGCGGTGCGCGGGGGCTGCCGGCCACCCGTATCGGCGTCATCGACGGCGAGGAGATCGACCTCCAGGGCCAGTTCAGCATTCCGCTGAGCGAGCTCAAGGACGCGCACGAGAACACCCTTCCCGGCCTCGTCGCCTAGCGGCACGGTCAGGCGTCACACGGCGGTCCGTCCCCACCCGGGGCCGGGCCGCCGTGTGCGTTCGCATGAGGGCTGTCGGTGCCGCGCAGTAGCCTCGGCGCCATGTCTCCTGCCCGCGGCAAGGTCCGCACCCGCAGCTACGACCCCGCCAAGACCCGCGCCGCCGTCACCGCGCAGTTCGCGCGGGTCCGCGCCGCCGTCGGCGACCTGACGGACGAGCAACTGGCGCTGCCGACCCGGCTCGGTGACTGGACGGTGCGCGAGCTGGCCGCGCATGTGGCGATGGCGACCGGGAGTGTGCCGCGGCTGCTGCGCGAGCCGGCCCCGCCGCACCTCGAAGTCGCCCTGCTCGACTGGCCGTTCGCGACCACCTCGCACGCCGCCGGCATCGACGACGACTCCCGCGCGCTGGCCGCCGCGCACGACCCGGTGAAGCTGCTGACGCGTACTGCCGAGGAGCTCGCCGGGGTCCTGCCCGCGGCCGAGGACGACCGGCTGCTGGCCACCCGCGTCGGCGCCATGCGGCTGGCCGACTACGTGGTGAGCCGCTGCGTCGAGCTGGTCGTCCACACCGACGACCTGGCGGCCGCGACGGGCGTGGAGATCGGGTACGACCGCCAGGCCCTGGCCGTCGCGACCCGCTTCCTGGCCGACGCGCTCGCCGTGCGGGCGGCCGGCGGCTCGGTCGAGGTCCGGGTGCCGCCGTTCGCCGTCGTGCAGTGCGTCGAGGGCCCCCGGCACACCCGTGGCACCCCGCCGAACGTGGTCGAGACCGACCCGCTCACCTGGCTGCGCCTGGCCACCGGCCGCCTCGACTGGGCGACGGCGCTGGACGCGGCCACCGTCCGCGCGAGCGGCGAGCGCGCCGACCTCGGCGGCTATCTGCCACTGATGAGCTGAACCGGCGGGGACGGCCGCCGGCTGCCCTCGTCGGCGGCGCCGACATCGACCAGTCCCCATCGGTTCGGCTCCCCAGGTGATCGTTCGCGGGGCTTGGCGCGACCGCCTGGGCCCCTCCGGCTGGCGGCGGGCGGCCGGGGTCGCGTATCTCACACGGGTGACGGGCGTCGCGAGGCGACATAAGCCGCATAAGGGATGCAAGGCTCACGCCGATCGTCCCTGGGAAGGGGCGGCGCGACGGCGGAGGCGCGGGGAAAAGCGCAGCTCAGAGGGGGCGGTGGGGGAGGGCCGGGCCCGGCCGTCGCTACCCGCCGCTACCGTGGAATTCCGCAGCGACACTGCGCGCCGGCCACCCGGCCGAAGTGGAGGTGGCGGTGCCGGACCGGAGCCCGCGTGCGGCGGTGGGCCCGGCCACACGCCAGGCGCGCCAAGGGCTGCGGGGTCCGCGGGGCCGGGAATCCCGGCCGGACGGGCGTGGTCACGTCAAGGGTGCCGCGCGCTCCGTTCATGCACTCCTCCAGGTGCCGGGCCATCCCCGGTTCGGATGAATCCGCGACCTGCCCTAGACTCAGTGATGTGCCACGTGGTGACGGACGACTCAACCACGACCTGCTCCCCGGCGAGAAGGGCCCCCAGGACGCTTGCGGCGTCTTCGGTGTCTGGGCTCCGGGTGAAGAGGTCGCCAAACTCACCTATTTCGGGCTGTACGCGCTGCAGCACCGTGGACAGGAGTCCGCGGGCATCGCAGTGAGCAACGGCTCCCAGATCCTCGTCTTCAAGGACATGGGCCTGGTTTCCCAGGTCTTCGACGAGACTTCGCTCGGCTCCCTCCAGGGCCACATCGCCGTGGGCCATGCCCGCTACTCCACCACCGGTGCCTCGGTGTGGGAGAACGCCCAGCCGACGTTCCGTGCGACCGCGCACGGCTCGATCGCGCTCGGCCACAACGGCAACCTGGTCAACACCGCCGAGCTGGCGGATCTGGTCGCGGCGCTGCCCCGTGAGGGCGGCCGCGCGACCCAGGTCGCGGCCACCAATGACACCGATCTCGTGACGGCGCTGCTGGCCGGCCAGGTCGACGAGGACGGCAAGCCGCTCACCGTCGAGGAGGCCGCACCCCGCGTCCTGCCGAAGGTCATGGGCGCCTTCTCCCTCGTCTTCATGGACGAGCACACGCTGTACGCCGCCCGCGACCCGCAGGGCATCCGCCCGCTGGTCCTCGGCCGCCTGGAGCGCGGCTGGGTGGTGGCCTCCGAGACCGCCGCCCTCGACATCTGCGGCGCCAGCTTCATCCGCGAGATCGAGCCCGGCGAGATGGTCGCCATCGACGAGGACGGCCTGCGCAGCAGCCGCTTCGCCGACGCCCGCCCCAAGGGCTGCGTCTTCGAGTACGTCTACCTCGCCCGCCCGGACACCGACATCGCCGGCCGCAACGTGTACCTCTCCCGTGTGGAGATGGGCCGCAAGCTGGCCGCCGAGGCGCCGGCCGAGGCGGACCTGGTCATAGCGACGCCGGAGTCGGGCACCCCCGCCGCCGTCGGCTACGCCGAGGCCAGCGGGATCCCGTACGGCTCCGGGCTGGTCAAGAACTCCTACGTCGGCCGGACCTTCATCCAGCCCTCGCAGACCATCCGGCAGCTCGGTATCCGCCTCAAGCTCAACCCGCTCAAGGAAGTCATCCGCGGCAAGCGGCTGGTGGTCGTCGACGACTCGATCGTTCGCGGCAACACCCAGCGCGCCCTGGTGCGCATGCTCCGCGAGGCCGGCGCCCTGGAGGTCCACATCCGGATCTCCTCCCCGCCGATCAAGTGGCCGTGCTTCTTCGGCATCGACTTCGCCACCCGCGCGGAGCTGATCGCCAACGGGCTGAGCGTCGAGGAGATCGGCAAGTCGCTGGGCGCCGATTCGCTCGCGTACATCTCCCTGGACGGCATGGTCGAGGCGACCACCATCGCCAAGCCCAACCTGTGCCGCGCCTGCTTCGACGGCGAATACCCGATGGAGCTGCCCGACCCCGAGCTGCTGGGCAAGCACCTCCTGGAGTCGGAGACCGCCGGTCAGGCCAAGCCGGACCTGGACGGCGTCGAGACGCTGACGGCCGGCGTCGGCGGTGCCGACGCGCTGCGCCGCCCGTAGCTCGCACACACACGACACGAAAGTTCTGGGCCATGCCTACTGAGTCCTTTGAGCCTGCGCGATCCGCGGGCGCCGGCGCCAGCTACGCGGCGGCGGGTGTCGACATCGAGGCGGGCGACCGCGCCGTCGACCTGATGAAGGAGTGGGTGCGGAAGGCCACCCGCCCCGAGGTCGTCGGCGGGCTCGGTGGTTTCGCCGGCCTCTTCGACGCGTCCGCCCTGAAGCGGTACGAACGTCCGCTGCTGGCGTCGGCCACCGACGGCGTCGGCACGAAGGTCGACATCGCCCGCAAGATGGGCGTCTACGACAGCATCGGCCACGACCTCGTGGGCATGGTCGTCGACGACCTGGTCGTCTGCGGCGCCGAACCGCTGTTCATGACCGACTACATCTGCGTCGGCAAGGTCTACCCCGAGCGGGTCGCGGCCATCGTCAAGGGCATCGCGGAGGGCTGTGTGCTGGCCGGCTGCGCGCTGGTCGGCGGCGAGACCGCCGAGCACCCCGGACTGCTGGGCGCGGACGAGTTCGACGTCGCCGGCGCCGGTACGGGCGTGGTCGAGGCCGACCGGGTGCTGGGTGCGGACCGCATCCGTACGGGCGACGCGGTCATCGCGATGGCGTCCTCCGGACTTCACTCGAACGGGTACTCCCTGGTCCGCCACGTGCTCTTCGACCGGGCCGGAATGGCCCTGGACCGGGAGGTCGCGGAGTTCGGCCGCACGCTCGGTGAGGAGCTGCTGGAGCCCACCAAGATCTACTCGCTGGACTGCCTGGCGCTGACCCGTACGACCGAGGTGCACGCCTTCTCGCACATCACCGGCGGCGGCCTGGCCAACAACCTCGCCCGGGTGATCCCGGACGGCCTGCACGCCACCGTCGACCGCTCCACCTGGACGCCGGGCGCGGTCTTCGACCTCGTCGGCCAGGCCGGGCAGGTCGAGCGGCTGGAGCTGGAGAAGACCCTGAACATGGGCGTCGGCATGATCGCCGTCGTGCCGCAGGAGTCGGTGGAGGCCGCGCTGACGACCCTCGCCGACCGCGGGGTGGACGCCTGGGTCAGCGGCGAGATCCTCGACCGCGGCGACCGGGCCGAAGCGGTGGCCCTGACCGGTGACTACGCCGGCTGAGGCGCCCGCTGCCAGGGCAGCACAGAACCCGGTCCGAGGTCAGAGCCCCGGACCGGGTTTGTGGACAAGCTGTGCGCGCCGTGAACGAATGGTCACCGACCCACGGTGCGGCCGCGGGTGGATCCCTGCGGAAGCAGCGGTGCGTCGTCAGGCGCGGCGACGGTGCTGGGACGAGTTGCCCTCGTCCTCTTCATCGTCGTCGTTGTTGTACAGGTCGGCGTACCGCGCGTACGGGTCGTCGTCCTCGTCATCCTCGAACGGCTCGCCGTTCGGCGGCTGCTGTTGCTCTGCCGGCTGTTGCGGCGATGCACCCAGCTCTTCGGCCAGGCGTGAGAGATCAGTCCCACCGCTGTTGTACTTCAGCTGGCGGGCGACCTTCGTCTGCTTGGCCTTGGCCCGGCCGCGCCCCATGGCTCGACCCCCTCAACGACGGGGCTCGACGGCCCCAGAGTCTTGACACGCGTTCATGAATCAGAGCGGACTCTCGACGGAGAGACCGGCCCGTAGGGCTTTAACGGTACCTGCTTCCGCGGCCATACGGTACGTCGCCCGCATCACCCGCCGCTCGGCATGACCCTCGGGACGCCCCGTCCCCGCTGGTCACCTGCGATTTTAACCTGTCCTGCGCGGCGACCCGCCGACGGGTGGTGAGGGATGTCTCCCCCGCCGCCCGCGACGGGCCGCAAGAGGGCGTTTCCGGCCAGAACCGGCGCCCGGGTCAGGCGCGCCGGGCCTCGGCCATCCGCGCTTCGGCCAGCCGGTCGGCCGCCGCGGCGGGCGGAATGCCATCCGTCTTCGCACGCGCGAATATCGCCAGCGTCGTGTCGAAGATCTTCGCCGCCTTCGCCTTGCAGCGGTCGAAGTCGAAGCCGTGCAGCTCGTCGGCGACCTGGATGACACCGCCGGCGTTGACGACGTAGTCCGGCGCGTAGAGGATCCCGCGGTCGGACAGATCCTTCTCCACGCCGGGGTGCGCGAGCTGGTTGTTGGCCGCGCCGCACACCACCTTCGCGGTCAGCACCGGCACCGAGTCGTCGTTCAGCGCGCCGCCCAGGGCGCACGGCGCGTACACGTCCAGGCCCTCGGTACGGATCAGCGCGTCGGTGTCCGCGACGGCGGTCACCCGGGGGTGCCTGGCGAGGATCCGGTCCACCGACTCGGCGCGCACGTCCGTGATCACGACCTCGGCGCCGTCCTGGAGGAGGTGCTCGACCAGGTGGTGGCCCACCTTGCCGACGCCTGCGACGCCGACCTTGCGGTCGCGCAGCGTCGGGTCGCCCCACTGGTGCTGCGCCGAGGCCCGCATGCCCTGGAAGACGCCGAAGGCGGTCAGGACCGAGGAGTCGCCGGCGCCGCCGTTCTCGGGCGAGCGGCCGGTGGTCCACTTGTTCGTACGGGCGACGACGTCCATGTCGGCGACGTAGGTGCCGACGTCGCACGCGGTGACGTAGCGGCCCCCGAGGGACGCCACGAAGCGGCCGTAGGCGAGCAGCAGCTCCTCGGACTTGATCAGCTCGGGGTCACCGATGATCACCGCCTTGCCGCCGCCGTGGTCGAGACCGGCCAGCGCGTTCTTGTACGACATGCCGCGCGAGAGGTTGAGGGCGTCCAGCACGGCCTCCTCGTCGGAGGCGTAGGCGTGGAAGCGGGTACCGCCCAGGGCGGGGCCCAGGGCGGTGCTGTGGAGGGCGATCACGGCCCGGAGGCCGCTGGCGCGGTCCTGGCAGAGAACGACTTGCTCGTGGCCGCCCTGTTCCGAGCGGAACAGGGTGTGCAGAACGCCGCCGTCGGCACTGACGGTGGCAGGACGTACGTCAGTCACTGTGGTGACTCCCATAAGTCGCGAAGGACGCCCTCGTGCGGGTGGGGAGGGCCGGTCGGGAAGAGCGTAAGACCTCCGGACCCCGCTGATCAGTCACGTGCGCGGGATCACCCTCTTGCGGGGGACGGGCATGGGACGATCTGCCCGTATCCCTGGCCGGGCGGGGGTGGGCGACCCCCGGCGGCGGAGTTGGCAGTGAAGGAGCGCGCGTGGCCTTGGCGTCGTCGGTGCGGGTCCCGTATGTGGCCTATCTGCGGGTCTACGAGCCGCTGGCAGCGTTCCCCGAGCCGGAGCGCTCCCACTGGGCGCGCTACGCCGAGCGCGAGCGGACCCCCACGGCGCAGGACGAGCAGCGCCGCGCGCTGGCCGATCTGCTGCCGACGCCGCCGGTGCCGGTCCCGGTCCACGAGAGCGCCGACGCGTTCGTCGCGGTCGTGGACGACGTGACCTGTGTGTGTCCGTGGCGGACGCGGCTGCGCGGTTGGCAGGCGCTGGAGGCGCTGGAGGAGCTGCTGCCGGACTCCGTGCTGGACGCGGCGCTGCCGCCGGTGGTGCGCCGGCAGGCGGCGACCGACTACGAGCGGTGGCGCGAGCGCAATCCGGACGCCCGGCCCTGGATCCGCGCGGCGACCTGGCATGTCCCGGTCCGCTGGTTCGTCCTCTTCGACGACGCCGAGCGGGAGTACACGAAGAGTGACGAGGGGCCGTTGCTGCGTTACCGGACGCCGATGGTGCAGGCCAGGCGCCGCGTCGCGCGCGGATTGCGGACGCTGCGGGACACCCTGGAAGAGGGACCCTTGATCGACGGCCTGGTAGATGTGGGGCGCTGGCTGGAGGAATTCCACCCGCGTTCACTCGTGGAGTTGGATTACGGAGGGCTGGTGCACGCGGTGCCCGAGGGGCAGCTCGCCGAGGACCACTCCGCCGCCGAGGTGGCGGAGGGACTGGCGGCGCTGCGCGACGGGGACGGCGAGCGGGCCGGCGCCGCCTACGAGAAGCTGTCGGACCGGTGGCGCGCGGTGCGCGAACGCCAGTTCTCCAGTTGAGCGCCGCCGGGCGCGTCCGTGGGCGCGGCGGGGCTCGTCATCGGTGTGGCGAGTGGTCGGGACGTAGGTCCTGATCCGGGCGATTGCCTCAAGCGTGACCTAAAGCACTGACTTCGGGTCTTGCTCTCAAGCCATACCCTCGTGCCAAAATAGGACAAGGAGCCTGACTTGGGCTCCTTCCGTCCAACTAAGGGCGGATAGTTCGGTATTGCGCTCCTTGAGGGCTTCGTGGCGATTGATCGCAGTGTGACTGATCGTCACGGGGGTGTGACTGTCCGCTATGGCATGGTCCATCGGCTTCCGCCGAGGTTGAACACCTGAGAGGGCAATTCCATCGGTTTGGCCGACGTGGCTGGACAGATGGTGTAGTTGTAGTGCCGAGGACAAGCCGTTCGTCCTATAACCGACTCGGCCCGCGTCCGCCATTTCGGGCAACGTGGGTCAAGGTGCAGAATTTAGAGGAAAGAACCGTGATGGTTCGGTTCTCCCGAGGAGGCCGCTCATGACCGCTCGCACCCCTGACGCCGAGCCGCTGCTTACCCCCGCCGAGGTTGCCACGATGTTCCGCGTGGACCCGAAGACGGTGACCCGCTGGGCCAAGGCAGGCAAGCTCACGTCCATCCGTACGCTCGGAGGGCATCGGCGTTACCGCGAGGCTGAGGTCCGCGCACTGCTCGCGGGCATCCCGCAGCAGCGCAGCGAGGCCTGAACAACCGCATAACCGGGCTGTTTTCGGGGCCCCCAACCCGCGAACGCCCAGTTGGCACGCCTAGCTCCACCCGCTTCACCGCTCCACCCAAGCTCCACACGACGCGGCGCCCGCCCCAACGGGCCCCACACCCGCTTCATCTGGGTACGTCATCAATCGCGCTGGACTCCGCCGGGTCCAGCGCGATTTTTTTGTGTACGGCCACTCCAGGGCCCGCCGCCCCGGCCGGGCCGGCCCGCCGCCCGTGCCGCCTCCGACGGCCTCCAGCGCCCCGCCAGGGCCCTTCCGGGTGCCTCTCTACGCGGACCCCCGCGATCTCGTGGGTGACACTGGGAGGGTGGTGCAATTGCACATATTAAATTGACCGGTTGTAGGGCGGGTGTAAGTTCCCTCGTTCGCGAAACTTGTTCGGTGACACCCGTCACACGGCCCGGTCCTTGAAGGCGGTACGGCCGCTGCGGTAGTGAACTTCCGCCGCCGTTACGTCAACAGCCTGCCACCGCACGGGCGATGGCGCAGGCATCTTCGGTCACCGGGACGAGGGACTTTCGTCCTCGGCGGCCGGGCGGCCCGGGGCGCCGGAGGAGGCGGTGGCGGCGGCGGGCGTCTCCGCGGCCCCGGAGCGCGTCCTGGACGGCTCCATGGCGAGCCGGAGCAACTGGTGGCAGATGGGGCAGTGCCGCGTCAGATGGCGGTAACCCGCGGCGGCCGACAGATGGGCGCGCAACAGCGCCCTGGTCTCGTGCCTCGCCGCTGCCGTCATCGCACGCACCTCCCCGGCCCCCGCGCTTCCTTTGTGAGTACCGGTGGCGTCCGCCGGCGTCAAGACGGCCTGCGGCGTGCGCAAAGCACTACGGCCCGCATCCAGGAAGGATGCGGGCCGTAAAAATGCGGTCCTGACGGGATTTGAACCCGCGGCCTCCACCTTGACAGGGTGGCGAGCACTCCAAACTGCTCCACAGGACCTTGCGTTTCGCTTTCCGCTTGCGGCGGGCTGCGAAGCAAGACTCTACAGCAGGTCAGGGGGTGCGGTCGAACCCGATCCCGGGGTCCGCCCGCCACCGCCTCCGCGCGCTACGGCGCCGCCGCGTCCACCGCCTTCACGATGCGCTTGTCCGAGACGGGATACGCGGTCCCCAGCGCGTGCGCGAAGTAGCTCACCCGCAGCTCCTCGATCATCCAGCGGATCTCCCTGGCCGTGGCCGGCACCGGGCGCCCCTTGGGGAACTGCTCCAGCAGCCAGGCGTATTCGTCCTGCATCTCCTTCACCTTCGCCATCCGGGTGCGGTCCCGTTCGGCGTTGGTGGGCAGTTGCTGGAGCCGGCGGTCGGCGGCGACCAGGTAGCGCATCAGGTCCGGCAGGCGCTTGGCGCCGTGCGCGGTCACGAAGCCCGGCTTGATGAGCGCGGCGAGCTGCTCCTTGACGTCCGCCAGCGACGGCAGCAGCGAGGGGAACGCCGTCGCCTTCAGCCGGCGCTCGCACGCCTGCCAGGCGGCCAGCACCTCCTGGACCTGCTGGATCGTCTTGAGCGTCGCGTCCACCAGGTCGGCGCGCACCGCGTCGAACAGCTTGCGGAAGGACTCCTCGTCCCACGCCGGGCCGCCCCGGGCCGCGATGAGGCGGTCGGCCGCGGCCGTCACACAGTCCTCGAACAGCGCCGCGATGGAGCCGTGCGGATTGCGCGAGAGCGCCAGCTTCTGCTGGTTGCTCAGCTTGTCCTGGGCGAATTTGGCCGGGTTGGAGGGGATGTTGAGCAGGATGAGGCGGCGGGTGCCGTCCCACATGGCCGTGAGCTGCTCGGCCTCGGTGTCGAAGAGGCGTACGGCCACGCTGCTGCCCTCGTCCACCAGCGCCGGGTACGCCTTCAACGGCTGGCCGCCGCGCCGGGTCTCGAAGACCCGCGGCAGCGTGCCGATCGTCCAGGACGTCAGGCCCGTGCGCTGCTCCGGACCGCCCGGCGCCGGACCGTCGCCCTGGCCGCCGTCCCGGGCCGGCCGCTCGGCGGCCTGCTCGAACGCCTTCGAGATGGCCTCCCGCGTCTTCGGCTTGAGGCGCAGCCGCAGCGCTTCGAGGTCCTTGGCCTCGGCGAGCTTGCGGCGCCGTTCGTCGACGACCCGGAAGGTGATCTTCAGATGGTCGGGGACCTTGGCGGTGTCGAAGTCCGCCGCCTGGACCGGCACACCCACCATCCGCTGGAGCCCGGCGGCCAGCGACGTGGTCAGGGCGCCCTGCAACGGCACCGTGGAGTCCAGGAAACGGGCCGCGAAGTTCGGCGCGGGCACGTAATTGCGCCGGATCGGCTTGGGCAGCGACCGGATCAGCTCCGTCACCAACTGCTCGCGCAGACCCGGGATCTGCCAGTCGAAGCCCTCGGAGGAGACCTGGTTGAGCACCTGGAGGGGGATGTGGACGGTCACGCCGTCCGCGTCCGCGCCCGGCTCGAACTGGTAAGTGACCTTGAACTTCAGCTTCCCCTGGCGCCAGGAATCGGGGTAGTCGTCCTTGGTGACGGCCTCGGCGGACTCGTTGATGAGCATCGAGTGCTCGAAGTTCAGGAGCTCGGGCTCCTCCTGCCGCTTCGTCTTCCACCAGGCGTCGAAGTGCGCCCCGGAGACGATGTCCGCCGGGATGCGCCGGTCGTAGAAATCGAAGAGCGTCTCGTCGTCCACGAGGATGTCGCGGCGCCGGGCGCGGTGCTCCAACTCCTCGACCTCACCGAGGAGTTTGCGGTTGTCATGGAAGAACTGGTGGTGTGTGCGCCAGTCGCCCTCCACCAGCGCGTTGCGGATGAACAGGTCGCGCGAGGTCTCCGGATCGATCCGGCCGTAGGTGATCTTGCGCTGGGCGACGATCGGGACGCCGTAGAGCGTCACTCGCTCGTACGCCATCACCGCGGCCATCTTCTGTTCCCAGTGCGGTTCGCTGTACGTCCGCTTCACCAGGTGCTGCGCCAGCGGCTCTACCCACTCCGGCTCGATCCTGGCGTTCACCCGCGCCCACAGGCGGGAGGTCTCCACCAGCTCCGCGGACATGATCCAGCGCGGTGGCTTCTTGAAGAGCGCCGAGCCGGGGAAGACGGCGAACTTGGCGCTGCGGGCGCCCAGATACTCGTTCTTGGCGTCCGCGTCCTTCAGTCCGATATGCGAAAGCAAACCGGAAAGAAGCGAGGTGTGGATGTGGTCGGGCGCCGCGTCGCCCTGCTCGGACGCGGCAGCGACGTGGATACCCATGGTCTTGGCGACCGAACGCAACTGGGAGTAGATGTCCTGCCACTCGCGTATCCGCAGGTAGTTCAGGAACTCCGTGCGGCACATCCGGCGGAACGCCGACGACGAGAGCTCCTTCTGCTGCTCGCGCACATACCGCCACAGGTTCAGATAGGCCAGGAAGTCGCTGGTCTCGTCCTTGAAGCGGGCGTGCTGCTGGTCGGCCTGCTGCTGCTTGTCCGCGGGCCGCTCCCGCGGGTCCTGGATGGACAGGGCCGCCGCGATGACCATGACCTCGCGGACACAGCCGTTGCGGTCGGCCTCCAGCACCATCCGGGCCAGCCGGGGGTCGACCGGCAGTTGCGAGAGCTTGCGCCCCAGCGGGGTGAGCCGCTTCTTGGGGTCCTTCTGCTTGCCCTCCAGCGCGCCCAGCTCGTGCAGCAGATCGACGCCGTCCTTGATGTTGCGGCGGTCCGGCGGATCGATGAACGGGAACTTCTCGATGTCGCCGAGGCCGGCCGCGGTCATCTGGAGGATGACGGAGGCGAGGTTGGTCCGCAGGATCTCGGCGTCGGTGAACTCCGGACGGCTCAGGAAGTCGTCCTCGGAGTACAGCCGGATGCAGATGCCGTCGCTGGTACGGCCGCAGCGGCCCTTGCGCTGGTTGGCGCTGGCCTGCGAGACCGGCTCGATCGGCAGCCGCTGCACCTTGGTGCGGAAGCTGTAGCGGGAGATGCGGGCCATGCCGGGATCGATGACGTACCGGATGCCGGGGACGGTCAGTGAGGTCTCGGCGACGTTCGTGGCGAGCACGATGCGGCGGCCGGTGTGGCGCTGGAAGACGCGGTGCTGCTCGGCGTGCGAGAGCCGGGCGTACAGCGGCAGCACCTCGGTGGCCGGCAGGTTCTTCTTGTTGAGCGCGTCGGCGGTGTCCCGGATCTCGCGCTCTCCGGAGAGGAAGACCAGGATGTCGCCGGGCCCCTCGGCGCGCAGTTCGTCCACGGCGTCGCAGATCGCGGTGATCTGGTCGCGGTCGCCGTCCTGGCCGCCTTCTTCCAGCAGCGGGCGGTAGCGGACCTCGACGGGATACGTCCGGCCGGAGACCTCCACGATCGGGGCGGTCGCCGCCTTGGCCGCGCCCCGCTCACCGGAGGCGTCGCCGTCCCGGTCGTCCTCGGCGCCCTTGCCGTCCCCGCCGTCCTCGGCGTCCACCGCGGCGAAGCTGCCGAAGTGCCGGGCGAAGCGCTCCGGGTCGATGGTCGCGGAGGTGATCACGACCTTCAGGTCCGGGCGCTTGGGCAGCAACTGCGCCAGATAGCCGAGGATGAAGTCGATGTTGAGGCTGCGCTCGTGCGCCTCGTCGATGATGATCGTGTCGTACTGGCGCAGCTCGCGGTCCGTCTGGATCTCGGCGAGCAGGATGCCGTCCGTCATCAGCTTGACGAGGGTCTCGCCGCCCACCTGGTCGGTGAAGCGGACCTTCCAGCCGACGGCCTCGCCCAGCGGGGTCCTCAGCTCCTCGGCCACCCGCTCGGCGACCGTACGGGCCGCGATCCGGCGGGGCTGGGTGTGCCCGATCAGGCCGCGCACGCCCCGGCCGAGCTCCAGGCAGATCTTGGGGATCTGGGTGGTCTTGCCGGAACCGGTCTCACCCGCGACGATCACGACCTGGTGGTCGCGGATCGCCGCCAGGATGTCGTCCTTCTTCTGGCTGACCGGGAGTTCTTCGGGGTAGGTGATCTCGGGGACGGCGGCGCGCCGCTGGGCGACGCGCAGCTCCGCCTCCTCGATGCCGTCGGCGATTTCGGCGAGCACGGCCGCTCGGGCTTCGGGTTTACGGATCCGGCGCGCGCCGTCGAGTCGGCGCCCCAGCCGCTGCTGGTCGCGCAGCATCAGCTCGGGCAGTCGCTCCAGCAGGGCGGGCAGGGCGGGGGCAGGCTGACTGGACATACGTCCCCCAGGATCGCACCTCGCGGAATCGACTGGCGAACCATTTGCGGGCGGCGGTCCGCGCGCGGGGCGGACTGTGCGGGTATGTCCGCGATCGGTGGCTTAGCGTGTTCGCATGGCTGACCAGGGTGGCGAAACCGTTCCACACGGCGCATCGGACGGCGCGCACGACGGCGCACGCGGAAAGCCGCCGACCGGCGCGGAGAAATGGGCGGCCTTCAAGGACTCCCCGTTCCTTCCCGCGCTCGTGCTCGTGTTCATCCTCGCCGCGGCCGCCGGCCTGTTCGCCGGCTCCTACACCTATGCCATGGCCGATCCCACCCCGCGGCACGTCCCGATCGCCGTGGTCGGCGCACCGGGACCGTCCCAGGAGCGTGCCTTCATCCGGGGCATGGAGAAGGCGCTGAACGCCTCGCTCCGGCTGACCGGCTACGGCACGTACGGCCGGGCCAGGACGGCCGTCGACGAGCAGCGGGAGTTCGGGATCCTCCGGGCCCGCGGCGACGGCGTGGAACTGGACGTGGCCGGTGCCTCGGGCGCCTCGGTCGCCCAGCTCCTGGCCGAGGCCGGCCGGCAGGTCGGCGAGAGGACGGGCGTGCCGGTGACCCTGCGGGACGTCAAGCCGCTCCAGAAGGGCGATCCGCGCGGGCTGGCGCTGTTCTACGTCTCCCTGGCCGCCGTGATCATCGGGTTCGTCGGCGCCATCCAGCTCAGCGTGCACGCCCGCTCCCTCAACCCGGCCGAACGGATCGGCTTCACCGCCCTGTACGCGCTGCTCGGCGGCTTCGCCATCGCGGCGGTGGTGGACTGGTGGCTGGGCGCGCTGCGCCTGCCGTTCGGGGAGTCGTGGCTGATCCTGGCGCTGACGATGTTCACGTCCGGCATGGTCTTCACGATGTTCAACACTCTGATGGGCCGCTGGGCGATGATCCCCACCTGGGGACTGATGGTCCTGCTGGGCAACCCGTCCTCCGGCGGCGCCGTCTCCTGGCCGCTGCTGCCGTCCGTGCTCGGCCACCTCGGCCGATGGCTGCCACCGGGCGCCTCGGTCAACGCCCAGCACGCCGCCGTCTACTTCCGCGGCCACCAGCACGCCTTCCCGTTCCTGGTGCTGGCCGGCTGGGCGGTCGTGTCCTGCACGGTCTTCTGGGTCTGGCGGCACCGCCATCCCGGTGGCCGCGAGCCGGCCCCGGCCGCGCCCGCGACGGTCACCGCGTGAGATGCGCCGGTGCGCGCCCTCTCCCGGAGGTGGCGGGCCGGGAGGTGCCAAAATGCCGCCATGATCAAAAACAGGGGATTACGGCGTCTGGGTGGGGTCGCGGCCATGGCGGCCGGGATGGCGTTCGCGGCCTGGCTGGTCTTCGGCCCGCCCCACGACTGGGAGGGCGACGTCCGGCTGATCCGGATGGCCCTGGGGCTCACGGCGACGGCGGTGATCAGCGGCGGTGCCCGTCTGATCTTCTGGGAACCGCAGCGCCGGAAAGACGCATGAGAAAATACGCATGAAAGAGGCCCCGATCCGAAGATCGGGGCCTCTTTCCAAAGGGTGTGGCTGGGGCCGGGGTCGAACCGGCGACCTATCGCTTTTCAGGCGATCGCTCGTACCAACTGAGCTACCCAGCCGCAGCGGTCCTGACGGGATTTGAACCCGCGGCCTCCACCTTGACAGGGTGGCGAGCACTCCAAACTGCTCCACAGGACCTTGCATTGTGCGAAACGGCGTTAACCAGTCTCGCACACGGTAATGCGTGCCCCCAACGGGATTCGAACCCGTGCTACCGCCTTGAAAGGGCGGCGTCCTGGGCCACTAGACGATGAGGGCTGATGGCCCACCTTGGCGCCTTACCGGCGCCGTCGGGGACGTGAGAAGCATATGGGATCGGAGGACCGTTCGCCAAAACGGTTTACCCGGGGCCGCCGGACGAGCTCCTGGAGGGCCCGCCGGAGGGCCGGGCGGAAACCCCGGACGAGGAGCCCGGGGAGCTCGGCGAACGGGTGGGCGAGGAGGTCGGCGCCGGGCTCGCGCCGGGCTGGTTCTCCCGGGGGAGGTGGCGGCTGACCTCCGCCCGGGACAGTCCCAGGCCGCCCAGCGTGATCTCGTCCCACGCCTGGAGCCGTTTGGTCGACCGGTCCAGGTAGAGCACCGACGCCCGGACCTGCTCGGGCTTCTTGTTCTGCACCGCGCGCAGCCCGCCGCCGCCCGTCGAACCCTCGACCATCAGCCGGGTGCCCCGGGGGAGCGTGGTGTTCGCGCGGTGGTGGATGTGCCCGGCCAGCGCCAGCGGGACCAGCCCGTCCGCCTCGGTCGCGGCGGCCGGGTTGTGGGCCAGCGCGATGTCGACGGGCGTACCGGCCAGCCGCTGGGTCCGCAGCGAGTCGGCGAGCCGCCCGCCGGCGGTGCGCTCGGCCGCGTCGCCCGCCGCCACCACGGAGCGGTCCGGCGTGAACTGCGGATCGCCGACGCCCGCGATGCGCACCCCGGCCACCCGGGTGACCTGGCCGTCGTCGAGCACGGTGACGTGCTTGCGGCCCGCCAGGTACTTCTGCGTGGTCCGCGAGTCGTGGTTGCCGCGCACCCAGACGTAGGGGGCGCCGAGGGTCGAGACGGGGTCCAGGAAGTGGTTCTCGGCCGCCGAGCCGTGATCCATCGTGTCGCCGGTGTCGACGATGACGTTGATCCGGTACTGCTTGACCAGGGACGCGATGATCCGCCAGCTACCCGGGTTGAGGTGGATGTCGGAGACGTGCAGCACGCGGATGGTGCTGGGGTCCGGCTGGTAGGCGGGGAGCGTGGAGGTGGCGTCGTAGAGCTTGGTGACGTTGGTGACCAGACGCGCCAACTCTCGCTGGTAGACGTCGAATTCGCTGACGATGTTGCGGGCGTTGCCGACCACGGACGGGGCCGAGGAGAGCAACCCGGAGAACTTCGGCTCCAGGACGGACTTGGGGTTCCAGGTGGCGTACGCGGCGGCCCCGGAGCAGGCGAGCAGGGCCAGCGCCAGACCGCCGGCGGCCAGGGCGCGGCGCGGCCTGCGGTAGACGGCCAGGCCCAGCGCGGTGGCGCCGGACACCACCGCGACGCCGGAGTACAGGGCCAGGGTGGCGCCGCCCCGGCTGACGTCGTGGGTGACCTGGTCCTGGAGCCCGGCGAACCGCTCGGGGTGATCGACCAGTTCCTGGGAGCGGGCCGGGTCCAGCCGGTCGACGTCGACGTCGAGCCGCACCGGCGCGTAGTGGCTGCGCAGTTCGAGGTCGCCCAGCGGGGAGACGTTGATCCGGGTGCCGCCGGTCAGCGAGGGGCGCAGCGCCATGCGGGTGTCCATCGGGCCGACGGGGGCGTGGACGCCGCCGAGGACGAGCAGCCCGAGCCACGCGCCGAGGACGGTGACGGCCATCAGGCCCAGTGCGCGGCCGTAGGGATGCGGCGCCGGGGTGAGGGTGGTCGTGCCCGCCGTACGGCGGGAGCGGTAGGTACGGCGGACGGCTGCGGGCAGTCCCCGTACGGCGTTGAGCCGGGTACGGAGCAGCCGCAGCGGGGAGCCCGCCGGGGCGTCGGTGGTCGGTCTCCTGGTGCGCGCGACGCGTGGCATTGGGGCCGTATGCCCCGGGTGGCGCCCGTTAAGCGGGATATCGGCGGTCGCTCCGGTGGCCGGTGGGTGACGTGCCGGGGCGGCCCGTGGCGGAGAATGGGGGCGTGCTGGAAATGACGCGCGAGGAGTTCGAGGAACTGGTCGCCGAGGCGCTGGACCGGATCCCGCCGGAGCTGGCCCGGCTGATGGACAACGTGGCGGTATTCGTCGAGGACGAGCCCCCGACCGACGATCCCGAGCTGCTCGGGCTCTACGAGGGGACGCCGCTGACCGAGCGCGGGGAGTGGTACGCCGGGGTGCTGCCGGACCGCATCACCATCTACCGGGGGCCCACGCTGCGCATGTGCGCGACGCGCGAGGACGTCGTCGCCGAGACCGAGGTGACGGTCGTTCATGAGATCGCGCACCACTTCGGTATCGACGACGAGCGGCTGCACGCGCTCGGCTACGGCTGAGGCGGCCGGCGGCGCGAGACCGGGGATCGGCGGCACGGTGCGCGTGTCCTCCGGCCGCGCCCGGGAGTTGGGCAGGGCGTCCGTCGCCGCCGTCCCTGCGCTCCGGATCCGGAGGTCCCGCCCGTGTGCCCGATCCCTTCCCGTTTGCCGTCCTCGACGCGTTCCCCGTCGGACGCTTCCGCGCGCCCTCCACTGCCCTTTGATCGGCGGCCCTCGGGGGCTCCGCCGCGGTCCGGGCGTCCGCTGGCCCGCGTCACCGCCGCCGCCGTGTCCGTGTCGGCGCTGGCCGCCTCGCTGGCCGGCTGCATGAGCGTCAGCGACGCGGAGCCGCCGAAGCCGTCGGGCACCGCGGCCCGGCACGGCGACGGCAAGGGCGGGACGCCGGGGCCCGGCGGGTTGACGGCCGACGGGCGCGGTGACGGGCCGCGGCGGATGGGGCGGGCCGGCGACGAGCGTCCGGCGGGCGGCGCCAAGCACGCCGGGCCGTCCGCGGGGGCGACGCCCACGGCTTCCGCGCCGAGCGCGCCCCAGCGGCCGGTGGCGCCCTCCGGCCCGGAGCCGGGCGCGGGCAAGAAGAGCGGCGGGAAGGGCGCGAGCGGCGGCTCGTCCGGGGGCGGCGGGGCGAATCCGGGCCCGACGCCGTCGCGCACCGGGCACCCGACCCCGCCGCCGTCCACGCCGACGCCCCCGACGCCGACCGAGAAGCCGACGCCGCCGCCGAGCAGCCCGCCGCCGCCCCCCACCGCCCAGGCGTCGGGCATGTCACCCGCTTCGCCGACGTCTTCGCAGATGGACTCCCCGTGGGCGGAGCCCGGGGCCTAGGTCGGGGCCTGGTCCGGGGTGTTCGCGCAGGTGAGGGTGTATGCCGACACCGTTCGGCGGTAACGCGTACACTGAGGCGTGACGGTCCCCGGCTTTTCGTCGGCCCAGCAGCGCATTTGCCTTCCAGGGGGCAAGGTGCGTATGGTGGTAGATCGTTTGATCCCATTTGCCCGGCGCCAGACAGAAGCGCGCCGCGTGGCGCGTTCTCTCCCTTGCCGTGGCTGACCGCATAGAGGCGGTCTTGTGTGAAACACACGGAGTTTGGGCGCGTGCCGAGACTCCGGAAGGTTTCGCATTTCGCATGTCAATTTCCACTGAGCAGTCCGTCATGCCCGCAATCGACGAGCAGACGGCCCCCGAGGCGAGCGAGTCGGTCCAGACGGCCGCCGCGGCCACGACGATCGACGCCCCCCAGGTGACCGAGGCGGCCGAGTCCGCCGACGCTGGCCGGGACGAAAGCGCCGCCGACGCCGCGCCCGCCGAGCCGACCGTCACCTTCGGCGACCTCGGACTGCCCGAGGGCATCGTCCGCAAGCTGGCGCAGAACGGTGTCACCACCCCGTTCCCGATCCAGGCCGCGACCATCCCGGACGCGCTGGCCGGCAAGGACATCCTCGGCCGTGGCCGCACCGGCTCCGGCAAGACCCTCTCCTTCGGTCTGCCGACCCTGGCCCTCCTGGCCGGTGGCCACACCGAGAAGAAGAAGCCCCGCGCGGTCATCCTCACCCCGACCCGTGAGCTCGCGATGCAGGTCGCGGACGCCCTCCAGCCGTACGGCGACGTGCTCGGCCTGAAGATGAAGGTCGTCTGCGGCGGTACGTCCATGGGCAACCAGATCTACGCCCTGGAGCGCGGCGTCGACGTCCTCGTCGCCACCCCCGGCCGCCTGCGCGACATCATCAACCGCGGCGCCTGCTCGCTGGAGAACGTCCAGATGGCCGTCCTCGACGAGGCCGACCAGATGTCCGACCTGGGCTTCCTGCCCGAGGTCACCGAGCTGCTCGACCAGATCCCCAAGGGCGGCCAGCGCATGCTGTTCTCCGCCACGATGGAGAACGAGATCGGCACGCTGGTCAAGCGTTACCTGACCGACCCGGTCCACCACGAGGTCGACAGCGCCCAGGGCAACGTCACGACCATGACCCACCACGTCCTCGTCGTGAAGCCGAAGGACAAGGCGCCGGTCACGGCCGCGATCGCCGCCCGCAAGGGCCGCACGATCATCTTCGTCCGTACCCAGCTCGGTGCCGACCGCATCGCCGAGCAGCTCGTCGAGGCGGGCGTCAAGGCGGACGCGCTGCACGGCGGCATGACGCAGGGCGCCCGTACGCGGGTCCTCGCGGACTTCAAGGAGGGCTACGTCAACGCCCTGGTCGCCACCGACGTCGCCGCCCGCGGCATCCACGTCGACGGCATCGACCTGGTCCTGAACGTCGACCCGGCCGGTGACCACAAGGACTACCTGCACCGCTCGGGCCGTACCGCCCGCGCCGGCCAGTCCGGCACGGTCGTCTCCCTGTCGCTGCCGCACCAGCGCCGCCAGATCTTCCGCCTGATGGAGGACGCGGGCGTGGACGCCTCGCGTCACATCGTCGGCGGCGCCGGCGCCTTCGACGACGACGTGGCCCGGATCACCGGCGCGCGTTCGCTCACCGAGGTGCAGGCCGAGTCGGCCAACAACTCCGCCAAGCAGGCGGAGCGCGAGGTGACCGAGCTGACCCGTGAGCTGGAGCGTCTCCAGCGTCGCGCCACCGAGCTGCGCGAGGAGGCGGACCGGCTGACCGCCCGCGCCGCCCGCGAGCGCGGCGAGGACCCGGCCGAGGCGCTTGCCGCCGCGGCCGCGATCACCGAGGCCGCCGCCGAGGCGCCCGAGGCGACCGTCCCGGCCCAGGCCGTGTCGGACGAGGCGCCGCGTCGCTCCTCCTACGAGCGCCGTGACGAGCGGGGCAACTTCGAGCGGCGCGACCGCCGTGACGACCGTCCGACCGGTGGCGGTTTCAACCGCGACCGTCGCGACGACCGTTCCGGTGGTGGCCGTTCCTTCGACCGTGACCGCCGTGACGACCGCTCGGGTGGCGGTTTCAACCGTGACCGTCGTGACGACCGTCCGACCGGTGGCGGTTTCAACCGCGACCGTCGCGATGACCGTTCCGGTGGTGGCTTCAACCGTGACCGTCGTGACGACCGTCCGACCGGTGGCGGTTTCAACCGTGACCGTCGCGATGACCGCTCGGGTGGCGGTTTCAACCGCGACCGTCGCGATGACCGTTCCGGTGGTGGCTTCAACCGCGACCGTCGTGACGACCGTCCCACCGGCGGCGGTTTCAACCGCGACCGCGGCGACCGTCCGGCCCGCCCGTTCAACCGCGACGACCGCTCCACCGGCCGCCCGGCCTCCGGTGGCTACCGCTCCGGTGGCGGCGACCGCCCGTTCAACCGCGACGACCGCTCCGGCGGCCGCCCCGCTTCCGGTGGCTACCGCTCCGGTGGCGGCGACCGCCCCTACGCCCGTCGTGACGACCACCGCGGCTCCGGCTCCGGCACCGCGACCGGCTCCTTCGGCCGCCGCGACGACAAGCCGCGCTGGAAGCGCAACGGCTGATCCGGCCGAGCGCCTCATAAGCGCCTAGGTATGCGCCGCAGGGCCCGTACGTCACGCAAGTGCCGTACGGGCCCTGCGCGTTGGGCGACCTCCGGCACCCCGGGCGGTCGCCGCCGGACACCCCACGCGCCCGCGAGCGCGGCGGACGCGGCCCCCGGGAACGCCCCGCCGAGCCCGCCGATGTCTAATGGCTTCGGGCTGCGGCACATGGTCGGGCTATGCTGCTCGGTGCGGGCCATTAGCTCAATTGGCAGAGCAGTGGACTTTTAATCCATTGGTTCAGGGTTCGAGCCCCTGATGGCCCACCGCAGTTGGTCGAGGAGACCTCCTCTGATCTGCTGAACAGCGCTCCCATCGGCTCAGGCCGGTCGGGGCGCTGTGGCGTTTCCGGCGGGGCCGGCTCCCGGTCTTTGGGCATCGGTCTCCCGGGTTTGAACAGCGGTGATGTTCCCCCGGGTGCTTGGGCGGCCGGGGCGCTGTGTTCGGGACCGGTGATCCACGGGCGTCCTCGCGGTGTGCGGCGCAGACTGGAATTACCCGCGTACCACCGTCGAGGTGATGTCCATGGGGCGCATTCTTTCCGCAGGCTCCGCCCTTCTTCTGGCGGGCACGGTGGCGTTGGCGGGGGTCAGCGCCTGTGGTTCCGGGGACGAGAGCCGGCCGGCGGGAGGCGGTGCGACCGTGACCACGACCCGGACCGCGCCGCCCTCGGAGCCGCGGTCTTCCCCGGGGTCACCGTCCGCCCCCGCGCCGTCGAAGCCCGCCGTACCGTCGAAGCCCGCCGTTCCCTCGAAGCCTGCCGTTCCCTCGAAGCCGCCGGCCCCGCCGCCTTCCGTCCCGCCGCAGCCGACGGCGAGCCCGACTCTCGACGCGCGTTCCACCGTCGAGGCCTACTTCGACGCCATCAACGCGCACGACTACCGACGCGCCTGGGACCTCGGCGGCAAGAACCTCGGCGGCACTTTCTCGTCCTTCCGCGCGGAATTCGCCGACACGGTCCTGGACGTGGTGCAGGTGCTCGACGTCACCGGTGGCACGGTGACGGTCACCCTCGACGCCCTCCAGACGGACGGGACCGTGCGGTCCTTCGAGGGCACGTACACGGTGCGGGCCGGGGCCATCACCGGAGCCGACATACGGCTGGTGACGACCCCCACGCCGACGGAGCCGGGCCCGACCGCGGGGCCGTACCCGCCGGGGCCCCCGGCCGGCACCCCCGACCTGGACTGCAAGGACCTCTCCGGGCCCGTGATCGTCGGTCCTGACGACCCCCACAACCTGGATGCCGACAATGACGGCATCGGTTGTGACGAGTAGGAGGACGAGTAGGAGGAGGGGGTCGGTCCTCAAGTCCCGTGGGGGTGGGCATTCTTGAGGGTGTTCTGCGCTCGGCGGCCTGATGTGCGCGGTCGCCCGGCCGCGGACGTGCCCCTGGGCCGACCTCGCCGGGGCGCCCCCGGCCGTCCTCGCCGAGGTGACTCCGCCCGCCCTCCCCGCCCGTGACCCATCCGGCCCCCACGGACTCGCCGCCCGGCGCCGTAACCGAAAGCCTTGGGAAGTCGAGTGCGTACGGGGCGAGGGCGTACGGGCGACCGCGTTATGGGCGACCGCGTACGGGCGAGGGCGTACGGCGAGGGCGTACGGGCGGGAGGAGAAGAGGCGGCCGGTGCGGATGCTTCGAGGCGGTGGTGGCCGTACGGGCGAGAGGGAGCGGCGTGCGCGCGGTGCCCGGATGTCGCCGCTCGGCCGTCGCCTGGTGTGCTGGTTGCCGTTCGTCCTGATCGTCGGCGGCCTCGTTTTCGACGCCAGCACTCCCGCCCGCTACACCGCCTCGCCGTTCTTCTCCGCCGCCCCCCTCGTCGCGGCTCCCCTCTACTCCCTGACCGGCACCGCGGCCGTCGCCGTGACCGCCATCGCCGGCGAGATGGCCGTCACGATCTACCACGGTTCGCGGAACGCCAACGAGTCGGTCACCGAGGCGCTGACCGTCATCGTCGTCGCCGTCCTGGCGCTCGGTATCAATCGGGTCGTCCGCAGGAGTGACGCCAAGCTGGCGTCCGTACGGGACGTCTCGGAGGCCGCTCAGCGCGCCGTGCTCCCCCTGCCACCCGACCGGGTCGGCGGCCTGGCGGTGGCCGCGCGCTACGTGGGCGCGCGGGTGGACGCCCGCATCGGCGGGGACCTCTACGCGATCCAGGACACTCCGCACGGCGTACGGATGATCGTCGGCGACGTACGGGGCAAGGGGCTGGAGGCCGTCGAGGCCGCGGTGGTCGTCGTCGGCGCCTTCCGGGAGGCGGCGGAACAGGAGGCCACACTGGAGGCGGTGGCCGGCCGGCTGGAACGGGCGCTGCAACGGGAGGGCGGGCGGCGCGCGGGACTCGACCAGTTCGAGGGATTCACCACGGCCGTCCTGGCGGAAATCCCGGCCCGGGAGCCTTCCGTCCTCCGCGTCCTCAACCGCGGCCATCCGCCGCCGCTGCTGCTCTCCCCGGATGGCGGCCTGTGCGAACTGGTTCCCGCGGAGCCGGCGCTGCCGCTGGGGATGAGCGGGGTGGCCGGGTGGCCGGACCGGGCGGACGAGACGTTCTTCCCGGCCGGCTCGTTGCTGCTGCTGTTCACCGACGGGGTGACCGAGGCCCGGGACGCAGCCGGCCGGTTCTACGACCCGTCGGCCCAACTGCGCGGCCGCCGCTTCCCGGCGCCCGGCATCCTCCTGGACACGCTCATCGAGGAGGTCTCCCGGCATACGGGCGGTGCGCAGGCGGATGACATGGCCTTGCTGGCGGTGCGGCGGCCGTTGGGGGCGTAGAGGGAAGGGAGCAGGGGGGAGAGAACGCGGGGGAGGGGGCGCTCGGAAACGGGCTTGTGACGTGCCCTCCTTCGCCTCAGGCGCGTGTGTCAGCCTCGGGTGCGCGCCCCCCGTCCCCTACCAGTCGGCGCAGGCTCTGGCCGTGCGGGCCGGTGAGCGCGACCGGGCGCTCGTCCAGGGCGAGGGTCAGCAGATGGGCGTCCTGCGGGCGTGGGAGGTGGTGCGCCGGCGCGGTGATCCAGGGCAGGACGGTGTGGTGCTCGTTGGAGATCCAGTGCCCGGGACCGTTCCGCTCGGCGAGCAGCGACCGGACGAGGGCGGCGAACTCCTCGCGGCGGGCGAGCGGGAGGTAGGTCAGTACGGCGCTGTGGAAGATGACGAGCGTGGCGTCCGCCGGGGCCTCAGCGGCCAGCGCGGGCAGCTCGTCCAGCAGATCGCCGCGCACGATCCGCGGGCGCGGCGCCGCCCGTACCGCCTCGATGGCGGCCGACAGCCGCTCCGTGCGGCCGTCCTGGCCCGGCCAGACCAGGGCCCGTAGCCAGCGGAGGTCGTCGGGGTCGGCGACCGGGTCGAGCGGATGGAGATCGATGCCGGCGCGCCAGACGATCTCGGGCAGCGGCCACTCGGCGGGAGGGTTCTCGGGCGTGGGGATCTCGTCTGCCGGGCTTTCCGGCGTATGGCGCTCGGACGTACGGCAGCCGTACGTCCGGCTCTCCGACGTCCGGCACTCGAAGGTCACCGGACTGTCGGGAGCGCCCACCTCGACCACCCCCTGCCCCAGTGGTGCCCAGAAGTCCTCGTCGGCGCCCTCCGCACCACGGGCGGCCCGCTCCGGCAGATACCGGTACCGGTAGCGGTCCGGGTGCAGGCACAGCCCGGCCGACGTGCCGACCTCCAGCAGGGCGAGCGGCTGCGGCAGGCCGGCGAGCAGCGGCAGCAGCGTGGCGCAGCGGGCCGGCTCGTTGGTCTGGGTGGAGCGGCGGATGATCACCGAGCGGACCTCGTCCCAGTGCCGGATCGTCCACTCGCGCCACCGCCCGTACGCCGCCTCCCCGCGCGGGCCCTGTTCGGCGTGCGGGCCGTCGAGATAGCGGACGGCGCCGAGGAGGAGGTTCGGCTGGCGCTTGTTGCCGGCGGGCAGCGAGCCGGCGAGCAGTTCGCAGAACTCCGTGTCCTGGCTGATCCGGAACGTCAGCTCTTCGTGCGCGTCGGACTGCCCGCGCGCCTGCTGCCAGGCGAATTCCCGGTACCGATCCGCCACTGTCTGCGCGTTGTGGAAGGCGTTGGCGACGTTGACGACCATGTTCCGACGTTACTGCTCTCACGCTGCGTAATTGCCGTGCACCCCTCCGCATAACAACTGGCGCACAATCGCCGGAAGATCGTTTGAAGGCCGTCGGTCAACTCGCCCGGTTTGCGCCCTCGGTGGGTGAAAAAGTCCTCGCCAAAGCTCGTACGGAGCACGTACGGATTCGCTGGAACGCTTGGAAATCGACTGCCACCTCTATTACTGTCCGATAACGCAGCGCGGTCGTCCCAGCCGTCGCAAGAGGCGGCACCGCGCGGCCGACGCCGAATCCCGTAAGCGCACTTCACGCACTCCAGCCCCCGCCCGCCCAGGACTTCACGCCACCCCGGTCATTCCGCACCTCGGCACGCACCACCGTGAGGCCACACCGCGACGCATCACCGCGACGCATCGCCGCGTAGCCGAGCCGCGCCGAAATGACCGGACCGCGCCGAATCTCCCGGACGTACGGGGACCGGATCGCACGAGCCGCGCCGAGGGAACCGGGGAACCATCCCCTTGGGGTGAATCGGACGCCTCCCGCCAGAGGCGCCCGTAGGAGACCTTCCTGCTCCGAACCCGTCAGCTAACCCGGTAGGCGAGAAGGAAGGAAAGGAGTGCGCCCCCGTGGCGTCCAACAGGTCTGCCTCCGAGGCTCCGTCCGCCTACGACCCCGCCGAGCGAAGCCGCTTCGACGATGAGCGAAGCCCCTTCGACGGAGGCCCCGTCGAGGGCCGCGGTCACAGCTTCGGATTCGACGCCGCCGACCGGGACGGCGACGGCCCCTGGGAAGAGTGGAATCCCACCGAGGAATCCGTCCGTCCCGTCCGCGGCAAGCACCGGGTGGCCAAGCAGCGCGGCGGCGGACTCGCCCGCAGCGGCACGGTCCTGGGCGTCGGCGTCATCGCGGCCGTCGGCGCGGGCGGGATCGCCACGGCCGAGGGCCGGCCGCCGGTACCGATCTCGATGCCCGACATCGGCGGCATGGCCGGCGACCTCGCGGCGAAGCTTCCGGACGCCAAGTCCCTCCCCGGCATAGGCGACCTCATATCCGACCCGGACGCCGACTCCGCCTCCGCGGCCGCCCCGGCCACCGCCGCCACGGCCCCTCTGGCGGCCCAGGGCAAGGACGCGGGCGAGGCCCTGCGCAACCGCATCCTCCAGCAGGCCGACGCGCAGCGGGGCGCCGCCGAGCGCGAAGCGCGCGACGCCGCCGAAGCCGCCGCCGTCAAACAGGCCGAGCAGGCAGCGTCCGAGAGCCAGAAGGCGGCCGAGAAGGCCGCGGCCGCCAAGAAGGCGGCGGAGGCGGAGGCCAAGCGCGAGGCCGAGGAGGCGGCACGCCGCAAGGCGGAGGCCGAGCGCCTCGCCGAACTGGCGCGGAACTTCGTCTCGCCCGTCACCTCCTACACCCTCACGGCCAGCTTCGGCCAGGCCGGCGACCGCTGGGCCGCGGACCACACCGGCCAGGACTTCGCCGCCCCGACCGGCACTCCCGTCAAGGCCGTGCACTCCGGCACCATCACCCAGGCGGGCTGGGCCGGCTCGTACGGCTACCGCATCGTCCTCACCCTCGACGACGGCACCGAACTCTGGTTCTGCCACCTGTCCTCGATGCTGAAGACCTCCGGCAAGGTCAACACCGGCGACATCATCGCCCGCGTCGGCGCCACCGGCAACGTCACCGGCCCCCACCTCCACCTGGAGGTCCGCCCGGGCGCCGGCGACCCGATCGACCCGATGCCTTGGCTGCGCGAGCACGGGGTGAGCGTCTGAGGGGTCGGCCGATGGCCGGCCGCCTCGTCATCCGATGGCTGGCCGGCCCGTCAGGCTGATGCCCGGCTGCTCTGTCAGTCGGACGCGGTTGGCCCGTCAGCTCGATGCCCACCGGGGCTGCGTCAGCCCGGCGTCCCACCTGGCCTCCGCAATCGCCCGACGCCCCGTCAGCCCGCCACCCCCACGGACCACCCTCGCGGAATAACTCCCCACCCCCACAACGCTGCAGCAACACATGACCACCGCGACACACAAGACCCTCGGCTCGCTCTCCGTCTCCCCCCTCTCCCTCGGCGGCAACGTCTTCGGCTGGACGGCGGACGAGGCCGAGTCCTTCGCCGTGCTCGACGCGTACGTGGCGGGGGGCGGCAACTTCATCGACACCGCCGACGTCTACTCGGCCTGGGTGCCGGGCAACAAGGGCGGCGAGTCCGAAACCGTCATCGGCAACTGGCTGACGGCGCGCGGCAACCGTGACGACGTCGTCATCGCCACCAAGGCCGGCGCCCACCCGGACTACAAGGGCCTGTCCGCCGCCACCCTCAAGGGAGCGGTCGACGAGTCCCTCACCCGCCTGCGCACCGACTACATCGACCTCTACTACACCCACTACGACGACGAGTCGGTCGAGGTCGGGGAGTTCCTCACCGCCCTCGACGACCTCGTCCAGGCCGGCAAGGTCCGCGAGATCGCCGCCTCCAACATCTCCGCGCGACGCCTCGACGAGTCCCTGGCCTTCTCGGCCCGCGAGGGCGTGGCCCGTTATGTGGCCCTCCAGCCCCACTACAACCTGGTCTCCCGCGACACGTACGAAGGCGAACTCGCCGACGTGGCCGCCCGCCACGGCCTGGGCGCGGTCCCGTACTTCGCCCTCGCGTCCGGCTTCCTGACCGGCAAGTACCGTCCGGGCGCGAGCGTCGACAGCGCCCGCTCCGAGGGTGCCGCCAAGCATCTGGCCACCGACCGCGGCCGCAAGGTCCTCGCCGCCCTCGACCAGGTGGCACAGGCACACTCCGCCGAGATCGCCACCGTCGCCCTCGCCTGGCTCGCCGCCCAGCCCACCGTCGTCGCCCCGATCGCCAGCGCCCGCACCACAACCCAGCTCCCGGCCCTCCTCGCCGTCGCCGACCTCACCCTCACCACCCCCGAACTGACCCTCCTCAACGAGGCATCGGCCTAACCACCAACCCCGGGGACGGAAGCGGGGCCGCCGGCGCAGGGTTTGTCCGACGACGCGCCCGAGGCCCCTACGGACACAGTCGCGGGCCGGGACGATCATCCGCCCCGGCCCGCACCCTTGCCCGCCCCATCAACATCAACCGGCGGCTACGGGATCCCGGCTACGGGATCCCGGCTACGGCATCCCGGCGACGAAACTCCCAGATACGACTAACCGGCTACGAACAACCCGGCTAGATCAACCCGGCTGCATCGACCCGGCTGCATCAACCCGGCTACGACGCCCGCCGGTCGACCGCCGCCCACGAGGCCAGCGCGACCCCACCGGCCACCGCGAACACCGCAGACCAGGCCCCGATCTTCTTGGCCAACGGATGGGACCCGGCAAACGCCGCCACATAAGCCCCGCTCAACGCGGCCGCCGTCGCACCCCCGGCCTTCTGCTGCCAACCCCGAGCCGCCACCGCCCCGGCGGCCGCCAACGCCACCCCACCCAACGGCCGCTTCTTGGTCCACCGAGCCACCCCATACCCGGCCACGAGCCCACCCGCCGCAACGACACTCGTCGGCATACCAGCCATCACAGAAACCTCCCCATCACGTGATAAGTCGGTCCGAGCCTACGCTTGCGTGTGGATGCTTTTCGAAGCGGCGTGCGGATCTCCTCTGCCCGCGAGTTGTGCGAGTCGCCACAGTGTGTTCGTCGGTGGCGTGGAGTGATCGCATAGTTGGAAGTATGCGTCCATGACGAAGGCGACAACGGCGAACTCCGTGAGTTTCGGTACCCCACCGGGTGTGTACGAAGGACAGCGCTTCAAGGGTCACGCAGAGCTCCATGCCAAGGGCGTGCACCGCCAATCGGGAAGAGGAATCTCCGGGGCGCTGCGGCCTTTTCCGGGTGGCGGACAACTGGATCACCGTCGGCAAGGAGGGGTTCCGCGTCTGCCAGTTCCGGCTCCTTGAGCTGGCTCCGGACGAAACGGTGAAGCCGCAACCCATCTCCAGTCACGGCGGCGCGGTTACCGACGTAGAAGACGAATTCCGTCGGGCCCTCGCCTGCGAGCGCCGGCTGCGCGATACGGCGGTCGTGCGGACGGTCAAGGAGATGTACGACAACACCTGCCAGATGTGTGGCCTGCGGCTGGTGGTTTCCCCCGACGGAAATGCAATTAGCGAGGCGGCTCATATTCATGCGCTGGGCAAACCCCACAACGGACCGGACAAGGTCGAAAACGTCCTGTGTCTCTGCCCGAACTGTCATACGCTTTTTGACCGGGGCGCTCTTCAGCTCACCGACGGATTGGAAGTGATCGACGGCCTGACGCAGAAATTCATTCGGGCATTGGATTGCGTCAAGGAACACCAGATAGATGTGGAGCGTGTGCGCCAGCACCGCAGTCGCTGGGAGGGGCGAAGCGTTTCGCCCGCCGTGCTCGACGGCCTTTCGTAGACGCCTGGATACGGCCTTTTGGCTGTGGTTACTGCCCGCTCCGAGCGGGACCGTCCACCGACCCATGTGTTCTGAGGAAGGCGTCGGTCAGGGCCGGTTGGGCCCAGGGGCGGTGGTGTTGGAGGTGGTGGAGGAGGGTGGCTTCTCGGGTGGTGAAGTCGGGGGTGGGGCCCGTGAGGTGGGCGCGGCGGCGGTGGAAGGCTAGGGCGGTGGCCAGAGCGGCGTATTCGGTGACGGCGCGGGCGGCGGCGGGGCCGTGGGTGCGGCGGGCCATGTCGCGGGCCAGCGCGCGGGTCTTGAGGGAGGAGAGCGCCGCGGGTTCGCCGGGGGCGAGCCAGCCGGCGGCGGCGTAGGGGGCGAGGTAACCACGCAGGGAGAGCAGCTCCTGGCGGCGGGCCCAGAGGGCGAGCCAGGTCACGGCGATGAAGACGGGGACCATGAACAGGCCGTAGACCAGCAGGAAGCCGAGGTCGCTCAGGGATGAGGCGCCGTTCCAGATGGCGTGCAGGAGGATCGCCGTGAGCAGGCCGAGGAGGGCGAGCGCGCTGCGGCTGGCGCGGCGGCGGGGGTAGCGGGTGGCGGCCGTGCCGAACGCCAGGCCGGTGAGGACCGTGAAGAGCGGGTGGGCGAACGGGGACACGATGACCCGGATGAAGAAGGTGCCCGCGGTGAGCGAGTCCAGTCCGGAGTGGCCTAGGGACTGGTCCTCGCCGAACGCGTCGCCAAGGTAGAGGACGTTCTCGGTGAACGCGAAGCCGGTGGCGGTGATGCCCGCGATGACGATGCCGTCGGTGATGCCGTCGAAGTCGCGTCGGCGGAAGCGGTAGAGGAGAAGGACGGCGGCGGCCTTGACCGGCTCCTCGATGATCGGGGCGATCACGGTCGAACCCCATGCCTCGGCTTCGGACGGGGACGCGGACGTGAACGTGGCGGCCAGCCAGTCGGTGGCGAAGCCGTTGGCGAGCACCGCGACGAGCGTGGCGGCGCAGGCGCCCCAGGCGAAGGCGAAGGCCAGGTTGCGCCACGGCTCGGGTTCTATCCGGTCGAGCCAGCGGAACGCCGAGATCAGGAGAGGAACGGGAAGGACGGCGAGGCCGAGCCCGACCAGAAGGCCCTGGGTCCCGGTCTCCTGGCGGACGATGCCGAAGGTGAGCACACCGCAGAGGGCGAGGAGGGAGATGAGGCAGGCGAGGGCTATGGCGCGGACGGGTTTGCTGTGACCGTGGGGTCGGTGTGCCCCGTGCGCCCCGTGGGACCGGTGGGTCGGGCGGCGGTGGGAGGCGGGTGCCGGCAGCGCGTGACGGGCGTGGAGGGGTGCAGAGAGCCGGGTGTCGGGGTGCGGCCGGGGGCATGGGGCGCTGTGTGGCTCGCCGTGCGGGTGGCCGTCCGTGTGGCCGTCCGGGTGGTGTGGCTGAGGGGAGGTGCGCGGCTCGGGGGACTCGTGTGGCCGGTGGAGCGGTTCGGTCGCGTACGCCTGGCGGTGCGGAGGCGGGGGCGGCTGCGGCGGATACACCTATCGACCCTAACGAGCCGGGGCGATGCGCCATGGCGTGCGGTGTCGCGCCGACCCGAGCGCGGGTTCGGAGGAACGGCACGGCTGCGGGCTCGCCGCCGCGTGCCAGCGGGGACGACCGCCCGGTGCCTGCGGGGACGACCGCCCGGGTGCCTGCGGCGACGGCCGTCACGTGCCCGCGCGACGGCCACCTCGTGCCTGAGGCGACGACATCCCGGTAACCCGCGGCGACCGCCGCCCCGTGCCGGCCGCGACGACCGCGCTACTCCCCCCGCCGGCGGAAGAGGAGGTCGTGGACGACGTGGCCCTTGTCCAGGCCCTGGCCCTCGAACCTGGTCAGGGGGCGGAAGTCCGGGCGGGGCGCGTAGGAGGGGTGGAGGTTTTCCAGGGTCGGCTCGGCGGAGAGGACGTCGAGCATCTGCTCGGCGTACGGCTCCCAGTCCGTCGCGCAGTGCACGAGCGCGCCGGGCGCGAGTCGGGTGGTCGCCAGCGAGACGAATTCCGGCTGGATCAGGCGGCGCTTGTGATGGCGCTTTTTCGGCCACGGGTCGGGGAAGTAGACCCGCAGTCCGGCGAGGGAGGCGGGGGCGAGCATCTCGCGCAGCAGGATGATCGCGTCGCCGTTGGCCACCCGGATGTTGGTCAGGCCGTTCCGCTCGGCGAGCCCGAGCAGGTTGCCCTGGCCGGGAGTGTGCACGTCACAGGCCAGGATGCCGGTGTCCGGGTCGGCGGCGGCCATCTGCGCGGTCGCCTCGCCCATACCGAAGCCGATCTCCAGAACGACGGGCCGCCCGTCGAAGAACGCGTCGAGGTCGATCCGGGAGAGCCCGTCGATATCCAGCCCCCATGTCGGCCACAGCCTGCGCAGCGCGTCGGCCTGACTGGGCGAGACGCGGCTGCGGCGGGGCTGGAACGAGCGGATACGGCGCTCGTGATGCGAGCCCGCGGGGTCGGCCGCCGGGCCGCTCCCATCGGGGAACATCGGCCCACGGCGGCGCCCCGGGGCGTCGGCTATCGCGGTACCGGCTTCCGGAGCGTCGGCTTCCGGGGCCTCGGTTTCGGGGGTACGGGGATACTCGGACACAGTGTGTCGATTCTACGGGGGCGGTTGAGGACCGCGGCGGGCCCTGTGGACAACTGCCGACTGCCCTCGCTGTGCTGCCGTTTTCCCGTGCGCCGCTGGTGCCGTGCTGTGGTGGGAGGGCGGCGGATATGTCGGCGGAGAGGGTTGGCGCGGTGAGCGACGGGACGCATACGATGCGTCGCTGACGTTGCACAATCCAACCAGGGGGTCTGTTTATCGTGTCGCAGGGCGGCCAAGGAAGCGCCGAAAATCCGGGACAGCCGCAGCCGCTGGGGCAGGGGGGGCCGGGGACGCCGCCGGCTGGCCCGCCGGCCCCGGGACAGGCCGCTCCGCAGCCCGTACCGCAGCAGGGGCAGGCGCCGATGGGCCAGGGGCCGTACGGCACCCCGGGCCAGCCGCCCGCCGGGCAGGCCCAGCAGCCCGGGAATCCCGGACCGTACGCCGGTCAGCAGGGCGGGCCCGGTCAGCCGGGCCAGCCAGGACAACAGGGCCAGCCCGCCCAGGCCGGCCCGCAGCATCCGCAGCAGGGAGTCCCGCAGCAGGGCCCGCCGCCGCAGACCCCGCCCCAGCAGGCCGGTTACGCCTATCCGCCCGCCCCGCAAGGCGGCCAGCAGCCGCCCCCGCCGTACGTCCCGCATCAGGCCCCTGCCCCGAGTCAGGCGCCCTTCCCGAATCAGGCGCCAGGCTCGAATCAGATGCAGCCCGGCCCCAACTTCCCACCCGGCCCCCACCAACCGCCCTTCCCCGGCGGTCCCACGGCGCCCCAGTTCCAGGGCGGACCCGGCCAGCCGGGCGGGCAGGCCCGTAGCGGTATGCCGGTGCCGCTGATCCTGGCCCTCGTCATGGTCGTGCTGATCGGTTGCGGCGTCGGCGGATACTTCGTGCTCACGGCCGGTGACGCGGACACCCCGACCGAGCAGCGGCCGGCGAACGCGATGACGCGGCTGTGGGAGGTGCCGTCCACCGTTTCCGAGCGCGAGGGGCAGGAGGAGAACGGGCTGCGCTCCATGTGGTTCACCCGGGACGAGGTCATCTACGGCGACGGCGACGGCGTGCGCTCGTACAACCGCAAGAGCGGCAAGAAGAAGTGGACGGCCAAGACGCCCAAGGGCGCCGGTGAGGTCTGCGGCATGTCCAAGGAGTCGAGCCACGAGGGTGTCGGCGCCGTGATCTTCGACGCGGGCGGCGACGACTGCTCCTTCCTCTCCGTCATCGACACGGACACCGGACGCACGCTCTGGTCGAAGAACCTCTCGTCCGGGGACGCCGAGGACAGCCCGCAGGTGGTCGTGAACTCGAAGGTCGTCGCTGTCGCGATCGGGCGTACGTACGCCGGTTTCACCATCAACGGCGGTGCGAAGGTCTGGGAGCTGACCGCGCGCGGTAACGAGTGCACGACCACCGTGGGGTTGAGCCTCCAGTACCGGGCCGTGGGCAGTGACTGCTACGACGTGAAGCCGAAGAAGCAACTGGCCCTCCAGGATCTGGAGTACGGCAGCAACCACTCGACCGTCTCGGGCGACGGGCGGGCGGTCGGCGACATCCTCTCCGACCAGCCTCTGACGATTCGCATGAGCAAGGAAGCGAATGTGATCGATGCCGAGCAGACCCTCTCGACCTACACGGACGAGGGTGCTCCGGACAAGACGTTCAAGCTCGAAGGCGAACTGAAGGACCTGGATCTCGAGCCGCGCACCACCTACGTCGACGAGGACGAGCAGGTGCTGGTGTCCAGCTACGGAGCCCTCGGCGGCCTCGCGGCCATGGACCTGAAGACCGGCGAGCTCCTGTGGAAGAAGCACGGATCGGCGGGCATCGCCGGAGTGGACCACGAAGGGGTGATCGTGCTGACCGATTCGCCCGAGGGCCAGGCCCCGGGCGGGGACCCGGCGGTCATCGCGATCAATCCGCGTGACGGCAAGGAGAAGGTGCTGGGGACGGTCTACGACCCCAAGGACGCCCTCGGACCGCCGAAGCTCATGTCCCTCCGCTGGAACGGCAGCAACAACGTCCTCTACATGCAGGGCGAGCGGCTGAGCGACAACCGGCCCAGCATCCAGGCATTCCAGGCACCGAACAACTGACGCCCGCCCGCCCGGGGTGCTCGCCCACCCTGGGCCGCGTCATTCCTCACGGCTCCCGGCTCCTCCCACGCCCCCGGTTCCTCACGGGCGCGCGGCGGTGCCGGGAGCCGCCTGCGTCAGCCGCTCGTCCCCAACACCCCCAGCACCCGCCGCGCCACCTCCCGGCCGATTGGGAGGGAGGCCGTGGCGGCCGGGGACGGGGCGTTGAGGACGTGGACGATGCCGGGGGAGGTGGCGAAGAGGAAGTCGTCGACGAGGGTGCCGTCGGGGAGGACGGCCTGGGCGCGGACGCCGGCCGGGGCGGGCAGGAGGTCTTCCTCGCGGGCGGCCGGCAGCAGGCGGCGGACGGCGTCGGCGAAGGCGCGGCGGGACAGGGAGCGGCGCAGTTCGCCGGCGCCGTAGCGCCAGTGGCGGCGGGCTATCCGCCAGGAGCCGGGGAAGGCGAGGGTGCCGGCCAGCTCGGTGGGGCGCAGGGTGCGCCAGTCGTAGCCCTCGCGGGCCAGGGCCGGGACGGCGTTCGGGCCGATGTGGACGGCGCCGTCGACGCCGCGGGTGAGGTGGACGCCGAGGAAGGGGAAGGCCGGGTCGGGCACCGGGTAGACCAGGCCGCGGACGAGGCCGGCGCGCTCCGGGGCGAGGGTGAAGTATTCGCCGCGGAACGGGACGATCCGCATGCCCGGAGCGTCGCCCGCCAGCCGCGCCACGCGGTCGCAGTGCAGGCCGGCGCAGTTGACCAGGGCGCGGGCGCGGTAGACCGTGCCGTCGGCCGTACGGACCGCGACGCGGCCGGGGCGGCGGCCGATGGTGGTCACCTCGGCGCCGTACGCGATCCGGGCACCGGCGTCCGTGGCGAGCTGGGCGAACCGGCGGGCGACGGCACCGAAATCGCAGACGCCGGTGGTGCCGACATGGATGGCGGCCAGGCCGCGCACCTCCGGTTCGTACTCGGCTATCTGGGCGGGGCCCAGCTCACGCACCGGGAGGCCGTGTTCCCGGCCGCGCTGGATGAGGGCGTGGAGCCGGGGCAGCTCGTCGCGCTCGGTGGCCACGATCAGCTTGCCGGTGACTTCGTGCGGAATGTCGTGTTCGAGGCAGAATTTGACCATCTCCGCCGAGCCCTGGAGGGCGAAGCGGGCCTTGAGCGAACCGGGTGGGTAGTAGATGCCGCTGTGGATCACGCCGCTGTTGCGCCCGGTCTGATGGCGGGCCGGGCCCGGCTCCTTCTCCAGGACCACGACGCGCGTGCCGGGCGCGGCCCGCGTCAGCGCCCAGGCCGTGGAGAGTCCGACGATGCCGGCACCGATCACCAGCACATCGCAGTCGTACGCCGCCGCCACTGCACCTCCCAAACCGCCCCGAACCTCCCCCACCGCATGACCGCGGACCGGCCCTCGCCGCAGACCCGCGCGTCATCACCGACGACGTACTCCATCATGACGGGCGGCACTGACAATCCGAATCCGGCAACGCGGTGGGGGGAGGAAGGGGGCGGAGGCGGCGCCCCGGCCTGCCGAGGCCGCCCCTAAGCCGGCGCCGCCAGCAGCGGCCGCGCCCGTTCGCGCAGCTCCACCACCCGCGGTTCGTCGCCGTACGGCTCCAGGCGGTGCAGGAGGTCGCGGACGTACTCGGTGGTGCGGGCCGAGGAGATGCGGCCGGCCACCTCGACCGCGCGGGTGCCCGCGGCGCAGGCCGCGTCGAGGTTGCCCGACTCCAGTTCGGCGACCGCGGACACCACCAGTCGCAGGCCGTGCGAGCGGACGAACTCCTCGGTGGGCCGGGACAGCGCCTGCTCGGTGAAGCGCCGGACCTGGCGGGGCAGGCGCAGGTCGCGGTAGCACTCGGCGGCGTCGGCGGCGAAGCGTTCGTAGGAGTAGAAGTCCAGCCAGGAGGGGTCGGGGTCGCCGCCCCGGGAGCGCTCCAGCCAGCCTTCGGCGGCCTTGAGCGCCACCTCGCAGGCGCGCGCCTCGCCGGCCTTGGCCTGCGCCCGGGCCTCCACCAGCCGGAAGAAGCTCATGGTGCGGGCCGTGGCCAGCCCGCGGTTGCGCTCCAGAGCGGCCTGCGCCAGGTCGACGCCCTCGTCGGCGAAGCCCCGGTACGTCGCCTGGAGTGACATCGAGGCCAGGACATATCCCCCCAGCGGCACATCGGCGGCCGCGCGGGCGAGCCGCAGCGCCTGGATGTAGTACCGCTGCGCGGCCTCCTGCTGACCCGTGTCGAAGGCCATCCAGCCCGCCAGCCTGGTGAGTTCGGAGGTGGCCCCGAACAGCGCCCGGCCCACCTCGTCGCTGTAGGAGGCCAGGAGCAGCGGCGCCGCGTCCACCCGCAGGCACTCCGGCACCATCGACGAACGCCAGTCCCCGCCGCCGTACTTGGAGTCCCAGCGGCGCGCGTCCTCCGCCGCCTCGCGCAGCTTGGTGACGTCGCTGTGGCCGACGTGCTGCGGGATTCCCGCGTCGCCGGCGGCCGCGGCGTCCCTGTCGCGCGCCTCGGCGGCGGCCCGCGCCACCGAGCTGTCGGCGGGGGATATCAGCCAGCGGGAGGCGGGCGTCGCGTACGCGCTGACGGCGAAGGATCCGGCCAGGCTCTGCCAGATGCCGCCCCCGCCGGCCCGCCGTCCGGCCAGATCCAGTCGGTACAACTCGGTCGCCGAGCGCACCGCGGCACCCACGTCGCGCGGAAACGCCAGGCCCACCTCGGGCGCCGGGTCGGCGTCGGCCAGCCCGATCTCGTGCAGCGGCACCGGCCGGCCGAGCTTGCTGCCGATCGCGGACGCGATCAAGTGGGGCGCGGCGCCTTGGGGCACCATGCCCTTGGAAACCCACCGGGCTACCGACGTCTTGTCATAACGAAGCGTCAGTCCGCGCTGCGCACCGAGGTCGTTGACCCGGCGCGCCAGTCCGGCATTGCTGATACCCGCGAGGGCGAGAACGGTGCCGAGCTTCTCGTTCGGCCCGCGTATATCCCTGGACATGCGCACCCCTCGACACAGCGACGGCCGCCCCGGTACCCCGGGGCATGCGTCCACCCAGAGTAGTTCGCCGGATCCCTACCGTTAAGAGTCGGCGTCCCGGATGGCGAGATTCGTGTTCAAACAGGGGTACGGGAATTGGCATGTGCTCCGGGTACGTGTGCCCGTGCGCCCGTCCGTGCGCGTTGGCCGCTCCCGGGCCGTAACGCTTCCATGGGTTCTGCGTGGGTCGGCCCGCTGCACTGGATCCAGTGGGCTGGGGGACACCGCCACCTCATTCCCCGCGGGCGGCGGTCCGGTCCGGGAGGCGAAGCCCGCCTCCCGGACCGTCGCGCGAGCCGGTCACCGGCCGGCCCTCCGCACCGGTTCACGCGGCACCCGAACGCGTCAACTGGACAGCACGGCACGGACTTTGGCCGAAAAGTGGTGGGTGATGCTTTTCCGCCGCCACCCGCTCGGGGACCGCCCCGGGGGCCACACGGGGGGCCACCCGGGGTCGGCACGACCGCCCCCGCCGTTCTCCCGACCCTCTCCCACGCGCGCCCGTCATGGCAGCATGGTCGCCACAACAGCTTGGAATCCGCTGTACGGGGCGGCCGTTGGCCCCTCGGCGGACGACGGGGAACCGGGTGGAGGCGGCGATGCGCTGGTTGGTGGGGTGGAGCAGTGCCACCACGGGCCGGGCCGCCGACGGGGACAGCCGTACGGTCCTCCCGGTGGGCGCCCAACTCCTGTGGGACGGCCCCGATCCGCTGTGGGCGGTCGGCGACTGGCGGCCGGACGAGGTCCGTGTCGTCCAGGCCGACCCCGAGACCCGGCTCGCCGTCTTCGGCGTCTGCGGCGCCACCGACGACCAGTTGAGAGTGGGCCTGTTCGCGGCCCGCGGCGGCGCGCTGCGCCACCTCACCGCCTGGCCGGGCAGCTACACCGCCGTCGTCCGGACCGGTCGCCGCCTCACCGTCACCGGTGATCTGGCCGGCGCCCGCCCCGTCTTCCACACCCCCTGGGCCGGCGGCACCGCCTACGCCACCGCCGCCCTGCCGCTCGCCGACCTCGTCGAAGCCGGCCTCGACGTGGGCCACCTGGCCGCCCTCCTCGCCTGCCCCGAGGTGCCCGAAGCGCTCGGCAGCGGCACGCCGTACGAAGGGGTCCGCCGGGTGCCGCCCGGCCACGCCCTGGTGCTGCGCGGCGGGGCCGGCGACATCACCTCCTTCGAACCGACCGCCTCGCTCGCCGTCGCCGCCCCCCAACTCGCCCCCGAGCAGGCCGTCGACGGCGTACGCACCGCCCTGGTCGAAGCCGTCCGCGCCCGCCTCGCCGGACCGCTGCACGCACCCGACCCGGACGGACCGATGGGCCTCGACCCCGGCCCGGTGCCCGGCATGGGACCGGCCGAACGGCGCGCCGCCCGCGGCGGACCGGCCCCCGGCATCGGCGCCGACCTCTCCGGGGGCAGCGCCTCGGGCACGCTCGCCCTCCTGGCCGCGGGACTGCCCGGCCGCCCCGGCACGCTCAACGGCCACGGCGAACGCCTGCTCGCCGTCACCTTCAACGACCTGGCCACCACCGGCAGCCCAGCCCACCACCGGGCCGAACTGGAACGCGCCCGCAGCATCGCCGACAACCCGCGGCTGCGGCACGTCGTCGTCGCGGCCGGCGAGGAGGCCCTGCCCTACGCCGACCTCGGCAGCGGCCCGCTCACCGACGAGCCCGGCCCCGCCCTCACCACCGCCGCCCGCCACCGGCTGCGGCTGCTCTCCGGCAGCGCGGACCACTTCGTCGGACTCGGCGCGCGGCAGGTCCTCGACGCCCACCCGGCCCGCCTCGCCGACCTCCTCATGGACCGCCGCCGACGCCACCTGCTGCGCCCGGTCACCGCGCTGGCCAAGGCCGACGGGCCCTCCGCGCACTCCGTGCTGGTCCCGTTCACCGTCTACCGCGCGGCCCGCAAACTCGCCCGCACGCCGTACTCCACCGGACTCGCCGACACCGCACGCCGCCTCCTGGAGCGGCAGTTCGCCGACGAACCGGTGTCCGACGGGGCGGTCGACGCCTCGCTCGCGGCCCTGGCCTGGTGCCGACCCGGGCCCGCGGCGCGCTGGCTGACGGGGGAGGCGCTGGCCGAGGTGTCGGTGCGGCTTGCGGACGCGGCGCGCCGTTCGCCCGCCGTGGGCCGCCCCGGAGAGCGCCGCGCCCGCGCCGCACTGGCCCGCCAGGCCGCCGACCACCGCGTCTTCGAGCAGGCCGCCGAGGTACGCGACCAACGCCTGCACGCGCCGTTCCTGGACAACCAGGTGGTGCTCGCCTGCCGCGCCCTGCCCGACACCCTGCGGGTGCAGCCGGGGGCGCGGGCGGCGGTCCTGCGCTCGGTGCTCGCCGGCGCGGGCGTACGCGAGGTGCCGCCCGGCTGGGGCGCGACCTCCCGCCTCGCACACACCGCGGCGGTACGCGCCGGGCTGCGCGGCGCCGTCGGCGACCTGGTGGCGCTCTTCGACGCCCCGCTGCTCGCCGACGCCGGACTGGTGGAGGCACGGGTGGTGCGCAAGGCCCTGCGCGCGGCGGCCGAGGGCGCCGCGCTCCCCCTGGACGGCCTCGCCGAACTGGTCTCCACGGAACTGTGGCTGCGGCGGCTCCTCGCCCGGCGGGGCACCTGCTGGACGGGCACCTCGGCCCCGCGACGGCGCGCGGTCGCGGGGGGAGTGCCGCCCCGGGCCCGGCTGTGAACCGGGCCCGGCTCTGAACCGGGCGGGCTGGGAGCCGCCCGGGCCGTGAACCGGGCGGGGACGCAGCGGCCCGGCCGCGCGCCGCGCACGCGGCCCGCCGCCCTCAGCCGCAGCGGATCCGCGACAGCGCCCAGTCGCCCAGCGCCACCACATCGGCGGGCGTCCGCGGCTCCACCACCAGCCGCAGCGTCTTACGGCCCGTCAGCGGGACGTGCACCGCCACCGCCGGATCACCGCCGCGTACCAGCCCCGACCGCCACAGCCGCTCCCCGTCCGCGTAGACGGAGAAGCGCAGCGCACCCACGCCGAGGCTGAGATCGTCGACGCCGACGAGGGCGTCGTAGGCCGTGCAGGGGCGGTTGAGGTCGATGAGCACCGACGACGGACCGTGCACGCTCACGCCGTCGCCGTACGTCGTGCCGCCGATGCGCAGGCCCTGCCGCTGCCACAGCCAGCCGCTGTCGAGGGTGCGCACCTCCGGTTTCGTGCCGTCGCCGGTGAAGTCGTGGTCCAGCGAGCTGAGGCGGTACGGGGTGGGAGCGGGCGCCGGGGTCGGCGGCTCAGGGGTGGGCGTGGGGCTGGGAGGCGGCGGCTTCGGGGCCCGGGTCGGCTCGGGGGGAGTCGGTTTCGGGGTCGGCGTGGGGCGCGGCGGGGGCTCGGCCGCCGGCGTGGGCTTCCGGGAGGGCGGCGGCTTCGGCGCGGGTGTCGTCGGCGGCTCGGGCGACGGCTCGCGCGGCGCGGACGGCGCCGGGCGGGGCGGCTTCGCCTGCGGCTCCGGCGCCGGCCCCGGGGAGCCGGACAGCGCCAGCGCCAGTGCCGCGCCCGCCGCCACCGTCACACCGACGCCGATACCGATCTTCACCGGCGCGCCCAGGCCCTCGCCGACGGCCGCACCGCCGGCGCCCCCCGCCGCACCGGAGCCCGAGCCACCGGCGGCCGCGGCAGCGCCGGCCCCCGCCGCGGCGCCCGCACCCGTCGCACCGGCCACCGCGGCGGCCGCCTTGACGGCGTACCCGGTGGCGAACCAGCCGATCACCGCGATCGGCAGGACCGCGCCGATCCGCTCGTTGACATCCGCGACCTCCAGAGCCGCCGTACGGCATCGGGCGCAGGCGTCGAGGTGCTTGCGCAGCCCCCGCTCGGCCCGCATCCGCAGCCCGCCGCGGGCGTACGCGCCGAGCCGGTCGGCGTAGCGGGCACAGTCGCCCCCGTCGGTCAGCGACCGGCTCACATGCGCCTGGAGATACGCCTGCTTGAGGCCCTCGCGAGCGCGGTGGGCGAGGACGGCGGTGGCGTTGGCGGTCAGCCCGAGCAGCGGGGCGACCTCGCTCGGCGACTCGTCCTCGATCGTGGTGTGCCACAGCACCGTCTGATAGCGCTCGGGCAGGCTGCGGAACGCCCGGACCGCCATCGACTGCTCCGCCTCCTGCATGGCGCGGACGTCCGCGCCCAGGTCGAGGGTGTCGTCATCCATGGACGACCCGGCCGAGGACACCGCGAACACCGCGAAATCCTCGACCAGTTGCTCGCGTTTCGCGGTCTTCGCCCAGGAGGCGGCGACCCGGCGGACGGTGGTCAGCAGATACGCGCGGACCGCGGTGTCCGGGCCCGCGCCGCCCCGCACCGCCTGGAGCGTGCGGGCGAAGACCTCGCCGGTCAGGTCCTCGGCGGTGTGCGCGTCCCGGCAGCAGCCGCGGGCGTAGCGCCGCACGGCCTCGGCGTGCCTGCGGTAGGTCTCCTCGTACGCGCTGTCGTCGCCGGCCCGCATGCCGGCGATCAACTCGCTGTCGGAGGGCGGTGGTTGCGGATCCCCGGAGCGGGGGGCGCGGCGCGCGTCGCCGGCCGCCGCCCCACCGGGACGCTCGCGCTGGGCCGCCCCACCGGGACGCTCGCGCTGCGCCGGCACGCCGCGGCCGGTGCCGCTGCCCGCGGCCGGGTCCTCGGCGCGGTCGTGCCGCTCGCCCGGACCGCCCGCCGGGGGAGTGGCCCCCAACCGGCCGCCCTGGCCGGGAACCTGCCGGGCGGGCGAACCCTCGCTCCCGGCGCCGCCACGCTGCTCGTCCCGTCCGTCAACACTCATCGCCGAGGCCCCCGAACACGCCGTCACACCGGAACACCGCGCAAGCGTGCCACACCGAAGGGCCGCGCCTCAGGGTCCTGCCGGGCAACCACTCATCCGAGGCGCGTTCTGGCACGAGGGCGCTACCGTTCACCCCGGCGGGGCACACTCCGCGCCCCACGCGGCGGCCCCGGCCGCCCGGGCGCCCCGCGAGAGGGACCACCCGGACGGCCGAGGCCCGCGCGACTCACCGGCCGGGCCGCGAACGCAGTCCTTCCAGCAGGATGTCCAACAGACGCGCGGACGCGGCCTGCTGATGCCCGGCGTCGGGCAGCGACGGCGCGCCCGTGGCGATCACCAGCAGGACATCGGCCACCGTGACATCGGCCCGCAGCTCACCGGCCGCCCGCGCACGCTCCACGAGCCGCCCGACGACCTCCAGCAGCGCCTGCGCGCCCACGGTCTCCTCGGCGCCGCCGTCCCCCGCTTCGGGGCCGCCCGCACCGCTCTCCCCGCGCACCCACCGCTGCTCGGCGGACAGCCCGTCGGTGGCGGACGCCATCCGCTGCTGCGGCACCCGCGCCTCCGTCACCCCGTCCGCCGCGCGCTCCACGCTCCGGTCGGCCATCGCGCTCACCCGCAGGATGCCCGGCGGCAGCAGCCGCCCGGCACCCGAGGCGACCGAGGTCCGCAGGAAGCGCGACAGCGCCGCCCACGGGTCGTCCTCCTGGCCCAGCGCCGTACGCGCCTGTTCCGTCAGCCGAGAGGTCTCCTCCTCGGCTATCCGGCGCACCAGGACGTCCTTGCTCGGGAAACGGCGGTAGACCGTCCCCACCCCGACCCGGGCCCGCCGGGCGACGTCCTCCATCGGCGCGCCGTAGCCCAGCTCGCCGAACACCTCCCGCGCGGCGCGCAGCACATGCTCCAGATTGCGCTGGGCGTCCACCCGCAGCGGAGTGCTGCGGCCGGCGCCCGCGGCGTGGCCGGCGACGCCTAGTCCGCCGTTCCCGCCCTTACCACTGCCTTCGCCGTCACCGGTGCCGCCCGCGCCCACGTCGTTCGATGTGTGCGCGGTGGCGACGGCACCGGCCCATTGAGAGCCCTGAATATGCATAGTGATCCCCCGGTAATGACGTCTCCCCCCGGAGACTCCCCGCCCTGACGGTCGGGGTGTACCGACAAGAGGGTGCACCCCAACGAGATACGAACATAGTTGAGCCCAGGTCAAGAATGAAGAGGGCAGTTCCGCACAGTCCGCCCCCCGATCGGAGTACGAGCCCGTTCCGCCCCGGTTACCTCCGCTCTCTCCCCTCCTGACCCCCGCCCTGACCTGCGCACCTCGTCCCCCGGCAGCGGAAGGCGCCCCTCCGCCTCACCGGCCGGGTCCGGTCATCCATTTCGCCGAGCCTGTGGACAAAGCCGTTGCGGGGGTGCGTCATGGAACAGTGCTGTGCTTTCCCGGGGGCGCAGCGCCCGATGGTGGCCGCGCCGCCGGCCGGCCCCGGATCGGTGCCGCCCCGGGCCTGGTCGACATCGCGAGGAGAACCTCTGTGAAGGCTGTGTCTTCAGACGACGTAGCGCGCATTCTCGTGGTCGGCGGTGGCTACGTCGGGATGTACACCGCCCTGCACCTCCAGCGGAAACTGAAGCAGGAACTGCGGCGGGGCACGGTCGAGGTCATCGTCGTCGACCCCGAGCCCTATATGACGTACCAGCCGTTCCTGCCCGAAGCCGCCGCCGGCTCCATCTCCCCGCGCCACGTCGTCGTCCCGCTGCGCCGCGTGCTCTCCCAGTGCAAGGTCGTCGTCGGCGAGGTCACCGCCATCGATCACGAGGAGCGGAAGGCCACCATCACCACGCTGGCCGCGGAGGAGACCGGCGACGGCGCCGTCGTCGTGGCGTACGACGAACTCGTCCTCGCGCCGGGCTCGGTCTCGCGGACCCTGCCGGTCCCCGGCCTCGCCGACGTCGGCATCGGCTTCAAGACCGTCGAAGAGGCCATCGGCCTGCGCAACCACGTCCTCGAACAGCTCGACATCGCGTCCTCCACCCGCGACCCCGCGGTCCGCGACGCCGCACTGACCTTCGTCTTCGTGGGCGGCGGCTACGCGGGCGTGGAGGCGCTGGCCGAACTGGAGGACATGGCCCGCTACGCCTCCCGCTACTACCACAACCTCGACCCCGAGGACATGAAATGGATCCTGGTCGAGGCGACGGACCGGATCCTGCCCGAAGTGGGCCCGGACATGGGCCGTTACGCCGTCCGTGAGCTGCGCGGACGCAATATCGACGTACGGCTCGACACCCGCCTGGAGTCCTGCGAGAACCGCGTCGCCGTCCTCAGCGACGGCGCCCGCTTCCCGACCAGGACCCTGGTGTGGACCGCCGGCGTCAAACCGCACCCCATCCTGGCGGCGACCAAGCTGCCGCTCAACGGACGCGGCCGCCTGAAGTGCACGGCCGCGCTCCAGGTGGACGGCGTCGAACACGCCTGGTCCGCCGGCGACGCCGCCGCCGTCCCCGACCTGACGGCCCCGCCGCCCAAGAAACCCGACGAGCCCGCCACGGAGTGCGCGCCCAATGCCCAGCACGCCCTGCGCCAGGCCAAGGTGCTCGCCGAGAACGTCGCCGCGGCGGTCCGCGGCGGCCCGATCGTGGACTACGCGCACAAATACGCCGGATCGGTGGCCTCACTGGGCCTGCACAAGGGCGTCGCCCACGTCTACGGACGCAAGCTGAAGGGCTACCCGGCGTGGTTCATGCACCGCGCCTACCACCTCAGCCGGGTGCCGACCTTCAACCGCAAGGCCCGGGTGCTCGCCGAGTGGACCCTGGCGGGCCTGTTCAAGCGGGAGATCGTCTCGCTCGGCTCGCTGGAGAACCCGCGCGCCGAGTTCGAACTCGCCGCGGGCACCGGCCGCCACAACGAAGCGAGCTGAGGATCCGTCCCCCACCAGGGGAGTTGACGTCCCGCCGGTGCCCGGACCGGCCGGCGGGACCGGCGGCCGGAACTCCACCACGGCGCCCGGCGTCTGACGGATGTCCGTCCGGTCGGCCACACTGGTCGTGTGACCATGGGTGGGCTCGTATCTGCAAAGAGTGACAATCACGAGGATTCTGGACGTTTGCTGCATTCCGCCAGAGGGCGCCGAAAGTGCTCCCAGCCGACACCCACCCAGCCTTCGGCCGGGCGGTACCCCCACGCCGACGGCCCGATCCCGCGCGACGACGCGAAGTAAGAGGTACCCCTCCGTGATCTTCACGCGCTGGAGCGCGAAGCTCCCCGGCACCCAACGGCGTGCCGCGCGGTCCGACCGCGCCACACCCCCCGCCGCGTCCGTCGCGCCGACGACCGCCCGGCCCGCCGAGGACCAGGCCCCCGCCGCCACCCCGGCGGACGGTGCCACCACCGAAGCGGCGCCCACCGCGTCCCCGGCACCGGAGACCACCACGGACACCCCGCCGGCCGGCCCCGGCGCCGTTCCCCCGGCCCGCGCCGAGCGCGCCGAGGCCGCCCACGAGCCGCCCACCGTCGACGCCCTGTCCGTCCACGACATCCTCGGCACCATCCCCGCCCTGGTGGCCGTCGTCTACGGCCCCGAGCACCGCATCGCCTACGTCAACGGCGCCTACGCCGCCGTCTTCGGCCCCCGCCCGGCCGGCCGCACGGCCCGCGAAGCCCTGCCCGAACTGGACGAACTCGGCCTGCTCCCCCTGATGGACCAGGTCCTGCGCAGCGGCAAGCCCCGCACGGTCAAGGCCCGCCGCGTCCCCGGCGGCGCCGGCTCCGACCACTCCCGCGACGGCTACTACACCTTCACCTGCACCCCCATCGAGGTCGCCGCCAGCGGCCCGGCACCCGACCCCGAGATCGCCTGCGTCGCCCCGCACCACGGCGTACTCGTCTTCGGCGCCGACGTCACCGACCAGGTCGAGTCCGCCGAACGCCTGCGGGCCAGCGAAGCCCGCCAGCGCGCGGCCGCGGTCACCCTCCAGCGCTCACTGCTGCCCCAGGAACTGGAGCAGCCGGACGACCTGCGGGTGGCGGCCACCTACCAGCCGGGCGGCCTGGACGCCGCGGTCGGCGGCGACTGGTACGACGTCATCACCCTCGGCGCCGGCCGCACCGCGCTGGTGATCGGCGACGTCATGGGCCGGGGCGTGCGCGCAGCCGCCGTGATGGGCCAGCTCCGCACCGCCGTGCGCGCCTACGCCCGCCTGGACCTGCCGCCCCACGAAGTCCTCCAGCTCCTCGACGGCCTCGCCGCCGAGATCGACGCCAGCCAGATCGCCACCTGCGTCTACGCCGTCCACGACCCGAACGAGGGCCGCCTGGTCTACGCCTCGGCCGGCCACCTGCCCATCCTGGTACGCGACCCGGACGGCGCGGTCCGCCGCGCCGCGGAGCCGACCGGCCCGCCCCTGGGCACCGGCGGCTGGCTGCACACCTCCGGCTCGGTCCCCCTGGGCCCCGGCTGCAGCGCCGTCCTCTACACCGACGGCCTGGTCGAACGCCGCGACAAGGACATCGACGACGGCGTGGACGCCCTGGAGCGCGCCTTCGCCGGCGCCACCGGCGCCCCGGACATCGTCTGCGACCGGCTGCTGCGCTCCCTGGGCATCACCGCCACACACGACGACGACGTCGCGATCCTCGTCCTCCAGCACCCGGAGCGCACCGGACACGACGCCGAGCTGTTCCACAACGCCGCCCTCGAACTCCACGGCGGCACCGAAGCCGCCCCGCGCGCCCGCGCCTTCGCCTCCGGCGTCCTCGCCTCCTGGCGCTTCTCCCCCGAACTGCACGACCTCGGGGTCCTGGCGGCCAGCGAACTCGTCGCCAACTCCCTCCAGCACGGCACCCCGCCCATGCGCCTGCGACTGCGCCGCACGGACCGCCGCCTGATCATCGAGGTCACCGACGGCGACGACCACCTCCCGCGCCGCCGCCGCGCCGAACCGGCCGACGAGGCCGGCCGCGGCATCTCCATCGTCGCGACCATCGCCTCCTCCTGGGGCTCGCGCCGCACCCCCGGCGGCGGCAAGGCCGTCTGGTGCGAATTCGCCCTGCCCCGCTCCTGACCCGACGGTCGCCGTGCGGCCCTTGGGCAAACAGGACCGGTCCCGCGATCGGATGACCACGGGACCGGTGACGAAGCGAGGAGGGCGGACCGCGCGGCGGTCAGAGGCTCAGACCGCCGTGGCCATCCGCTCCACCGGCTCGGCCGGCGCGACCCGCGCCGCGGGCAGGGCCGGCGCCGACCGGTGCGGATTGTCCTGCGCCGGGGTCAGCATCCGCCCCAGCCGCAGCGACAACGCCGTGATCCCCAGCGCGCACAGCACCAGCATCCCGATGTACGCCACCGACATCCCGTGCCCCACCATCAGCGCGCCCACCGCCGGACCGACCGCCAGCGCCAACTGCTTGACCAGCGCGAACGCCGAGTTGTACTGCCCGATCAACGAGACCGGCGCCAGGTCGGCGACCAGCGGCGCCACCGTCGGAGACAGCATCGACTCACCTATACCGAACAGCGCGTACGTCGAGATCAGCAGCGTCGTCGCCACCACCTGCGAGCCGTGCACCAGCCCGGACAGCCCGGCCGCGAGCCATGCCACGGTCCACACCATGCCCACCAGCGCCATCACCCGGCTGCGCCGCCGCCGCTCGACGAGCCGCAGCACCACGAACTGCGCCACCACGATCGCCGCGGTGTTGGCCGCCAGCGCGATGCCCAGGGTGGCCGGCGCGATCCGGGTGACCTCGGTGGCGTACGCCGCGAGTCCCGACTCGAACTGCCCATAGCAGGCGAAGAACAGGACGAACCCCAGCACGCACAGCCACACCATCCGCCGGTCGGCGAACAGCGCCCGCCAGGCACCCTTCGCCCGCTCCTCGGTCGGCACCGCGTCCTCGACCTTCGGCGACCGCGGCAGCCGGACGCTCGCTATCGCGGCACCCAGCACCAGGAACATCACGGCCTCGATGGCGAACAGCCGCACGAAGCTCGACGCGTGACGCTCATCGACCAGCAGCCCGCCGACCAGCCCGCCGACGCCCAGCCCGAGGTTGTTCAGAAAGAACTGGGTGGCGAACGCCCGCGACCGGGTGACCGTCGTGGAGCACCAGACGATCATCGTCGCCAGCGCCGGCTGGATCACCGCTATCCCCGCGCCCAGCGCCACCGCGGACGCGATCACCAGCGGCTCGGTGGCGGACAGGCCCAGGCCCAGCGCGCCGGCGGCCGCGGAGACCGTGCCGGCCACGGCGACCGGGAGCGGGCCGCGCCGGTCGATGACCCGGCCGGTCAGCGGCAGCACGACCAGCGCGGCCACCGCCAGCATCGCCAGCACCACACCGGCCGTACTCGCACCGAGATCCCGCACCTTCGCCACATAGACGTACAGATACGGAACCGTGAAGCCGTTGCCGAACGCGCTCAGCGCGTTGCCGAGCTGGATCCGGCGCAGAGCGGCGCCCATCGCGGTGGTCACACTCACCTACCTAGGTCATGTCGTAAGAACGTGAAGACTTCAACTCTAAAGTTCGAAACTAAAGAGTACATGACCAAGGACTTCAAGGCGAACGATTTTCCGTGCCATACTGCGCCGCATGCCCGAGCCCTCAGATGCGGCCGCCGACGCGGCCGAGCCGAGCCTCGAGGAACAGATCGCGGCCTACCAGCGCGAGTTCCGAGACCTCGACCCCCAGGTGGAGCAGGTCGTCTCCGCACTCCAGCGCCTCAACCGGCGGATGAACGTCGCCTACGGACGCCAGACGGCCACCCTCGGCCTGAGCAACGCCGAATGGGAGGTCCTCAAGGCCCTTGTCGTCTCCGGCGCCCCCTATCAACTGGGCCCCGGCGAACTCGCCAAACGCCTCGGCCTCACGCCGGCCGCCATGACCCACCGCATCGACCGCATGGCGAGCGAAGGACTGGTCACCCGCGAGCGCGACGAGAACAACCGCGTCCGCGTCATCGTGGAGCTGACCCGCGAGGGCCGCGAGAAGTGGCTCGCCGCCATGCGCCTGGCCTCCGTCTTCGAAGAGGAACTCCTCCAGGACCTGTCCCCCGCCGAACGCCACCTCCTGGGCGAGGTGTTGACCCGCCTGCTGCGCCGAGTGGAGGACGCCCAGCCGGACGCGGAGGGACGCCTCAGCGACCTCGACTGACGGCGGTTGACACGCCCCCGCCCGATGCGTAGTGTTCTCCGAGTTGCCACGGAGCCGGAACGGTTCTGCGAGCAGCCATCCCGCCGCTTCAGCGGCACACCACTACTGCACGGCCCCTCACCGGGAACGATTTCGGCATGCCGAAATTCGACCGGGACTCGAT
>NZ_JBVIHH010000027.1:0-66725 GCF_055570395.1 Streptomyces sp. NPDC031210
GCCCCCCCCCCCCCCCCCCCCCCCCCCCCCCCCCCCCCCGCTCCCCCCCCCCCCCCCCCCCCCCCCCCCCCCCCCCCCCCCCCCCCCCCCCCCCCCCGGGACCCATTGTTCGACCCTCATCAGGGCGTGAGCGCGGGCCGGTTCGCCGCGCAGGGCGCCCGAGCATCGATCACAAAGGAACGCAGCACATGTTCAGTCGGAAGAAGACCGCAGTCGTCTCGGCGCTCCTGGGCGGCCTCGCCATGACCTGCGCCGGTGCCACGCAGGCGTACGCCGGAGACACCTCGAGCCACTGCACCCGCAGCGCCCAGGGCACCGTCACCTGTGTCCACAAGAGCCAGACCGTCTACACCAGTAAGGACGGCAAACACGTCGTCAAGCAGACACAGGACTGCTCGTCGACCTCCCAGCACATCGTGGTGTTGCCCAGAATCAGCCTGCTGAACAATGCCGCCCCTCAGACCACGAGAATCGGGCCTGAGATGGACTGCTCAAACAAGGTGGCGCCCACCAAAGCCGCAGCCGTCAAGGAGCGCAGCCGCAACATCGAGGTGCACCTGCCCGCCGCCCGCATCAACGCCGAAGGGGGCTTGCTCCAACTGTTGGCCCCGCGGTCATGATCCGCACATCTCTCCCACGGCCGGGCCCGGTTACGGGTGACCGGCGCGTCCGGACGCCTTAGGACGACCGGTCGTTCCGCTCACGTCTGCGCCATATCCACAAACCGCGAGTAATGACCCTGGAATGCCACGGTGATCGTCGCGGTCGGGCCATTACGGTGCTTCGCCACGATCAGGTCCGCTTCGCCGGCGCGCGGGGATTCCTTTTCGTAGGCGTCCTCGCGGTGCAACAGGATCACCATGTCGGCGTCCTGCTCGATCGAACCGGATTCACGGAGGTCGGAGACCATCGGCTTCTTGTCCGTGCGCTGCTCGGGGCCACGGTTGAGCTGGGAGAGCGCGATGACCGGCAATTCCAGTTCCTTCGCCAGCAGCTTGAGGTTTCGGGACATGTCCGAGACCTCCTGCTGGCGGCTTTCGGCGCGCTTGGAGCCGCCGGACTGCATGAGCTGGAGATAGTCGATGACCACCAGCTTCAGTTCGTTGCGCTGCTTGAGCCGGCGGCACTTCGCGCGGATTTCCATCATCGACAGGTTCGGCGAATCGTCGATGTACAGCGGCGCGGCCGATACGTCGGGCATCCGGCGCGCCAGCCGCGTCCAGTCCTCGTCCGTCATGCTGCCGGAGCGCATGTGGTGCAGCGCCACCCGGGCCTCGGCGGACAGCAGTCGCATCGCGATCTCGTTGCGGCCCATTTCGAGCGAGAAGATGACGCTCGGCAGATTGCTCTTGATCGAGCAGGCGCGTGCGAAGTCCAGCGCGAGCGTCGACTTACCCATGGCGGGACGGGCGGCGATCACGATCATCTGGCCCGGATGCAGGCCGTTCGTCAGGGAGTCGAGGTCCGTGAAGCCGGTGGGCACACCGGTCATCTGCCCCTGGCGGGAGCCGATCGCCTCGATCTCGTCGAGGGCGCCCTCCATGATGTCGCCGAGCGGCAGGTAGTCCTCACTGGTCCGCTGCTCGGTGACGGCATAGATCTCCGCCTGGGCGCTGTTGACGATCTCGTCGACATCGCCGTCCGCCGCGTATCCCATCTGCGTGATGCGCGTGCCGGCCTCCACGAGCCGGCGCAGCACGGCCCGCTCGTGGACGATCTCGGCGTAGTACTCGGCGTTCGCGGCCGTCGGCACGGTCTGGACGAGGGTGTGCAGATACGAGGCGCCGCCCACCCGCGCGATCTCGCCGCGTTTGGTCAGCTCCGCCGCGACGGTGATCGGGTCGGCCGGCTCGCCCTTGGCGTAGAGGTCGAGGATCGCCTGGAAGACGAGCTCGTGGGCGGGGCGGTAGAAGTCGTCGCCCTTGAGGACCTCGACGACGTCGGCGATGGCGTCCTTGGACAGCAGCATGCCGCCGAGCACGGACTGCTCGGCGTCCAGGTCCTGCGGGGGGACGCGCTCGAAGCTGCCGGCCCAGGAGCCCCCGTCGTCGTCGCCGCGGTCCTGGCGGTCGCCGCGGCCGCGTCCCTTGCCGTCGCCGCGTCGGGAGCGGGCGGCCGGCAGCCGGTCGCTCGGACCGGAGTCCGCCCAGGGGTCTTCCACGGGCTCGGGAATGCTCACCCCGGCACCTCCTCCCGTCCGCGACGCGGACCTTGCTGTGCTTCTCTTTCTTACGGCACAGCTCTGACAATCGAGACGCCCGACTCCGGCTACGACGCATTGAGTTCGGACGATTTCTCGGGCCGGAACAGGCGGCGGGTGCCGGACCACGGTAGGCCCGCGAGCACCGTCCGCCAATCTGGTTATCCACAGGCTGTGTGGATGACGGGCCTCTAGCTGTGGAGAAGTCGCCGGATCCTGTGCACGGCCCGGGGGAAACTTCTGTGGACAAGCCCACACTCGGACCATCACCGCCCGCCTGACCTGCACCTTTCTCGTCCATAGGCTGTGGGGGAGAAAAACTTTCGGAACCTGCCCAAGATCCCGACAAACGGCGCGGAGAAGGCGCCTCCGCGCAGCGGAAAGTAAGGACCACAGACCGCTTGCATCTATTACCTGTGGAAGATTAGATTGAGTTCATGACACAGGCTCCCGCGACGCCACGGCGCACCGACCGCCGCCACGACCGCGAGATCATCGCCCTCGCCCTGCCCGCCTTCGGCTCACTGGTCGCGGAGCCCCTCTTCGTCATGGTCGACAGCGCCGTCATCGGCCACCTCGGCACCCCGCAGCTCGCCGGCCTCGGCGTCGCCGCCGCCCTGCTGACCACCGCGGTCTCCGTCTTCGTCTTCCTCGCCTACGCCACCACCGCCGCGGTCGCCCGCCGCGTCGGTGCCGGCGATCTCCCCGCCGCCATCCGCCAGGGCATGGACGGCATCTGGCTCGCCCTCCTCCTAGGCGCCGCCGTCATCGCGGGCGTCCTGCCCACCGCCCCCTGGCTGGTCGAAGCCTTCGGCGCCTCCCCGACGGCCGCGCCCTACGCCACCACCTACCTGCGCATCAGCGCCCTCGGCATCCCCGCGATGCTCGTGGTCCTGGCCGCCACCGGCGTGCTCCGCGGCCTCCAGAACACCAAGACCCCCCTCTACGTCGCCATCGGAGGATTCTCCGCCAACGCCGCCCTCAACGCCGGCCTGGTCTACGGCGCCGGCCTCGGCATCGCGGGATCCGCGTGGGGCACGGTCATAGCCCAGTGGGGCATGGCCGCCGTCTACCTCGTCGTGGTGGTTCGCGGCGCCCGCCGGCACGGCGCCTCCCTGCGTCCCGACGCGGCGGGCATCCGCGCCTCCGCCCAGGCCGGCGTCCCGCTGCTGGTCCGGACCCTCTCCCTGCGCGCCGTCCTGATGATCGCCACCGCCGTCGCCGCGCGCCTCGGCGACGCCGAGATCGCCGCCCACCAGATCGTCCTCACCCTCTGGTACCTGCTGGCCTTCGCCCTCGACGCCATCGCCATCGCCGGGCAGGCCATCATCGGACGCTACCTCGGTGCGGGGGACCGGGAAGGGGCCAAGGCCGCCTGCCGCCGCATGGTCCAGTGGGGCATCGCCTCCGGACTCGTACTCGGCGTACTGGTCGCGCTCGCCCGGCCGCTGTTCATCCCCCTGTTCACCTCCGACCCGGCCGTCACGCGTCCCTTGCTGACGACGCTGCTGGTCGTGGCGGTCGCCCAGCCGATCTCCGGAATCGTCTACATCCTCGACGGCGTCCTGATGGGCGCCGGCGACGGCCCGTATCTCGCCGGCGCGATGGTGGTCACGCTGGCGCTGTTCGCGCCGGTCGCCCTGGCCGTTCCCGCACTCGGCGGCGGCCTGGTCGCCCTCTGGTGGGCGATGGGACTGATGATGACCGTCCGCATGCTGACGCTGTGGCTGCGCACCCGCTCGGGCCGGTGGATTGTGACCGGGGCCTCCCGCTGAACCTCCCCGTAACCCATGACCCGTGCTGATAATGACCCTGTGCGCCCGCTTGCCAGGAAGTCCGTCCTGCCCCTGACGCTGATCGTGCTCGGGGCAGCCGTCGTGGCGGGCTACGCCACGGAGGAGCCGGGCCGTACCACCCGCGCCGGCGCCGGCGTGCACAGCGGTTTCGGAAAATCCGGCGAGGGCGACGACGGTCCCGAGGACCAGGATGCCGAGGCGACGGCACCGGCCGACGACGGCAACGCGTACACCCCGCGTCGCACCGAGCAGAACTCCCGGGTAGGCGCCGTCTTCGAGAAGGACGACACCGGTGAGCACTTCTGCACCGCCAGCGTGGTCCAGAGTCCCGGTCGCAACATGCTCATCACGGCGGCGCACTGCGCGTTCGACAGCGAGACCGGGGAGCCCGTGGACGATCTCGTCTTCGCCCCCGACTATCGCGACGGTGAGGAGCCCACCGGCCTGTGGAAGGTCAAGAAGGTGGTCGTCGACGACCGCTGGGCCAAGTCCGATGACGAGGACCTCGACGTGGCCTTCCTTCTGCTCGACGAGAAGAAGGGCGAGCAGATCCAGGATGTGCTGGGCGGCAACACCCTCGGCATAGATCGCGGCTTCGACAACGAGGTCAAGATCACCGGCTATCCCACCAGCCGCGATACGCCGATCTCCTGCCAGAACCACACGACGAAGTACAGCAACACCCAGTTGCGGGTCCGGTGCACCGACTTCGAAGGTGGCACGAGCGGCAGTCCCTGGCTGGCCGACTACGACCCCAAGAGCCATACCGGCACCGTCATCGGCGTCCTGGGCGGCCATGAGGGTGGCGGCACCGACGACGACATCTCCTACGCCGCGTACTTCGACGACGACATCGCCGAGCTCTACAAGCGTGCCCAGGACGAGGACTGAGCCCGCACGTCAAAGGTCGGCCACGGCGAAGGGCCGCTCCCCGGTGAGGGGGAGCGGCCCTTCGGCGTGTACAGCGATGCTGCGATCAGGCGGCGATGACCTCGACGCCGACCTTCGCAACGACCTCGGCGTGCAGACGCACGGAGACCTGGTGCGCGCCCAGCGTCTTGATCGGCGAACCGAGCTCGACACGACGCTTGTCGACGTCCGGACCACCGGCGGCCTTGATCGCCGAGGCGACGTCGGCCGGGGTGACGGAGCCGAACAGGCGGCCCGCGTCGCCGGCGCGAACGGCCAGCTTCACGTTGACGCCCTCAAGCTTGCCCTTGACCTCGTTGGCCTGCTCGATCGTGGCGATCTCGCGGATCTTGCGACCGCGACGGATCTGCTCGACGTCCTTCTCGCCACCCTTGGTCCAGCGGATCGCGAAACCACGCGGGACCAGGTAGTTGCGTGCGTAACCGTCCTTGACGTCAACGACGTCGCCAGCGGTACCGAGGCCGGAGACCTCGTGGGTGAGGATGATCTTCATTTGTCGGTCACCCTTCCCTTATCGCGCGGTGGACGTGTAGGGCAGCAGCGCCATCTCACGGCTGTTCTTCACGGCCGTCGCGACGTCACGCTGGTGCTGAGTGCAGTTACCGGTCACCCGGCGGGCACGGATCTTGCCGCGGTCGGAAATGAACTTCCGCAGCAGGTTCGTGTCCTTGTAGTCGACGTAGGAGATCTTCTCCTTGCAAAACACGCAAACCTTCTTCTTAGGCTTGCGAGCAGGCGGCTTCGCCATTGTCTCTCTCCAGTGAGTTCAAGAAGTTTCTGCTGACGCCCTCAAGGCCCCTGGCCGTTTCACAGCGCCGTTTCACGTGAAACGGCGCGGAGACGCACCAGCTCTACGGGCCTAGAAGGGCGGCTCGTCCGAGTAACCGCCGCCGGAGCCACCGCCCCAGCCACCGCCGCCGCCACCCTGCTGGCCGCCGCCGGCAGGAGCATTGGTCGCCCACGGGTCGTCGGCGGGAGCCCCGCCGCCGCCCTGCTGGCCGCCACCGGGGCCGCCGCCCCAGCCGCCGCCACCCTGGCCGCCACCGCCCTGCTGACCGCCACCGAAACCGCCGCCGCCCTGGCCACCGCGACCGGTGGTCTTGGTGATCTTGGCCGTGGCGTTCTTGAGGCTCGCGCCCACTTCCTCGACGTCGAGCTCGTAGACCGTGCGCTTCACGCCCTCGCGGTCCTCGTACGACCGCTGCTTAAGGCGGCCCTGCACGACCACGCGGGTACCCCGCGTGAGGGACTCGGCGACGTTCTCCGCCGCCTGACGCCATACCGAGCAGGTCAGGAACAGGCTTTCGCCGTCCTTCCACTCATTGGTCTGACGGTCGAAGGTGCGGGGAGTCGACGCGACGCGGAACTTCGCGACCGCCGCACCGGACGGGGTGAAGCGCAGCTCGGGGTCATCGACAAGATTGCCGACGACCGTGATGACGGTCTCGCCTGCCATTAGGGGAACCTCTCGGCGGGTGTGCTGCTGGCTGCTGGTGTTGCTGCTACTCGGACCCGGTTACCGCTGGGCGCTTACGCGCTCAGTGGGTCTCGGGACGGAGGACCTTGGTCCGGAGGACCGACTCATTCAGGTTCATCTGACGGTCGAGCTCCTTGACGACCGCAGGCTCGGCCTGCAGGTCGATGACCGAGTAGATGCCCTCGGGCTTCTTGTTGATCTCGTACGAGAGACGACGACGGCCCCAGGTGTCGACCTTCTCGACCTTTCCGTTGCCCTCACGGACGACGGAGAGGAAGTTCTCGATCAGCGGGGAGACAGCGCGCTCCTCGAGATCGGGGTCGAGGATGACCATCACCTCGTAGTGACGCATGTAGAACCCACCTCCTTTGGACTCAGCGGCCACGGTCGTTCCGTGGCAGGAGGGTCTTGATGCGTTCCGCGCCGAGCCCGGCCAGATCATCCGGACAGACATGGGCGCAGACCGTACAGAGTACCTGGCTCAGGGCTTGCGGTTGAAATCCGACGACCACACCCCCCAATCTGGAACGGCACGGGTGTGAGCGGCGTTACAGTGCGCCGCCCTGTCATCGGAGGTGCCGCATGGCACAGGCAGTACGGCCTCAGCGCAATCTGCTCTCGCTGCTCAACAGCGACGGCAAGCCCCATCCCGTCGAAAACACCATCACCGCGGTGACGCTGCTGCTCGGCGCGATCGCCATCTTCACGACGTTCTCCCCCAGTCTGCACCTGGTCAGTTCCTGGGCCGGCCTCGTCGGAATCGGCACCGGGGCCTGGGGCCAGTTCATCTCGTCGACGACGGGTGAGCGCATCCTGCTGATCATCGGACTGGGGGCAGCGGCCGTGGGCTTCTTCCTCGGTATGGCACACGGCGGACTGTTCGGCGGCGTCCTCGGCTGACGCGGAAAAGACGCCGTACGGGGCCCTGTCCGCACGGCCCAGACGGGGCGCTCCCCCGGCCACAGTAGGCTTCGGCGCGAGAGCCGGAGCCCCGACCATGGGGACACACCTGCCGAGGAGCGCCCCGCATGAGCCTGACCCTGAGGACCATCAGCCGAGAGCAGCATCTGGCTTACATCCAGAGCCTGCCCGCGGCGAGCCACATGCAGGTCCCGGCCTGGGCAGATGTCAAGGCCGAGTGGCGGGCGGAGAGCCTGGGCTGGTTCGACGCGAGCGACGAACTCGTCGGCGCCGGACTGGTCCTTTACCGCCAGTTGCCCAAGATCAAGCGCTACCTCGCGTATCTGCCCGAGGGCCCGGTCATCAACTGGTTCGCGCCGAACCTGGAGGACTGGCTGCAGCCGATGCTGCGGCATCTCAAGCAGCAGGGCGCCTTCTCCGTGAAGATGGGCCCGCCGGTCGTCATCCGGCGCTGGGACTCCACGGCGATCAAGTCCGGCATCCAGAGCCCGGACATCAAGCGCCTGCGCGATGTCGAGGCCACGCACATCGAGCCGCGCGCCTTCGAGGTGGCCGACCGGCTGCGCCGCATGGGCTGGCAGCAGGGCGAGGACGGCGGCGCCGGATTCGGCGACGTGCAGCCCCGCTACGTCTTCCAGGTGCCGCTGGCCAACCGCTCCCTGGAGGACGTCCACAAGGGCTTCAACCAGTTGTGGCGCCGCAACATCAAGAAGGCCGAGAAGGCCGGCGTCGAGGTCGTCCAGGGCAGCTACGAAGAGCTCGCCGAATGGCAGCGGCTCTACGAGATCACCGCGGAGCGCGACCACTTCCGGCCGCGTCCGCTCGGCTACTTCCAGCGCATGTGGACCGCCCTCAACTCCGAGGACCCCAACCGCATGCGGCTCTACTTCGCCCGCCACGAGGGCGAGAACGTCGCGGCCGCCACGATGCTGATCGTCGGGGGCCACGTCTGGTACTCCTACGGGGCCTCCGCCAACCACAAGCGCGAGGTCCGCCCGTCCAACGCCATGCAGTGGCGGATGCTGCGCGACGCCTACGCGCTCGGCGCGACCGTCTACGACCTTCGCGGCATCAGCGACTCTCTGGACGAGAACGACCACCTCTTCGGCCTGATCCAGTTCAAGGTCGGCACGGGTGGGCAGGCAGCGGAGTACCTCGGTGAGTGGGACTTCCCGCTCAACAAGCTTCTGCACAAGGCTCTCGACATCTACATGTCGCGCCGCTGACCGCTGCACCACCCCGTTAGCCCCTTTCACCGCACCGTTCGCACCTCTGACACACCCCAGCCACGAGAAAGGTTCCGGGCCCGGCCATGGCGCTCACCCTCTACGTCGACACCGCGCGCTGGCGGGCGCATCAGCAGAGCGTTCTCCAGCAGTTCCCCGGGCTGGTCCCGGTCTGCAAAGGCAACGGCTACGGCTTCGGCCATGAACGCCTCGCCGATGAGGCCACGCTCCTCGGTGCCGACATCCTCGCGGTCGGTACGACCTACGAAGCGGCCCGCATCAAGGACTTCTTCAGCGGTGACCTGCTCGTGCTGACCCCGTTCCGCCACGGTGAGGAGCCGGTGCCGCTGCCCGACCGGGCGATCCGTTCGGTCTCCTCTGTCGAGGGCGTGGGCGGCCTGGTCGGCGCCCGGGTCGTCATCGAGGTCATGAGCAGCATGAAGCGCCACGGTGTGCTGCCGGAGGACCTGCCGAAGCTGGCCGCGGCCATCGAGGACGTCCGGCTCGAAGGCTTCGCGATCCACCTGCCGCTCGACCGCACCGATGGTTCCGACGCGGTCGAGGAAGTCATCGGCTGGATGGACCGGCTGCGCGCCGCCCGGCTCCCGCTGCACACGATGTTCGTCAGCCACCTCAAGGCCAACGAGCTCGCCCGGCTCCAGCAGCAGTTCCCGCAGACCCGTTTCCGCGCCCGCATCGGCACGCGGCTCTGGCTCGGTGACCACGACGCCACCGAGTACCGCGGCTCGGTGCTCGACGTCACTCGCGTCGCGAAGGGGGACCGTTTCGGCTACCGCCAGCAAAAGGCCGCCTCCGACGGTTACCTGGTCGTGGTGGCCGGCGGCACCTCGCACGGCGTCGGCTTGGAGTCGCCCAAGGCGCTGCACGGCGTGATGCCCCGCGCCAAGGGCGTGGCCCGGGCCGGCCTGGCCACCGTCAACCGCAACCTCGCGCCCTATGTGTGGGCGGGCAAGCAGCGTTGGTTCGCCGAGCCCCCGCACATGCAGGTGTCGATTCTCTTCGTGCCGGCGGACGCTCCCGAGCCGCAGGTCGGCGAGGAGCTGGTGGCCCATCTGCGCCACACCACCACGCAGTTCGATCGCCTCGTGGACCGCTGAGCCCTTCCCGGCCGGCGAGCGCACACGCCAGGGGCCCGGCGCCGCGGAGAGTGTCCGTGGCACCGGGCCCCTGGCGTGTATGCCACCGCCGTCTCACTCCCGGACGGGGCCCCAGCGCACCCGTGCCGTTCCCTCGAAGTGCACGGCGTGCCGAGGCGCGTGATACGCCCGCCCGAGCACGAACACATCGGGGGTCCGGTCCAGAACCCCGCCGGACGGGTCGTCGCCACCGTCTCTGCGGACCACATCCCGTTCCGGCATCAGGACGTCCCGGACGACCACGGCGGACAGGTAGAGCGTGCCCAACAGGTGGATCATGATGGCGAGTTGGTAGCCCTCCAGGGGCAGCCCCTGGTGTTTGTCGCCGTTGCCGGTGTAGGCGAGGTACATCCAGATGGCCAGGTAGTACATGACCTCGCAGGCCTGCCAGATCAGGAAGTCCCGCCAGCGCGGGCGGGCCAGGGCGGCGAGCGGGATGAGCCACAGGACGTACTGCGGTGAGTAGACCTTGTTGGTCAGGATGAAGAGAGCGATCACGAGGAAAGCGAGCTGGGCGAAGCGGGGCCGGCGCGGCGCGTAGAGAGCAAGCAGCCCGATGGCACCGCAGCCCACCAGCATCAGGAGCGTGGCGTAGAGGTTGGCGTCCTCCAGCGGCTTTCCGGTGCGCTGGGAGATCAGCAGCCAGATCGAGCCGAAGTCGACAGGACGTTCCTGGCTGAAGGTGTAGAACTTCGCCCACCCCTCCCGGATGTGGTAGCCGGACGCGTCGTGGGTGATCATCACCGGCACGTTCACCACGAGCCAGGAAACCGTCGCGCCCGCGAGGGCCTTCCCGAACGCCCGCCACTTCCCCGCACGCCAGCACAACACCAGCAGCGGCCCCAGCAGGAGGACCGGGTAGAGCTTCGCGGCGGTCGCCAGCCCGATCAGCACGCCGGCCACCAGAGGGCGGCTACGCGACCACATCAGCATTCCCACGGCCGTCAGGGCGATCGCCAGGAGGTCCCAGTTGATGGTGGCGGTGAGTGCGAAGGCGGGCGCCAGGGCTACGAGGAGACCGTCCCAGGGGCGCCTGCGGTGGGTGCGGGTCACGCAGACCGCGATGACGGCGGTGCACACCATCAGCATCCCGGCGTTCACCAGCCAGTAGATCTGTTCGCGGTGCTGGATCGTCCCCCCGTGCGGCGTCATCCATGAGGCGACTTCCATGAAGACACCGGTCAGCACGGGGTACTCCAGGTACTCCATGTCGCCGGGCAGCCGGTCGAAGTACGGGATCAGCCCGTCGGCGAAGCCGCGGCCCGCATAGAGGTGGGGAATGTCGGAGTAGCAGGCGTGGGTGTACTGGCTCGTGGCACCGAAGAACCACCCGCCGTTGTAGCAGGGCAGCTTCTGCACCATGCCGAGGGCGAACATGCCAAGGGCGACGAGGGCGATGATCCGCACCGGAGTCAGCCAACTGGTCCCCAGTAGCGCGTGTCGGCCGAGCGGCCCGCCGATCAGCTCGCTTCCGGCCGCTGCCACCTCATCCCGCGTCGTCGGCCGTACGGGCTCGTCCTGTCCCACGCTCTTCATGGCCCCATCCTGCCGTACGGCTTCGCGCCAAACGCCGCGAAGCCCCCGCCCGGCCAAGCCGGAGCGGGGGCTTCGTGACTCCCTGTTTCACGTGAAACCGTGGCGGTTTCACGTGAAACCGCTGACTGCGCTAACTGCCGGTGGGGCCGCCGAACAAGCCTCCGCCGCCATTTCCATTGCCGTGGCCAGGATCCTCCGGCGTCGGACTTGTCTCACCACCCGTGCTGCCACCCGGTCCCCCACCGGTCTGCCCGCCACTGGTGGTTCCGCCGCTGTTCTGGCAGTTCAGGTCCCAGTCGGCGCAGGTGTTCGTCGGAGTAGGACTGGGCGAGTCCGAGGGCGAAGCGGATTCGCTGGGCTCCTCGGACGGATCCTCGGAGGGCTCCTCGGAAGGCGTCGGGGTCGGTGTGGGGCTTGGCATACCCGCCTGGTCCACCCGCTCCCCAACCGGCCGAGCCGGCGGGAAAGGCACCGCTTCGGCGTTCTTCATCGCCTGGATCATGTACTCGGTCCACACCTCGGTCGGCAGCGCACCACCGTGGATGGAGTCGAAGCCACCGACACCGTTCATGGATAGCTGACGCGGGTTCTTGGGGTCTTCACGGAACATCGTGACCGCCGTGGAAAGCCGCGGGGTGTAGCCGACGAACCACGCCGACTTGTTCTCGTCGGTGGTACCGGTCTTGCCCGCCGCCGGCATGCCCAGCCGCCTCGCGTCCTTCGCGGTGCCGTTCTTGATGACGTTCTCCAGCACTTCGGTGACCTTGTTGGCGATGTCGGCATCCATCGCCGCCTCCCGCTTGGGCTTTTCGAAGCCCTCCAGGATCTCACCCTCGTGCGTCACCTTGGTGACCGAATACGGCTCCACCTTCGTGCCCGAGTTGGCGAAGGTCGCGTAGGCATCGGCCATCCGAATCGCGCTCGGCGTGGACGTACCCAGGGCGAAGGACGGGTTGAGGTTCTTGTCGAAGCTCTCCTTCGCGATCCCCGCGGCGTGCGCCACGTCCCGGACCTTGTCCATTCCGACGTCCATGCCGAGCTGGACGAAGGGCGTGTTGACGGACTGCTCCATCGCCTTGGTGAGCGGGATGTAACCCCAAGGATGGTCGCTTTCGTTCTCCTGGTAGAAGGGCGTGTTGTCCCTCTTCAGAACATAGCTTCCATCCGACTTCTTCACCTTGAGGTGGTCGTCACCGTTGTACCGGCTCTCCGGGGAGATCGGCCGGTACTCGCTCGCGCTCGTCCCGTACCTCATCGCCGCCGCGAGAACGAACGGCTTCCACGTCGATCCGACCGGCACACCGAAGGTGTCGGCGTTGTTGCTGAAGTGACCCTTGTCGTAGCCCTCGCCGCCGTACAAGGCGACGATCTTGCCGTCTCCCGGTACCACGGAAGCGGCACCGAACTGGACGTATCTGTCCTTCGCGCGTTCATCCGGATCGATGTACCGCTTGTGGACCTTCTTCACCGCCGCCTGGAGATGTTCCGTTTTCTTCTGGTCGAAGGTCGTCCGGATCGTGTACCCGCCCTTGTCGAACAGCGGTTCACTGAGGCCGGAGTGCTTCAGCACGTACTTCTTGGCGGTGTCCATCAGATAGCCGATCTGGCCGGTCTTGCTGGCCACCGGCCTCGGTTGGATGGGCGTGGGGAACTTCTGGTACTTGGCCCGCTCGGCCTTGTCCATGAAGTTCGTCTCAACCTCACGGTCGAGGATCCACTTCCATCGCGCCTTGGCGCGCTGGGTGTTCTCCGCCCTGGACGAGTGCGGGCCCGAACCGCCGGCCGGGTCGTAGAGGTCTGCCCCCTTGAGGACCGTCGCCAGCATGGCGCTCTGGGCAGGGTCCAGCTTGGCCGCGTCGATGCCGTAGTAAGCCTGAGCCGCCGCCTGGATCCCGTAGGCACCGCGACCGTAGTAGCTGGTGTTCAGGTACCCCTGCAGAATCTCGTCCTTGGACTTCTTCGAATCAACCTTTATCGAGATGAACAGCTCTTTAACCTTGCGGTCGAGCGTCTGCTCCTGACTCAGCATGGCGTTCTTCACGTACTGCTGGGTGATGGTCGAGCCGCCCTGGGTCTCGCCTCCCCTGGCCATGTTGAACAGGGCGCGCGCGATACCCATCGGGTCCACGCCCGAGTCCGTCTCGAACGACGCGTTCTCCGCGGCCATGGCCGCTTCCTGCATCGTGCGCGGGATATCGGCGATGTTGACGTTCTGCCGGTTGGTCTCACCGTCGCGGGCCATGACCTTGCCATTGGCCCAGAGGTAGACGTTGTTCTGCTGCTTGGCGGCTTCGAGCTCGTCGGGGACGGACACCATCGCCAGCGCCACTCCGGCCGCTCCGACGATCAAGCCCATGAAGGTGACGGCGATGCCGGTCACCTGCTTCCAGGACGGCACGAAGCGGCGCCACCCGACGCGGTTGGCACGGGGATAGTCGATAAAGCGCTTCTTGGCGGGTCTGCCACCGTCGCGCCCACGCCCTCGGCCCCCTTCGGGGCCGCTGCCGCCGCCACCACCGGATCGGCGTCCGCCGCCCCGTCCGCCGGAGCCGCCGGAAGCCGCCGGCTCATTGTCGGGCACCCGCCGGCGACGGCCGCGCTGCGCGGCACGGCGCGCCTCGGCACGACCGCCCGACGGCGACACCTGCCCGTAGCTATCGGGATCGGGACCGGCAGCCGGACCGCGCGAGGGCGCGGCACGGCGCCCTGTTGGCTGCTGCGCGGCGCGTCGGGCCGCGGCACGTCCGCCACCTTGCGGCTGTGGCGGTTTGCGACGGTGCTCGCTCATGGAACGAATACTCCTCGGGCAGGCGCGCTTTCTCGTCGCCTGAAGGCGGCAGTTGTCTTCAGGTCCCCCCGATGCACGACCCGCTCCTGACGCGCGAGCCGCACTACACCGAGAACTGGGACGTCACATTCAGGCCCACGGTTCCCGGCAATTTGCATGCCGCACAGACTACGCACGGCCAAAACCTGCCCAGTGTTGAAATTCACTCCAAATCAGTCAGGTTGAGTAGGGCGAATCAGTGATGTGACGCCGTTCACCGCCCCCCTACTTGTCCCGCCCCGGTCGCCGCTCTATCGTCTGGATGTATCGAGTCGATACATCAGCACGGTATAAAGAACGCACGAGGCCAGGAGGGCGGAGGATGAGCAGACGTTCCGGCATCCTCGAGTTCGCCGTTCTCGGCCTGCTCCGCGAGTCCCCGATGCACGGTTACGAGCTGCGAAAACGGCTCAACACCTCGCTCGGTGTCTTCCGTGCGTTCAGCTACGGCACCCTCTACCCGTGCCTCAAGGCACTGGTCACGAGCGGCTGGCTCGCCGAGGAGACGGACGACGCTCCGGAGGGCACCCCCGCCACGCCACTGACAGGGCGCCGAGCGAAGATCGTCTACCGATTGACCCCGGCGGGCAAAGAACACTTCGAAGAGCTGCTCGCTCACTCCGGGCCGGACGCCTGGGAGGACGAGCACTTCGGTGTCCGCTTCGCCTTCTTCGGTCAGACGTCACGGGACGTACGGATGCGCGTGCTGGAAGGCCGCCGCAGCCGGCTGGAGGAGCGCTTGGAGAAGATGCGCACCTCTTTGGCCAGGTCCCGCGAGCGGCTGGACGACTACACCCTCGAACTGCAGCGGCACGGTATGGAATCCGTGGAGCGCGAAGTGCGTTGGTTGAACGAGCTCATCGAGAGCGAGCGGGCCGGACGCGACCAACGCGCACCGGATCCCGCAGAGCAGGACAAGAAGGACCAGTCAGGAGATGCGGACGGCCTGCCCCGGCACCGGGGTGGTACCCGGCCGGATCCGTCCGATGACACCACCACATGAGGCCCTGCTGCGCAGGTCCTCATCGAGAACACAGGGAGCAACCGGAATGGGTTCGGTTCGCGTAGCCATCGTCGGCGTGGGCAACTGCGCCGCCTCGCTGGTACAGGGCGTCGAGTTCTACAAGGACGCCGACCCGAACAGCCGCGTGCCCGGTCTCATGCACGTGCAGTTCGGCGACTATCACGTGCGTGACGTCGAGTTCGTGGCTGCCTTCGATGTCGACGCCAAGAAGGTCGGCCTCGACCTCTCGGACGCCATCGGCGCCAGCGAGAACAACACCATCAAGATCTGCGACGTGCCTCACGCGGGCGTGACGGTCCAGCGGGGCCACACCCTCGACGGTCTGGGCAAGTACTACCGCATGACGATCGAGGAGTCCGAGGAGACCCCGGTCGACATCGTCCAGGTCCTCAAGGACAAGCAGGTCGACGTCCTCGTCTGCTACCTCCCTGTCGGCTCCGAAGACGCCGCGAAGTACTACGCGCAGTGCGCCATCGACGCCAAGGTCGCGTTCGTCAACGCCCTTCCGGTCTTCATCGCCGGCACCAAGGAGTGGGCGGACAAGTTCACCGAGGCCGGCGTCCCGATCGTCGGTGACGACATCAAGTCGCAGGTCGGCGCCACGATCACGCACCGTGTGATGGCCAAGCTCTTCGAGGACCGGGGCGTCATCCTGGACCGCACGATGCAGTTGAACGTCGGCGGCAACATGGACTTCAAGAACATGCTCGAGCGTGAGCGCCTGGAGTCCAAGAAGATCTCCAAGACGCAGGCCGTCACCTCCCAGATCCGGGACCGTGACATGGGTGCGGACAACGTCCACATCGGCCCGTCGGACTTCGTGGCCTGGCTGGACGACCGCAAGTGGGCCTACGTCCGCCTCGAAGGCCGCGCCTTCGGTGACGTCCCGCTGAACCTTGAGTACAAGCTCGAGGTCTGGGACTCCCCGAACTCCGCGGGCGTCATCATCGACGCGCTGCGCGCCGCGAAGATCGCCAAGGACCGGGGCATCGGCGGCCCGATCCTCTCCGCGTCCTCGTACTTCATGAAGTCGCCGCCGGTGCAGTACTTCGACGACGAGGCGCACGAGAACGTCGAGAAGTTCATCCGAGGTGAGGTCGAGCGCTGAGCCGCCGGCACACCTCCGCTTCGCAGGCCCCCGGGATATTCCGTTCCGGGGGCCTGCGGGCTGTGTGAGGCTGTGTGTCATGCATGCTGTGCGCGACCTGCGCGTGTTACTCCGGCTACGCGATTTCCGCTCTCTCCTGGCCGCACGGCTTCTCTCCCAGGCCGCCGACGGTGTCTTCCAGGTCGCGCTCGCCACGTTCGTCGTCTTCTCACCGGAGAAGCAGGCCACCCCGGCGGCCATCGCCTCAGCCATGGCGATCCTGCTCCTCCCCTATTCGCTCCTGGGGCCGTTCACCGGCGTGCTGCTCGACCGCTGGCGCCGCCGTCAGGTCCTGCTGTTCGGCAACCTGCTGCGCACCGCGCTGGCCACCGCGACCGCGGGACTGATCGTGGTGGGTGTTCCCGACTGGCTCTTCTACGCCTCGGCCCTGGCCGTGACCGCCGTGAACCGCTTCGTTCTGGCCGGGCTGTCCGCGGCGCTGCCCCGGGTCGTCTGCGGTGACGAGCAACTCGTGATGGCCAACTCGCTCGCCCCGACGGCCGGAACCCTCGCCGCGACGGCCGGTGGCGGGCTCGCGTTCGCCGTCCGGCTCCTCGGCCCGGCCGCGGACGCGCTCCTCGTGCTCCTCGCCGCCGTCCTGTACTTCTGTTCCGCCGCCACCGCCCTGCGGATGACACCGGAACTTCTCGGACCCGACCCCGCCCGGCTTCAACCACGCCTCGGTCAGGCTCTGTTGAGCACGATACGGGGCTTGGTAGAGGGGCTGCGGCACCTCGCGGAGCGGCGCACGGCTGCTTATGCCCTGACCGCGATGACCGTGGTCCGCTTCTGCTACGGCGCGTTGACGGTCATGGTGCTGATGCTGTGCCGCTACGCCTGGGCCAGGGGCGAATCGGACGGTCTGACCATGCTGGCGATCACCGTCGGGGTGTCAGGGGCCGGCTTCTTCGCGGCCGCGCTCGTCACACCCTGGGCGGTCGGCAGGTTCACGGCGTTCGGATGGATAGCCTGCTGCGCCGCCCTGGGTGCGGTGCTGGTGCCGGCCCTCGGCCTGTTCTTCACTCCGGGACCGATGCTGGCGGCCGCGTTCGTGCTCGGCCTGAGCACTCAAGGAACCAAGATCTCCACGGACACGGTCGTCCAGTCATCCGTCGACGACGCGTTCCGCGGCCGGATCTTCGCCCTCTACGACGTCCTGTTCAACGTCGCCTTCGTCGGCGCCGCCGCCGTCGCGGCTCTCATGCTCCCCCCGGACGGACGGTCAGTCGTGCTGCTTTTCACCGTGGCCGGCCTCTACGCCGCGGTCACCGCGGCAATGATCCCCTTTGGCCCCCGTTGGTCACCAGCCCCGTGAAACTGACGAGGGCCCAGGTTCTGTGAGAGAGCGGCACGCCCGGTACCTTACGGGCGTCATACACGTGGCTAGATACTTCAAAATCGGGGGGACTCCCATGACCACGCCGCCTCAGGGGCAGAATCCATATGGCCAGGCGCCGTACGGCCAGCAGCCATACGGACAGCAGCCCCCGCACCCGCAGGCACCCCAAGCGCCTTACGGCCAGCCGCAGGGCGGGTACGCCTACCCCCAGCAGCAAGCGCCGTACGGCCAGCAGGCTCAGCCGGGGTACCCCCAGGCACCTCAGCAGCCCTACATGGGTGGAGCTCCGGTGCCGCCGCCGCGCCCGTCCGGCGGGCGGTCCCCCAAGAAGATCCTCAAGGGCATCGGCGTGGTCCTGGCCCTCATAGTCATCGGCATCGGCTGGGTGAGCAGTTTGAACGACGCCGACACCGCCGCGGTGGGTGACTGCATGAAGAACAACGGCACGCAGATCAACCCCGACCTCGAGGTGGTCGACTGCGGCACCGCCGACGCCAAGTACAAGGTGTCGGAAGTCCACTCGGACACCACCGACATGACGGTCTGCCCCAAGACGACGACGGCCTACGCGGAGAGCCAGCACCGCCGCAGGGGCTCGGACACGAAGTTCGTGCTCTGCCTGTCAGACGCCAAGTAGCGAGAACCGCACCTCGGCTGGTTCTTCCCGTGGGGCCGTTTCACGTGAAACGGCCCCACGGTTGTTTCACGTGAAACGGTGCGGATCCCCGACCGGTTTCACGTGAAACATCAGCTCTGCGCGGCCCACCACTCCTTGAGAGCGGCCTCCGCCGCCTCCCGCTCCATCGGACCGTGCTCCAGGCGCAGTTCCAGCAGTTGCTGGTATGCCTTGCCCACCTCCGGCCCGGGACCGATGCCCAGGATCTGCATGATGGCGTTGCCATCCAGGTCCGGCCGGATCGCGTCCAGCTCTTCCTGTTCCTTCAGCCGTGCGATGCGCTCTTCCAGCCCGTCATAGGCACGCGAGAGGGCGCTGGCCTTGCGCTTGTTGCGCGTGGTGCAGTCCGAGCGCGTCAGCTTGTGGAGCCGCTCCAACTGAGGGCCGGCATCCCGCACGTACCGACGGACCGCCGCGTCCGTCCACTCGCCCGTGCCGTAGCCGTGGAAGCGCAGGTGAAGCTCCACCAGACGCGAAACGTCCTTGACCATGTCGTTCGAGTACTTCAGCGCGGTCATCCGCTTCTTGGTCATCTTCGCCCCCACCACCTCGTGATGATGGAAGGAGACCCGACCGTCCTGCTCGAAGCGACGCGTCTTGGGCTTGCCGATGTCGTGGAGGAGCGCCGCCAGCCGCAGCACCAGATCAGGTCCGTCCTCTTCGAGGTCGATCGCCTGCTCCAGGACCGTCAGCGAGTGCTCGTAGACGTCCTTGTGACGGTGATGCTCGTCACTTTCCAGGCGCAGTGCCGGAAGCTCCGGGATCACCCGGTCGGCCAGTCCCGAGTCGACGAGCAGCCGAAGGCCCTTGCGCGGGTTGGGTGCCAAGATCAGCTTGTTGAACTCGTCCCGGACCCGCTCCGCGGAAACGATCTCGATGCGTTCCGACATCGCCTCCATCGCGGCGACCACCTCGGGAGCCACCTCGAAGTCGAGCTGGGCCGCGAACCGAGCCGCGCGCATCATCCGCAGCGGGTCGTCGGAGAACGATTCCTCCGGCGTCCCCGGCGTCCGCAGGACCCGGTCCGACAGATCCTCCAGACCGTTGTGCGGGTCGACGAACTCCTTCTGCGGCAGGAGTACCGCCATGGCGTTCACCGTGAAGTCCCGACGGATGAGGTCCTGCTCGATGGAGTCGCCGTACGACACCTCGGGCTTGCGCGAGGTGCGGTCGTAGGCCTCTGACCGGTAGGTCGTGACCTCGATGTCGAACGAGCTCTTCTTGCAACCGACCGTGCCGAAGGCGATACCGACCTCCCACACCGCGTCGGCCCAGGGCCGGACGATCTTCAGTACGTCTTCGGGACGCGCGTCGGTGGTGAAGTCGAGATCGTTGCCGAGCCGGCCGAGCAACGCGTCCCGGACCGAGCCCCCGACCAGGGCAAGGGTGAACCCGGCCTCCTGGAAGCGGCGGGCGAGGTCGTCCGCTACGGGGGACACCCGCAGCAGCTCGCTCACTGCACGGCGCTGTACATGGTTCAGCGCATTCGTCGACTGCGGAGTCCGCTCGGGCTGGGGGGCGGGGATGTCACTGTTGGCGTTCGGCACAACAAAACAGGGTACGTGGCCGCGCCGTACCAAGCGTCACGTTAAAAAGGGGACAGCCGTCCGGTCCGCTCCCCGCGATCATGTGGAGCACTCCCCGGCACCACGCCGCAGCGGGCCTCGTTACCATTCGTGGACGCACATTCCGACGACCACTGACGACGACGAGGGACGGGCGAGCGCGTGGCCGAGGCGGCAGGGTTCCAGGGGACTGAACGGCCGCGCGGTCGATGGCTGCGACGGACCGTGGCGCTGGTCACCGGGGGACCCCTGCTCATGGGGCTGCTGCAGATCCCGCAGGCCCCCTCCGCGCAGGCGGCACCGACGGGCTCCCGCACGGTCGACGTCACCATCGACTCGATGTCCCCGTCGGCTCCCACCAAGGCCGACAAGGTCACCGTCTCCGGCACGCTGACCAACGACGGCAGCTCCACGATCACCGGCGCGCATGTCGGAATGAAGCGCGGGCCCTCCCTCAACGGCCGCAGCTCCATCGACGTGGCGGCCAAGCGCACCGGCTACCTGCCAGGTGGGGACGGCGAGGAGGTCGACGGGCACACCGCGAAGGTCGGCACCCTCAATCCCGGCGTCAGCCGTTCCTTCAGCCTCAGCGTCCCGGTCAAGGCCCTCGACCTAGGCGACGACGGGGTGTACCAGCTAGGCGTCTCACTGTCCGGACGGACCCAGGCCGCCCCGTACGAGCAGGTCCTCGGCTTCGAGCGGACCTTCCTGCCCTGGCAGGCGGGGGACGCGGACAAGAAGACCCAGTTGACCTACCTGTGGCCGCTGATCTCCTCCACCCACCTCACCGCCGAGACCGACGCGGACGCGCAGCAGACCCCGGTCTTCCGCGATGACGAGCTCGCCGCCGAGATCGCGCCCGGCGGACGCCTGCAGCAGATGGTCGCGCTCGGCAAGAAGCTCCCGGTGACCTTTGTCATCGACCCCGACCTGCTCGCCACGGTCGATGCGATGACCAAGACCTACAAGGTCCACGGCCCGGACGGCCCTGCGGGCCAGAACCAGGCGGTCGCCAAGCAGTGGCTGCACGACCTCGAAGGGGCCGTGAAGACGCACGAGGTCGTCGCCTTGCCGTTCGCCGACCCCGACCTGGCCTCGCTCGCCCACCACGGCAAGGGCGTCCCCAGCGCTCTGAGTCACCTCGGCCCGGCCACCGAACTGTCCGCGAAGACCGTGGACACGATCCTCGGGGTCAAGGCGCGCACGGACTTCGCCTGGCCCGTCAACGGCGCTCTGGACTCCTCGATCGTCGATGTGGCCACGTCGGCCGGCGCGCACAACGTCATCACCCGCAGCGACAGCCTGCGGGAGTCCAGCGGCTTGCCCTACACCCCCACCGCGGCCCGGCCGATCGGCGGCGGCAACACCGCCATCGTCGCGGACTCGCGCCTGTCGCGTGCCTTCGAAGGGGATATGTCGAAGGCGGGGAACGCCACCCGAGCGGTCCAGGAGTTCCTCGCCCAGACCCAGATGATCGGCCTCCAGGACTCCGAGCGGCAGCGCAGCGTCGTCGTCGCGCCGCAGCGCACGCCGTCGGCAAGCCAGGCACAGGCCATGGCCGCGGCGCTGCGGACGCTGGAGGCGGGGCGGTGGACGCAGCCGCTGAACCTCAGCGGTGCCGCCAAGGCCGTGCCCGATCCCTCGGCCACCCGCCAGGTGCCGAGCCGCGCCGCTTACCCGTCCGCGCTGCGCCGGCAGGAACTCCCGACGGCCGCGTTCCGGCAGATCCAGTCCACGCAGTCCGTGCTGGACGACTTCCGGGTGATCCTGGCCCAGCCCGAGCGCGTGGTGACCCCGTTCGGCAACGCGATAATGCGCGAGATGTCGACGCAGTGGCGCGGGGACGGCAAGGGCGCCAAGCAGTACCGGCAGTCCGTGCGGAGCTACCTCGACGGTCTGACCAAGAAGGTCCACCTGATCCAGAAGTCGGAGGCGACCCTCTCCGGTCGCAGCGCGACGATTCCGGTGACGGTCCAGAACAACCTCGTCCAGGGCGTCGAGGACATGACGCTGGAGCTGACCTCCTCCCAGCCCAACCGTCTGGACGCGGGCAAGCCTCAGCGGATCAAGGTGGACGGCGGGCACAGCCAGTCGTTCAAGTTCGACACCACGGCGAACGCCAACGGCCGGGCGTGGGTGACGGCCCAGCTCTTCACGGCGGACGGCAAGCCCTACGGTGACGCCATGACGTTCCAGGTGAACGTCACGGAGATCACCGCGACGGTCATGCTCGTCATCGCGGGCGGTGTCCTGCTGCTCGTCCTCGCCGGCATCCGGATCTATCTTCAGCGCAAGCGGGCGGCCGCCCGGCCCGCCGAAGACGGGCCCGAGGAGGGCGACGGCGACGGTTCCGACGGTGGCGAAGGAACGGACGACGACAACGGCGGCTCGGACGACGATGAGCCCGAGCAGCCGAGTGACCCCACACCGGACACCGGTTCGGAAAACACGGACCCCTCCGGCTCAGGTGAGAAAGTGGACCGTTGATAGATGGCGGGGCCGGATGGCCGGCGACGGATGAGGTGGGGCAGCGATGAATGCGCCGTATGAGGGTGACCACGGCCGGGGCGCCAGTGGCGACCCCACGGGGCCGGTCCCCGCGACGCCCCAAGTGCCCGCGGCCCAGGACCCCTATGTCCAGGACGCCTACCGGCACGACCCGCACCGCGCCCAGGATCCGACGGCCCAGGACCCGGTGGCCGACGCGCTCTACGACCGCGCCGCGCACCCCCCGCCGCCTCAGGGCCAAGCCCCGCATCCGCTCTACCAGCAGCCGCCGGTCACGCCGCACGCTCCCGGCCCGCAGCTCTGGGATGCGCCCGCGGCGCCCGAGCCGCAGGGCCCGGCCGGCTTTCCGTACGGCGAGGACACCGCGACGACACAGTTCGCGGCGGTCGAGGGAATGGCCGCCCGCGCCGACGGCGAACGTCCGGAGCGCGATGCCTTCGCGCATCTCTTCCGTGACCAGCAGCAGCCCTACGAGCCCCAGCGCCCCGCGCCGCCCCAGGCAGGCCCCCCGGTAGCCGGGGGAGCGCCGGGGCCGGAGGGCGTTCCGCAGCAGTCCGCGCCGGAGCCCGCGCCCGCGGCGGCCGCCGGCAAGCCGTCCGGGGGCCGTGCCTCCAGTCTGCTCAAGTCCAGCGCGCTGATGGCCGCGGGAACGATGGTCTCGCGTCTGACCGGCTTCATCCGCTCGGCACTGATCGTCGCGGCGCTCGGCGGCGCGGTTCTCGGCGACTCCTGGCAGGTCGCCTACCAGCTCCCCACGATGATCTTCATCTTGACCATCGGCGGCGGTCTGAACTCCGTGTTCGTCCCGCAGTTGGTGCGCGCGATGAAGGAGGACGAAGACGGCGGCGAGGCCTACGCGAACCGGCTCCTCACGCTCGTCGTGGTGATCCTCGGGGCGCTCACGGTGGTGGCGGTGTTCGCGGCGCCCCTGCTGGTGAAGATGGTGTCCTTCGACATCTCCCGCGATCCGGCGGCCAACGAGGTCGCCGTCGCGTTCACCCGCTACTGCGTACCCACCATCTTCTTCATGGGCCTGCACGTCGTGATGGGCCAGATCCTCAACGCCCGCGGCCGCTTCGGCGCGATGATGTGGACCCCGGTCCTCAACAACATCGTCATGATCGCCACGTTCGCCCTGTTCATCGGGGTCTACGGCACGGCGGAGACCTCCCGTATCGGTGTCACCACGATCCCCGACGACGGCATCCGGCTGTTGGGAATCGGCACGCTCCTCGGTCTCGTCGTCCAGGCGCTGGCGATGATCCCCTACCTGCGCGAAGCCGACTTCAAGCTCCGGCTCCGCTTCGACTGGCGCGGACACGGGCTGGGCAAGGCCGCCAAGCTCGCCAAGTGGACGGTGCTGTTCGTCCTCGCCAACCAGGCGGGCGTCCTGGTCGTCACCCAGCTCTCCACCTGGGCCGGCAACACCGCGAACCGCCAGGGCCACCCGGGCACCGGCTTCATCTCCTACGCCAGCGCGCAGCTCATCTGGAACATGCCGCAGGCGATCATCACGGTGTCGGTGATGGCGGCGCTCCTGCCGCGCCTGTCCCGGTCCGCCCACGACGGTGACACCGGAGCGGTCCGGGACGACATGTCGCAGGGACTGCGTACCTCCGCCGTCGCCATCGTCCCGATCTCCTTCGGCTTCCTCTCCCTCGGCATCCCGCTGTGCACCCTCGTGTACGGCTCGTCCGGCGCCGGCGTGCCGATGGGCTACATGCTGATGGCCTTCGGCGTCGGCCTGATCCCGTTCTCGGTGCAGTACGTCGTCCTGCGGGCCTTCTACGCGTACGAGGACACCCGCACGCCCTTCTACAACACGGTGATCGTCGCGGCCGTCAACGCCGCCGCGTCCGCCCTGTGCTTCCTGGTCCTGCCCGCCCGCTGGGCCGTGATCGGTATGGCGGCCTCCTACGGCCTTGCGTACATCATCGGTGTCGGCGTGGCCTGGCGCAGGCTGAGCAAGCGGATGGGCGGCGATCTGGACACCGCGCACGTCGTCCGCACCTACGCCCGCCTGGCCGGCGCCAGCGTCCCGGCGACGATCATCTCCGGGGCCGCTGTTTACGGCATCATGCAGGCGCTGGGCAGCGGACTCGCGGGCTCGATCAGCGCGCTGGTCGGGGGTGGGGTCGCGCTTCTGGGCGTGTTCTACGTAGCCGCTCGCAAGATGCGGATCGAAGAGCTCAACGCCCTGGTGGGCATGGTTCGCGCCAAGCTGGGGCGCTGATCGAGCACAACCATCGGCCTCCACCATGTGTCGTGCATAGTGGCGGACTGTGGGCACAATTGTCTTGGCTCATTGAGCCTGCAACGGATGGGGAGGCAGGAACGACGGTGGCGGAACGGAGCACGGCTGCCGTCGACGTGGCCGACACGAGCGGTGAGGAACCGCTGACCGCCCAGGCGGGTAAGGCCACGGACGACGGTGCGGAGGCCGAGAAGGTATCCGGCAGGGAAGAGGACGCCGCGGGCACCGGTGAGAAGCCGGCCGTGGCGGCCGAAGCCCAGCCACCGGAACTGCACAGTGGCCACAAGCTCGCCAGACGCTACCGCCTCGAGGAGTGCGTCACCCGTCTGGACGGATTCAGCAGTTGGCGCGCGGTCGACGAGAAGCTGCGCCGGGCGGTGGGGGTGCACATCCTGCCCGCCGACCATCCACGGGCACGCCCCGTGCTGTCGGCCGCCCGGTCCTCGGCGCTCCTGGGGGACCCCCGGTTCGTGCAGGTCCTGGACGCCGTCGAGGAGAACGATCTCGTCTACGTCGTCCACGAATGGCTGCCGGACGCCACCGAACTCTCCACGGTGCTCGCGAACGGCCCGCTCGAACCCCACGACGCCTACCAGCTCGTCAGCCAGGTCTCGCAGGCCATGGCCGCCGCGCACCGCGAGGGCCTGGCCCACCTGCGGATCACCCCCGGCTCGGTGCTGCGTACGGAGTCCGGCCAGTACCGCATCCGCGGGCTCGCCGTCATGGCCGCACTGCGCGGCATCTCCTGTGAGCACCCTCAGCGCACGGATACGGAGGCGATCGGCGCGCTGCTCTACGCCGCGCTGACCCAGCGCTGGCCGTATGAGAACGACGCCTACGGCCTCGCCGGGCTGCCCAAGGGCGTCGGGCTGATCGCGCCCGACCAGGTGCGCGCGGGGGTCCACCGCGGGCTGTCCGAGCTCGCCATGCGCGCGCTGGTCAACGACGGTGCCACGGCCTCGCGCCAGGAGCAGCCGTGCACCACTCCGGAGGAGCTGGCCAAGGCCGTCGCGGCCATGCCGCGCATCCGGCCCCCCGAGCCGGCCTTCACCACGCCGCCGCCCTACCAGCGGACCGGCTTCCAGCAGGGCAGCTTCGGCCAGCCGGCGGGCCGCAACGGCCAGTCCGGCCGGGCGGCGCAACCCGTCCCCGTACCTCCGCCACCGTTGCAGAGCCGCACCGGCAAGGCCCTGAAGTGGTCGGTCTCCGCGCTGCTCATCGCGGCACTGGGGCTGGGTAGCTGGCAACTGGCGGACACCCTGCTCAAGGGCGAGAAGCAGAGCGAGACGCCGGGCAACACCCGGCCGGGCGGGTCCGGTCAGAAGCAGGCCGCCAAGCCGCTCACCATCGAGAGCGCCACGGAGTTCTCGCCGCTGTCCTCGCCGTTCGCGGGCGGCCAAGCGCCGAACGCGGTCGACGGTGACGCCGGAACCGCCTGGGTGACCGGACGCTTCAAGGGAATGCCGAACTTCGGCAATCTGCCGAGCCGGGCGGAGGGCAGCGGCATCATCGTCGACCTCGGCAGCGTCAAGAAGGTCTCCGGCGTGCAGGTCACGATGTACCGGCCGGGTCAGACCGCCCAGATCCTCGCCGCCGATCCGTCCGCGGCCGATCCGGCCTCACTCGACGCGTTCTCCCGGCACCTCACCAAAGCCCAAAAGGTCGATGGCCAACTGACCGCCAAACTGGACAAGCCGGTAAGTACCCGGTACCTGCTCGTCCATATCAGCGAGCTGCCGAGCGACGGCGCACCGGACTGGTTCCGTGGCGGCATTTCGGATATCAAGGTCACCGGCTGATAAATACCGCGCTGGGCCCCCTTCAGAACATCTGGCGGGGGCCCAGTCGCTTTTCTGCCGCCGCCTTCCCTTCTGGACGAGTCCTCGCCGCTCGACGGAATAGCACTGCGGAAATCATTCGCGCGCTAAGTAGCGAATTGACGGCTTTAGCTGATTTTAGTCCGGCTCATTTACTTTCCCGGCCTCACCAGCTTCAATGGCATGCGCGGTTGAGTACCTGTAGCGGGGGGCTTGTGTCCACAGAAAGCAACGAGGCGTCGACGCCTCCCAGCGACAGCGACCTCCTCGCTCGCCATGTCGCGGGTGACCCCGACGCCTTCGGGGAGATTGTCCGGCGGCACCGCGACCGGCTCTGGGCGGTGGCGCTGCGCACCCTGGGGGACCGCGAAGAGGCCGCAGACGCCGTGCAGGACGCCCTGGTCTCCGCCTACCGCGCGGCCCACACCTTTCGAGGGCAGTCCGCGGTGACGACCTGGCTGCACCGCATCACCGTGAACGCCTGCCTGGACCGGGCCCGCAAGGTCGCCTCCCGGCGCACCTCGCCCATCGCCGAGACGGAGCGCCTGGAACAGCTCATCGAGCCGCACGAATCCGCCGCCGTTCCCGCCGAACGCCAGGATCTTCAGCGAGAGCTCCTGAGCGCACTGCGCACCCTCCCGGAGGAACAACGGGCCGCCCTCGTCCTCGTCGACATGCAGGGCTACCCGGTTGCCGAGGCCGCCGCGATCCTCAATATCCCCACCGGCACGGTGAAAAGCCGCTGCGCACGAGGCCGCGCCCGGCTCCTTCCCTTGGTCACCCATCTGCGCGTCGACGGCGGGGGTAACCGGCCCGCGAGCGGGGGAAGGAACCGGGCGCAGGGGACATCCGTCCCACCGACGGCAGGACCGAATGACTCAGGTGCCGTGAAGGGCGGAGGTGGGCAGGCGTGACGTCGACGACCGGCACAGGTGAGCACCCGGAGGTCTCCGAAATCTCCGATCTCACGGACGGGCTGCTTACCCCGGCCCGCAGCGTGGATCTGCGCGACCATCTCACCGGCTGCGCGCTGTGCGCGGATGTCTACGCGTCGCTGGAGGAGATCCGGGGGCTGCTCGGCACGCTCCCCGGCCCGACACGGATGCCGGCCGACATCGCGGGGCGGATTGACGCGGCCCTCGCTGCCGAGGCCCTTCTCGATGCCACCGCGCCCGCCACGGGAACGTTGGTTTCACGTGAAACGGCCGCCGCCCCCTCTCCCGTTTCACGTGAAACAGGAGAGGACTCACCCCTGCGCGCCTCGGCTCCGGTCCGACCGGCCGGCCGCCCTCGCGGCGCCTCCGGGCCGGGCCGTCCGACCTCGACCGACCGCCACTCCCGCCGTCACCGGCGCTGGCCACGGGTCCTGCTCGGCACGGTGGCAGCCGCGGTGGCGTTCGGGTTCGCCGGCCTCATCGTTCAGAACGCCACCACCGGCGGAAGCCAGGGGACGCCCCCGGACCGGCACACCACGGCCACGCAGAAGGGCGAAAGCGGCACTAGCGCCCTGACCTCGGCGACTCTCGGATCACATGTGCACGAGCTGCTGGCCGCGAACGGCTCGCACAAGTCTCCGGAGATCGGTACCCGAAGCTCGCCCGAGACCCCGCTGCGCGGCGATGCCGACACCATCCCGTCCTGTGTACGTCAGGGCATCGGCCGTCCGGAGAACCCGCTCGCGTCCCGTCACAGCAGGTATGAGGGCAAGGACGCCTTCCTCGTCGTCCTGCCGCATCCCTCCGACCCTTCACGTGTCTCCGCCTATGTCATCGCTTCCTCGTGCGTCTCCGCGACACCGCCTGCTCCCGGCAAGGTTCTCCTGCACCACTCGTACCAGCGAGAGTGAGCGACGAGCAGTCCGCTGTGGGACTCCGGGAATGCTCGACCCGTAGGATCCGTTGGGTGGGGTGAGAGTTCTGAGATAGCCCCAGCAAGCAGTCGGCAGAGACAAGGAAGACACCCGTGAGCGACGTCCGCAACGTGATCATCATCGGCTCCGGGCCCGCGGGCTATACCGCAGCGCTCTACACCGCCCGTGCGTCCCTTAAGCCTCTGGTCTTCGAAGGTGCCGTGACCGCAGGCGGCGCGCTGATGAACACGACCGATGTGGAGAACTTCCCCGGTTTCCGCGACGGCATCATGGGCCCGGACCTGATGGACAACATGCGCGCCCAGGCCGAGCGCTTCGGCGCCGAGCTGGTGCCGGACGACATCGTCTCCGTCGACCTCTCCGAGGAGATCAAGACCGTCACGGACACCGCGGGCACGGTGCACCGCGCCAAGGCCGTCATCGTCACCACGGGCTCCCAGCACCGCAAGCTTGGCCTGCCCCGTGAGGACGAGCTGTCCGGCCGGGGTGTCTCCTGGTGCGCCACCTGCGACGGGTTCTTCTTCAAGGACCAGGACATCGCCGTCATCGGCGGCGGCGACACGGCGATGGAGGAGGCCACCTTCCTCTCCCGCTTCGCCAAGTCCGTCACGGTCGTCCACCGCCGTGACACCCTGCGCGCCAGCAAGGCCATGCAGGAGCGCGCGTTCGCCGACCCGAAGATCAAGTTCGTCTGGGACAGCGAGGTCGCCGAGATCCACGGCGAGAACAAGCTCTCCGGTCTGACGCTGCGCAACCTCAAGACGGGGGCCACCTCGGAGCTTCCGGTGACCGGCCTGTTCATCGCGATCGGCCACGACCCTCGGACGGAGCTGTTCAAGGGCCAGCTCAACCTGGACGACGAGGGCTACCTCAAGGTCTCCGCGCCCAGCACCCGCACGAACCTGGAGGGCGTCTTCGCCGCGGGTGACGTCGTGGACCACACCTACCGTCAGGCGATCACCGCGGCCGGCACCGGCTGCTCCGCGGCCCTCGACGCCGAGCGGTTCCTCGCGGCGCTGTCGGACAGCGAGTCTCCCGAGCCCGAGAAGACCCCTGCCGTCTGAACCCCGAACCGCCCAGCTTTTCACCACCCACCCAGTAAGGAGATTGCCATGGCCGGCGCCACGGTGACCGTGACGGACGACAACTTCGAAGAGGTCGTCCTCAAGAGCGACAAGCCCGTTCTCGTCGACTTCTGGGCCACCTGGTGCGGCCCGTGCCGTCAGGTCGCCCCGTCCTTGGAGGCAATTGCCGCCGAGCACGACGAGATCGTCATCGCCAAGCTGAACACCGACGAGAACCCGGCGACCACCGCCAAGTACGGCGTCATGTCGATCCCGACCATGAACGTCTACCAGGGCGGCGAGGTCGTGAAGACCATCGTCGGCGCCAAGGCGAAGGCCGCGATCGAGCGCGACCTGGCGGACTTCCTCGCCTGAGTCGGCTGATGTTTCACGGGAAACGGGCCCGTCCCCTCACCAGGGGGCGGGCCCGTTTCCCGTTGGTACCGGCGGGGCTACAGCGGTCGCAGGGCGGGTTCCTTCTGTACGGCTCCCAGCAAGCGATCGAGGGCCATCTCCACGTCTTCCTTCCAGGAAATCGTGGCCCTCAGCTCCAGCCGCAGTCGGGGGAAGCGCGGATGGGGCCGCACGGTCTTGAAGCCCACCGCGAGAAGGTGATCGGCGGGCAGTACGCAGGCCGGTTCGGTCCAGTGGGCGTCACCGAACGCCTCAATGGCCTTGAAGCCGCGTTGGATGAGGTCCTTGGCGACGGTCTGCACCATCACCCGTCCCAGCCCCTGCCCTTGGTAACCGGGGATCAGCCGGGCCGTGAGGAGTTGCACGGCGTCGGGCGACACCGGGCTGGTGGGGAAGGCCGTGGACCGCGGTACATAGGCCGGCGGCGCGTACATCACGAACCCGACCGGCGCGTCATCGACGTAGACGACGCGCCCGCACGACCCCCACTCCAAAAGCACCGCCGAGATCCAGGCTTCCTTTTCCAGCTCCGGCCGGCCCGCTTTTACTGCGGCTTCGCCGCTGACGGGGTCGAGCTCCCAGAAGACGCAGGACCGGCAGCGCTGGGGGAGATCCGGAAGGTTGTCCAGCGTGAGCGGTACGAGCCGACGGCCCATGAAGCCAGATCCTCACTTCCCTCGCCCGTCGCGTCACGACGGGCCGTCAGCGCGGTCTGCTCCCGGAGCAGACCGCCAACGAACCCTCCGACCGCCGCGAGACCGAATCCCGCGGCCAACAGTCCGGTGCGGCTCACCGATCGCATGGACTTCTCCCCGATTTGAGGTTTCTCCACATGGATGCGTGCCATACCCGATCGCATCGTATCCACCCTTTATGGGCATCGGTACTGCCGGAGAGCAAAGGGCGGACCGTGTTCCGGTAAGGACTCCGGAACACGGCCCGCCCTCTGGCCGAGCGGTCAGCTCAGGCTTCGTCGCCGGACTCTTCGGCCAGCGACTTCCCCAGCACCCGTCCCTCACCCGGGGCGAGCGTGCCGAGGATGCGCTCCAGATCGTCCATCGAGGCGAACTCAACGACGATCTTTCCCTTCTTCTGGCCCAGGTCGACCTTCACCCGGGTCTCGAAGCGATCGGACAGCCGGGACGCGAGTCCGGTCAGCGCGGGGGACACCCGGGTGCCGGCCCGGGGGCCCTTGGCCTTGGCCGCGGTCTTGGTGTCCGACCCCATCAGCGTCACGATCTCCTCGACCGACCGCACCGACAGCCCCTCCGCCACGATGCGGCGGGCGAGACGGTCCTGCTCCTCGGCGTCTTCCACGGAGAGCAAAGCACGGGCGTGGCCAGCGGAGAGCACCCCCGCCGCGAGTCGCGACTGCACGGAGGGCGAGAGCTTCAACAGACGCAGCGTGTTGGAGACCTGCGGCCGCGACCGGCCGATCCGGTCGGCCAGTTCGTCATGCGTGCACTTGAAGTCCTTGAGCAACTGGTCGTAGGCGGCCGCCTCCTCCAGCGGATTGAGCTGGGCCCGGTGCAGGTTCTCCAGCAGCGCGTCAAGGAGCAGCTTCTCGTCGTCCGTGGCACGGACGATCGCGGGAATCTTCTCCAGGCCGGCTTCACGGCACGCCCGCCAGCGACGCTCGCCCATGATCAGCTCGAACAGCCCCGGAGCGGTCTGACGGACCACCACCGGCTGAAGCAGGCCCACCTCCTGGATGGAGGTGACCAACTCGGCCAGAGCATCTTCGTCGAAGACCTCGCGCGGCTGCCTCGGGTTGGGCTTGATCGCGTCGATGGGCACCTCGGCGAAGTGCGCACCCGCGATCTCCGACACCCCCGCCACCGTCGTCTCCGGCTCGACCGGCGTCTCCGTTTCACGGGAAACACCGGCGACCGGCAAGGAGGTGACCTTGGCCGCAGCCACACCGCGCTCCGGAGCCAGTACCGGTACGGCCGACGGTGACGTCGCTCCGCGGCCCACCGCGGGCCCGGCCTGGTCCGTGCTCTGCGGTGCCGCGGGGATCAGCGCACCGAGCCCACGGCCGAGCCCTCTACGTCGTTCGCTCACTGAGTCCCCTCCGACATGTTGTGCTGTGCTTCGTAAGTGATGCTGAGGCCCTGTGCCCCGGTCCGGGGCGCCCCGCGCATCGCGATCTCCCGGGCCGCTTCGAGGTACGAGAGCGACCCACTGGATCCTGGGTCATAGGTGAGCACCGTCTGCCCGTAGCTCGGCGCCTCGGAGATGCGCACCGAGCGGGGGATGCTCGTACGGAGCACTTCGTTGCCGAAGTGGCTACGCACCTCGTCGGCGACCTGGGAGGCCAGCCGGGTGCGCCCGTCGTACATGGTGAGCAGGATGGTCGAGACGTGAAGCTTGGGGTTGAGATGCCCCCGCACCAGGTCGACGTTCCTCAGAAGCTGACCGAGACCTTCCAGCGCGTAGTACTCGCACTGGATGGGGATCAGCACCTCGGCCCCGGCGACCAGAGCGTTGACGGTCAGCAGACCGAGCGAGGGCGGGCAGTCGATGAGGATGTAGTCCAGCGGCTGCTCATACGCCTTGATAGCCCGGTCCAGCCGGCTTTCCCGTGCCACGAGCGAGACCAGCTCGATCTCCGCTCCGGCAAGGTCGATCGTGGCGGGGGCGCAGAACAGGCCCTCCACGTCCGCGACCGGCTGCACCACGTCGGAGAGTGGCCGGCTGTCCACCAGCACGTCGTAGATCGACGGCACCTCCGCATGGTGATCGATCCCCAGCGCCGTCGAGGCATTGCCCTGGGGATCGAGGTCGATGACCAGGACCCGCGCCCCGTGCAGGGCCAGTGAGGCAGCCACGTTCACCGTGGTCGTGGTCTTGCCGACCCCGCCCTTCTGGTTGGCCACCACCATGACCCGGGTCTGTTCGGGTCGGGGCAGCCCTTCTCCCGCGCGGCCCAGTGCCTCTACCGCCATCTGTGCTGCACGACCGATCGGGGTGTCGTCCATCGGGGGCGGCGTTTCACGTGAAACGTCGTCCCCGTACGACTCGCTACGGGGACCGGGGACCGGATCGGTCATCGGTCCCGCGATGTTGGCGTCGGACCGCACGGATTCACTCTCCTCGACATCAGGCTCGCAATGTGCAGAGCCTGCCATGCTTTCGGCGTCGTGAACCAGTGAGGTCCGTTCTCCTGTGGATGAATCGCCTCCTGGGGATACATCCCTGACCCGTGCGGGCCTACGGTCACGCGGCTCGGCAGCCGCACGACCACGGCCGATAATCCCTTGCAGCAGAGAACGTCGTTTCACGTGAAACACGATGCCAGCGTCGCGCCCGATTAAGCCGCGACACTCCGTCTTATGACGATTTGATGCTGTTTGGGAAAACCCGCTCCTTCCCATGCGGCAGACGACACACCCACCGCACACACGCCGGCCTGCGCCTCTCCGGCATCGGGGCATCAGCGCCGGCGCGGCCTCGAAGTCCGACCGACTCGCGCCGCCTTCGCCCGCTTGGCGGCAAAGCGCACACCGCCCGGACTCTCGCCCACCACGACGCGCACCACCGTCGAGGGCGGATCCACAATGCCCTCGCCGACATGCACCACCGAGGTCTCCACCACGCCGAGCTTGCTCAGCGCCGCCCGGGCGCCCTTGAGCTCCTCCTCCGCGGCGTCGCCCTTGAGCGCCAGCATCTCGCCGTACGGGCGCAGCAGGGGAACGCCCCAGCCGGCCAGCCGGTCGAGCGGGGCAACGGCGCGCGCGGTCACCACATGCACCTGCGGGAGCTTGCCCATGACCTCTTCGGCCCGCCCTCGAACGACCGTCACATGGTCCAGTCCGAGCAGCTCGACGACCTCCTGAAGGAAGTTCGTACGCCGCAGCAGCGGTTCCAGGAGCGTGATCTTCAAGTCCGGCCGGACGAGCGCCAGCGGGATGCCGGGCAGCCCGGCCCCCGAGCCCACGTCGCAGACCGTTACCCCTTCTGGCACGACCTCGGAGAGCACTGCGCAGTTCAGCAGGTGCCGCTCCCACAACCGCGGCACCTCGCGCGGGCCGATGAGCCCCCGCTTCACCCCCGCGTCGGCGAGCAGCTCGCCGTATCGCACGGCCTCCGCAAAGCGCTCACCGAATACCTCCTGCGCCGCCTTCGGCGCGGGAGGGAGCTCCGCCGCTTCGTCCGTCACGGGAACCGCCCTTCCTTTGGACTGCTTTGCCTGCCGGGAACCCGGGAGTACGCCCCGGGATAACACAGATCGCTGACAAGATTTGGCCCCGCCTGCGAGCAGACGGGGCCAAAGACAACTGGAGCGCTGAGAGATCAGGCCGGGAGGACGACCACTCGACGCTCCGGCTCCTCGCCCTCGGACTCGCTGCGCAGTCCGGCCGCGGCCACCGCGTCGTGGACGACCTTGCGCTCGAACGGCGTCATCGGGTCGAGCTTGACCGGCTCGCCGGTGCTCTTGGCCTCCTCGGCCGCCTTCGCGCCGATCTCCGTCAGCTCCTCGCGCTTGCGGGCGCGGAATCCGGCGATGTCCAGCATCAGACGGCTGCGGTCACCGGTCTCGCGGTGCACGGCCAGCCGGGTCAGCTCCTGGAGCGCCTCCAGCACCTCGCCGTCGCGGCCCACCAGCTTCTGCAGGTCACGGCTGGTCGAGTCGCTGATGATCGACACCGCGGCGCGGTCGGCCTCGACATCCATGTCGATGTCGCCGTCGAGGTCGGCGATGTCGAGCAGACCCTCGAGGTAGTCGGCCGCGATCTCGCCTTCCTGCTCAAGGCGGGTCAGGGTGTCGGTGCCCTTGGCGGCAGGGGTCGTGTCCGTCACGAAAGGACTCCTCTTACTTCTTGGACGGGTGCTTGGGGCGCTGCTGGCCCTTGCGCTGTCCGGACTTGGTGGTGCGGGACCCGGATGCGGAGCCGCCCTTGGCCTTGCTGTCCTCCGCCGTGCTGTCCTGCGGGGCCTTCTTCTCCAGCGACTGCTTCTTCGCGGCACCCGAGCCGGCGGCCGTTCCGGCACGCGTACGACCCTGCGTACCGCCGGCCGTCGTACCGGCACCCGCGGTGTGCTGCCGCTTGGACTTCGGCTGACGCTTGGGCTGCTGGCGGTTCTGACGCGCTTCCTCGACGGCCCGCTTGGCCTCGACCTCGGCCGGGTCCTCGACGAGCTTGCCCTTGGCGCGCAGACGCTCCTGGCGCTCGGTGAAGGCCTTGCTGCCCGGGGTCGGGTTACGGCGGATGACGAACATCTGCTGGCCCATGGTCCACACGTTGGTGGTCAGCCAGTAGACGAGGACACCGACGGGGAAGTTGATACCGAACACAGCGAACATGATCGGGAAGACGTACATCAGCATCTTCTGCTGCTGCATGAACGGCGTCTTCACCGTCAGGTCGACGTTCTTGGTCATCAACTGGCGCTGCGTGTAGAACTGCGACGCCGACATCAGGACGATCATGATGACGGTGACGACGCGGACGTCGACCAGCGAAGCGCCCAGGCTCTGGAGCTTCTCCGTGCTGTCCAGGAACTTCGCCGCCAGCGGCGCACCGAAGATGTGCGCGTTCTGCGCGCTCTCCAGCAGCGGCTTGTCGATGACGCCGACCGTCTTGTTCTCGGCGATGTGGTTCAGGACCTGGTACAGGGAGATGAAGAACGGCGACTGGGCCAGGATCGGAAGACAGCTCGAGAGCGGGTTGGTGCCCGTCTCCTTGTAGAGCTTCATCATCTCTTCGGACTGGCGCTGCTTGTCGCTCTTGTAGCGCTCCTGGATCGCCTTCATCTTCGGCTGGAGCGCCTGCATGTTCCGCGTCGCCTTGATCTGCTTCACGAAGAGCGGGATCAGGCAGATACGGATCAGCACCACCAGCGAGACGATGGACAGACCCCACGCCGCGCCGCTGTTCCTGTCAAAGATCAGGCTGTAGAACGAGTGGAACTGGACGATGATCCAGGAAACAGCGATATAGAGAGGATTCAGGATCGTGTCCACGAATCAGGCTCCTTGGGCGTTGGGCTGAGTCTCGGGCTGGGCGACGGGCTCAGGGACGGTGGGCCCGCCCAGGCGGCTCCTCAGCCGCTGATGCCAAACCGGACGCTTCCGGGGAGGGACGTGGTCGACGCCACCGGGCGACCACGGGTTGCATCGCAGGATGCGCCAGGCCGTCAGCGCTGTCCCTTTCACCGCGCCGTGCCGGTCGATGGCGGTGTAGCCATAGTGCGAGCACGACGGGTAGTACCTGCAGACCGGGCCGAGCAGAGGGCTGATGGTCCACTGGTACAGCTTGATCAAAAGCAGCAGTGGGTACTTCACTACGCGCTCCCTCCCGGGTCCCGTCCGGGTGTCCGGGGGGCGTTCCCTGGGGAATCGGAGCCTCTCGGCGCCCCTCCCAGCAGCCGCTCGAAGGCGGCGTCCAGGTCGCGGGCGAGCTGATCGTGGTCCGCCGCACCCGCGCCGGGCAGGGCCCGTACGACAACCAGGCTACCGGCGGGAAGCCGGTCCAGCCGGTCGCGCATGAGATGGCGAAGCCGACGCTTGACCTTGTTGCGGACGACGGCGACGCCAACGGCCTTGCTCACGACGAAACCCGCACGCGTCGGGGAAACACGTTCCCCCGCTGCGTGCGGGTCCGTTGCACCGCTACGAAAATGAACGACAAGGAGCGGGCGCCCGGCCCTGCGTCCCCGGCGTACCGCGGTCGCAAAGTCCTCGCGCCGCCTCAGCCGATGCTCGGTAGGCAGCACGTCATGGACCTAGGTCGGGTGCTCAGGCCGACAGGCGGGCGCGACCCTTGCCACGGCGGGTCGCCAGAATCGCGCGACCGGCGCGGGTCCGCATGCGCAGACGGAAGCCGTGGGTCTTCGCGCGGCGGCGGTTGTTCGGCTGGAAGGTGCGCTTGCTCACTCGGGGGCTCCAGGAATGCTTGTTGTCTCGGGAGAGACAGATGTGGGGCGTCGACTGGCTGTCACCGTGCGCCCACGAGTAGCTCGCAACGCCTAAGTGCACCGCTACACGATCACTAGAGCGCGATCTTTGCCCATCGGAGGCAGGCGGCAGCAGCCATCGACAACTCGACCTGTGCACGGTACGCGCGGCTACGCCATCCGGTCAAACCGGCTCCTCGCCACCCCACACAGGTCCTTGTCAGGACACACTATGCACAGCCTGTGGACAACAACTTGAATCCCCAGGCCCGGCCTGACTACCGTGGCTGAACTCCGATTCCTTCCCGCCCGTCCTGAGAATCACACATTCGTGGGACTGTGAGAGAGCGTGCCCTGTGGCTGATGTACCTGCCGATCTTGCCGCAGTGTGGCCGCGCGTACTCGACCATCTCCTGCGTGCCGAGGCCGACGGCCTCAAGCCCAAGGACCAGGACTGGCTCAAGCGGACCCAGCCGCTGGCGCTGGTCGCCGACACCGCGCTGCTCGCCGTCCCCAACGAATTCGCCAAGGGCGTGCTCGAAGGCCGGCTGGCGCCGCTGATCGGAGAAGCGCTGAGCCACGAGTGCGGGCGGCCGATCAGGATCGCGATCACCGTCGACGACTCCGCGGAGGAGCCGCCGGCGCAGTCCGCGCCCGGTGGCGGACAGCAGCAGTCTCAGCACCAGCAGGGACAGCACCAGCCGCAGCAGCACGGACAGCAGCACCCGCAACACCAGCAGCCTCACCAGTCGCAGCAGCCACAGCAGCGCGACGCGTACGACGGTTACGACGGCCGGCACGACAACCGGCAGGGATACGGGCGGCAGAACGACGACCTGCCCAGCGTCCGGCCCGCCTACCCCGACTACCAGCAGCACCAGCAGTCCCGGCACGAGCCCGGATCCTGGCCGCAGCACTCCTCCGCCATGGGCGCCGGCCCCCGGGAGGACTACGGCTGGCAGCAGCAGCGCCTGGGCGGCTTCCCCGAGCGCGACCCGTACGCCTCCCCTCCCCCCTCGCACATACAGCAGCAGAACGACTACCGCTCGCAGGGCCCCGACCGTTCCGGGCCGCCGCGGCACTCCGACGGTGCGCGCTCCCCCTACGACTCCCCGCGCCGTGACCTCTCCGAGCACCAGCCCTCCGGCCACAACGGGCGCTCGGGCGGTCCGGGCTCCGGACTTCCGGCACCCAGCGGCGCGCCCGGCCCGCTCGCCGCGCAGCCCGCGCCCGCCACCGGCCCGGGGGAGCCGACCGCGCGACTGAATCCGAAGTACCTCTTCGACACGTTCGTCATCGGCGCCTCGAACCGCTTCGCGCACGCCGCCGCCGTCGCGGTCGCCGAGGCGCCGGCGAAGGCGTACAACCCGCTGTTCATCTACGGCGAGTCCGGTCTGGGCAAGACCCACCTGCTGCACGCGATCGGCCACTACGCGCGGAGCCTGTATCCGGGGACCCGGGTGCGGTATGTGAGCTCGGAGGAGTTCACCAACGAGTTCATCAACTCCATCCGCGACGGCAAGGCGGACGCGTTCCGCAAGCGCTACCGCGACATGGACATCCTGCTCGTCGACGACATCCAGTTCCTGGCGAGCAAGGAGTCGACGCAGGAGGAGTTCTTCCACACCTTCAACACGCTGCACAACGCCAACAAGCAGATCGTGCTCTCCAGTGACCGGCCGCCCAAGCAACTGGTCACCCTGGAGGACCGGCTGCGCAACCGCTTCGAGTGGGGTCTGATCACGGACGTCCAGCCGCCCGAGCTGGAGACCCGGATCGCGATCTTGCGCAAGAAGGCGGTGCAGGAGCAGCTCAACGCGCCGCCCGAGGTGCTGGAGTTCATCGCCTCGCGGATCTCGCGCAATATCCGCGAGCTGGAGGGCGCGCTGATCCGGGTGACGGCGTTCGCCTCGCTCAACCGGCAGCCGGTGGATCTCGGGCTGACCGAGATCGTGCTCAAGGACCTGATTCCCGGTGGTGAGGACGCCGCGCCGGAGATCACCGCGACCGCGATCATGGCCGCGACCGCCGACTACTTCGGGCTGACCATCGACGACCTGTGCGGGTCGTCGCGCAGCCGGGTCCTGGTGACCGCCCGCCAGATCGCGATGTATCTGTGCCGTGAGCTGACCGATCTCTCGCTGCCGAAGATCGGCGCGCAGTTCGGCGGCCGGGACCACACGACGGTGATGCACGCCGATCGCAAGATCCGCGCGCTGATGGCCGAGCGGCGCTCGATCTACAACCAGGTGACCGAGCTGACCAACCGCATCAAGAACGGCTGACGCCGGCGCGCCACGACCGCTCGTACGGCCGCCACCGCCGACCGCCTCAGGCGCATCCAGGGCGCTCCGGGACCCGCTCCCGGGGCGCCCTTCGCCATGCGGCCACGTCGTCCGACGGCTGCGCGGGGCCGCGCGACGCCCGCCGCTGTTCGATTCCGCGCCGGGACACGGCCTCTCTCCACAGATTGGGGGAGAATCTTCCGTCCACACCCTGGGGACTGGAAAGTTATCCCTGTGGGGTCCACAGGCCGGTGTCCTGACGGGGCATCGGGCGAGGTCAGCCCCCTGGGGATTTGTGGTCAACCGTCGTCCACAGGGTGTGGACAGAAGATTCGTCCACAGGAGGGAAGCGGGGTTGTCCACCGGCCGCCCACAGGTCAGGGGACGTTGTCCCCAGTGATCCCCAGCTTCTCCACACCCCTGTCCACTGTTCGGCAACACAACACCGGCTCTCACCACGCCGAGTGAAAGCGGTCACACCAAGGTGGTGGGTTGGCCTGTGGGGAAGGTGGGTAAACCTGGGGACGGCACTGGGGAGAAGTACCCCTCTCCTGTGTATCGGGTGTGCAGAACTTTCGGCGGTCCACAGAACCACGGGTTTATCCACGGCCGCCGCCCACAGGGTCGGTGGATAAAAAATCGGTGCTGACCTGCGCAAAGGCAGTTGTCCACGGTTTCCACAGGCCCTACTACTACGACCACGGATATCTACCGGGGAACTCGCTTCGAAACGGGTCCTGTGCACAACTCGGCCCCGGACCGCCCCACCCCTCTCGAGCCGACTTGACCCCGAGCCGCACCGGCTGTCGGTGGCGTGCGTCAGACTGGACTCCGGCAACTCAGCCGACGACGAAGCCAGCAGGGCGAGAGCCAGCAACAGCAGGAGGCGGTTTCCGGTGAAGATCCGGGTGGAGCGCGATGTACTCGCGGAGGCAGTGGCCTGGGCGGCCAAGAGCCTCCCGGCCCGTCCGCCGGTGCCCGTCCTCGCGGGCCTGCTGCTGAAGGCCGAGGACGGCACCCTGAGCCTGTCGGGCTTCGACTACGAGGTCTCGGCGCGGGTCTCGGTCGACGCCGAGGTGGAGGAGGACGGCACCGTCCTCGTCTCCGGCCGGCTGCTCGCCGACATCTGCCGTGCGCTCCCCAACCGCCCGGTGGAGATTTCCACCGACGGTGTACGAGTGACCGTCGTCTGCGGCTCCTCCCGCTTCACCCTCCACACCCTGCCTGTGGAGGAGTACCCGTCCCTGCCGACGATGCCCACCGCCACCGGCACCGTCCCCGGTGAGGTCTTCGCCGCCGCCGCCGCCCAGGTGGCCATCGCCGCCGGCCGCGACGACACCCTCCCGGTGCTCACCGGTGTGCGGATCGAGATCGAGGGCGACACCGTCACCCTGGCCTCCACCGACCGCTACCGCTTCGCCGTGCGCGAGTTCCTGTGGAAGCCCGAGAGCCCGGACGCCTCGGCCGTCGCGCTGGTCCCCGCCAAGACGCTGCTGGACACCGCCAAGTCGCTCAGCAGCGGCGACAACGTCACCCTGGCGCTGTCCGGCTCCGGTGCGGGCGAGGGCCTGATCGGTTTCGAGGGTGCCGGGCGGCGTACGACGACGCGGCTGCTGGAAGGCGACCTGCCGAAGTACCGCACGCTCTTCCCGACCGAGTTCAACTCCATCGCCGTCATCGAGACCGCCCCGTTCGTCGAGGCCGTCAAGCGCGTGGCCCTGGTGGCCGAGCGCAACACCCCGGTGCGCCTCAGCTTCGAGCAGGGCGTGCTGATCCTGGAGGCCGGCTCCAGCGACGACGCACAGGCTGTGGAGCGCGTCGACGCAGAGCTGGACGGCGACGACATCTCGATCGCCTTCAACCCGGGCTTCCTGCTGGAGGGGCTGTCGGCGATCGACTCTCCCGTCGCCCAGTTGTCCTTCACGACGTCCACCAAGCCCGCGCTGCTCAGCGGCCGGCCCGCCAAGGACGCCGAGGCGGACGACGCCTACAAGTACCTGATCATGCCGGTGCGGCTGTCCGGCTGAGCCGGTCGCCACCCGCTCTCCCCACCCGCCGGGCAGCTCTCCGGGAGCCTCTCCGGAGCCCTCGCGGCGGCCGGCTGACCGGCCCTGATGAGCGGCGGAGCCCACAGGTGTGCACGCACCCTCGGGCGTAGGCTCGGACTCGGCTACGAACAGCAACGACTACGTGCAAAGAGGGTCTTTGATGGAGCTCGGTCTCGTCGGTCTCGGCAAGATGGGCGGCAACATGCGCGAGCGCATCCGCCGCGCCGGCCACACCGTCATCGGATACGACCGCAACCCGGACCTGGCCGATGTGGACAGCCTCCAGGCGCTTGTGGACAAGCTCAAGGGTCCGCGGGTCGTCTGGGTCATGGTGCCGGCCGGTGCCGCCACCCAGTCGACCATCGACGAGCTGGCCGAGCTGCTCTCGCCCGGCGACATCGTCGTGGACGGCGGCAACTCCCGCTGGACCGACGACGAGAAGCACGCCGAGGAGCTCAAGGCCAAGGGCATCGGCTTCGTCGACTGCGGCGTCTCCGGCGGTGTCTGGGGCCTGGAGAACGGCTACGCGCTGATGTACGGCGGCGACAAGGACGATGTCGCCAAGGTGCAGCCGATCTTCGACGCCCTCAAGCCCGAGGGCGAGTTCGGCTCGGTGCACGCCGGCAAGGTCGGCGCCGGCCACTTCGCGAAGATGGTCCACAACGGCATCGAGTACGCGATGATGCAGGCCTACGCCGAGGGCTGGGAGCTGCTGGAGAAGGTCGACTCCGTCACGGACGTGCGCGAGGTCTTCCGCTCCTGGCAGGAGGGCACGGTCATCCGTTCCTGGCTGCTGGACCTGGCCGTCAACGCCCTCGACGACGACGAGCACCTGGAGAAGCTGCGTGGTTTCGCCGCCGACTCCGGTGAGGGCCGCTGGACGGTCGAGGCGGCGATCGACAACGCCGTGCCGCTGCCCGCGATCACGGCCTCGCTCTTCGCCCGCTTCGCGTCGCGGCAGGACGACTCCCCGCAGATGAAGATGATCGCCGCGCTGCGCAACCAGTTCGGTGGCCACGCGGTCGAGAACAAGAAGTAGCCGCTCGTCCACCCGGCGCGCGCCGGGCGGACACGGCAGAGAAGTACGCGGGTCACCGCGGTCGAGCAGAGCTGGGAGGGTCGGCGAGAGCCATGCACGTAGCGCATCTGTCGCTGGCCGACTTCCGCTCGTACGCCCGGGTCGAGGTCCCGCTCGATCCGGGCGTCACCGCTTTCGTCGGCCCCAACGGCCAGGGCAAGACCAATCTCGTGGAGGCCGTCGGCTATCTCGCGACGCTCGGCAGCCACCGCGTCTCCTCCGATGCCCCGCTGGTGCGGATGGGCGCGGAGCGGGCGATCATCCGGGCGGCCGTCGTCCAGGGCGAGCGGCAGCAGCTCGTGGAGCTGGAGCTGAACCCGGGCAAGGCCAACCGGGCCAGGATCAACCGGTCCTCGCAGGTCAGACCGCGCGATGTCCTGGGGATCGTCCGGACGGTGCTGTTCGCGCCGGAGGACCTGGCACTGGTCAAGGGCGATCCCGGGGAGCGCCGGCGGTTCCTGGACGAGCTGATCACGGCCCGCTCGCCGCGCATGGCGGGCGTGCGTTCCGATTACGAGCGCGTCCTCAAGCAGCGCAACACCCTGTTGAAGACCGCGGCGCTGGCGCGCAGGCACGGCGGGCGTCAGATGGATTTGTCGACGCTGGACGTGTGGGACCAGCATCTGGCGCGCGCGGGCGCGGAGCTGCTGGCACAGCGGCTGGACCTGATCGCCGCGCTCCAGCCGCTGGCGGACAAGGCGTACGACCAGCTCGCGCCCGGCGGCGGGCCGCTGGCCCTGGAGTACCGCGGCTCCGCGGGCGAGGCCATGGCGGCGGTGGCGCACGGCCCGCTGGCATCGGTGCGCGAGGAGCTGTACGGCGTGCTGCTGGCGGCGCTCGGCGAGGCGCGGAAGAGCGAGATCGAGCGCGGGGTGACGCTGGTCGGCCCGCACCGCGACGATCTGGTGCTGAAGCTGGGGCAACTGCCCGCGAAGGGGTACGCCAGCCACGGCGAGTCCTGGTCGTACGCGCTGGCCCTGCGGCTGGCCTCGTACGACCTGCTGCGCGCCGAGGGCAACGAGCCGGTGCTGGTCCTCGACGACGTCTTCGCGGAGCTGGACGCGCGGCGCCGGGAGCGGCTGGCGGAGCTGGTGGCGCCGGGCGAGCAGGTGCTGGTGACGGCGGCGGTGGACGACGACGTGCCGGCGGTGCTGGCCGGTGCGCGGTTCGCGGTCGCGGACGGCGCGGCGACGCGGGTGGCGTCGTGAGCGGCGAGCCGGCGCCGGAGCTTCCCGAGCAGGGCGGGCCGCTGCCCGCGCAGCCCAGGCCGCCGGAGCTGTCCGGGGTGGACCTGGCCCGTCAGGCGCTGGTGGCGGCCAAGGAGCAGGCGCGCGCGCGGGGCGCGGCGGCGCAGCAGAAGAAGCAGGCCAGACGGGGTGGGCTGCGGTCGGGCGCGCGGGCGGACGGGCGTGACCCGCTGCCGCTGGGCGCGGCGATCAACCGGCTGATCACGGAGCGCGGCTGGGAGACCCCGGCGGCGGTCGGCGGGGTGATGGGCCGCTGGCCGCAGATGGTGGGCCCCGAGGTCGCGCAGCACTGCGAGCCGCAGAAGTACGACGAGGACGCCCGGGTGCTGACCGTGCAGTGCGATTCGACGGCGTGGGCGACGCAGCTCCGGCTGCTGGCGCCGCAGCTCGTGGCCCGGCTGAACGACGACCTGGGCCACGGCACCGTGAAGCTGATCAAGGTGCTGGGTCCCGGCGGCCCGGCCAGGCGCTACGGCCCCTTGCGGGCACCGGGCAGCAAGGGCCCCGGCGACACCTACGGGTGAGCGGTGCCGCCCCTGGGCGGGCGTGGCCACGGGTGTGACGCATGAGACTCCGCTCACCGTAGCCGGAGGTTGACAGCCCGAAGCGCTGAGTGCCGGTGTGAGCGTCCTGGGGCCCCGTCTCGGATATGGGGAGTCGGCGGATGGCGGTTCAGGGCGGCACATGACGACTCAGGTGCCTGCAAACCCCCATGAGTGTCAGCGCTACCGGTAGACTGGTAGCAATCCCGCCCACTCGCGGAACATGTCGAACGACGTAGCCGCTCCCGCCTGTCTTCCCAGGGGTGTCCCCCACAGGTGTGGAAGGGCTCGTGCTGTGCCAGAAAGGGCGCTTCGTGGCCGACTCCGGCGACCTCAACGAGAACATCACGGCTTCTACTGAAGAGGGGGTTCCTGCCGGCGTCATGGGCGACTCCTCGGTGGAGAAGTCGTACGACGCCAGCGCGATCACTGTCCTCGAAGGCCTGGACGCGGTCCGCAAGCGCCCCGGCATGTACATCGGCTCCACTGGCGAGCGCGGTCTGCACCACCTGGTGTACGAGGTCGTCGACAACTCCGTCGACGAGGCGCTGGCCGGGCATGCCGACACCATCGACGTGACGATCCTCGCCGACGGCGGCGTGCGCGTCGTCGACAACGGCCGCGGTATCCCGGTCGGCATCGTGCCCTCGGAGGGCAAGCCGGCCGTCGAGGTCGTGATGACGGTGCTGCACGCGGGTGGCAAGTTCGGCGGCGGCGGTTACGCGGTCTCCGGTGGTCTGCACGGCGTGGGTGTGTCCGTCGTGAACGCCCTGTCGCAGCGGGTGGCGGTCGAGGTCCGCACGGACGGCCACCGCTGGACGCAGGAGTACAAGCTCGGTGTGCCGACCGCGCCGCTGGCCAAGCACGAGGCGACCGACGAGTCCGGCACCTCGGTGACGTTCTGGGCCGACGGCGACATCTTCGAGACGACCGCCTACAGCTTCGAGACGCTCTCCCGGCGCTTCCAGGAGATGGCGTTCCTCAACAAGGGTCTGACGATCGCGCTGACGGACGAGCGCGCCGACCACGTGGACGAAGAGGGCAAGCCGCTCTCGGTGCGCTACCGCTACGACGGCGGCATCGTCGACTTCGTCAACCACCTCAACTCGCGCAAGGGCGAGCTGGTGCACCCCACCGTCATCGGTGTGGAGGCCGAGGACAAGGAGCGGATGCTCTCGGTCGAGATCGCGATGCAGTGGAACACCCAGTACAGCGAGGGTGTCTACAGCTTCGCCAACACCATCCACACCCATGAGGGCGGTACGCACGAAGAGGGCTTCCGGGCGGCGCTGACGGGTCTGATCAACCGCTACGCGCGCGAGAAGAAGCTGCTGCGGGAGAAGGACGACAACCTCACGGGCGAGGACGTGCGCGAGGGCCTGACGGCGATCATCTCCGTCAAGCTCGGCGAGCCGCAGTTCGAGGGCCAGACCAAGACAAAGCTGGGCAACACCGAGGCGAAGACGTTCGTCCAGAAGGTCGTCCACGAGCACCTCACGGACTGGCTGGACCGCAACCCCAACGAGGCCGCGGACATCATCCGCAAGGGCATCCAGGCGGCGACGGCGCGGGTCGCGGCCCGTAAGGCGCGGGACCTGACCCGCCGCAAGGGGCTGCTGGAGACGGCGTCGCTGCCGGGCAAGCTGAGCGACTGCCAGTCCAACGACCCCGAGAAGTGCGAGATCTTCATCGTCGAGGGTGACTCCGCCGGTGGTTCGGCCAAGTCCGGCCGCAACCCGGAGTACCAGGCGATCCTTCCGATCCGCGGCAAGATCCTCAACGTCGAGAAGGCGCGGGTCGACAAGATCCTGCAGAACAACGAGGTCCAGGCGCTGATCTCGGCGTTCGGCACGGGTGTGCACGAGGACTTCGACATCGCCAAGCTCCGCTATCACAAGATCATCTTGATGGCGGACGCCGACGTCGACGGTCAGCACATCAACACCCTGCTGCTCACCTTCCTCTTCCGCTTCATGCGGCCGCTGGTCGAGGCCGGGCACGTCTACCTCTCCCGCCCCCCGCTCTACAAGATCAAGTGGGGCCGGGACGACTTCGAATACGCCTACTCCGACCCGGAGCGGGACTCGCTGATCGAGCTCGGCAAGCAGAACGGCAAGCGGATCAAGGACGACTCGGTCCAGCGGTTCAAGGGTCTCGGCGAGATGAACGCCGAGGAGCTGCGCATCACCACCATGGACACCGACCACCGGGTTCTCGGCCAGGTCTCGCTGGACGACGCGGCCCGCGCGGACGACCTGTTCTCGGTGCTGATGGGCGAGGACGTCGAGGCGCGTCGCTCGTTCATCCAGCGCAACGCCAAGGACGTCCGCTTCCTCGACATCTGAGCCCTGTCGGCCCCTACAACAGCCGCAGCTCGAAAGGACTTTGAACAGCAATGGCCGACGAGAACCCCCCTGTGACCCCGGACGGCGTGACGCCCGAGGGCGCGCCCGCGACCATCGAAGGCGTCGGGATGCGCGTCGAGCCCGTCGGGCTCGAAACGGAGATGCAGCGCTCCTACCTCGACTACGCGATGTCCGTCATCGTCTCGCGTGCGCTGCCCGACGTGCGGGACGGCCTCAAGCCCGTGCACCGGCGCGTGCTGTACGCGATGTACGACGGCGGCTACCGCCCCGAGAAGGGCTTCTACAAGTGCGCCCGCGTCGTCGGCGACGTCATGGGTACGTACCACCCGCACGGCGACTCCTCGATCTACGACGCCCTGGTGCGCCTGGCCCAGCCGTGGTCGATGCGGATGCCGCTGGTGGACTCCAACGGCAACTTCGGCTCTCCCGGCAACGACCCGGCCGCGGCCATGCGGTACACCGAGTGCAAGATGAAGCAGCTCTCGATGGAGATGCTGCGGGACATCGACGAGGAGACCGTCGACTTCCAGGACAACTACGACGGCCGTAACCAGGAGCCGACGGTCCTGCCGGCGCGCTTCCCCAACCTGCTGATCAACGGCTCCGCCGGTATCGCGGTCGGCATGGCCACGAACATCCCGCCGCACAACCTGCGCGAGGTCGCGGCCGGTGCCCAGTGGGCGCTGGAGCACCCCGAGGCCACCCACGAGGAACTGCTCGACGCCCTGATGGAGCGCATCAAGGGACCGGACTTCCCCACCGGTGCGCTGGTGGTGGGCCGCAAGGGCATCGAGGAGGCGTACCGCACCGGCCGCGGCTCGATCACGATGCGCGCCGTGGTGGCCGTGGAGGAGATCCAGAACCGCCAGTGCCTGGTGGTGACGGAGCTTCCGTACCAGACCAACCCGGACAACCTCGCGCAGAAGATCGCCGACCTGGTGAAGGACGGCAAGATCGGCGGCATCGCGGACGTCCGCGACGAGACGTCCTCGCGGACGGGCCAGCGCCTGGTCATCGTGCTCAAGCGGGACGCGGTCGCCAAGGTCGTCCTGAACAACCTCTACAAGCACACCGACCTCCAGACGAACTTCGGCGCGAACATGCTCGCGCTGGTGGACGGCGTGCCGCGCACCCTGTCGCTGGACGCGTTCATCCGCAACTGGGTCAGCCACCAGGTCGAGGTCATCGTCCGCCGGACGAAGTTCCGGCTGCGCAGGGCCGAGGAGCGCGCGCACATCCTGCGCGGTCTGCTCAAGGCGCTGGACGCCATCGACGAGGTCATCGCGCTGATCCGGCGCAGCGACACCGTCGAGGTGGCGCGCGAGGGCCTGATGGGCCTGCTGACGATCGATGAGATCCAGGCCAACGCCATCCTGGAGATGCAGCTTCGCCGGCTGGCCGCCCTGGAGCGCCAGAAGATCACCGCCGAGCACGACGAACTCCAGCGGAAGATCGGCGAGTACAACGCCATCCTGGCCTCCCCCGAGCGCCAGCGGCAGATCATCAGCGAGGAACTGGCCGCGATCGTCGAGAAGTTCGGCGACGACCGGCGCAGCAAGCTGGTGCCCTTCGAGGGCGACATGTCCATCGAGGACCTGATCGCCGAAGAGGACATCGTCGTCACGATCTCGCGCGGCGGTTACGTCAAGCGCACCAAGACCGACGACTACCGCTCGCAGAAGCGCGGCGGCAAGGGCGTGCGGGGCACGAAGCTGAAGGAAGACGACATCGTCGACCACTTCTTCGTCTCCACCACCCACCACTGGCTGCTGTTCTTCACGAACAAGGGCCGCGTCTACCGCGTGAAGGCGTACGAGCTGCCCGACGCGGGCCGCGACGCGCGGGGCCAGCATGTCGCCAACCTCCTCGCGTTCCAGCCGGACGAGCAGATCGCGCAGATCCTGGCGATCCGCGACTACGAAGCCATGCCGTATCTGGTGCTCGCCACCAAGGGCGGCCTGGTGAAGAAGACTCCGCTGAAGGACTACGACTCGCCCCGTTCCGGCGGTGTGATCGCGATCAACCTGCGCGAGCAGGAGGACGGCACGGACGACGAGCTGATCGGCGCCGAGCTGGTGTCGGAGACCGACGACCTGCTGCTGATCAGCAAGAAGGCCCAGTCGATCCGCTTCACGGCCACGGACGAGGCGCTGCGCCCGATGGGCCGGGCGACGTCCGGTGTGAAGGGCATGAGCTTCCGCGAGGGCGATGAGCTGCTGTCGATGAACGTGGTGCGGGCCGGCACGTACGTCTTCACCGCCACCGACGGCGGGTACGCCAAGCGCACTCCGGTCGACGAGTACCGCGTCCAGGGCCGTGGCGGTCTGGGCATCAAGGCCGCCAAGATCGTGGAGGACCGGGGTTCGCTGGTCGGCGCGCTGGTGGTCGAGGAGACCGACGAGATCCTCGCGATCACGCTGAGCGGTGGCGTGATTCGTACGCGGGTCAACGAGGTCCGCGAAACCGGCCGTGACACCATGGGCGTCCAGTTGATCAACCTGGGCAAGCGTGATGCCGTCGTCGGCATCGCACGGAACGCCGAGGCCGGTCGCGAGGCGGAAGAGGTCGACGGGGCCGAGGGGCTCGACGAGACCGAAGCGGCCGAGGCGGCCGAACCCACGGCCGAGGGCGAGCAGCCCGCGGCGGAGTAGCACGAGGAGCAGGTCGTGAGTGGAGCCACGGGCGCTGCGGCGGGTGGACGGGGAGAGAGCTCCCCGTCCGTACCCGCGACCGTGAACAAGGACAGCGCCCGTGGCTCCGCCGCGTCGGCAGACAAGCGCGACAAGGGCTCCTATCAAGGGGAAACCGTGACCGATACGCGTCAGCCGCAGCCGCCGGCCCAGGGTGGCGGCCAGGAGCAGCCGTACCAGCCGCCTCAGGCGTACAGCACGGGCGGTGGCCAGGACGGCGCCCGGTCGGTGCGCCGGCCGCGCACAGACGCCCGTACGACGCCGCGTACGCGCAAGGCGCGGCTGCGGGTCGCGCGGGCCGATCCGTGGTCGGTGATGAAGGTCAGTTTCCTGCTGTCCATCGCGCTGGGCATCTGCACGGTCGTGGCCGCCTCCGTGCTGTGGATGGTGATGGACGCGATGGGCGTCTTCTCCACCGTCGGCGGGACGGTCAGCGAGGCGACCGGCTCCGGTGAGGGCGGCGGCTTCGACCTCCAGTCGTTCCTGTCGCTGCCGCGGGTCGTGCTGTTCACGTCGATCATCTCGGTGATCGACGTGGTGCTGGCGACGGCGCTGGCGACGCTCGGTGCCTTCATCTACAACCTGTCGGCGGGCTTCGTCGGCGGGGTGGAGCTGACCCTCGCCGAGGATGAGTGACGCGCTGGTGGGAGGGCGTTCGGGGCGTCCGCGGAACCGATTTTGGGAACGCCTTGGAAGTGCGCTAATCTTTCGGTGCAGCGAACGCGCGGCTATAGCTCAGACGGTTAGAGCGCTTCCCTGATAAGGAAGAGGCCCCAGGTTCAAGTCCTGGTAGCCGCACCGCGCGATCGGCCCGGCCGGAGAATTCTCCGGCCGGGCCGATTCTTTGTGTGCGACGGGAAGTTGGGCGGCGGCCCGGGCCCCGGAGGGGTTGTCGCCGAGTGCGGCCTAGATAACCGATCGGTATCGGCCGGTGTGTATCATCGGCCCCCATAGGTCTCCTACGTCAACGAAAGACGAGGTCGCGCGGTGAAGAAGCTTCTCCTGGTCGCACTGGCCGCCATCGGCGGGCTCCTCGTGTACCGCCAGATCCAGGCGGATCGCGCCGAGCAGGATCTGTGGACGGAGGCGACCGACTCCGTGCCCGCAGGTTCGGGTGTGTGAGATCCCACGCACAGCACTTTTTTCGTACGGACCCCGGTTGCCCCTAGGTGGCCGGGGTTTCGTGCGTTCGGGCACGGGCGTGCGGTGGCGCCGTACGGGCGGGCCGCGGCGGCGGGTTGTCGTTGCGGGACCGTGACGCCCCTTGCCTTGTATTTGCTAAAGCACAGTATTAAGTTGCACTAGCAAAGATGATGTCTGAGTTGATGTGTGTGATGTGACATGTGGGACGCAAGGGGGACGAGGGGACATGGCACGACGACCACGCAAGGGGGCGGTGGCGTTGCTCGGCGGGCTGCTGCTCGCCCTCGCCGCCGCGCCGCTCCAAGCGGCGGTGGCCACCGCGGCCCCGGCACCGGCCGCGGGCGGGTCCGGAATGGTGATGGTGCTGGACTCCTCCGGCTCGATGGCCGAGGACGACGGCTCCGGCGGCACCCGGATCGCCGCCGCCCGTAAGGCCATCGGCACGGTCGTCGACGCGCTGCCCGACAACTACCCCACCGGCCTTCGGGTTTACGGCGCGGACAAGCCCAAGGGCTGCGATGACACCCGGCTCGTGCAGCCCGTCACCGCGCTGGACCGGGCGGGCATCAAGCGGGCCGTCGCGGGCGTGACGCCCAAGGGGGACACCCCCATCGGACTGTCCCTGCGCAAGGCCGCCGCCGACCTGCCCAAGGCCGCCGGCGGAGCGCTGGGCAAGCGCACGATCCTGCTGATCTCCGATGGCGAGGACACCTGCCGGACGCCACCGCCCTGCCGCGTCGCCGCCCAACTGGCCGCGTCCGGCGTGGATCTGCACATCGACGCCATCGGCTTCCAGGTGGCGGGCACGGCACGCAAGCAACTGGAGTGCATCGCCAAGGCCGGCAACGGCCGGTACTACGACGCTCCCGATGCCCGGGCGCTCGCCCGCCAGTTGCAGCGGGCCGGCCAACTCTCCGTGGACGGCTACCGGTTCAAGGGGGACAAGGTCCGGGGCACGGCCAGCCGGCAGAGCGCGCCCGTCATCCGTCCCGGCCAGTACCTCGACACCATCGGGCCCAACGAGGAGCGCTACTACGCCGCCGACCTGGACGCGATCTCGACGGCCGAGTTCTCGGCGACCGTGGTCCCGCAGCCCGGCGCGGCCGTCGACTCCCTCGACGCCCTGCGCACAAAGATCGCGTACGGCACCGACAGCGCCTGTGGGTCCACCATCGAGCTGTTCGGACAGAAGGAGGGGGCCACGCCGCTGACCTCGGGTGTCAGCCGCATCCCCTCGCAGAGCGGCACCAACGGTTGCGACAAGGCGGGCCGGTATTGGCTGGTGGTCGAGCGCAAGGCCGCCCGGGGGTCGGACGCCGCGCGCTGGCCGGTGGAGCTGACGTTTCACGTGGAACATCCGCTGAAGAAGGGTGTCACGCCCGCACAGTCGGAGCCGGAGTACGGCGCGGGCGGCAAGGACGCCACGATGCCCACCACCGCGCCCAAGGACGTCACCGGCGGCACCGGCTTCAACGACGCCCGCGCGCTGCGTCCGGGGGTCTGGCGGGACAAGGTCCTGCCGTCACAGACGCTCTGGTACAAGGTGCCGGTGGGCTGGGGCCAGCAACTGCGCTACGACGTGGAGTTCGCCAACGAGCCGACGGTGAAGAAGTACAGCGCGACCACGTCGTACGGGGGCACCCAGGTCTATACGCCCGCCCGCACCCCGGTGGGCAGCGGCACCACCGAATTCACCCCGCACGTCCCGTACAACGGCAGGCTGGCCTCCGTGCACATGGGCACGGTCCCGGTTTCCTGGACCAACCGCTACGAGTCCCACCCCAACGTGCTGCCGGTGCACCACAAGGGCGACTTCTACCTCGCCGTCACGCTGGGCGCCCGGGCCGCCGAGATCGCCGAGAACCCGCGGATCGGTGTGGTGCTGCGGGTCGCGGTCCTGGGCAAGGAGAAGGCCGGCCCGCAGGCCGGTGCGCCCGAGGCCGCCGGCGGCGGTGCGGGGCCCTCGGCGGATCGTGGCCAGGACGGCGGCGGAGGATGGTCCACGGGACGCGTGGTGGCCGTGGCCATCGGCGGAGTGGGCGTCCTGCTGCTGGCCGGTCTCGCGGTGGCCTACGTACGCGCCCGCGGTAAGCAGAGCAGCAGTGGCGGGAATTCGGATCCGATGAGGGGTGGCTCGTGGTGACGGGGCGCACGACGAACAGAGGAGTTGCCGTACTCGCGGCGCTCGCCGCGATGGCGATCCTGCCGGGAGCGGTGGGCGTGGCCTCGGCCGATGACGTGCCCGCCTATCGGACGGCGGACGGCGCCACGGTGACCAAGGGCACCTCCAGCTCCGGTGACGCACCGCCGCTGAAGCCCGGCCTGCACACCGACTCGATCAAGCGCGGCGAGCAGAAGTACTACGCCGTCACCCTCGACGCGAAGACCAACGCCTACTTCTCGGCGGTCGCCGCGCCCAAGCCCGGCACCAAGGTCGAGGACTACGGCGACAAGCTCAGCGTCACCGTCCAGGACAGCGAGGGCGCCACCTGCGGCACCGAGGCCACCCCGTCCTTCCACGGTGGCGGCATGGCGTACCCGATCGCCGACTACGCCGCCCGCCGGATCGGCAGCGACCGGACGGAATGCCAGAAGGCCGGTCCGTACTACCTGGTGATCACCCGCGAGGGATCGGCGACTTCCGGGCCCGACACCTGGCCCATCGAGATCGGCTACCTCAACGAGCCCGGACTCAAGGGCAGCACCCCGGCCCAGCCGGGCGAGGGCACGTGGAGCACCGCGACGCCAGCGCCGCCCACGGACACCACCAAGCGCGGCGCCAAGGGCGGCACCGGCTTCAACGACGCCGGTTCGGTCGGCGACGGCGTCTGGAAGGACCGGATCACCGCCGGCGAGACCCGCTTCTACCGCGTACCGGTGGACTGGGGGCAGCGGCTCAACCTGAGTGCCGAGCTGCCCAACTCACCGACATCCTCGACGGCCTATCTCTCCGACGCGCTCGGACTGAGTGTCTACAACCCGGCGCGCGGAGCCGTCAGCGACGACAACTTCGTGTCCTACAAGGGGGAGCCGGCCGCCGCCAAGGAGTTCACCGCGCCGGTCGCTTACGGGAACCGCTTCAACCCCACGGAGTCCGTCGGCGCGATGCGGTTCGCCGGCTGGTACTACCTCGAAGTGAGCCTGCACCCGGATGCCGCGCAGTTCTTCCCCAAGGGCGCGGACCTCACGCTGCGGGTGGACGTGCTCGGCGCCGCCAAGGCCGGCCCCGGCTACGCGGGGCCGACCCGGGAATTCACCGTCACGCCCGAGGACCAGGAGATGGCCGACAAGGGGCAGACCGCGCAGGAGGCCGCCAAGAGCGGCACTTTGATGACGGTCGCCTACGCCGGGATCGGCGCGGGCGTGGTGTTGCTGGCGGGACTGGGGGCCTGGACGCTGGTGGCCCGCCGCCGGGCCGGCGCACCGGCCGCGCCTGTAGCCGGGCCGCTGGGGCCGGGTGAGGCGAGCGGGCCGGGCCTGCTGCCGTCCCAGGACCAGGAGACCCAGCAGAGCCCGCGGTTCGGGCCGCCGCAACGCTGGTAGGTGGTGGGCGGGGGGCCCGACGGCGACGGCCCGGCGTGGCGGTGACCCGCACGGCGGCCGGTGGGCCGGTGGCCCGCACGGCGGCCGGTCGGCCGGTGAGCCGCACGGCGACAGGCCGGTGGCCGCACGGGCCCGTGGGAGGCCCGTCCGCGTCGCCCGGGCCCCTTCCCGTGGGGCTAGGCGGAGACCAGGGCCCAGACGCCCACCGCGATGCACAGCAGCGCCACGATCAGCACCGGGACCGCCACCTTCGGGGGCGGTCCCGGCCGCTTGGCCGGCGCGATCACCGTTTGCGGGCCGTGCGCGGCGGCCGGGGGCCCTGCGGGAGCCGGGACCGGATAGGGGCCCGCGGTGTACGGGCGGGTCGCGGACGGCTCCGGCCGGATGGCGGCCGTCGGCACGTACGCGGCCATCGGGGCGCCGGACGGCGGGGGCGGGACCGAGGGCGGGGTGGCCGGTGCGCCGTGCGCCTGCGGCGGGAAGCCCGGGGCCGGCGTAGCACCGGGGATCGGCGTGCCACCGGGCGTCGGCGTACCGCCCGCCACCGGCGTACCGCCCGGCGCCGGTGTCGGTGTCGGTGTGGGCGGCGTGCTCGGCGGCTGCGGCGCCGGGACGCCCGTCGAGGGCGGCGCGAGCGGGAAGCTGCCGCTGTCCGACAGCGGTGTCTGCCCGGTCTCCGCGGTGATGCCCGTGCCCGTGGCCTCAAGTCCGGTGCCGGCGGCCGCGGAGCGCAGCGGACCGTCCGGACCGAACCCGGCCGGCAGCGGCCCTATGTGATCGAAGACCTCGACGATCTCTTCCTCGATCGTCGCGTCCGGCAGCAGGTCGGCGGCCGACAGGATCGCCTTGCGCGCCCCCGTGGCGGTCTTGAACCGCGCCTCCGGGTCCGGGTGCAGCAGACCGGCCAGCACCTGCCACAGCGGCTCGGGTACGCCTTCGGGCGCGTGCGGGACGCCGTGCCGGGCGAAGTGCTGGATGAGGGCCTCGGAGTCCGGCTTGCTGCCGGTGATCAGATACAGCGCGACCAGGCCGACCGCGAACAGGTCCGCGGGGAAGTCCGGCTCGGCGCCCAGCATCTGCTCGGGGGCGAAGTAACCGGGCGTGCCCACCACATAGTTGGCCTCGGTGAGCCGGGGCTCGCCCTTGCGCATCGAGATGCCGAAGTCGGACAGCCGCAGATGCGGACGCCCCGTGCCGGTGGCCTCCAGCAGGATGTTCGCCGGCTTGATGTCCCGGTGCACCACGCCCTCGGCGTGCACCGCGGTCAGCCCCGACAGCAACTGGTCCAGGAGCGTGCACACGAACCGCGGCGGCAACGGGCCGTAGTCACCTGTCAGATGCGCCAGCGAGCCGCCGTTCACCAGGTCCATGGTGAACAGCACCTTGTCGTCGTCCGCGGCCCAGCTCGCCGGAGCCAGGACGTGCGGATGATCGATCCGCAGCGCCTGCTCGCGCACGAACCGCAGCAGCGTGTGCGCGTCGCTCTGTTGCAGCACCTTGGCCGCGACATAGCGGCGGCGCCGGTGGTCCCAGGCACGCCAGACCGCGCCCACACCGCCCCGTCCGATGGGGTCGATGAGCTGATACCGACCGGCGAAGATCTCACCCATTGCGCCCCGTCCGCCTTCTGAACTCTGCGAGCTCCGCTGTTCTATCCCTGGTGCGCCTCGTAGTGGGCGACCGCGTCCGCGGTGCGACCGGCACCGTAGACCCGGAGGAACTCTGCCAGTTCCGGGTGAGTGGCGGCGAGGGTGTTCGCCGCATCGATGATGTCCCCGGCGTCCGAGACCGACCGCAGCAGCGACTGGATCTCGCGCACCACGCGCCGCACGGTGGTCGCGCCCGTCGACGACGTCTGCTGCGTGGTGTTGTTCAGCACCGAACCACCGGCCGTCTTCTTGATCTCGTCCATCCGGTCGGTGGCCTCGGCCGCGCTGACGCTGCCGTCGGCGACCTGTCCGGCCAGTTCCTGCAGCGCCTGGACGCGCTGCACCACGGCCGGGTTGCCTATCTTGGCCCGCTGCCCGCTCATCAACTGCGACAGCATCGGCGCGGACAGCCCCAGCACGGAAGCCAGTCGTGCCTGGTTCAGACCGAGATCGTCTATGAGACGACGGAACAACGCGCCCAGCGGCTCGCCGTACCAACTGCGCTGCAGCTCCCGGGCCCGCGCGGTGGCTTCCTGCTGTGCTGCGTCCATACCGTCTCCCCATCTGGCCGATCGCGCTTCGCTGCCGCGAATCTCGCGAGGCATCCTACGGAGAGCGACCGGGCACGGCGATACCCGGTCGGGAAACCACCCGCGCACCGGGTACCCTGGTCCGCGACGGGGCCTTAGCTCAGTTGGTAGAGCGCTGTCTTTGCATGGCAGATGTCAGGGGTTCGACTCCCCTAGGCTCCACACCTCGATAAGCCCCCTGATCTGCGTAAACGCGGGTCAGGGGGCTTTTTCGTCCGCCCGGCGCGGCGCTTGTTCACCGGGCGTCCGGGTACCGCTCGGCAGCTCGTCACCGGATCTTGTGTCCGGCCTGGGTGACGCCCGCGGCGGCTCGGATATCCGCACAGGGACCCCGCGGCGGCCGGCGCCCCGATTGTGGTCCTCGCACCCGGCTGCCCGTACGCCTCCGCCAGTGCCCCCGATCGACGGCGGGCCGCGCACGTGAGGACGGGCGTATGCATCACGGTTCGTGATGGTTCTCAGAGCGGATTGCGTCTTGGACCGCACGCGCCCGGCTGTTGGACTGGTGTCACGACGGCGGCCGGTTCGGCGCCGGCGACCCTCACCCGCTCACGACGTCCGTGACGCGACCCTCACGACCTCCTCACGAGAGAGATCCCGGAGACACCCATGCCCCTCATCCACGTGCAGCAGACCCCCGGCAAGACCGCCGAGCAGAAGAGCGAGCTGGTCCGCGAGCTGACCGAGGCCTACGTGAAGGCCACCGGCAGCAAGCCGGAGAGCGTCTGGGTGACGGTGCAGGAGATCCCCACGGACAGCTGGTCGATCGCCGGCGAGACGCTCGCCGCACGCGCCGCCAAGCGCTGACCGCCCGGCCCCACAGCCGCCGTTCCCGGGCCGGCCACCCCCGTACCGGCCTGGGAACGGCTTCCCCCTTTCCCGCCTTGCCCCAGCTTCCTGTCGCCCCCACCAGACCAGGAGTAGTCGATCCGCTGTGAGCACCGCGCCCGACACCGCAGCCGAAACGCCCGCCGCCTCCGACGCCGACGCACCAGTGGACCTGCTGGTCGTCGGCTGCGGTGCGGGCGGGCTGGCGACCGCCGTCAGCTTCGCCGAGAACGCGCCCGGCAGCCGGGTCCTCGTCCTCGAACGCTCCAGCCGCTACAACCGCGGCGGCAACACCACCTGGACCGGCTCCTTCTTCCGCCTCAACGCGGACGGAACGCCCGCCGCGGACTTCGAGAGCCGGATGCACGAGCTGAGTGAGGGCCAGTCGGACCCCGATTACATCGCGGCCCTGTGCGCGGGTGCGGAGCCCACCGTGCGCTGGCTCGCCGACCGGCACGGCGTGGAGTTCGAGAGCCGGCCGACGTACTTCGTCACCGCCAAGGGGCCCCGTCTGATGCCCGCGGGCGGCGGCGTCACGCTCGTCAACCGGCTGGCCAAGTCCCTGGAAAGGCTCGGCGGCACCATCGTCTACGGGGCGAAGGCCACCGGGCTGTCCACCGACATCTTCGGTGCCGTCGACGGCGTGCACGTCCAGGAGGGTGGCCGGACCCGGCACATCGCGGCCCGGCGGGTCGTTCTCGCCTGCGGTGGGTTCGAGGGGAGCCCGGAGCTGCTGGAGCGCCATGTGGGGCCCACCGGAGGCGAGTTGCGGCCCATCGCGCCCGGTGGCAGGAACAACAGGGGTGAGGGCATCGAGATGGCGGTGGGCGTGGGCGCCGCCCGCAGCGGGCAGTACGACCGCTTCCACGGCGAGCCCGTCGACCCGCGCAGCCATCAGGCCGAGGCGCTGGTCATGGCGTATCCGTACGGCATCCTCGTCAACGCCGACGGGCGCCGGTTCCTGGACGAGGGCTCCGATACCCCGGACAACACCTTCGAAGAGGTCGCCTACCGCATCTGGCGGGAGGCACGGCAGTCCGCCTACCTCATCGCCGACGCCAAGCTGCTGGAGATCGAGGGTCACGAACGGTCGCTGATGACCGACAAGGACCCGGTCACCGCGCCGACCGTGGACGCCCTGGCCCGCAAACTCGACATCCCTTCGGAAGAGCTGTGCTGGACCGTCGAGCGGTTCAACGACGCCTGCCGGCCGGGTGAGTTCGACCCGACCCGGCTGGACGGGAGGCGCACCGTCGGGCTGGTGCCGCCCAAGTCCAACTGGGCGCGGGAGTTGGACACCGCGCCGTTCATGGCCTGGCCCGTGCACTGCGTGGTGACCTTCACCTTCGGCGGCCTGCGCACCGACACCCGGTCGCGGGTGCTGAACGAGGCGGGGGAGCCCATCGGCGGCCTGTACGCCGTGGGGGAGACCGCCGGGCTCTACTACAGCCGCTACCCGGGAGCGACCTCGGTGCTGCGGGCGCTGACCTTCGGGCGGCTGGCCGGTGCCGAGATCGCCGCCGCCCTGACGGCGGCCGCGTGAGCATGCCGACTGACGCCGTGCAGCCTCCCTCCCCGCCTGTTTCACGTGAAACCGCGTCCGACAGCCCGTTTCACGTGAAACCGTCCCAGACGGCCCGAATCCAAGGATCACCATGAACACCGTGCCGAGTCCCGCGGCGAAGCGAACGCCCTACGGACTGCTGCTCGCCGTCCTGTGCTCGCTGAACGCCGGCGGGCTGTTCGCCTCCGACATCAACCTCCCGGGCGTGCCCGCCACGGCGCACGCCTTCGGGACCCCCGTCGCCTCCGTGCAGTGGACGTTCAGCGCCTTCATGATCGGTATCGCGGTCTCGCAGGCGGTCTACGGGCCGATCTCGGACGCCTACGGACGCAAGCGCGTGATCATCTCCGGGCTCGGCGTGTTCGTGGTGGCCTCCCTCGTCTGCGCGGTGGCGCCGACGGTCGGCGTCTTCGGCGCCGGGCGGCTGCTCCAGGCGCTCGGCGCGGGATCCGGGATGGTCCTGGGGCGGGCCGTGATCAGCGACCTCTACCAGGAGAAGGACGCGGCCCGGATGTTCGCCACGGTCATGCCGATCGTGGGTGTCTCCCCGTCCATAGCCCCGCTCGTCGGCGGCTATCTGACGACCTACGTGAGCTGGCGGGCCCCCTTCGTCGTCACCGCGCTGATCGGGCTGGCGACGCTGATCGTCATGATCACCTCGATCCCCGAGAGTCTCCCGCCGGAGCGCCGCAGCAAGCATCTGGGGGCCACGCTCAAGGGCTATCCCAAGCTGCTGGGCCGCCCGCTGTTCTGGGCGTACACCCTCAACCTGGCGGTGGCGTACGGCGGTTACTTCGGCTATCTCGCCGCCTCCCCGCTGGTCTTCGAGAAGATGGGGCTGGCGACGGAGACCACCAGCTACTGCTACATCACCGTCTCGGTCGCCTACGTCGCGGGCAACCTGTGCTCGCGCACCCTGGTGCGCAAGCGGCCCGTCAACCAGCTCCTGTGGTGGGGCCACGGCTTCTTCCTCGGCGGTGCGCTGCTGATGCTGGCGCTCGGACTCAGCGGGGCCGGCGGGTCCTGGGGGCTCCTGGTCCTGGTGTTCATGCCGGTGATGACCTTCGGCAACGGCTTCCTGCTGCCGCTGTCGATGAGCGCGGGGGTGACCACCTTCCGGGCCACCGCCGGATCGGCCTCCGGACTGATGGGCGCGCTCCAACTGCTGGCGGCCTCGCTGGGCATCTACCTTTCCAGCCGGCTGCCGGCCGGTGATCTGTTCAGCCTCGGATGGTTCGTGCTGGGGGCCTCACTGCTGGGCATCGTGGCGTTCGGGACGTTCCTGACGCTGGCCACCCGGCAGGGGAAGGCGCAGGCGGCACGGGCACAGGCCGAAGCGGCGGCGGATGCGGAGGAAGCGCCGGTGAAGCCGGAAGCTCCGGCGGCCGCCGACGCCTCCCGCCCCGCCGGAATTCGATAGAGCCGCGCAGCCGCTCCTCCCACCCCCGGATCGGGGCCGCCGGAAGTTGTGAAACAATTTCCGCACCGGCGGCCCCGCAGGCGAATTCATTTACGTGACGTTAATGGGGGCGCCACCACCGGAGGGGGACCTGTGGAGCTGCGGCAGATTCAATATTTCGTTGCGGTGGCCGAGGAGTTGCATTTCGGGAGGGCGGCGGAACGGCTGCACATAGGGCAGCCGGCGGTGAGTCAGCAGATCCGTCGCCTGGAGCGGGAACTCGGCGTGGAGTTGTTCGACCGCTCCAACCGGTCCGTTCAGCTCACTCGGGCGGGCCAGGCGCTGCTGCCGGAAGGCCGGGAATTGCTGGGCGCGCTGGACACGTTCGCCGTCAAGGCGAAACAGCTCGCGGAGGAGGACGGAAACACCTTCCGCGTCGGCATCAGCTCGGCGCTCGGGCAGCGGCTCGACGACTTCCTCGACGCGCTCCCGGCCCGCGGTGCCGGCACCCGTTTCGAGTTCCAGACGCTCGCCGCGCCGGCCCGTCTGGAGGAGCTGCGGGCCGGCCGGCTGGACGCCGCGTTCATTCGCGGCCTCGACGACGCACCCGGGCTGCGGCTGATCACCCTGTGGTACGACCCGCTGCTGGTGGCGCTGCCCGCAGGCCATGCCTTGGCCGCGCGCGACACCGTTGACCTGGCCTCTCTTGCCGATCTGCCGCTGCGCATGGCCTCGCGCCAGGAGAATCCGGCGCTGGTCGAGGCGGTCTTCTCGGCGTGTGCCGAGGCCGGTTTCGCCCCGCTGCTCGGCTCGCCGTTCACCGGGCTCCAGGACGCGCTCGCGGAGATCGGGGCGGGGGCCGCGGGATGGACGCTGATGTATCCGACGGCGGCGCGTTCGGTTGCCTCCCGGCGGATCGCCGTCAAGCCGCTGGACGGTTCCCCGATCACCATCCGGATGTCCCTGGCGGTACGCGAGGGAACGGCACCGGGCCGCCTCCGTCTGCTCACCGAGGCGTGTTCGCGAGTTCGCCGGAAAGTCGCCGGCGAGAACGAATCCGCGCACCGCACTCCGATAAGCCTTGACGGAACACCGGAAAACTGACCGGTCGGCCCACATAATCGAAGGCCAACGGCTTTCCGCGTCATGGGACTTCCTTTGCGTAAGCATTAAAGTACCGGCGAGGTCCTGTAGTAGATTTTTGCGCACAGACCCTTCGGTCCGCTTTTGAGTGGGGCACGACTTTGCCGTTGCCTGGAAAAGCGGTTTGCCGACCGTGGGGTAGGAACGGGGTGAGTAAGGATGCACGCATCTTTACGTGCAGTTTTTTTCCGGCTTTCTTGTGGACCCGTATGGGGGAAGTGCGCACAAGACCATGGTCATCACCCCGGCGTCAGGACGAGTCATCCATGGAGGGGTAATGATCACTAACCTTGACGTCACGCTGCGGGACGGCGGGTACCGCAACAACTTCGACTTCCCGCTCGACTACGCCCTGCACCACGCCCGCGAGAGCGTCGCGGCCGGCATGGAGTGGGTCGAGATCGGCTATCGCAACGGCTCCTTCAAGCCGCAGCCCGGCATCGGGCGCACCGGCGAGGGCACCGACGACTACATACGCGCCGTCGCCGAGGTCGTCTCGCCGGAGCGCCTCTGCATGATCGTGCACCCGAAGAACATCACCGGGGACGACCTGTCGCGGATGTACGAAGCCGGCGTCCGGCTGCTGCGGTTCTGCCTCCCCGCGGCCGCGCCCGAGGCCGGGCTGGCGCTGCTCACCCAGGCCGCCGGCCTGGGCTTCACCACCACCGTCAACCTCACCCGCGTCAGCCAGACGCAACGGCGCAGACTCGTCGACCTGGCCGCGATGTCCGGCGACGCCGGCGCCGACGTGGTCTACCTGGCCGACTCCAACGGCAGCCTGCTGCCCGACGAGGTGTCCCGCCTGGTCACCCTCGTACGGTCGGTCACCCCCGCCGCGATCGGCCTGCACGCCCACAACAACCTCGGGCTCGCGCTCGCCAACGCCATCGCGGCCGTCGAGGCGGGCGCCACCTGGATGGACTCCTCCGTCCTCGGGATGGGCAAGGGGCCCGGCAACCTCGTCACCGAACAGTGGCTGGCTTACCTCGGCCGCAACGGCCACCCCGGTGGCTACGACCTCGGCCGGATCCTGTCCCTGGCCGACCACATGGAGTCCCGGATCGACGCGGCCAAGCCGTCGTTGCCGCTGCCCGACCTGGTCCTGGGCCACTTCGACCTGTCCGTCGAGGACCGGGCCAAGCTGCCCTCCGGCCACATCGGTGACGCGTTCTCCGCCGCCCGCGAGCTGACCGCGGTGGTCCCTTCGTGACCTCCCGACTCGCGGAGCCGGTGCCAGGGCGGGCCGGCGAGCCCGCCCCGGCACCGGTCGCCGCCGTCCTCGGCTCCCCCGGCGCTCCCCGCCGCGCGGCCGTCCTCTCGCCGGTCATGGCGAGCTGGGACGGCGGCGCGTTCCTCCACCAGGTGGCCGCCCCGCTGCTCGCCACCGGGCACCACGTCACCGTCTACGACACCCTGTCCCTGCTGCGCTACGGCGACGACCTCGCCGCGCTCGCCGACCGCTGGGCCCCGGTCCTCACCGCGCACGGCCCGCCCGACCTGCTGGCGGGCAACGCGCTGGGCGGAGCGCTCGTCCAGGCCCTGCTCGACCGGCCCTGGACCCACCGGGCCACGGTGGTCCTGCTGTCCGCGCCGACCGTGGCCGACGCGGAGCTCAACGCCAAGCTCGAACGCGTCGCCGCGGCCGTCACCGCGCACGGCCTGCCCGAGGCCCTGCGCCTCCTGGACACCCTCGTCAGCGGCCCCGACCGGGCACCCGCGTCCGGCGCCCCGTCCACACCCGGCCCCGCCGCACCCGCCCCCGGCGAGGCCGCGGCGGGCCACCGCCTGGCCGCCGGCCTGCGCCTGCTGCGCGACGCCGACGCCCGCCTCGCCGTCGAGGCGTTCCCCGGCCCGCTGCTGCACCTCTACGGCGACGCGTCCCGCCTCGTGGCGGGCCACCACCTCGCCGCGGGCCCGCACCACCACCTGGTGGGCATCCCCCGCGCCGGGATGCGCCCGCACTCCGACCAGCCGGCGCTCACCAAAGACGCCCTGGCCCGCTTCCTGGGAGAAGAACTCACATGAACCGCAAGTCCGTCGCAGTGCTTCCGGGCGACGGGATCGGACCCGAAGTCCTCGACGCCGCACTCCCGGTGATCGACGCCCTCGGCCTGCCCCTCGACCTCGAAACCGGCGACATCGGCTGGGAATGCTGGCGCACCGAAGGCACCCCGGTGCCGGACCGCACCTGGGACCTGATCGGCCGCAGCGACGCCGTCCTGCTCGGCGCCACCACCAGCAAACCGCGCCGCGAAGCGCTCGCCGAACTCGCCCCCGAACTGCGCGCCAACGCTCCGCAGTACCTCTCCCCGATCATCCAACTGCGCCAGCGCCTGGACCTGTTCGCCAATCTGCGGCCGGTCGAGAACTACCTCGGCGGCGGCACCCCGTACCGCTTCTGCGTCGTCCGTGAGAACACCGAGGGCCTCTACGCGGGCCTGGACTACGCCCGCCTGCCGGACTCGCTGTGGCCGCTGGTCGCCGACCACCCCAACGCCCGCCGCAGCGGCCGCGACGACACCACCGCCTCGGTGCGGCTGCAGACCCGGCACGGCGTGGACCGCATCCTGCGCTACGCCTTCGACCATGCCCGCGCCCACGGCCACGAGCGCGTCACCCTCGCCGACAAGCCCAACGTGCTGCGCGCCAGCAGCGCCTACGTGCTGACGCGCCTGGAGGAGATCGCCGCGGAATACCCGGAGATCGCCTACGAGGTCCTCAACGTCGACGCCGTCGCCCTGTGGATGGCCCGCCGCCCCGAACGCTTCGGCGTCATCGTCGCCGAGAACATGTTCGGCGACATCCTCTCCGACCTCGGCGGCGGCGTGATGGGCGGCCTGGGCCTCGCCCCCAGCGCCAACATCGGCGAAGGCGGCAACTACTTCGAGCCGGTGCACGGCAGCGCCCCGGCGATGGCCGGCACCGGCCGGGCCAACCCGCTGGCCGCCTTCCTCACCATCGGCCTGATGCTGGAACACCTCGGCTTCCCCCAGGAGACGGCCACCCTCCAGGACGCCGTACGCCACGTCACCCGCCGCCGCGACCGCGTCACCTACGACCTGGGCGGCACCGCCACCACCGCCCAGGCGGCCGGCGCGGTCCTCGACGCCTGCCGCGCGGTGCCGCAGGCCCCCACCGCCGCCGTGATCACCGTCGGCGAGGAACTGCTGCGCGCCGACCTGGACGACTCCAACGCCGCCGACACCTCCCGCATGCTGGGCGTGCGCGGCTTCCCGGTGCGTATCCGGCACACCGTCGGCGACGACGAGGCGACCATCGCGGACGCCATCCGCCCCTCCCTGGGCCGGGACGACCTCGTCGTGGTGCTCGGCGGGCTCGGTCCCACGTCCGACGACGTCACCCGCGGCGGCGTCGCCCGTGCCCTGGGCCGCCCGCTGGAGCACCGGGAGGAAGCCTGGCAGGGCGTCGTCGAGCGCCTCACCCGCTTCTCGGTCGCCATCCACGACGACAACCGCCGCCAGGCCCTCTTCCCCGAAGGCGCCGAACTCCTGCCGAACACCAACGGCACGGCCTGGGGCTGCCGCGCCGAAACCCAGGGCACCACCGTGGTGATGCTCCCCGGCCCGCCCCGCGAATGCCTGCCCATGCTGGAGTCGCTGCTGCGTGACGGCTTCGGCCAGGTGCCCGCACCCGCCGACACCACCACCGTCTTCCGCCGCACCCTGGGCCTGATCGAGGCGGACGTGGCCGCGCTGGTGGACGAGCTGGTCGAGGCCGCGGGCCTGGCCGTCAAGCCCGCCTACCGCTGGCACTACCCCTACGTCGACATCCGGCTGGCCTGCCCGCCCGAGGCCGCCGCCGACCTCGCCAAGCGGCTCGACGCGGCCCTGGACGGCAGCGTCGTCACCGACCGGGACCGCACCGCCGTCCAGGAACTCGCCGCTCTGCTCGACGCGCGCGGCATCGTCCTGGACACCGAGGACCGGCTCACCCAGGGCCACTTCACGGCCGCGCTGATGCGCGAGCGGGACACCAGCGAAGGGGAGCGCTCCCTGGCCGTGACCCTCGACGGCCGCTTCACCGGCGGCGACCGGGACACGCACACCGGAACGGTCCACCTGACCTGCGAGGTCAGCGAGGCGGGCGCGCCGGGGGAGCCGTACACCGGCGCGTTGACCATCCCCAACCGAGGCTCCGAAGTCACCGGCTACTTCACCGAGTTCGCCGCCTGGACCGTCGCCCGCCACCTGACGAAGGAATCCGCATGACCACCGCGCCGGCCCCCGTGGACACCGCGCTGCGCACCCGCCTCGCCCGCCTGGACACCGCCGCCCTCTCGGACGCCATGGACAGCCTGCGCACCCCGCCGTGCGTCCTGCCCGGCATCGGGGCCCGCACCCCCGGGACGGTGGCGTTCGGCCCCGCCTTCACGGTGCGCTACGCCCCCGTCGGCGACGACCGGGAATTCCGCAACGCCGCCAACTACATCGACGAGGTACCGGCCGGCAGCGTCGTCGTCGTGGACAACGGCGGCAGCACCACCTGCACCAACTGGGGCTCCCTGCTCACCTCCGTCGCCCAGCGCCGCGGCGTCGCCGGCACCGTGGTGCACGGCTCCGCGCGCGACATCAAGGAGAGCCGCGAGCTGGGCTACCCCCTCTTCAGCACCGCCGTGACGATGGTCAGCGGCAAGAACCGGGTGGCCCTGGACCGTACGGGCGTCACCGTCGACATCGCCGGCACCGAAGTCGCCCCCGGTGACTGGATCTTCGCCGACGACAACGGCGCCCTGCGCATCCCGGCCGCGCTGGTCGAGGAGGTCGTCACCCGCGCCGAGGCGGTCGAGCGCACCGAGAGCCGCATCCGGGACGCGGCGGCCGCCGGCAGCCGCCTGGACGAGGCCCGCGCCCGCTTCGGCTACGCCCGGCCCTGGGAAGGCGGCGACGATGACCCCGCCTGACCCGCCAAAGGGCGTGCTGCCCCCGCCGGACCCCACCCGGGCCGCCTTCCTCGACGTCCACTACCACGTCGGCCCCGACGCCTACATACGGCGCCACACCGCCGCCTCCGCGGCCGCCCGCTACGCCGCACTCGGCGGCTGGGTCGTCCTCAAGAACCACCTCGGCTCCACGGCCGCCCAAGCCTGGGAGGCCCGCCGGCAGGGACTGCCGATCTCCGGCTCCCTCGTCCTGAACGACCTCGCCGGCGGCTTCGATCCCCGCGCCGTCCTGCAGTCCGTCCTCCAGCACGGCGAGGACAGCGGCCTTCGGCTGCTCGTCCACCTGCCGACGGTCACCGGCCGCAGCCACAAGAGCAACCTCAGGCGCGCACCGAGCCACCCCCTGCTCGCCCGGGACGGGCTGCGCCCGCTCACCGTCACCGACGACCGCCACCGGCTGCGCCCCGAGGTGCGGGAGCTGCTGCGGATGGCCCGGGACCTGCCCGTGGTCATCTCCACCGGCCACGCCGACGCCCACGAGGTACGCCTCCTGGTCGACGAGGCCGTACGGCTGGACCTGCCGCGCCTGATGCTCAATCAGCCCGCCAATCCGCTGACCGGCCTGGCCTGCGCGGACCTTCTCGACATCGCTTCGACCGAGCAGGTCTACACCGAGCAGACGGCACTGACCTACCTGCTGCGCTACCAGGACCGGCAGGACTTCGCCGCCGTGCTGGCCCGCGTCCCCCGGGTCGTCTACAGCTCCGACCTCGGCCAGACCTCGCAGATGGATATCGAGGACTGGGCCGCGCGGAGCCGGGAGTGGTTCGACGAGGCCGGGCTGAGCCCGGAGCGGGTCGAGGAGATCACGCGGGCCGCGCCGCTACGGATGCTCAGCCTGTAGCCGCGAGGCGCGGCCCATAGCCCCGCGCCGCCGCACACCACCGGGGGGGGGGGGGGGGGGCGGCGAGGGGGGGGGGGGGGGGGGGGGGGGGGGGGGGGGGGGTGGGGGGGGGGGAGGGGGGGGGGGGGGGGGGGGGGGGGGGGGGGGGGGGGGGGGGG
>NZ_JBVIHH010000028.1:0-20471 GCF_055570395.1 Streptomyces sp. NPDC031210
CCCCCCCCCCCCCCCCCCCCCCCCCCCCCCCCCCCCCCCCCCCCCCCCCCCCCCCCCCCCCCCCCCCCCCCCCCCCCCCCCCCCCCCCCCCCCCGAAGCCGTAACCAAAACGAAGAACGACGCTCAGTGACCCTGCTCGTCCCGGCGCCGCTGCCAGCGGTCCTCGATGCGGTTCATCATCGAGCGCCGCTGCCGGGGATGGCGGCGTGCGGTGGCGCCCGCGCCGCCCGCGGAGCCCTGCTCTCCCGGCTTGGGAGCCTTACGCCATCCGGTGACCGCCAGCACCGCACAGCCGAGCATGACGAGGAAGCCCACCACGCTGATCCAGATCTGCTGCGCGACCATTCCGGTCATCAGCAGCGCGATACCCACCAGGAAGCCCGCGACCGCTTGGTAGACCCGTCGCCGGGTGTACGTACGCAGCCCGCTTCCCTCAAGCGCTGTCGCGAACTTGGGATCTTCGGCGTACAGCGCTCGCTCCATTTGCTCGAGCATGCGCTGCTCGTGCTCCGAGAGCGGCACGGAGTCCTCCTACTCGTCGGTCGCGGGGGGCGACCGGGTGCGACCCTTTCAGGATAGGCAGGGAATCGCCCCCGTGAAACCCGCCCCTCTGCGCCAATTCACTGTCCGGGCCGCTGCGGCGGCCGGTGGTGATGCTGCCTGCATTCCCCACCCGCCTATCCGTCATGCCGGAACGTCGTACCCCGATCATACGGGGCGAAGGGGCTGATCGGGTGGCCTGTGGCCGACCGCACGCGGTGGCCGTGCGGCCGGTGGGGTCAGTCGCGCTCGGCGAGGACGTGGAGCTGGGTGGCGACGGCGTGGAAGGCGGGCTGTTCGGCGGCCGCCGCCTCCAGCTTCAGGAGTGCCTCCATGGCGCCCGGCTCGGTGTCCACGAGCACGCCGGGGACCAGGTCGGCGAAGACCCGCACGCCGTGCACCGCGCCGACCTGGAGTCCGGTGGCCGCGACCAGGCCGGTGAGCTGCTCGGCGGTGAAGCGGCGCGGTACCGGGTCGCCCTCGCCCCAGCGTCCGGCCGGGTCGGTGAGGGCGTGCCGGGCCTCGTTGAAGTGGCCGGCCAGGGCGCGGGCGAGGACGGCGCCGCCCAGGCCGGCGGCGAGCAGGCTGAGGGTGCCGGCCGGGCGCAGGGCCGCGACAGCGTTGCGGACGCCCTCGGCCGGGTCGTCGACGTACTCCAGCACGCCGTGGCACAGCACGGCGTCATAGCCGCCGCGCTCGACAACGTCGAAGAGGCCGTGCGCGTCGCCCTGGACGGCGTGCACCCGGTCGGCGACGCCCGCCTCGGCGGCGCGGCGCTCCAGGGCGAAGAGGGCGTTGGGGCTGGGGTCGACGACCGTGACGCGGTGGCCGAGGCGGGCCACCGGCACGGCGAAGTTGCCGGTGCCCCCACCGGTGTCGAGGACGTCCAGGGCGTCGCGCCCGGCGGCCTTGACCCGGCGCTCCAGGGAGTCCTTGAGGACCTCCCAGACCACGGCGGTACGAAGGGATGCGCGGGGGCGCAGCGGGTCAGACACGGCGGGTGGCTCCTCGGCGGGGGCATGAACATCTAGGCGCCCACCACCCTATTGCGTTCCGCGCGCTCCGCCCGCTGCGGCGCCGCCCGCACCGTCGCGCCGCGTGCGGGAGGCAGCCGTCAGCCTCTTTCCACCCCCTCCTCTCCCCCGCTCCCCCCTGCTCCGTGGGGCCGCCCCGCTCCCCTCAGCCCGCCCGCTGCGGCGGGAGGGAGGGCTGGAGGAGCAGCATCCGCTCGACCAGGCGCAGGAACATGGCGGCGTCGCGCAGCAGATCGTCGGCGTCGCGGCTGTCGGCCGCGCCGGCTATGCCCGCCTCGGCCTTGGCCCGGCGGTCCGCGCCGGCGGCGAACAGCGCGCTCCATTCGGCGAGTTCGGGAGCGACCTCGGGGAGCACCTCCCACGCGCTGCGGATGGCCGGCCGCCGGCCCCGCCGCGGGGTGGTGCCGTGCCCGCCGCGCACGGCGGCTTCCGGTCCGCCGCGGGCGGCGAGGACGGCGGCGGCGGTACGCAGCGCGGCCAGATGGGCGGTGGCGTACCGTTCGTTGGGGACCTGCAGGGCGCGCGCTTCGTCGAGGCCGTGCTGGGCCTTGGTCAGCAGATCGAGGGCGGCGGGTGGCGCCGCCGTCCTCCGCAGGACGGGGTGGACATCGCTCGGGGGACCGTACGCAGCGGAGCTGTCCTTCGCGGGACGAGCTGCCATGACGAACCTCCAGTCGTCGCATGCCGGTTCGGGACCGTATGACCCCCATCGTGGGGCACACCACTGACAATCGGCGTTGACCTGCTCTTTCGTCGGAAAGGGGACGGATTCCCAACAACCCCTTGCGGAGAGGGGGGTGGGGTGCTGCATACTTTTTGAACTGACCAGTCAGTTCAAGGAGGGGATCGTGGACAGCACCCCGCACGGGGCGGCGGTCACGGCCGCGGGATTCGGCCTCAAGGGCCCCCGCGGATGGGCGTTCCAGGACATCGACCTCACCGCCGCACCCGGCTCGTTGATCGCCGTGCAGGGCCCGTCGGGTTCGGGCCGCACCTGCCTGCTGCTCGCGCTCACCGGCCGGATGAAGACCGCCGCGGGCACCGCCGAGGTCGGCGGTCTGCCGCTGCCCAGGAAGCGGGCCGCGGTCCGGGCCGTCACCGCACTCGCCCACGTACCCGGAGTCGCCGAACTCGATGCCGCGCTGACCGTGGGCGAGCACCTTCGCGAACGCGCCCTGCTCCAGGGCCGGTTCGGCGGCTCGCCGCGGGCGCTGCTGCGGCCCCGGCGGGAGCGCAGGGCCGCCGCCCAGGCCCGGGTGGACGACGCGCTGGCCGCCGCCGGACTCGACCTCGACTCGCTGCCCAAAGGGATCCGCACGTCCGTGCGCGACCTGGAGAGGCTGGAGGCGCTGCGGCTGTCCGTGGCGCTCGCGCTGATCGGCCGGCCCCGGCTGCTGGGCGTGGACGACACCGACCTGAAACTGTCCGACGGGGAGCGGGCCGCGGCCTGGGCGATGCTGCGCGGCCTCGCGGCGGCCGGCACGACGGTGATCGCGGTGTGCAGCGAGCCGCCGGAGGACGACGCGGACGTGGTGCTGGTACGGACCACCGGCCCCGGACGGGCCGACCCGGACGCCGACGCGGACCCGGACGCGAACCCGGACACAGACTCCGACACGGACACGGACACGGACACGGACACGGACACGGACCCGGGCCCGGGCCCTGACGCAGCTTCCGACTCGGACACGGACGCGGGCCCGGACTCCGACTCGGGCGACACGGACCCGGACGACGCGCGGGACGCGCACGACCAGGACGCCCACGCCGCCCGCCCACCCCACGACGACAAGGAGACGGCCACCGATGCGTTCGCCGAAACTGGCCGCGCTTGAGCTGAAGCGGTTCGGCAGGGGCAAGCTGCCGCGCGCCGCGCTGGTCGCCCTGCTGCTCCTGCCGCTGCTGTACGGCGCGCTGTATCTGTGGTCCTTCTGGGACCCCTACGGCCGGCTGGACAAGATCCCGGTCGCGCTGGTCAACGAGGACACCGGCGCCGACGTCGGCGGCAAGCGGATAGCGGCGGGCGACAGCATCGTCGCCGGGCTGCGTGACAGCCACACCTTCGACTGGCGCCCGGTGGACGCGGGGGACGCGCGCCGCGGCGTCGAGGACGGCTCGTACTACCTCTCGCTGTCCATCCCCCGGGACTTCAGCGAGCGGATCGCCTCCAGCTCCGGGGACCACCCCGAGACGGGCGCCCTGAAGGTGCGCACGAACGACGCGAACAACTACATCGTCGGACAGATCTCCCGGACGGTGTTCTCCGAGGTGCGCGCCGCGGCCTCCAAGAAGGCCGCGCGGACCTTCCTCGACAAGATCTTCGTGTCCTTCTCCACCTTGCACGGCAAGACGGAGCAGGCCGCGGACGGCGCCGACCGGCTCAAGGACGGCATCGGCAGGGCCAAGGACGGCACCGGGAAACTGGCCGACGGCCTGGGCACCGCCAAGAACGGCAGCGGCGCCCTCCGCACGGGCCTGGGCGACCTCGACGCGGGCGCCGGCCGCCTGTCCCAGGGCAGCTCCGAACTCGCCCGGGGCGCCGGCAAGGCGGCCGACGGCTCGCGCCAAGTGGCCGATGGCTCGGCGCGGGTGGCCCAAGGCACCCAGCAGCTCGCCGACACCGTCAACGGCGTCGCGGGCAAGGTGGGGCCCTTCGTCCGGGCCCACGGCAAGGAGATCGGCGAGGCGGCGCAGCTCGTCGCGGACGGTTCGCAGGCGGTCCGCGACCACCTGGACAAGCTGCCCGCGGCGGCCTCCACCGGGGCCAGGCTCTCCCGTGGCCTGTCGGACCACCTGAGCGCGTACTACCGGCTGCGCTGTGAGAGCGCGGTCAGTCTCGACACCTCCTGTGCCGAACTGAAGAGGATCAAGGAGCGGGCGGCCACCGCGGCGGACAAGGCCGAGGAGGTCAGCGGCTACGTCCACGACCAGGAGAACCTCGACCGGCTCGGCCGGGACCTGGACACCCTGCACTCCCTGGCCACCGAACTGGCGCGGCGCGGGCCGACCCTGGGCGCGGACCTGGACGCCGCCGTCAAGAAGGTCAACGCGCTGAACGACGGCGCGCACCAGGTCTCCGCGGGCGCGCGCAAACTGGCCGCGGGCAATGCCCGACTGGCCGCCGGCGCCGACAAGCTCGACGACGGGGCGCACACGCTGCACGACGGCACCGGCCGGGCGGCGGCCGGCGCCGGCGACCTCGACGCGGGGGTGGGCAAGCTCAAGGACGGCGCTCTGACGCTCGACGGCGGGATGTTCAAGCTCTCCGACGGCTCGCGCCAACTGGCCGGCGGGCTGCACGACGGCGCGAAGAAGATCCCCGACTACGGCAAGAAGGACCGCGACGCGCGCACCCTGGTGATGTCCGACCCGGTGGGGCTGGCGTCGGACGCCGCCCACAAGGCGCCGAACTACGGCACCGGCTTCGCCCCGTACTTCATCCCGTTGTCCCTGTGGGTCGGCGCGATGGTGGCGTACATGCTGATCGCGCCGCTGAACCGCAGGGCGCTGTCGATGGGCGCCGCCTCTTGGCGGGTGGCGATGGCCGGATGGCTGCCGGTGTTCGGCATCGGGGTGCTCCAGAGCGCGGCCCTGATGTCCGTGCTGCACTTCGGGCTCGGCCTTCAGATGGCCCGGGCGGCCGGCACGGTCGGCTTCCTCGTCCTGGTCACGGCGTGCTTCTCGGCGATCGTGCAGTGGCTGAACGCCCAGTTCGGCCCGGCCGGCCGGATCCTGGTCCTGGCGCTGCTGATGCTCCAGTTGACCTCGGCGGGCGGCACGTATCCGGTGCAGACCAGCCCGGGCTTCTTCGGCGCCATCCACCCCTATCTGCCGATGAGTTACATCGTGGAGGGGCTGCGCCGGCTCATCACGGGCGGCGGCCTGGAACCCGTATGGCAGGGCAGTGCGGTACTGCTGGCGTTCACCGCCGGGGCACTGGTGCTGACGTCCCTGACGGCGCGCGGCCGCCAGGTGGTGCGGATGAAGGACCTGCATCCGGAGCTGAGCCTGTGAGCGGGCGCGCACCGGGGACCGGCACAATCGCCCCCATGGACAGCTCCAATACACGCCGCGACGCCACCCGGCGCAAACTCTTCGAGGCCGCGGTCACGCTCATCGCCGAACAGGGCTTCTCCTCCACCACGGTGGACGAGATCGCCGAACGGGCGGGCGTCGCGAAGGGCACCGTCTACTACAACTTCGCGAGCAAGAACGTGCTCTTCGAGGAGCTGCTGCGGCACGGCATCGAGCTGCTGGCGACCTCGTTGCAGGCGGCGGCCGAGGAGGTGGCCGACCGGGGCGGCACCCGGATCGACGCGCTGGACGCGATGATCCGGGCCGGCCTGGACTTCATCTCCCGCTATCCGGCGCTCACCCAGCTCTACGTCGCCGAACTGTGGCGCACCAACCGTGCCTGGCAGTCGACCTTGATGGTGGTGCGGGAGCGGGCCATCACGGTGGTGGAGGACGTCTTGCGGGAGGCGGTGGCCGGTGGGGAGCTGAGCGAGGAGATCGACATCCCGCTGACCGCGTCGGCGCTGTTCGGGATGGTGCTGGTGGCCGCGCTGGACTGGCAGTCCTACCAGCCGGACCGGTCGATCGACGAGGTGCACGCCTCGCTGTCGCGGCTGCTCCAGGGGCGGGTCAGCGGCCGGCCGGCGTAGGCCCGGCCGGCGGAGACCCGGCCGGCGGAGACCGGCGGACGGCGTCTTCCGCGCGCGAACCGGAAAAAGCGCGCTGTCCTGGCACGGATCGTTCCCCCATCGATCCGACCAGGACAGCGCTTCCCCCGTGCTCCCCCGTGGAGCCCCCGTGCTCCCCCGTGTTCCCCCGTGTTCCCCCGTCACGGCCGGGAGCCGCGCCGCTCCGCCGCCCCGTGTCGGCGGTGCGGCGCCGCTTCCCTGCCGTGGTCCCCACTCTTCCGTCCGGGCGCCCCGAGGCCCATCCGCGTACCTACTCATCTCGGCGTCTGAGTACGGATACTCACAGCTAGGCACCCGGCCCCAGCGCCGGGCCCGTGCTGACGTACCGCCCGTTGCGGGCGTTGTCAGTGGCCCCGGTTAAAGTCGCTGGCATGGCACGGATTGCGGTGATCGGCGCCGGCATGGGCGCGATGGCGGCCGCTGCCCGGCTGGCCGTCGCGGGCCACCGGGTGGCGGTGTACGAGCGCGGCGCGACGCACGGCGGCGCGCTGCGGCGGTTCGAGCGGGACGGCTTCGCCTTCGACACCGGCCCCGGTCTGCTGCATCTGCCGGCCGTCTACCGCGACCTGTTCGTCAAGACCGGCCGCGAGCCGCTGGAGAGCCGCGTCGAGCTGACGCAGGTCGACCCCGCGAGCCGCCATGTCTTCGCCGACGGCACCGCCGTCCCGCTGCCGAACGCCTCGCGGGCGGGCGTGATCGCGGCCCTGGACGGCGCGCTGGGCGCCGGCGCGGGCGAGCGGTGGAGCGAGTTCGTGGTCCGTGCCCGCGAGGCGTGGGACGCCACCCGCCGGCCGCTCCTGGAGGAGCCACTGCGGCCGGACTGGCCGGTGCTGGGCCGCGACCCGTATCCGGCGGTGCGCAGGCGCGGGTTGTTCCGCCGGGGCAAGGGGCCGACGACCGCCACCCTGGCGGAGGTGGCGCGCCGGGAGCTGGCGGACCCCCGCCTCGTCGCGCTCCTGGAGAGCCATGCGCTGGCGTACGGCTTCGATCCGCGGGAGGTCCCGGCGAGCGCGGCCGTGCTGCCGTACATGGAGGAGACCTTCGGTAGCTGGTATCCCCGCGGCGGTATGCGGGCGCTGGCCGACGCGGTGTTCGAGCGCTGCGTGGAGCGGAAGGTGGAGTTCGCCTTCGGCGCGGAGGTGACCGGGATCGTCGAGAAGGACGGCCGGGCGGCGGGTGTCGAGCTGGCCGACGGGCGGGTGGCCGAGGCGGACACCGTCGTGGCCGGGGTGTCCCCCGCCCGTCTGGAGCCGATGCTGCGGGGCGGTTCGCCGTGGGCGGCGGACGACGCGCGTCCGGGGGTCTCCGCGCCTGCCCGGCTGACGGTCCTGCTCGCGCTGCGGGGCGCGCGCCCCGAGGGCGCCGCGCACCGGACGGTCGTCCACGCCCCCGACCGCCCCGCCGAGCTGGCCGCGATCTTCGGCCCGCGGGCGGGCGCGCGCCCGTCGTTCGCGACCCCGACGGTGACGGTACTGCGCCCGGACGACCCCGCGTCCCGGCCCGACGAGGCCCACGAGGCGGTCACGCTGACGGCCACGGTCGCGGCCCCGGGCCCGGCCGGAGAGGCGCCCGCCGAGGACGTCGAGGCGTTCGCCGACCGCATGGTGGAGAGGGCCGAGGCGGCCGTGCCGGAGCTGCGTGAGCGGACGCTGTGGCGGGAGGTGGTGCCGCCGTCGCCGGACGCGCTGGTGCCCGGCCCGGCGCTGGCCGGGGCGGGGGGCCGCTTCCTGCGCCCGGCCAACCGGACCCGCGTACCGGGGCTCTACGCCGTCGGCGGCTGGTCCCACCCGGGCGGCGGGCCGGCGCACGCCGGGATGTCCGGGGCGATCGTCGCGGGCCTGATCGTCAACGGCAACGACTGGCGCGGCTCGACCTGAGACGCGCGCCGGGCCACCGCCGGGCCGGCGGTCGGTGGCTCAGTGGCGCGCCAGCAGTCGGTGGCCCGGTAACGGTGGCTCAGTAGCGGTGGCTCAATAGCGGTACTGCTGCTCGTCGTACCCCTGCTGCTGGTACGGCGGGTAGGGCGCCTGCTCGGGCGGGAGTTCGCCGTCGCGCTGCTGCGGGACCCAGACGCCGCCGGGCGGGGTCTCGCCGTAGCCGGCGGCCGGGTTGGCCGGGTTCTGCCCCAGCGGCTGCCCCTGGCCGTCGGCGGGGCCGCTGCCGTACTGCTGCGGGTATTCCGCCTGCCCGTAAGGGTCGTAGGGGGCGGCGTACTGCTGGGTGCCGAGGTAGGGGTCGGAGTAGGGCGGCTGTCCGCCCTGGCCGTCGCCGTAGGGGGCATACGGGTCGGCGTAGCCGTCCTGGGGCGCGGCGGCGGGCTGGTCGTAGCCGGTGCCGTAGCCGTAACCGTCGCTGTTCCCGCCGCCGGTGGCGTTGCCGTAGGCGTCGTTGCCGGTGGCGTTGCCGTAGGCGTCGTAGCCCGGGTAGCCGGTTTCGGGGGTGCGGGCGTCGGGGCTGTAGATGCCGTACTGGCCGGTCTCGTCGGGCAGCGGCTGAGGGGCGTAGACGGCGGTGGCGTCCGCTCCCGCGTAGTCCTGGCCGCCGAAGCCCGGCTGCGCCGCGTAGGCGCCCTGCTGGCCCTGGTAGGTGTCCTGGTAAGCGTTCTGGTAGGTGTCCTGGTAAGCGTCCTGGTAGGTGTCCTGGCCGCCGTAGCCGCCGCCCGGGCCGTAACCGCCCTGCCCGGCGCCCGCGTCGTAGGAGCCCTGGCCGGCGTAGGCGTCCTGGCCGGTGAAGGCGCGGCCCTCGTCACCCTGGGTGTCGAAGCCCGAGTAGCCGTCCGGTCCGCCCACCGTGCCCCGGCCCCCGCCGTCGGCGGGCGGACCCGCCTCCAGGTCGGAGACCTGCAGGGTCGGCTCGGCGGCGGGCGCGCCGGCGGAGCGGGCCCGGCGCCGCCGGCTCGCTCCCGGCTTGCCGCCGATCGCCCAGCCGGTCGAGAAGCCGCGCCGGAAGGACAGCGTCACGTTCGTCTGCCCGATGGCGAAGGCGAGCGCGCCCACGCCGATCACGATCACCGAGGGGATGATGACGCCGAGCACGACGCCGAGGAAACCGGCGAAGGCGAGCAGCCGCCAGCGCAGCCGGGCCTTGTACTGGAGCAGTACCTCACCGAGCAGCCACAGCGCGACGAGGCCGAACGCGATGTAGAGGACCGTCCAGCCCATATACGCCCCTCTTCCGCCGCTTTCCGGCCACCGTCATCAAGCCCGCTGGTGCAGACCGAGATTCTCGTAGATCTCCAAGGTCGCCGTGGAGTGGTTCAGGGTAATGAAGTGCAACCCGGGAACGTCCTCGGCCATCAAGCGCGCACACAGTTCCGTCGCGTACTCGATGCCAATGGAGCGTACAGCCGCCGGGTCGTCCTTGACGGCGAGGATGCGCTCGGCCAGCTCGGGCGGGAAGGCGGCGTTGCTCAACTGCGCGAAGCGCTCGATCTGCCGCACGTTCGTGACCGGCATGATCTCGGGAATGATCGGCGTCGAGCACCCCGCGGCCGCGACCCGGTCCCGCAGCCGGAAGTAGTCCTCGGGGTAGAAGAACATCTGGGTGATGGCGAAGTCCGCGCCGGCCCGGCACTTGTCGACGAAGTGCGCGACGTCGGAGTCCCAGTCCCGGGAGCGGGGGTGCATCTCGGGGAAGGCGGCGACGCCCACGCAGAAGTCGCCGGATTCCTTGATCAGCCGGACCAGGTCGGCGGCGTACGCCACGCCCTGGGGGTGCGGCACCCACTCGCCCATCGGGTCGCCGGGCGGGTCACCGCGCAGCGCGAGCATGTTGCGGATACCGGCGTCGGCGTACTGCCCGATGATGTTGCGCAGGTCGGCCGTGGAGTGGTTGACCGCCGTCAGGTGGGCCACCGGCGTCAGGGTGGTGTCGGTCGCGATCCGCTCGGTCGCGCGCACCGTGCCTTCGCGGGAGGTGCCGCCCGCGCCGTACGTCACGGAGACGAAGGTCGGGGAGACGGCCTCGATCCGGCGGATGGCGTTCCACAGGGTCCGCTCACCCTTCTCGGTCTTCGGGGCGGCGAACTCGAACGAATACGACTGCTTGCCGGAAGCCAGCAGATCGCGCACGGTACGTGCGCGATCAGTCCTGGTGGAAGCTGTACCTAGGGCCATACGGGCAGGTTAACCACCGGTCGGTCACACACCAACAGGCACCGGCGTTATGCCTGGTTAGCCGGTTTCATGTCCACTGGTTGGACATCTCCCGGCCACCGGACCGGCCGAAAAGCACCAAAGAGGACGGGCCGCGGAGGTGCCCGGGACGGACCTCAGGCGTCCCAGGAGCGGACCCGCTTGGCCAGCGCGGCGGCCGCCGCACCGGGGTCGTCGGCCTCGGTGAGGGCACGGACCACCACGATCCGCCGGGCGCCGGCCTCAAGGACCTCGTCCAGATTCCCGGCGTCGATCCCGCCGATCGCGAACCAGGGGCGCCGGGGGGCGAGCGCGGCGGTGTAGCGGACCAGGTCGAGGCCGGGGGCGTGCCGGCCCGGCTTGGTCGGGGTCGGCCAGCAGGGTCCGGTGCAGAAGTAGTCCACGCCCGGCTCGGCGACCGCGGCGTCCACCTCCGCCTCGGCGTGCGTGGAGCGGCCCATGAGGACCTCTTCGCCCAGAAGGGCGCGGGCGGCCGGCACCGGCAGGTCGCCCTGTCCCAGGTGCAGCACCTGGGCGCCGCTCGCGTGGGCGACGTCCGCGCGGTCGTTGACGGACAGCAGCTTGCCGTGCCGCCGGCAGGCGTCCGCGAAGACCTCCAGGTGGGCGAGCTCCTCGGCCGCCTCCATGCCCTTGTCGCGCAACTGGACGATGTCCACGCCCGAGGAGAGCACCGCGTCGAGGAACTGCGGCAGGTCGCCCTGCCGCTTGCGGGCGTCGGTGCACAGGTAGAGCCGGGCGTCGGACAGGGCCGCTCGTGCGGTGGTCATCGGGCTGCTTCCCCCCAGGTCGGGGGCGTACGGGACGGTCCTTCCGGCCCGTACGCCCCTGAAGGTGCGGTGATGGATGCGGGTGTGGTTACGGATGAGCGCGCGGGCGCCCCGGGCGGATCAGACGGCGAGCGCCTGAGCCCGGCGCTTCACCTCCGTGCCGCGGTTCTCGCGCAGTGCCTGCGCCGGCGTGCCGGGCAGGCTGTCATCCGGAGTGAAGAGCCACTCCAGCATTTCCTCGTCGGCGAAGCCGTCGTCGCGCAGAAGGGTCAGGGTGCCGGCGAGGCCCTTGACGACCTTGCCGTCCTTGATGAAATCGGCCGGCACGTGCAGTGCCCTGTTCTCGCCGCGGCGCACCGCGATGAGCTGGCCCTCCTTGACCAACTGCCGGACCCGCGTCACCTCGACGCCGAACTCTTCGGCGATGTCGGGGAGGGTGAGCCAGGCGGGGACGAGTCCATCGATGTTTGCGTCAATCTCGGTCACGGGACAAGCCTGCCACCTCCCGCTGACAGCCGGTAGCCGGGCCTCGCCATCAGGGGCCGCCAGTACCCCGGCGGGTGACGCCGCGCCACCCGGACCAGGGATCACACCAACGCCGACTTCAGCGGAACGGACGCGTCCGCGGCCCGTTCGCGGTCCAGGCGGGCGCCCCGCTCGATGAGCTTGCGGCCCTGGGCGAGGTCCCGCGGCCGTCCGACGGCCAGCAGCGCGACCAGGACACCGTCGCGCAGCCACAGCACCGACCAGGCGGCGCCGGCCGGGTCGCCGCGCCAGACCAGCTCGTCCGCGCCCGGATGGTGGCCGGCGTACTGCACGAACCGGCCGAACTGCTCGGACCAGAAGTACGGCACCGGGTCGTAGACCAGCCCCGGCGCGTCGCCGCGGGTGATGTTCTCGGCGACCGTACGGGGGCCCTGGAGGGCGTTGTCCCAGTGGTGGATCAGCAGCCGGCGGCCGTAGCGGGCGGAGGGGAAGGAGGCGCAGTCGCCGACGGCGTAGACGTCGGGTGCCGAGGTGCGCAGGAGTTCGTCGGCCAGCACCGAGCCGTCCTCGGGTGAGAGGGCGACGCCCGAGCCGGCCAGCCAGCCGGTCGCGGGCCGGGCACCGATCCCGACGACGACGGCGTCGGCGGGCAGCGTCGCGCCGTCCGCGAGGGTGACCGCGCCGGGCGCGACGGACTCGACCCGGGCGCCGGTGCGCAGGGCCGCTCCGGCGTCGGCGTACCAGCCGGTCAGGTGGGCGGCGACCTCGGCGGGCAGCGCCCCGGCCAGCGGGCGGTCGGCGGCTTCGACGACGGTGACCGAGCAGCCCGCCTCGCGCGCGGCGGTCGCGAACTCGGCGCCGATCCAGCCGGCCCCGACGACCACGATCTCGTGCCGGGCGGCGAGCACCGGCCGCAGCCGCAGGGCGTCGTCCAGGGTGCGCAGCAGGTGGACACCGGGCAGGCCCTGGGTGCCGGGCAGCAGGACCGGGTCCGCGCCGGTCGCGAGGACGGCGATGTCGTAGGGCACCGGGCCCTCGGCGGTGTCGACCACATGCTCGGCGGGCCTGAGGGCGGTGACCCGCCGGCCGAGGTGGAGGTCGATGCCGAGGGCGGCGAAGTCGATGTCGAGGGCGGAGCCCTCGGCCTTGCCCAGCAGCACCGCCTTGGACAGCGGGGGGCGGTCGTAGGGCGGGTGGGGCTCGTCGCCGAGGAGCGTGATCGCGCCGCGCCAGCCTTGTTCGCGCAGGGCGACGGCGGTCTGCACACCCGCGATTCCCGCGCCGACGATCACGACGCGCGGCGTGCGGTCAGGGGCCTGGGAGGACGTGCTCTGCTCGCTCACCCGATCACTCTAAGACGGGGTGTCTCGCCGCTCGCAGCACCGCGCGAGGAGATCTCTGACACAGCGTCACGGTCGGTCACGGGGTTCGGCGCCGCTTCCGGGAGGCCGGGAACGGTCTCCGGGCGCTCCCTTACGGGGCGTCGCGGGCCCGTATTAGGGTGACGGCTACACGCACTCGCGGGAGCCCGGACGCACCGGGCTGAGAGGGAGGCTGACCGGCCTCCGACCGTCCGAACCTGATCCGGGTCATGCCGGCGAAGGGAGGGGCTGGACGCCCATGCATCCACCTGCCACAACAGCGGCACCATCGGCTCGTACGGCACATCCGACACCCGCGACGGGGCACCCTGACGTCCTCGTCATCGGGGGCGGCGTCATCGGCCTGGTCACGGCCTGGCGGGCGGCCGGCCGCGGCTTGACCGTCGCCCTAGCCGACCCCGACCCCGGCGGCGGTGCGGCCCGGGTCGCGGCCGGCATGCTGGCCGCCGTCACCGAGCTGCACTACGGCGAGGAGATGCTGCTCGGCCTCAACCTGGCCTCGGCGGACCGCTATCCGCGGTTCGCGGCGGAGCTTCAGGAGGCGTCCGGGCAGTCGCTCGGCTACCGGCGGTGCGGCACCCTCGCGGTGGCGCTGGACGCCGACGACCGCGCCCACCTGCGGGAACTGCACGCCTTGCAGACCCGGTCGGGGCTGGACTCGCAGTGGCTGACGGGGCGCGAGTGCCGCCGTCTGGAGCCGATGCTGGCGCCGGGGGTGCGCGGCGGGCTGCGCGTCGACGGCGACCACCAGGTCGATCCGCGCCGCCTGGCGAGCGCCCTGCTGACCGCCTGCGAACGGGCCGGGGTGGTCTTCCACCGGAGCCGCGCGGAGCGGCTGACGGTCAGCGGCGGGCGCGCGGCGGGCGTCGTGCTCGCCGACGGCACGCGGCTGCCGGCCGGCCAGGTGGTGCTGGCCGCGGGCAGCTCCAGCGGGCGGCTGGCCGGCGTGCCCGAGGAGGTGCTGCCGCCGGTGCGCCCGGTCAAGGGGCAGGTGCTGCGGCTGCGGATGCCCGTCCCGCCGGCCGGCGGGGCGCCGTTCCTGTCGCGCACCGTACGGGCCGTGGTCCGCGGCGGCCCGCTGTATCTGGTGCCCCGGGAGACCGGCGAGCTGGTCGTCGGCGCCACCAGCGAGGAGCTGGGCTGGGACACCACCGTCACCGCCGGCGGCGTCTACGAGCTGCTGCGCGACGCCCACGAGCTGGTGCCCGGCATCACCGAGCTGCCGCTCGTCGAGACGTCCGCCGGGCTGCGCCCCACCTCCCCCGACAACGCGCCGCTGCTGGGCCCGAGCGCGCTGCCCGGCCTGCATCTGGCCACCGGCCACTTCCGTAACGGGATCCTGCTGACGCCCGTGACCGGCGACGCGATGGCCGAGCTGCTGGTCACCGGAACGCTGCCCGAAGAGGCCCGCCCCTTCTCCCCCGCGCGCTTCGCCGCCACCGCCCCGGAGCCGAAGCGCCCCCGCGCCCTGGAGGACCAGACCGTATGAGTGCCCTCACGCCCGCCCCCGCCGTCTCGGTGTCCGTCAACGGCGAGCCCCGCGAGATCCCCCGCGGGCTCACCCTCGACCGGCTCGTGGCGACCCTGACCCGGGCGCCGCGGGGGGTCGCCGCCGCGGTCAACGAGACCGTCGTGCCGCGCACCCGGTGGCCCGCCACCGCGCTCCGCGACGGCGACCGCGTCGAAGTGCTCACCGCGGTGCAGGGAGGCTGATCCGAGATGGCCGATGATCCCCTCGTCCTCGCCGGCACCACCTTCCGGTCCCGTCTGATCATGGGCACCGGCGGCGCGCCCAGCCTCGACGTCCTGGAGCGCGCGCTGGTCGCCTCCGGTACGGAGCTGACGACGGTCGCCATGCGGCGGCTGGATCCGACCGTGCAGGGATCGGTGCTCTCCGTCCTGCGGCGGCACGACATCGCGGTGCTGCCGAACACCGCGGGCTGCTTCACCGCCGGTGAGGCGGTGCTCACCGCCCGCCTCGCCCGGGAGGCGCTGGGCACGGACTGGGTCAAGCTGGAGGTGGTCGCCGACGAGCGAACTCTGCTGCCCGATCCGATCGAGCTGCTGGATGCCGCCGAGACCCTGGTGGACGACGGCTTCACGGTGCTGCCGTACACCAACGACGATCCGGTGCTGGCCCGCAAGCTGGAGGACGTGGGTTGCGCGGCGATCATGCCGCTGGGCTCGCCGATCGGCTCGGGCCTGGGCATCCGCAATCCGCACAACTTCCAACTGATCACCGAGCGGGCCGGTGTGCCGGTCGTGCTGGACGCGGGGGCGGGCACCGCCTCGGACGCGGCCCTGGCCATGGAGCTGGGCTGTGCGGCGGTCATGCTGGCGTCCGCGGTGACCCGCGCCCAGGAACCGGAGCTGATGGCGGAGGCGATGCGGCACGCCGTCGAGGGCGGCCGGCTGGCGTACCGCGCGGGCCGCATCCCGCGCCGTCACTTCGCGCGGGCGTCCTCGCCCACGGACGGGGTGGCGGAGCTGGACCCGGAGCGGCCGGCCTTCTGAGGGGGCGGGCAGGTCGCCCACGGCCCGTCTCCGGCCCGGCCCGGTGGCGGCCGGCGCGGGTCGTCCTTCCTGTCACCGTTCGGCTCCAGTACGGCCCGGACGCCCGCCGCGGCGTTCGGGCCACCGCCGGGAGATCGTAGACTCCTCTGCCGTGGACACGACCCTTCAGGATCCGCTCGTAGGCCAACTGATCGACGGCCGCTACCGCGTCGAGGCACGCATCGCCGCCGGGGGCATGGCGACGGTCTACCGGGCGATGGACACCCGGCTCGACCGTGTGCTCGCCCTGAAGGTGATGCATCCGGCGCTGGTCACGGACCAGGCGTTCGTCGAGCGCTTCATCCGCGAGGCCAAGTCCGTCGCGCGCCTGTCGCACCCGAATGTGGTGGGCGTCTTCGACCAGGGCAGCGACGGCGCTTGCGTCTATCTGGCGATGGAGTACGTCGCGGGGTGCACGCTGCGCGACGTCCTGCGCGAGCGGGGCGCGCTCCAGCCGCGGGCCGCGCTGGACATCCTGGAGCCGATCCTCGCGGCCCTCGGGGCGGCGCACCGCGCGGGCCTGGTGCACCGCGACATGAAGCCGGAGAACGTGCTGATCGGCGACGACGGCCGGGTCAAGGTCGCCGACTTCGGCCTGGTGCGCACGGTGGGCACCCACACCACCGCCTCCACCGGCTCCCTCCTGGGCACCGTCTCCTACCTCGCCCCCGAGCAGATCGAGCACGGCACGGCCGACGCCCGGGTCGATGTCTACGCCTGCGGTGTGGTCCTCTACGAGATGCTGACCGGCGGCAAACCGCACACCGGCGGCTCCGCGGCCCAGGTGCTCTACCAGCATCTGCACGAGGACGTGCGGCCGCCGTCGGAGCTGGTGCCGGGGCTGGCGCCGCAGTTGGACGCGCTGGTGGCGCTGGCCAGCGCCCGCGATCCCCGGGAGCGCCCGCAGGACGCGGTGGCGATGCTGGCCCGGTCCCGCACCGCCCGCGCGGAACTGACCGACGAGCAGCTCGATGTGGTGCCGCCGCAGGCGAAGGAGCCGTCCGAGGCCGGCTCCGGGAGCGCGGCGGGCGGGGACGGCGAGCGCACGGATGTGCTGCCGCGGGCCGGCGGCGGACTCCCGCTGCCGGCGGCCGCCGGCGAGGGAGAGCTCAATCGCACCAGCCGGCTGGAGGTACCGCCGGCGGACGCGGCGCCGCCCTCGGACCGGACCACCCGGCTGCGTCCGGCGCCCGCCGCCGGGGCGCCCCGCCGCGGCCTCCTCGGACGCAACAGGCTGCTCACCGTCGTCGCGGCCGTCCTGCTGCTGCTCGGCGTCGGCACGGGCGTGTGGTACATCAACTCCGGCCAGTTCACGACCGTCCCGGCGGTGCTGGACATGACGCAGGCCAAGGCCGAGAAGACGCTCCGGGACGCGGGGCTGCGGTTCAAGGTGGTGCGGCGGTTCAGCCCGAACGTGGAGCGCGGCCATGTGATGGCCACGGATCCCGCGACCGGCAAGCGGATCCGCGGCACCGGCACGGTCACCCTCACCCTCTCCCGCGGGCCCGAGATCGTCACGGTCCCGGATCTGGCCGGCACCCCCGCCGCGGACGCCCGGCGCAAACTGCGCGACCTCGGGCTGACATTGGGCGCCGAGCGGCGGGACTTCGACGACGAGGTCGCCAAGGGGTCGGTGATCCGTACGGACCCGGCGGCGGGCAGCCGGCGCCACCCGGACACGGCGGTGGCCCTCACGATCAGCCGCGGCGCCGAGGTGGCGGCGCCGGACGTCGTCGGCGACGACCGGGCGGACGCCGTCGAGACGCTGCGCGAGGCGGGCCTGAAGGTGAGGTTCGCCGACCGGCCGGTGCACTCCCCGGAGGACAAGGGCGCCATCGCGCGGCAGTCACCCGGTGCGGGCGAGAAGCTGGGCACCGGTGAGACGGTCACCCTCACGCTCTCCCGGGGACCGGAGATGGTCACGGTGCCGGACGTCACCGGCGAGAACGTCGAGGACGCCAAGCGGGAGCTGACCGCTCTCGGCTTCGCCGTCGAGGTCAAGAAGCCGTTGCTGTTCCCCCAGGACACGGTCGAGAGCCAGTCGGTCGAGGGCGGCGAGGAGGCCGAGAAGGGCTCCACCATCACGATCAAGCTCGACGGGGCGCTGTAGCCGCGCGCACCGCGGCCTTCGGGCCCGGTGCCGCGCGGCCGCTGTCCGGCGGCCGCGCGGCACCTGGCACCCTTGTGGGGTGAGCACTCCCCCCTCCCTTCCCCGCGCCCGTACCCGCAACCCGGTCGGCGGCCATGTGCCGGTGGCCGGCGGCCTGGCCCGGACCGGCCTTCCCTACGCCCGCGAGATCGGCGGCGAGGCGGTGCAGGTCTTCGTGGCCAACCCCCGTGGCTGGGCGACGCCGGCCGGCAGCCCGGCTCAGGACGAGGCGTTCCGGGCGGCCTGCGCGCAGGAGCGGATCCCGGCGTACGTGCACGCGCCCTATCTGATCAACTTCGGCTCGCACACCGAGGCGACGGTGGACAGGTCCGTCGAGTCGCTGCGGCACTCGCTGGTCCGCGCCCGGGAGATCGGCGCGCTCGGCGTCGTCGTCCACACCGGCTCGGCGACCGGCGGGCGGCCGCGCGAGCAGGCGCTGGCGCAGGTCAGGGAGCGGATGCGGCCGCTGCTCGACGAGCTGACGCGGGACGACGACCCCTGGCTGCTGCTGGAGTCGACGGCCGGCCAGGGGGCGTCCCTGTGTTCGCTGGCGGAGGACTTCGGCCCGTACTTCGACGCCCTGGACCGGCACCCGAAGCTGGGCGTCTGCCTGGACACCTGCCACGTCTTCGCGGCCGGGCACGACCTGGCGGCGCCGGGTGGCACCAAGGCGATGCTGGACGAGCTGGTGGACGTGGTGGGCGAGGGCCGGCTGAAGCTGATCCACGCCAACGACTCCAAGGACGTGGTGGGCGCGCACAAGGACCGGCACGCCGGCATCGGCGCCGGACACATCGGCCTGGAGCCGTTCGGCGCGCTGTTCACCCACCCGGCGACCGCCGGCGTTCCCCTGGTCATCGAGACGCCGGGCGGCAAGGAAGGGCACGCGGCGGATGTGGCCCGCCTCAAGGAGCTGCGCGGGTAGTTCTCAGAGTTCCGGGCCGTCGCCCGGCTCCTCCTGGTAGGAGTACCGCTGCTCGCGCCACGGGTCGCCGAGGTTGTGGTAGCCGCGCTCCTCCCAGAAGCCGCGGCGGTCCGCCGTCATGTACTCGATGCCGCGGACCCACTTGGGGCCCTTCCAGGCGTACAGATGCGGGACGATCAGCCGGACCGGGAATCCGTGTTCGGCGGTGAGCAGTTCGCCGGAGCGGTGGGTGGCGAAGAGGCACCTGTCCGCGGCGAAATCCGCCAGACGCAAATTCGAACTGAATCCGTACTCGGCCCACACCATGACGTGGGTGACATCGGGCGCGGGCGGCGCGAGCTCCAGGATGGTCTGCGTACGCACCCCGCCCCATTCGGCGCCGAGCATGCTGAATTTCGTCACGCAGTGCATATCCGAGACGACCGTGGTGTACGGCAGGGCCGTGAATTCCTCGTGCGTCCAGCAGTGCTTACCGCCGTCGGCGGTCGCACCGAAGGCGCGGAACTCCCAGCGCTCGGGGCGGAACTTCGGCACCGGCCCGTAATGCGTCACCGGCCAACCCCGCTGCAGGCGTTGCCCCGGAGGTAGCTGGGAATGCTCCTCTTCGCGGCTTTCCGGCTGACCCATGCCCTCCATGTTGTCAGACCGGAAGGGGTGCCGATGACCAGGGCGGCAGGGATTCGGGCAACTCATACTAAGCGTGCACTTACTGGACGAGCGCCTTCGCGCGGTGCAAGGATCACGGCACCTGCCCAGTTCTCGCGCGGAAGGAGCCCGCTGCCATGCAGGGCGACCCAGAGGTCATTGAATTCCTCAACGAGCAGCTGACTGCCGAGCTGACCGCGATCAATCAGTACTTCCTGCACGCCAAGATGCAGGAGAACTTCGGCTGGACGAAGCTGGCGAAGTACACCCGCAGCGAGTCGTTCGACGAGATGAAGCACGCGGAACTCCTGACGGACCGCATTCTCTTCCTCGACGGCCTGCCGAACTATCAGCGGCTCTTCCACGTGCGGATCGGCCAGACCGTCACGGAGATGTTCCAGGCGGACCGGCAGGTCGAGGTCGAGGCCATCGACCGGCTCAAGCGCGGTATCGAGGTCATGCGCACCAAGGGCGACATCACCTCGGCGAACATCTTCGAGGACATCCTCGCGGACGAGGAGCACCACATCGACTATCTCGACACCCAGCTCGAGCTGGTCGAGAAGCTCGGGGAGGCGCTCTACATCGCCCAACTGATCGAGCAGCCGAGCTGAGCCGGGGAGATGCTCACCCGCCGGCCGGTCGCCGTGCGCCCGGTGCGGGCTAGGCGGCCTCCGGGAGCGCCGCGGGCACCGCTTCGGCCACCTCCGCGACCAGCGGCTCGGCAGCGCCACCGTCGATGAGTTCGCGCCGGGGGCAGGCGCCACGGCCCAGCAGCGCCTGGATGCGGCGGACGCAGCCACCGCAGTCGGTGCCGGCCTTGCAAGCGGAGGCGATCTGGCGGGGCGTGCAGGCGCCCGTATCCGCGTGGTCGCGGACCTGCTGCTCGGTGATGCCGAAGCAAGAGCAGACGAACACGCGGGTCACCCCCGAAGAGACGGACTCATCGATCTGGCTGATCTTGAGTGAGGTTACCCTTACCTTACCCGTACCTCGGATGCCGCACAACGCTGTGGGGGGGGGGGGGGGGGGGTTGGGGGGGAAGGGGGGGGGGGGGGGGGGGGGGGGGGGGGAGGGAGGGGGGGGGGGGAGGGGGGGGGGGGGGGGGGGGGGAGGGCGGGGGGGGGGGGGGA
>NZ_JBVIHH010000028.1:20481-59371 GCF_055570395.1 Streptomyces sp. NPDC031210
CTCCTCCCCCCCCCCCTCACCCCCCCCCCCCCCCCCCCCCCCCCCCCCCCCCCCCCCCCCCCCCCTCCCCCCCCCCCCCCCCCCCCCCCCCCCCCCCCCACTGTGCTGCCGTGGTGGTGCACCGCCGCTCCCGCGGCGGGCGGTCTCACTGGTGGCGGTACATCTCCGCGACCAGGAAGGCCAGGTCCAGCGACTGGCTGCGGTTGAGCCGCGGGTCGCAGGCCGTCTCGTAGCGCTGGTGCAGATCGTCGACGAAGATCTCGTCGCCGCCGCCCACGCACTCCGTGACGTCGTCGCCGGTCAGCTCGACGTGGATGCCGCCCGGGTGCGTGCCGAGGCTCTTGTGGACCTCGAAGAAGCCCTTGACCTCGTCCAGCACATCGTCGAAGCGGCGGGTCTTGTGACCCGAGGCCGCCTCGAAGGTGTTGCCGTGCATCGGGTCGCAGATCCACGCGACCTGGGCACCGGAGGCGGTGACCTTCTCGACCAGCTCGGGGAGCTTGTCGCGGACCTTGTCCGCGCCCATGCGGGTGATGAAGGTCAGCCGGCCCGGCTCACGGTCCGGGTCGAGGCGCTCGATGAGGGTGAGCGCGTCCTGCGGCGTGGTCGTCGGACCGAGCTTCACACCGATCGGGTTGCGGATGCGCGAGGCGAATTCCAGGTGCGCGCCGTCGAGCTGACGGGTGCGCTCGCCGATCCAGACCATGTGGCCGGAGACGTCGTAGAGGTCGCCGGTGCGCGAGTCGGTGCGGGTCAGCGCCGACTCGTAGTCCAGGATCAGCGCCTCGTGGGAGGCGTAGAACTCGACGGTGCGGAACTCCTCCGGGTCGACCCCGCAGGCGTTCATGAAGTTCATCGCGCGGTCGATCTCGCGGGCCAGCGCCTCGTAGCGCTGCCCGGAGGGCGAGGACTTCACGAAGTCCTGGTTCCAGGCGTGCACCTGGCGCAGGTCGGCGTAGCCACCGGTGGTGAAGGCGCGCACCAGGTTCAGCGTCGCCGCGGAGGCGTGGTACATCCGCTTCAGCCGCTGCGGGTCCGGGATGCGGGCCGCCTCGGTGAACTCGAAGCCGTTGACGGAGTCGCCGCGGTAGGTCGGCAGCGTCACGCCGTCGCGGGTCTCGGTCGGCTTGGAGCGCGGCTTGCTGTACTGGCCGGCGATCCGGCCGACCTTGACCACCGGGACGGACCCGGCGTAGGTGAGGACGGCTCCCATCTGCAGGAGCGTCTTGAGCTTGTTTCGGATGTGCTCGGCGGATACGGCGTCGAAGGCCTCCGCGCAGTCGCCGCCCTGAAGCAGGAACGCCTCACCACGGGCGACGGCTCCCAGGCGCTCGCGCAACTGGTCGCACTCGCCCGCGAAGACGAGCGGCGGATAGGACTCGAGCTCCGCGATCACATCGCGCAGAGCCTCTTGGTCCGGCCAGTCAGGCTGCTGCGCCGCGGGCAGGTCTCGCCAGGTGTTGCCACCGGCGTGGGTTTCAGCGTTCACGGTCACATGGCCAACATTACGGGGTCATCCGGAGGTGTCCTTTGTGCGCCCGGACTTTGAGACGCACTCCACTCGACGCCGCCCGAGCCCGGACATTCCGCGGCCGGTGCCCCGCTCACTCCGGCGGGAAATCCTCCGGCCCGCCCCGGGCGAGGTCCGCCAGGGTGTCGAGCGCCCGGGCCAGCTCCTGGGGGGCGGGTCCGGCCAGCGCGATACGGAGGGCGTGGGGGGCCGGGCCGGGGCCCTGGGTGCCCTCCGCCGCGACGGCGAAGGCGGCGGCCGGCGTGACGGCGATCCCGCGTCGCGCGGCGGCCGCCAGGAACGTCTCGGCGCGCCACCGGCCCGGCAGCTCCCACCAGGCGAAATAGGCGCGCGGGTCGGCGCGCACGGCGAAGTCCGCCAGCCGCTCGCGGACGAGGGCCTGGCGGGCGGCGGCGTCCCGGCGCTTGGCGGCGACGACTTTCTCCAGGGTGCCGTCGGTCATCCACCGGGTGACGGCCTCCAGCGCGAAGCCGGTGGCGGTCCAGCCGCCGGAGCGCAGGGCGGCGGCGAGCCGGTCGGTGTGGGACGGGGGTGCCAGGGCGATCCCGGCGGTGAGTCCCGGGGCGAGGCGTTTGGAGAGGCTGTCGATGACGATCGTGCGGTCCGGCGCGAGGGCGGCCAGGGAGGGGTGCGGGCCGGTGGCCTCGCTGTCACCGGCACCGGCGGCGTCGTCATCTTGGTCACCGTCGTCGTCTTGGTGGAGGAAGCCCCAGACGGCGTCCTCCACCGCCCACAGGTCCAGTTCGTCGAGGGTGGCGGCGAGCTCGGCGCGGCGGGCGGCGGGCATCGTCACGCCGAGCGGGTTGTGCAGGGTGGGCTGGAGGTAGAGGGCGCGCAGCGGGGCCGCGCGGTGGGCGGCGCGTACGGCGTCCGGGCACAGCCCCCGCTCGTCCATGGCGAGCGGGACGAGGGTGATGCCGAGACGGGCGGCGATGCCCTTGATCATCGGGTAGGTGACGGCCTCGACGCCCAGGCGGGCGCCGGGCGGCACCAGGCAGGCGAGCGCGCCGGCCACCGCCTGCCGGCCGTTGCCGGCGAAGCGGACCAGGCCGGGGTCGGGGCGCGGGCCCGTGCCCGCGAGCAGGGCCGCCGCGGCGGAGCGCGCGGCGGCGGTGCCGGCCGGACCGGCCGGGCGCAGGGCGGCGCCGAGGGCGTCGGGGCGCAGCAGCGGCGCGAGGCCGGCGGCGAGCAGCTCGGACTGCTCGGGGACGACGGGGTAGTTGAGTTCGAGGTTGACGGGTACGGCGGCGGCCGGTTCGGCCAGCGCGGGCCCCGGTGCGTGCTGGGCGGCGCGGACGTAGGTGCCACGGCCGACCTCGCCGACGGTCAGCCCGCGGCGGGCGAGTTCGCGGTAGACGCGGGTGGCGGTGGAGTCGGCGATGCGGTGGGTGCGGGCGAAGGCGCGCTGGGTGGGGAGGCGGTCGCCGGGGCGCAGCTCGCCGGCGGTGATCTGCGCCGCGACGGCGTCGGCGATGCGGTGGAAGTCCCGCGCGGTCATGGCCCGCCTCTCGTTGCTCCCGCCCGGCGGGGTCCGCGTCCCGGGCCTGGTCCGGCCCGTCAACGGGGGACGCTAGACGGGCGGCGGGGAGCGGGCAATCCCCTTCCCGCGCGGGCACGGCGCGGGCACGGCACGGACCGCCGGCGGCCCTTCCCGGTGGGTGGACACCGCGCCGCCGCGCGCCCGGGCATCCGGTAGGGTGCGCCGCATGCTCGCGCAACCAGCCATGAACAGGAACTGGTGGTGGACCGCTCATCCGGCGGCCCACTGATTCGCGCGCACACCACACACTTCGCGAAGGCCGCCCGAGGGGCGGCCTTCGTCGTTCGCGGCGGGCCGTTCCTCCTCTCCCGGAAGGAACCCCGCCATGCACCGCGAGCCCCTCGATCCCCCCTCCGCCGCCGCGCTCGTCGCGCGCCTGCTCGACCCCGCGTGCCCCCCGTTCGCCCTGCTGCGCCGCCGCTCCCCCGGGCGGGAGGCGGCCGACACCGTCGAGGTGCTGATCGGCGAGGTGACGGAGGTCGAGCGACTGGCCGACATCCCGCTGGGCGAGGGGGCGGTGAAGGAGCCGGTGACCGACGCGCTCGCCCTGATCCCGTTCCGGCAGATCCGCGAGCGCGGCTTCCGGGCTCACGACGACGGCACACCGCTGGCCGTACTGCGCCCCCGCGAGACGTACGAGCTGACGCTGGAGGAGGCGCTCGCGGCCCTGCCGGCGCACCGGGTCCGGGTGACAGACGGCGCGTTCGACGTGAGCGACGAGGCGTACGCGCGGAGCGTGGGGCGGGTGGTGCGCGAGGAGATCGGCAGCGGCGAGGGCGCCAACTTCGTGATCCGCAGGACGTTCGAGGGCACCATCGCGGACTTCGGGGCGGCCGACGCGCTGGCGCTGTTCCGGCGGCTGCTGGCCGGTGAGCGAGGCGCCTACTGGACGTACGTCGTGCACCGTTCCGGGGTGCGCACCCTGGTCGGGGCCAGCCCCGAGGTGCACGTGCGGATGACCGGCGGCACGGTCGTGATGAATCCGATCAGCGGCACCTACCGCTACCCGGCCGGCGGGCCGACGCCGGAGAGCCTGCTGGCCTTCCTCGGCGACCGCAAGGAGGTCGAGGAGCTGTCCATGGTGGTGGACGAGGAGCTGAAGATGATGTGCACCGTCGGCGACCAGGGCGGTGTGGTCATCGGGCCCCGGCTCAAGGAGATGGCGCACCTCGCGCACACCGAGTACGAGCTGCGCGGCCGCTCCACCATGGATGTGCGCGAGGTGCTGAAGGAGACGATGTTCGCGGCGACGGTCACCGGCTCGCCGGTGCAGAACGCCTGCCGGGTCATCGAGCGCCATGAACCGGTCGGCTCCGACGGGCGCGGCCGCGGCTACTACGCGGGCGCGCTGGCGCTGATCGGCCGGGACGCGAGCGGCGCGCAGACCCTGGACTCGCCGATCCTGATCCGTACCGCCGACATCGCCGCGGACGGAAAGCTGCGGGTGCCCGTCGGCGCCACCCTGGTTCGCGCCTCCGACCCGGCCGCGGAGGTCGCCGAGACGCACGCCAAGGCCGCCGGCGTCCTCACCGCCCTCGGGGTGCGGCCCGCGCCGGAGCGGGCCAGGGCGGCCGGGGAGGCGCCGCGGCTGGCCGACGATCCGCGGGTGCGGGCCGCGCTGGACGCCCGCCGCGCCGACCTCGCCCCCTTCTGGCTGCGGATGCGGACCACCGAACCGACCGCGGCGCTGCGCGGCCACGCCCTGGTCGTGGACGCCGAGGACACCTTCACCGCGATGCTGGCGCACCTGCTGCGCACCTCGGGGCTGGCCGTCACCGTCCGCCGCTACGACGAGCCGGGGCTGCGCGAGGCGGCCCGGGCGCACGAGGGCCCGATCGTGCTGGGCCCCGGTCCCGGCGATCCGTCCGACGCCGCGGACCCCAAGATGCGCCTGCTGCGCGCGCTGACCGCGGAACTGCTCACCGGTCACCGCCACGGCCTGCTCGGCGTCTGCCTCGGGCACGAACTGCTCGCCGCGGAGCTCGGGCTGGAGATCGTGCGCAAGGACGTGCCGTTCCAGGGCGCCCAGGAGAGCGTCGACTTCTTCGGGCGGCCCGAGACGGTCGGCTTCTACAACACCTTCACGGCCCGCTGCGACGACACCACGGCCACCGAACTGGCCATGCACCGCGTGGAGTTGAGCCGGGACGCGGTGACCGGCGACGTGCACGCGCTGCGCGGCCCCGGTTTCGCGGGTGTGCAGTTCCACCCGGAGTCGGTACTGACACTGGACGGCTCGGCGGTCATCGCCCAGTTGCTGGCAACTGTCCTCGTGTGACGAGCATGTTCTCGTTGGTGCGGCCGGCCAGATAGTCCTCGATGTTGCGCACGGTGGTCCCCGTGATCTGGTCGACCGCTTCGACGGTGAAGTACGCCTGGTGCGAGGTGACCAGGACGTTGGAGAACGTCATCAGGCGGGCGAGGGTGTCGTCGCTGATGACGTCCAGCGACTTGTCGTGGGAGAAGAGCCCGGCCTCCTCCTCGTAGACGTCCAGGCCGACGCCGCGGAGCCGGCCGGCCTTCAGCGTCCGTACCAGGGCCGCGGTGTCGACGAGGCCGCCGCGGCTGGAGTTGACCAGGACGGCGTCGTCCTTCATGGCGGCCAGCGCGGCGGCGTCGATGAGGTGCCGGGTGGACTCGACCAGCGGCAGGTGCAGGCTGAGCAGGTCCGCCTCGGCGAACAGCCGCTCCAGACCGGTGTACGCCATCCCCAGCTCGACGCAGCGGGGGTTCTCGGTGAGGTCCCAGCCCAGCAGGTTCATGCCGAAGCCGTGGGCGATCCGGGTGAACGCCTCGCCGATCCTGCCGGTGCCGAGCACGCCGACCGTACGGCCGCGCAGGTCGCGGCCCATGAGGCCGTCCAGCCGGAAATCGAAGTTACGGGTGCGGTTGGCGGCCGGCACCAGGCGCCGGTTGACGGCCAGCGCCAGGCCCCAGGCGAACTCCGCGACCGAATAGGGCGAGTAGGACGCGACGCGGCCGACGCTCATTCCGAGGTCGGCCGCGGCCTGGAGATCGATGTTGTTGAAGCCCGTGGAGCGCTGGGCGATCATCTTCGTGCCGCCCGCCGCGAGGGATTGCAGCACATCGGCACAGAGATCGGCGTCGACGCCGGAGGTGACGATCTCGTAGTCGTGCGCGATGGGGGCGGTGTCGCGGTTGAGGAAGACGTCCAGGCAGCGGACCTGGTGCCGGCCGGCGAAGGCCGCCTCCAGCACGGGCCGCTCGTCCGCCCGCACGCCGAACGCCAAGATCTCCACGGTGCTCCCCGTCCTCCTGAGTGTCCGCCGGTTCAGCCGAAGAAGACGCCGGCCTCGGAGTAGAGGGCCGGGTCGACCGTCTTCAGCTTGGCGGTGGCCTCCGCGATCGGCACCCGGACGATGTCCGTTCCGCGCAGCGCCACCATCTTGCCGAAGTCGCCGTCCCGCACGGCCTCGATGGCGTGCAGTCCGAAGCGGGTGGCCAGCCAGCGGTCGAAGGCGCTGGGGGTGCCGCCGCGCTGGGTGTGGCCGAGCACGGTGGTGCGGGCCTCCTTGCCCGTACGCCGCTCGATCTCCTTGGCCAGCCACTCCCCCACGCCCGACAGCCGGACGTGTCCGAAGGAGTCGGTGGATCCGTCCTTGAGGACCATCTGGCCGTCCTTGGGCATCGCGCCCTCGGCGACGACCACGATGGGGGCGTAGCGGACCTTGAAGCGCGAGTCGATCCAGCCGCAGACCTGCTCGATGTCGAAGCGCTGCTCGGGGATGAGGATGACGTTGGCCCCGCCGGCCAGGCCGGAGTGCAGGGCGATCCAGCCGGCGTGCCGGCCCATCACCTCGACGACCAGGACCCGCATGTGCGATTCGGCGGTGGTGTGCAGCCGGTCGATGGCCTCGGTGGCGACGCCGACGGCGGTGTCGAAGCCGAAGGTGTAGTCCGTGGCGGAGAGGTCGTTGTCGATGGTCTTGGGCACGCCGACGCAGGGCACGCCGTATTCGCCGGAGAGCCGGGTGGCGACGCCCAGGGTGTCCTCGCCGCCGATCGTGATCAGCGCCTCGACCTCCTGCTTGGCCAGGTTGTCCTTGATCCGGCGGACGCCGTCGGGCGCCTTGAAGGGGTTGGTCCGCGAGGAGCCGAGGATGGTTCCGCCGCGGGGCAGGATGCCGCGGACCGCGGCGATGTCCAGCGGCGTGCTGTCCCCCTCCAGCGGGCCGCGCCAGCCGTCCCGGAAGCCGACGAAGTCGTATCCGTACTCCTGGGTGCCCTTGCGGACGATGCCCCGAATCACCGCGTTCAGACCGGGGCAGTCGCCACCACCGGTCAGCACTCCGACCCGCATCGCTGCTTCACCTACATCCCGTCAGTGGCCGCGCACGGCCATGAATGAGCCGACCCCGTCACGCTAATGGTGATTTGGGTCGCTTCGGGAAGGGTTGTACGCCGATTGCTTTGGTTTTTCCGGGAGTTGAGCGGAAGCGTTCACCCGTACGAGCGGGTCGTCGCGGGCCGCGGGTGACGACGCGCCGCTACGCGTCGTCCAGGCCCCGCTCGATGGCGTACCGCACCAGCTCCACACGGTTGTGCAACTGGAGCTTGCCCAGGGTGTTCTGGACGTGGTTCTGCACCGTGCGGTGGGAGATGACCAGCCGCTCGGCGATCTGCTTGTACGACAGGCCCTTGGCCACCAGGCGCAGCACCTCGGTCTCCCGGTCCGTGAGCTGCGGGGCGCCCGGCTCGTCCGGCGCGGCCGGGGCGGGGTCGGTCGCCAGCCGCCGGTACTCGCCCAGCACCAGGCCCGCGAGGCCGGGCGTGAACACCGGGTCGCCGGCGGCGGTGCGCCGCACCGCGTCCAGGAGTTCGCCGGTGCTCGCCGACTTCAGCAGATAGCCGGTCGCGCCGGACTTGACGGCCTCCAGGACGTCGGCGTGCTCACCGCTCGCGGAGAGCACCAGCACCCGCAACGCCGGGTTGGCGCCGACGAGTTCCTTGCAGACCTGGACGCCGGGCAGGCCCGGCAGATTGAGGTCCAGGACCAGCACGTCGGGCACCACGGCCTGTGCCCGGCGCACCGCCTGGAGACCGTCGCCGGCCGTCGCGACGACGTCGAACCCGGCCTCGGCCAGATCCCGCGCGACCGCGTCCCGCCACATCGGGTGGTCGTCGACCACCATCACCTTCAGGCCCGTCGGCTCACTCACGCTCTCGCCTTCCCCCGCCTTCCGCCCTCGGGCGCGGTGCCCTTGGGGACCTTCAACTCCACTTCGGTGCCCTGGCCGGGGACGGAGACCCACTCGGCGCTGCCGTCCAGGTCCCGCAGCCGCCCGCGGATGGACAGGGCGACGCCGAGGCGGCCCTCGCGTTCGGCGTCGGCGAGCCGCCCCTCGGGGATGCCCGGGCCGTCGTCGCGGACCGTCACGATCACCGCGTCCGGTTCGTCCTCCACCAGGATCCACGCGCGGGCGGCGGCCCCCACGTGCACCCGCACATTGTCCAACGCCGCTCCGACGGCGGCCGCCAACTCCGCCGCGGCGGCGGCCGGCAGCTCGACCGGGGCGCCGGGCTCGGAGAAGGTGACGCCGGCGTTCGCGTACGGCGCGAGCAGGGCGCGCAGGTCGCAGCGGCCGCCGGGGGTGGGGGGCGCGGGGGCGGGCCCGGCGGCGGGCGCGGTCGGGGCAGGGTCGGCCGGCCGCGTCGGGCGGGGCCGCGGCACCAGGCCGCTGGAGACCAGGGTGCGCAGGGCGACCTCCTGTTCCCCCGCCATCCGGCCGAGTTCGGCCGCCTCACCGCCGATCGCGGCGCCGCGGCGCTGCACCATCGCCAGGACCTGGAGCACGCTGTCGTGGATGTCGCGGGCCAGCCGCTCCCGTTCGCGGGTGGCGGCCTCGATCTGGAGGGCGCGGGCGAGGGTGCGCTCACTGGCGCGGGCCACCTCGACGACGTAGCCGATGGCGACGCTGGCCACCCACACCAGTACGACGTTGTGGATGGTGTCGCGGGCCAGTTCCTGGCGTTCGACGAGATTGGCGACGGCCACTGCACTGGAGGCGACCGCGGCCCACCGCCAGCCGCCCTTGATCGCGAAGCCGAGGACGGCGCCGGCGGTCCAGATGGACGGCAGGGTGGGCGCGCCGTCCATGATGCGGGCGTGGCTGTCGACCAGCGGCGTCAGGAGGATGCCGCCGACCGCGAAGCCGAGGTCGGCGACGAGGAAGCGGCGGGTGCAGCGCTCGGCCGACGTCGTGCGCCGCCAGGTGAGGATCATCCAGAGGGTGAGGGCGGCCATGTAGGCGGCGGCGCCCAGCGGGTGGGCGTACTTGCCGTAGGAGAGGCCGACCAGGACGAGGGTGTAGAGGAGGGTCAGGACGCGGTAGCCGGTGAGCGCGCGCCACAGCGGGAGTTCGACGGACATCCGCACCACCTGCGGCTGCCTGCCCCTGCCGCCGGTGACCGCGCCGCGGCGCACCGTCGTTATGTCCGCGTCCGTCATGCCGGCCCCCACCCCTCGCCGGGCACGTCTACGCCCCGGCCTCGGCCTTGCCGTTGTCCGTGCCGTTGTCCGTGCCGTCGCCCTTGCCCGCGGCCCTGCCCCTGCCCTTGCCCGCGCCGGCCTTGTGGGCCCGGTCCGCCTCGGCCTTCCGCTTCGCCTCCGCCGCCTTCGCCTGGTCGGCGAGCTGCCGCTTGGCGGCCGTGGCGTAGATGTCGACGTACTCCTGGCCGGACAGCTTCATGATCTCGTACATCACCTGGTCGGTGACCGACCGCAGGATGAAGCGGTCGCCCTCCATGCCCTGGTAGCGCGTGAAGTCCAGCGGCTTGCCGATGCGGATGCCCGGCCGGATCATCTTCGGGACGATCTTGCCCGGGGGCTGCACCTTCTCCGTGTCGATCATCGCGACGGGGATCACCGGGGCGCCGGTGGCCAGCGCGACCCGCGCCAGTCCGCCGGGCTTGCCGCGGTAGAGCCGGCCGTCAGGTGAGCGGGTGCCCTCGGGGTAGATGCCGAACAGCTCGCCCCGCTCCAGCACGTCGATACCGCTCTTGATCGCCGCCTCGCCCGCGCCGCGGGCGCCCGAGCGGTCGACCGGGAGCTGGCCCACGCCCTTGAAGAACGCGGCCGTCAGCTTCCCCTTCACACCCGGGGAGGTGAAGTATTCGGCCTTCGCGATGAAGGTGACCTTGCGGTCGAGGACCGCGGGCAGGAAGAAGGAGTCCGAGAAGGACAGATGGTTGCTCGCGAGGATCGCCGGACCCTCCGCGGGAATGTTCTCGATGCCTTCCACCCAGGGGCGGAAGGCAAGCTTCAGCGGCCCGCCGATGGAAAACTTCATTGCGCCGTAGATCAACCGACTGCCTCCTGTGTGTGACGCAAAGACCTTAACCTGCCGCGGCGGCCCCCTCGCCGCGCCGGTGCCGCTTGCGGCACTTCCCGGCCGGGCGGGGCCGCCCCGGCGGGCCCCCGGCGGGCGGCGCCGGACCTACCCGGCCGCCCCCGCTCCGCGTACCCTGGGGTAACTCGCCAGACCCCCTTATCGATCGGAGTTCCCCGGTGCCGCTCCTTCCCGGAGCCGAGCCGTTCCGCCGTGACGGCGGAGAGGTCGGCGTCCTTTTGTGCCACGGCTTCACCGGCTCCCCCCAGTCCCTCCGCCCCTGGGCCGAATATCTCGCCGACCGCGGACTGACCGTCTCCGTACCGCTGCTGCCCGGCCACGGCACCCGCTGGCAGGACATGCAGGTCACGACCTGGCAGGACTGGTACGCGGAAGTGGACCGCGAGCTGCGGGCGCTGACCGAACGCTGCACGAAGGTCTTCGTCTGCGGGCTGTCGATGGGCGGCGCGCTGGCGCTGCGGCTGGCGGCGCATCACGGCGATGCCATCAGCGGCGTGGCCGTGGTCAATCCGGCCAACCGGGTGCACGACAAGGCGGGGGCGGCGCTGCCCGTGCTGCGCTACGTCCTGCGCACCACCAAGGGCATCGCCAGTGACATCGCCAAGCCGGGGGCGGCCGAGGTCGGCTACGCCCGCACCCCGCTGCACGCCGCGCATTCGCTGCGCAGGTTCTTCCTCCAGGTGGACACCGAACTCCCGCGCGTCACGCAGCCGTTGCTGGTGATGACCAGTCCGCAGGACCACGTCGTACCGCCCCGGGACTCCGAGCGCATCCTCGGCCGGGTGTCGTCCACCGACGTCCGCCAGACGCTGCTGGAGCGCAGCTACCACGTCGCGACGCTCGACCACGACGCGGAGCAGATCTTCCAGGACAGCTTCGCCTTCATCACCCGGCTCGCCCCCGAGGTGGCCGCGGGCGCGGTCGCAGAGGGGACGACGGCCAGTGGCGGAGCGTAGTCCCCGCGACCCCCGGGACCCGCTGGACGAAGAGGCCGCGTGGGCCGAGATCGTGGCGGGCTACGGCGAGCAGCCGCGGTTCCCGGCGGACGGCGACGGCGACGAGGCGGACGGCCGTGAGGCGGACGGCGGCCCGGGCGGGACGGGCGGCCGGGAGGCGCGCCCGGGTGGCTCGGCCGGCCCGGCCGGCATCCCCGGCATCCCCGGGGTCCCCGGGGCCCTGGACCTGACCGAGCCCGCCGCGGACGGCGCGGGCGCGGCGGCGGGCGGGGAGAAGTCCGGCGGCGCGGCGGCCGCGGGCGCGTCCGACGACGCGGACACCGCCGGGGCGTCCGGCGGGACGGCGGACGGCGGCACGGACACGGACGGCGCGCGGCCGGAGTCCGGCGCCCCGCGCGGCGCGTCCGGCGACGCCGTGGGCAGCTTCATCGTCTACGCGCCCGGCGTCGGGCCGCGCGACTGGAGCGCCGCCGAGGCGTCCGACGACGATTTCGACGAAACCGACGAGGGGCATTTCACGCCGCCCGAGCCGCCGCCGCTGCCGCCGGCCGATGTCACCGCCAAGTTCGCCTGGATCGCGGTGCTGGGCGGCCCGCTGCTGCTGGTGGTGATGGTGCTGCTCCAGCAGCCGGTGACGTGGTGGATCACGGTGCTGGGCATCGGCGGCTTCCTCGGGGGTTTCGCCACGCTGGTGGCCCGGATGAAGCAGGACGACGAGGACGACGACGGGATGCCGGGCGGCGGCGCGGTGGTGTAGCGCCGGCGCGGCGGCGGAGCGCCCTGGCACCGGGCTCCCGCCGCCCTTCGGCCGCTGCCCTCTCCGGCCGCCCGCCGTCAGGTCTGCCGGCCGCCTTCAGGTGCGCCGGGGACGCGCAGGGCCGCCAGGACCGGCAGATGGTCGGTGGCGGCCCGCAGATCCGCCTCGCGCACGCCGGGCAGCCCGTGCGGCACACCGCAGCCCAGGACTTCCACGCCCGGCGTGGTGAACACCGCGTCGATCCGCTGGTGCGGGTCGGCGGGCGTCGAGGTGCACTCCCCGCCCCACGGCTTCGCCGCCCAGGCGTCGGTGAGCGTCCGCGCCAGCCGCCCGAAACTGCGGCCCTCCGGCCGGTCGTTGAGGTCGCCGGCGACGACGGCGTACGGCACGTCCCACCGCGCGAGGCGGTCCAGCAGCAGCCCGGCCTGGTCGTAGCGCTCCCGGGCGGAGAGGCTGAGGTGGCAACTGAGCACGCCGAACCGGGCGCCCCCGACGCGGACCACGGCGGTGGCGAGGCCGCGCTGGTGCAGCCCGGGCGTGCGGGGCAGCAGGATGTCCTCGGTGTGCTCCACGTGGGCGCGCAGCGAGGAGAGGATCATCGGGCCGGCGGTGGTGCCGCCGCCGGTGACGTACACCAGGCCCGTGGCGCGGGCCAGCCGCTCCGCGGCCTTGCGCCAGCGGAAGAACCGCGGCGCCTCCTGGACGAGCAGGAGATCGGGGGCGCAGGCCCGCACGACCCGGGCCAGGGCCGCCCGGTCGTCGCGCAGGGAGCGGATGTTGTAGCTCAGCACCCGGATCACCGCCGAACCGTCGGGATCCGTACGGGAGTCGGGCAGGGAGATCACGGGGGCGGGTCCTCTCGCCGCGGGCGTCACGCGGGCCAACATAGACCACCGCCCGCCGCGTCCCGGGCGGGACGCGGCGGGCGGTGCCGTACCGATGGGCCCCCGGCGGGTCAGCCCTGGCGCGCCAGGTCGGCGGCACCGACCAGGCCGGCCTTGCCGCCGAGCTGGGCGGCCAGCACCTGGGCGTGCGGGCGCCATTGGTTGCCGACCAGCCAGCGGCGGAAGGACTTGCGGATCGGGCCGAGGACCAGCTCGCCCTCGTCCGAGACGCCGCCGCCGACGATGAAGGCGGACGGGTCGAAGAGGGAGGCGAGGTCGGCCAGGCCCGCACCCGCCCAGCGGGCCAGTTCGCGGAAGGAGTCGATGGCGACCGGGTCGCCCTGGCGGGCGGCCTCGCTGATGTGGCGGCCCTCGATGCCCTCGGAGGTGCCGTCGCCCAGCGCGAGGAGGACCGCGGCGTTCTCGGGGGTGGCGAAGGCGCGCTGGCGGGCGTAGCGCAGCAGGGCCCGGCCGGAGGCGTACTGCTCCCAGCAGCCCTGGCTGCCGCAGCCGCAGAGCAGGCCGTCGGGGACCACCCGGATGTGGCCGAATTCGGCGGCGACGCCGAAGCGGCCGCGGCGCAGCTTGTTGCCGATGATGATGCCGCCGCCCAGGCCCGTGCCGAGCGTGATGCAGATGACGTCGCTGTGACCCTGGCCGGCGCCGAATTTGTACTCGCCCCAGGCGGCGGCGTTGGCGTCGTTCTCGACCACCACGGGGAGCCCGACGCGCTGCTCGACCTTGTCCTTGAGCGGTTCGTGGCGCCAGTCGATGTTCGGCGCGAAGAGGACCGTGGCCCGCTTCTCGTCGACGTAGCCCGCCGCGCCGATGCCGACGGCCTCGACCCGGTGGCCGGCCCCGACCGTCCTGATGGCGTCCGCGATGGCCTCGGTCAGCGCGTCGGTGGACGGCGGCGTCGCTACCTTGCACGTCTCAAGGATCGAGCCCTCTTCGTCGACCACGCCGGCCGCGATCTTCGTGCCGCCGATGTCGACGCCGATGGTGAGTCCCATGTGTCCCTCAGTTTTTCGCTCGAACCCCGCCGGGACCAACCGTACCGGAGGCGGGGACACCTCCCCTGGCCTCCCGGTGAGCCGGCCTCAGTCGAGATCGATCCGCTCGGTGCCGGTGGGGCCGTCGTCGTCGCGCCGGCGGCCGTCGCCTTCGGAGTCCTCGGCGGCGCCGGGGCGGTCGGTGAAGTCCTCGCGGGTCCAGCGGCGCTCGCTGCCCTCGACCGCCGAGCGGTAGGCGGCGAGGAGTTCGGAGCCGGCGGCGGCGAGGTGGTCGAAGATCTCGGGGTTGCGCTCGATGACCGGCTCGACGGCGGCCTTGGCCTGCTTGAACAGTTGGTTGACGGCGCCCTGCGCGGCGATCCCGCCCAGCGCGCCGGGCAGTTGGATGGCGCTGAGCTTGTCGGTCACGGCCTCGGCGAGCTTGCGCAGTTCCTCGGCGGCGGTACCCGGCTGCGGGCCGTAGGTGGCGCGGCGCCGGGCCTGCTCGGCCGCGAGGTCCTCGGCGCAGGCCGTGTGCCAGGCGTCGGCGTCGGGCTCGGCGGCCTCGGCGTCGGCGGGGCGCTCGGTGGCATCACTCATGATGATCTCCGTGGACTCCCGCGGCGAGGCGGGGTGCGGCAAAACGGACGGGCACGACTTACCCCCGACGTTACCCGAACGGTGGTACGGCGTTCAGTGGCTCTTGGGCCACAGGTCGGGATCGGGGGTGAACCGGATGTCCAGGACGCCGTCGCGCAGCCCGGCGCCGGAGACGGTGCAGCGGCGCAGGGCGGAGGGCAGGGTGCGGATGCGCCGGAAGCGGCCGGCGCTCACGACGATCTCGTCGCCGCGGCGCACCAGGTGCAGCCCGTCCCGCTCGGCGCCCGGCAGCGGCACCCGCCACACCAGGATGCCGTCGGTGGCCAGGCGGTCCTCGACGGTCCAGGGGTCGGGCCGGGGCCCGGCGGGGCCGGTTCCGTCGGCCTCGCGGGTGCCGTCGCTCTCCCCGATCTCGCCGGCCGGTCCGTCGATCAGCTCCTCCAGTTCCACGACGCCCTGGGGGTCGCGGCCCAGGTGCGGCACCTCGTGGACGGGGACGTCGGGGAATTCCTCGCGCAACTGCTTCAGTGCGGTGCGCTGGTTGTGGGCGAGGCCGGCGAGGAAGGGGTCGGCGGAGCCGGTGGGCAGCAGGCGGTTGACGAGGACGCCGTCGGTGCGGCGGCCGTGCAGGGCGAGGCCGGCGCGCAGGGTGCGCAGGGTCGCGGCGGCGACCGGGCCGGCGTCGGTGACCAGGCGGACGGAGGTGCCGGGGGCGTCGATCACCTGCTGGACGGCGGCGAGTTCGCTCTCCCAGCGCTCGGCCGCCTCGTACAGCTTCTGGGCGGGCATGGGGACGCCGGCGAGCTGGGCGAGGACGGGGCGCAGGGCGCGGGCCGCCTGGCGTTCGGCGGGCAGCAGGCGGCGCAGATAGCGGCGGACCTGGGCGGGCAGGGCGAGCAGTCGAATCGTTTCGGCGGCCGGCGGCATGTCGACGACGACCCTGTCCCAGTCGCCCGAGGCGTGTTCGGTGCGCAGGGCGTGCAGCAGCGCGAACGCCTCGGAGCCGGGGAGTTCGGTGAGTTCGTCCTCGTCCAGGGGGGCGGCGCCGAGCAGGTCCAGGGCGGTGCCGGCGCGCTCCTGGAAGGCCAGGAACTCCTGGCGGAAGCGGTCGCCGGGGTCGATGCGGCGGACGTGCAGGCCGGGGGTTATCAGGGTGGCCGCGTCCGCGCCGAGGCGCGTGCACAGCACCGCTTCGGGAGCGGCGCTCTCGGTCGTGAGCAGCAGTACGCGCGCTCCCCGCCGGGCTCCGGCCAGGGCGGTCGCGGCGGCGAGCGTGGTGCGGCCCGCGCCGCCGGGGCCCGTGACGAGGACGATGCGCACGCTCAGAGCTTCTCGGCCTCGTCGGCGGGCGCGCCCGGGGCGTCGGGGCCGCTCTCGACGCGCTTCTTCAGGCCCGCCAGCGCGCGGTCGATGATGACCTTCTCCGCCTTGCGCTTGATCATGCCGAGCATCGGGATCTTGACGTCGACGGTGAGCTGGTAGGTCACCTCGGTGGCCGCGCCGCCGCTGACCGGGGCGAGGCGGTAGGAGCCGTCCAGGGCGCGCAGCATCTGCGACTTGACCAGGGACCAGCTCACCTCGTTCTCGCCGGTCCAGGTGTAGGCGAGGGTGTGGTCGTCCTTGATGGCGCCGGCGTCCAGCAGCAGACGCACCTGCTCGGCGCGGCCGCGGGCGTCCTTGGCGAGCACCTCGGCCTCCTTGACCTCTCCGGTCCACTCCGGATAGCGGTCGAAGTCGGCGATCACTGCCATCACCTCGGCGGGTGCCGCCTCGATCGTGATGCTCGAGCTGGTGTGTTCGGCCATCGCCGTGACTCCTCCATGCCGCTTCATGCCGGTCAGCCGACTCGCGTCAAACTCGTGTCTGTGCTGCTGAAGGCTACCGCGCGGGCGAAGCCGGGCGGACACCAGCGGGGGCCGGGCCCACGGGGCCGCCGGATACCGGCCACCGCGTCGTGCGACCGGAGTCGGACGGGCGGTGGCCACGCCCCGGGAAGGTTCACCACCGCAGGACGTACGGCGTCCCCGTGGCGTTGAAGTGCCCGACATTGACGCATTCCGTACCCCCGACGCGGACCCGGCGGGCCAGCGGCTGGTGGACGTGGCCGAAGAGGGAGTAGCGCGGCCGGGTGGTGCGGATGGCGTGCAGCAGCGCCGCGCTGCCGCGTTCGAAGCGGCGGGCGACGGTGTCGTAGCAGAGCTCGGGGACGTCCGGGGGGATGTGGGTGCACAGCACGTCCACCTCGCCGACGGCCTCGACCTTGGCGGCGTACTCCTCGTCGCTGATCTCGTAGGGGGTGTTCATCGGTGTGGTCAGTCCGCCCCCGACGAAGCCGAAGACGCGGCCGCCGATCTCCACCCGCTGCCCGTCGAGGACGGTGGTGCCGGGCCCCGCGTACTCGGGCCACAGGCGCGGGATGTCGACATTGCCGTAGGTGGCGTACGTGGGGCTGGGCAGGGCCGCGAAGAGTTCGGCGTACTGCTTGCGGACGGCCAGCTCGATCAGGGACTGGCGGCTCACGCCCGCCCGCTCCCGCTCGCTCCACAGCCGGCGGCCCAGTTCGCGGGCCTCCTCGAAGCGGCGGGCGGTGCGCAGTTCGACGAGCGCGCGGGCGTTCTCCGCGCCGAACAGTTCGGGGAAGATGCCGCGCGAATGGTCGGCGTAATCGAGGAAGAGCACCAGGTCACCGAGGCAGACCAGGGCGTCGGCGCCGGCTCCGGCCGCCGCGAGATCCCGGCTGTTCCCATGGACGTCACTGACCACATGCACACGCATGGCGTCACCCTAGGCCCCGCGGGCCGCGGTCGGGAGGGGGCCCGGACCTGCGGTTACTTTCGGGTCACCGACCCGCTGGTCTAGTCTTCGCGGAGCAGTCCGTGGCGTGTACGAAAGCGTGTGACGCATAAAACATCTGGGCGTGACCCCCTATCCCTGGAGCAATACCGGTGGGTAACGTCCGGGCAGTCCAATCCCCCGCACGACATGGACCGCAGCCGGTGTACACACAGCGTCGTGGCGCCGGCGCCAATGAGGAGCAGCAGTCTTGCGCGAGTTCAGCCTTCCGGCCCTGTACGAGGTCCCCGCGGACGGCAATCTGACGGATCTCATCCGCCGAAATGCCGCGCAGCACCCTGATGTCGCCGTCATGGGCCGCAAGGTGAACGGTGAATGGCAGGACGTCACCGCCACCACCTTCCTCGCCGAGGTCCGCGCCGCGGCCAAGGGCCTGATGGCATCCGGGATCCAGCCCGGCGACCGCGTCGGCCTGATGTCGCGCACCCGCTACGAGTGGACCCTGCTGGACTTCGCCATCTGGAGCGCCGGCGCGATCACCGTCCCGGTGTACGAGACCAGTTCCGCCGAGCAGATCCAGTGGATCCTCGGCGACTCCGGCGCGGTGGCCTGCCTGGTGGAGTCCCCCGCGCACGAGGCCACCGTCGAGTCGGTCCGCGACCGGCTGCCGGACCTCGCGAACATCTGGCAGATCGAGCGGGACGCCCTCGCCCGGCTGCGCGCCGCGGGCGACGGCATCACCGACGACGAGGTCGACGCCCGCAGCGCGCTCGCCGACGCGGACTCGCCCGCCACGATCGTCTACACCTCGGGCACCACCGGCCGCCCCAAGGGCTGTGTGCTCAGCCACCGCAGCTTCTTCGCGGAGTGCGGCAACGTCGTCGAGCGACTGCGGCCGCTGTTCCGCACCGGCGACTCCTCGGTGCTGCTCTTCCTGCCCGTCGCCCACGTCTTCGGCCGGCTGGTGCAGGTGGCCTCGGTGATGGCCCCCATCAAGCTGGGCCACGCGCCCGACATCAAGCACCTCACCGACGATCTGGCCTCCTTCCGGCCGACGATGATCCTGGGCGTGCCGCGGGTCTTCGAGAAGGTCTACAACTCGGCGCGGGCCAAGGCGCAGGCCGACGGCAAGGGCAAGATCTTCGACAAGGCGGCGGACACCGCGATCGCCTACAGCCGCGCGCTGGAGACCCCCGAAGGCCCGCCCTTCGGGCTGAAGGTGAAGTACAAGGTCTTCGACCGGCTCGTCTACGGCAAGCTGCGGTCCGTCCTCGGCGGCCGCGCCACGCACGCCATCTCGGGCGGCGCCCCGCTCGGTGAGCGCCTGGGCCACTTCTTCCGCGGTATCGGCTTCACCGCGCTGGAGGGCTACGGGCTGACGGAGTCCTGTGCGGCGACCGCCTTCAACCCGTGGGACCGGCAGAAGATCGGTACGGTCGGCCAGCCGCTGCCCGGCTCGGTGGTGCGGATCGCCGACGACGGCGAGGTGCTGCTGCACGGCGAGCACCTGTTCAGCGGCTACTGGAACAACGAGTCGGCGACCGCGGAGTCCCTGTCCGACGGCTGGTTCCACACCGGCGACATCGGCACCCTGGACGAGGACGGCTACCTCGCCATCACCGGCCGCAAGAAGGAGATCCTGGTCACCGCGGGCGGCAAGAACGTCGCGCCGGCCGTGATCGAGGACCGGATCCGGGCGCACGCCCTGATCGCCGAGTGCATGGTCGTCGGCGACGGCCGGCCCTTCATCGGCGCGCTGGTCACCCTCGACGAGGAGTTCCTGCCGCGCTGGGCCGAGGAGCACGGCCACCCGGCCGGGGTGACACCGGCCGAGATCTCCGCCGACCCCGAGCTGCTGGCCGCCGTGCAGCGCGCGGTCGACGACGGCAACGCGGCGGTCTCGAAGGCCGAGTCGGTGCGCAAGTTCCGTATCCTGCCGACCCAGTTCACCGAGGAATCCGGTCACGTCACGCCGTCGCTGAAGCTCAAGCGGAACGTCGTGGCGAAGGACTTCGCCGAGGAGATCGAGGCGATCTACCGCGGTTAGCCACGGGTGAGCCGACGGGCGCCGGGCGCGTCCCGGCTCCCACCGGAATCCGCCGTCACGGTCGCGCGCCGTGGCGGCGGTTTCCTTTTCCGCCACCGCCACCGCCACCGCCACCGCCACCGCTTCAGCGCACCGCCGCTACAGCAGTTCCTTGAGCCGCTCCGCGAGCAGGTCCCAGCGCCACTTCTCCTCCACCCAGGCCCGGCCGCGCTCACCCATCCTGCGGCGCAGCGCCGGGTCCTTGAGCAGGGCGACGACGCGGTCGGCGGCGTCGGCGGGGGAGCCGCCCGGCACCACCCAGCCGGTCTCGCCGTCCAGCACCGCGTCCGGTGCGCCGCCGGAGTCGCCGGCCACGACGGGCAGCCCGGTGGCGGACGCCTCCAGGTAGACGATGCCCAGGCCCTCGACGTCGAGGCCGCCGCGGCGGGTGCGGCACGGCATCGCGAACACGTCACCGGCGCCGTAGTGGGCCGGCAGCTCCTCCCACGGCACCGCGCCGGTGAAGCGGACCGCGTCCCCGACGCCCTTCGCCGCGGCCAGCGCGCGCAGTTCCTTCTCGTACGGGCCGCCGCCGACGATCAGCAGCACCGCGTCGGGCACCGCGGCCACGATGGCGGGCATCGCCTCGACGAGGGTGTCCTGGCCCTTGCGCGGCACGAGACGGGAGACGCAGACGACGACCGGCCGGCCGGTGAGCCCGAGGCGGGCGCGTACCTCGTCGCCGCCCGAGCCCGGGTGGAAGGTCTTCTCGTCGACGCCCGGCGGGAGGGGGGTCATCCGCGCGGCGGCCCGCTCGGTGAGCGCGCCGGCGATCCGCGAGCGGGTGTACTCGCCGAGGTAGGTGAGGGTGTCGGTGCCCTCGCCGATGCGGCGCAGCAACTGCCGGGCGGCCGGTAGTTGCGCCCAGGCGGCCTCGTGGCCGTGGGTGGTCGCCACGATGCGGCGGGCGCCGGCCGAGCGCAGCGCGGGGGCCATCAGCCCGAGCGGCGCGGCGGCGCCGAACCACACCGAGGAGCAGCCGTGCTCGCGCAGCAGCGCGGTGGCGCGGCGGGTCACCCGGGGGGTGGGCAGCAGCATCGTCGTACGGTCGCGGATCACCGGGAACGGCTGGTCGGCGTCGAACGCGGCGGTGGCCGCCCGGCCCTCCGCGGTCCGCTTCCAGGTCGAGGCGTAGACGACGACCTCGGTGGGGTCCAGCCGGAGCGCCATGCTGTGCAGGAAGGCCTGGATGCCGCCGGGCCGGGGCGGGAAGTCGTTCGTGACGATCAGGGTCTTGTGCACGATGGTCTCTCGGCGGTCGGGGCGGCGGGTGGTGCGCGCCGGCGGGTCCCGGCGGGTCGGGGCCGACAGTACCCGTCGGCGGCGGGCCGTGCGGGGGGCGGCCCCGCCACGCCGGAGGCCCCTGCGCGGCGGTGACGTGCCCCTACCGGCATCATGCGGGCAGAAGGCCCGGACGGCGGCCCGCCGGGCGGACACGGACGCCGGGGACGGACGGTGCCGGCGGACGGTGGAGGACCGAGGAGATGGCGATGACGGGCGACCGCGGGGCCCCGGGTGGGTGGCGGCTCCCCGTCGCGGTCTGGGCCGCGACGCGCACCCTGCTCCTGCTGTGCGCCCTGCGCGTGCTGGTGCTGCCGGGGCCGGATGTCACCACCGATGTCTCGGTGATCTACCAGGGCTGGTCGCGGGTCCTCAAGAGCGGCACCTTCCCGCTGGACGACGTGACCTGGCAGTATCCGCCGCTCGCCGCCCTCGCCATCCTCTCCCCCGCCCTGCTGCCCTTCCTCGGCTACACCCACGCCTTCTTCGCCCTGATCCTGGTCACGGACGCGGCGGCCCTGGCGCTGTTCCTGCGCGCGGGCCGGCGACCCGGCGCCCGGCGGGCGGGGACCTGGGTGTGGATCGCGGGCGTCGCGCTGCTGGGCCCGACCGCGTACGCCCGCTACGACCTGATGGTGACCGCCGTCGCCGTCGCCGCCCTGTTCGCGGCGGCTCGGCACCCGCGCGTGGCGGGCGCGCTGATCGCGTGCGGCGCGCTGCTGAAGGTGTGGCCGCTGCTGCTGCTGTGCGGGGCGCCGCTGCGCGGCCGCCGGGCCCGCGCCCGGTGGCTCACCGCGGCCGCCACCGCCGCCGGGCTGGCACTGTGCTGCACCGCCGCCGCCCCGGGCGCCTTCGCCTTCCTGGTGTTCCAGCGGGACCGGGGTACGGAGATCGAGTCGCTGGGCGCGCTGGTCTTCCACGCCGCCCGGCATTTCGGGTGGCCGGGTGAGGCGCTGCTGAACTACGGCTCGGTGGAGTTCGTGGGGCCGGGCGTCCCGTTCGTCAGCGCCCTCGCGCAGGCGCTGAGCCTCGCCGCCCTGGGCTGGCTACTGCTGTGGCGGGTGCGCGCCCGGCAGCCGACCGCCACGACGCTCGCCGACGCCGCGTTCGCCGCCACGCTGCTGTTCACCACGACCAGCCGGGTGATCAGCCCGCAGTACCTGCTGTGGCTGGTGGGGCTCGCCGCGGTGTGTCTGACGGCCCGCGCGAGCCGGCAGGCGCCGCCGGCCGTCCTGGTGCTGCTCGCCACCGGGGTGACGCAGCTCGAGTTCCCTGTCTGGTTCGACCATGTCGTGGCCGGCGACGGGCCGGGCGTCACGCTGCTCGTGGTCCGCAACGGCCTGCTGGTCGCCGCGTCGCTGCTGGCCTGCCGCCGGCTGTGGGTGGACACCGGCGCGGAGCGCGGCGGGCGTCCCGGCGCGGGCGTGGCCGTCGCCGGGCCGCGCGGCCGTACGGGGGCGGACGGCGGGGCGCCGGACACCGTGGGCCCGGCCGGAACGTCCGCCCGGGCCGGCGGCGCGGGCCCGGGCGGCGCGTCCGGGAGGCGCTGACCGCCCGGGGGGGCCGCTCAGCGCAACTGCGCCCGTACGTACGCCTGCCACAGCCGGGTGAACTCCGCGATGCCCAGGCCCAGTTGGTCGCGCATCGCGCGCTCCAGCCGGTCGGCGCGGGCGGAGCGGGGCGAGGCGTCCCCGCTCCCGGAGGACACCCGGCCGGGCGAGGCGCGCGGGGTGGGGGGCCGGGTGGCCTCCATGGGCACCGCCACGCTGCCGGCCACCGTCGCGCCGCCGCTGCGGCCCACGGCCCGGTAGAAGGCGATGAGCTTGCCCTCGCCCCACTTGTCGGCGATCATCCGGCAGGCCAGCCAGCCGCCCTCGTAGGCCCTCGCCAGCCGGTCCGCGCCGGCCTTGAAGCCGAAGTCCTCGTCCGTCGGCAGCCCGGCGGGGGGCCGCCCGGTGGCGACGGCCCGGGACAGCTCGGGGGCGGCCGTGGACGCCTTGCGGCGGGTACCGCGGTAGGCGACCCAGTCCGCGAAGCCCTCGGAGAGCCACAGCGGGGTGAGGGCGGTGGTGACCGTGCGGGTGGCGACATGGGTGGTCTCGTGGGTGAGGACGACCCGCCGGCCGAGGTCGTTGAGTTCCTCGTAGGCGCGCGGGTTGACGATCACCCGGTCCGCGGGCGCCGACGCCGACGCCGAGGCGCCCGCCTCGCCGGTCGTGACGGCCGCGATCCCCTCGTAGCCGTCGGGATCGTCGCCGCCCAGGAGCTGCGCCATGCCGGCGACCGAGTCCGGCGCCGCCACCACGACCTTGCGCGACCACGGGCCCTTCCAGGCGGCGGAGACCGCGGGCACCGCCGCGTCCACCCGGTCCGCCAGGTCCCGCAGCCGCACCGGGTCGGCGGCGCCGCCCAGGACCAGGCTGTACCGGCCGCGGACCAGCCGGACCGGGCCCTGGTCCCAGAGCTGGCGGGTGCCGGACTTGCCGGCCCGCGCGCCGTCGGAGTCGGAGGAGATCCGCCAGTGGCCGTCGTGCTCGGTCAGGGTCAGGTACTGCAGGGAGGTGACGGGCGCGGTGTCATAGCCCTTGATGCGGTAGCGCAGCCGCACCTTCGCGGCGAGCCGCTCACCGGTGCCGCCGTCGGGCAGCGGGAACGCGCCGGTGGAGAGCAGGTCGTAGTGCCAGTCGGCCAGCGGCACCGGCGCCAGGTTGCCGAACACCTGCCGCTGCCGGTCGCGGTAACCGGCGGCGTGCGGGTCGACGGCCGCCAGGAAGCCGGCGGCGTCGCGGTCGCGGACGGCCCGGGCCCGGGCGTCGAGCATCCGCTGGACGTCGGGGAACCGGTCGCGTCCGGGCGGCGCGGGCGCGCAGCCGGCGAGCTGGGCGAGCAGCGCGAGCAGCGGCAGGGCGCAGACCGCCGCCGTGGCGCGCGGTGACCGCCGCTGTCCCGTCCGCTGACCTGACATGCGGCCGATCGTATGTGCGGTACGGGCGCGGCAAAACCGCAGGGAGCGACGTCAGGGCCGGGTGATGGAGGAGATCGGCATCATGCCGACCGGGTCGTAGCGCACCCGCGCGCCGGGATAGGGGGCGTGGATGACCTGGCCGTTGCCGACGTACATCCCCACGTGGCTGCCGTCCGAGCGGTAGATGACGAGGTCGCCGGGTTGGGCCTGGTCGAGTGACAGCCGCCGGCCGGCGCCGCGCTGGGCCTGCGAGGTGCGGGGGATGGAGACGCCGGCCCGGCTGTAGGCCCATTGGGTGAGGCCGGAGCAGTCGAAGGCCACGGGCCCGCTGCCTCCCCAGACGTAGGGGGAGCCGACGGCGGCCCGGGCGGCGGCGACGGCCGCCGCGGCCCGTCCTGAGGACGGCAAGGCTCCCAAGAGGTCCGGGAGCACCCCGTCCCGTCCGTCGCCGCGCGAGGCCCGTTCGTAGGCCGCCCGCTCGGCCGCGGGGAGCGCGTTGAGCATCCGTCGCGCGGTGGCGAGCTTGCGCTGGACCTCTTTCTTGTGGCGCGCGACGTCCTTGCGGCCGGCCTCCAGGTCCGCCAGCTTCGCCACCGTCTCCCGGCGCCACTGGTCCAACTCCCGCCGCGCCGACTGGAGTTCCCGCAGTTCGACCGCCTGGGTGCGGTGCAGCCGGTCGAGGGCGGCGGCCTTCTCCAGGTAGGTGTCGGGGCCCTCGGAGAGCAGCAGTTTGACGGTGGGGTCGATGCCGCCCTCGCGGTACTGGGCGGCGACCAGCGCGCCGAGCCGGCCGCGCATGCGGTTGACGCGCTCCTGGGCGCGGGCGGTGCGGTCCTGGAGGCGGGTCACCTCGTGGCGGAGCTTCCCGGCCAGCTCGTCGGCGCCGTTGTACCTCTCGGTGGCCCGCTCGGCCTGCTCGTACAGCTCGTCGATCCGCTCGGCCGTCGCGTCGTGGGCGGGGCCGTCCGCCGGGTCCGCGGACGCGGCGGGCGCGGCGAGCGTGGCGGCCGCGGTCGCGAGAGCCGCGGAAAGGACGGTGACACCGGTGAGGGTGACCGGGCCGGGCTGCGAGGTACGGCGATGGGACACCAAGGGGGCCGCGACTCCTTCCGTGCGCAGCCCCTGCCGCCCGGGAGGGCGGTCGGTGACCGGCAACTGCGCGGGCAGAGAGTAACGGCGCCGGTGCGTACCGGCCAAAGAGCTCCGCCCCCGCACACGAAGCCGCCCCGCCGGTGAGTTCGCAGGTCACCGGCGGGGCGGGAAGTCAGCGGCGCGGGCCGCAATTCGCCCGTTCGGGCGGGTGCTTCGGGGGATTACGAGGCGTGGTGAGGGGTCAGACCCGCACGCCGAACATGAACGGCATGTTGTTGATCGACTCGTAGCGCACGTTGGCGCCGGGCTTCGGCGCGTGCAGCACCTGGCCGTTGCCGGCGTAGAGACCTATGTGGTGCAGGTCGCCGTAGAAGAGCACCAGGTCGCCGGGCTTGAGCGCGCTCTGCGAGCCGATGCGCGTGCCGGCGTTGGCCTGCTCCTGGGAGGTGCGCGGCAGTGCCTGGCCGGCCTGCTGGTAGGCCCAGGAGGTCAGACCCGAGCAGTCGAACGACGACGGGCCGGTGGCGCCCCAGACGTAGGGCGAGCCTATCTTCGACTGGGCGGCGGACAGGGCGGCCGCACCGCGCTGCGAAGCGGGCACGTCGTCGCCGAGGTTGACCCGGTCGTTGGCACGGTTGGCGCGGGCCTCCTTGGCCTCCAGCGCGGCGCGCTCCTTGGCCGTGAGGGTGTTGAGCAGCTCCTGCGCCTTGGCGAGCTTGCTCTTGATCTCGTCCTTCTTGTCACCGAGCGCCTCGCGGGTCTCGGTGAGGTCCTGGATCTTGCTCGCGGCTTCCGCGCGCTCCTGGGCGAGCCGGCGCTGCTTGTCCGCGATGGTCTTGAGCTGTTCGGCCTGCTTGCCGCTCAACTGGTCGAGGGTGGCGGCCTTCTCCAGGTAGGTGTCCGGGTCGCCGGAGAGGAAGAGCTGGACGGAGGGGTCGATGCTGCCGCTGCGGTACTGACCGGAGGCGACGGCGCCCAGACCCTTGCGGAGCTGGTTGAGCTCTCCCTGGCCGCGGGCGACCTTGTCCTGGAGGCTCTCGACCTCCTTCTGCAGCTTCTCCTGGTCTTCCTTGACGCCGTTGTACTTCTCGGTGGCCTGCTCCGCCTGCTCGTAGAGCTTGTCGACCTCGGCCTTGACGTCCTTCTTCGTCTGCTGCGGATCGGCCTGGGCGGCCTGCGACGAGAGGGCGACGGCCGCTGCGGCGGTCGCGGTCAGCACGGTCACACGAGTACGGCTCGGCTGCTTGGGTCGACGGTGGGACGCCACGAAGGCGAGCTCCTTCTTCCTCCAGCCGCCTACCGGGAGTGGGGGGCTATAAGACCCCGGCTCCGCGTGAACGCCGCGGACTCGGCGGTTCCTTCACTGTTCATCCCGGATGGATGATCACCTGCATGAAGGTTCGAGCCCTGACCTTAGTAACCCAGTTGTGATCGCTTCAAATCCTCAGAGGAAAAAACTGCGACCTGACCCTCAACCTTTACCAACATCACACAGGCAGTAATGGCCATTTGACGCACAGATACGAATGGCGGGCGCTTTTGCCGACCGTCAGGTGCGGGCAAGTCGCTTGAGAAGCAGGGCCGATGCGACCGGCCGCGCGCCGGCCTTCGCCACTCCGTCGGCCACTTCCCGGTCCGTGGAGACCACGACGACCGGACGGCCGGGCGGTTCGGCCCTTACGAGCTGACGAATCAACTCATCGGCCGTTACGCCCGGTTTGCTGAACAACACCCGCACTCCGCGCGGCGGCGCGAGCAGCACCGGCGCCGCCAGCTCCGCGCCGTCGAAGACACAGGTCATCTCCGCGCCGGTCTGCGCCGCCAGCACCGCCAGCCCGCCCAGCAGTCGCAGCCGCTGCTTGTCCAGCGGCATGGTCGGATAGCCGGTTTTGGTGACGTTGTACCCGTCGACGACCAAATGTGCCTGCGGCAGGGCCAGAAGCTGGTCGAGCAGCGCCGGGTCGGTCTCGGACAGCGCGCGGGTGGCGATGTCCTTGGGCGTCATCCGGCCCGGCTCCACCGCCTCGACGGTGTCCGCCGGATGGACGCTGGCGGGCGGCAGCGCCAGCTCGCGCCGCAGCCCCTGGGCCGCGTCGAGGACGGTGTCCAGCAGCAGTCGCAGCCGCATGTCCTCGACACTGCGCCCCTCGCGGGCGGCCCGCCGGCTGGTCTCCAGCGCCGCCTCCGCCTCACCGATCCGCGCCTTGAGCCGGCGCAGCTCGCTGTCGGCGGCCGTCTTCTCCGTGGCGGCCTGGGAACGGACGGCGTCCAGCGCGGCCTGGGCCTTGCGCACGGCGGCCTCGCCGCGCTTGACGTCGTTGAGCGCGCTGCGCAGCTTGCGCTGGAGCGACTCGTTCTCCTTGCGGGCGGCGTCCAGGTCCACCCGGATCCGGTCGGTTTCCGTACGGCCTTCCGTGCGCGCCCGCGTCAGCTCCTCGCGGAGCCTGGCCAGCTCGCGTTCGGCCTCCTCGCCGGCCCGCTCGGCGCGGACCCGCTGGGCCTCCTCGCCGGCCGCGGCGACGAGCTTGACCCAGCCTTCGGGGCGCAGCACGTAGGCGGCCGCCGCGACGTCCAGCGGGTCGGCGGCGGCCGGCGGGGTGCCGTGGTCCAGGGCTTCGGCGAGCTCCGGCTGGGCCTCGCGGAGCTTGCCGGCGATCCGCTGCCGGAAGACCGTGTCGCTCTCCAGCGTCGCGGCCATGGCGTTACCGGCGAACTTCGCCCGCCGGGTCGGGGTGAACCGGGCGTACTGCCGCAGCGCCGGAGGGAGTTCGGCGACGGTCAGGGCGCCGAAGGACTCCGCGGTGAGCGCCACGACCCGGCGCCGGACGCCCTCGGGCAGCGGGCGGTCGAGCACGTCGTCGGCCGCACCCTCGGATGCGTCGGCGCGCTCCGCCCCCGGCTCCCCTTCTGGACGCTCCACCACGGCTGCATCGCTCCGTTCTCAGGCACTCGCGCCCGGCCGGTCGACCAGTTCGATCTGGTCGACCGCGTTGCACCAGCGGCAGCGCACGGACTCGATGCTCTCACTCAGGACCTCGCGCTCCTCCACCTTCGGCTCCCCGGCCAGGTCCAGGTGGAGGTACTCGACGACCTTGGACCGGCGGGTCACGTCGAAACGCGTGAGGTTGCCGCACAGGGTGCAGCGCCACCGGGTTTCGGCCGTCGGCAGGGGAACAGCCATCGTGTCGTCCTCTTTCGTGCTCATCGTGCTCATACTGGGGTGCGATTCACGCGGTGCGCCGTCGGACTGCGGAAGTACGCGAAGTGCTGCCTGCAACCCTACGGCCTGACAAGGGGGCCGGTGCGGGCCCTGCCCACGACCTGGAACGCGGCGAGGCACTCTGTCCCGATTGCCCGCCTTGAGCCATGATCACTTCATGACGGCGCCGCCCCCCTTCCCCTCCCCCTCCGGCCCGCCCCGGCCGCCGCACCCGGCCCGGTCACTGCGCGTGGTGCTCTCCCGGGTGACGCACGTACTGACCGTCCTGTGCTGTGGGGTCTTCCTCCTCGGCCCCGCCTCGGGCTTCAACCGCGTCTACGGCACCGGCGACGCCCTCCTACGGGCCCAGACCGCATATTTCGAACGCTGGGGGGTGATTCCCGCGGAGCTGTGGAGCGGCTCGGCCAAGGCGCTCCTCTCGCCGCTGACCGCGCTGTTCGTCCACGGAAGCTGGCTGCACCTGCTGGGCAACATGCTGTTCCTGTACGTCTTCGGCGGCATGACCGAGACGCGGATGGGCCGGCCGGCGTTCGCCGCCTTCTACCTCGGCGTCGGCTACCTCGCCCTGCTGGGCTACGCGGCCGCGCACGCCGCCTCCGGACAGACCCTGGTGGGCGCCTCCGGCTCGATCTCCGGCATCCTGGGCGCCTTCCTCTACCTCTTCCCCAAGGCCCGGGTCACCAGCCTCTTCCCGTTCCTGTTCTTCCTGCCGCTGCGCTTCCCCGCCTGGATCGTGCTGCTGTTCTGGTTCGTCCTCCAGTGGCAGGCCGCCCAGGACGACCCCAGCGGCCCCGGCGTCGCCTACCTCGCCCATGTGGTGGGTTTCGCGCTCGGCTTCCTGTACGCGTGGGCGCGCTACGGGCGGGATAGTGTGGGGCGCACCAAGGGGAGAGAACGGGCGACCGAGGGAGAGAGCCAGCCGTGATCACGTCGATCGTGCTCATCAAGACCAGCGTGGACCGGATCCCGGAGATCGCCGAGAAGATCGCCGCCCTGGAGGGCGTCAGCGAGGTCTACTCCGTCACCGGTGCGCACGACCTGATCGCGATGGTCCGGGTGGCCGCCCACGACGACCTCGCCGAGGTCATCCCCGGCCGCATCAGCAAGGTCCCCGGCGTCGCCTCCACCGAGACGCACATCGCGTTCCGCACGTACTCCCAGCACGACCTGGAGGCGGCGTTCGCGATCGGGCTCGACGCGTAGCCCGTTTTTCCCCACGTTGTCGGCCGTCCCGCCGTGGGGCTTTCTCGCTGTTGCGCCTGCGGCCCGTCCCCTGCGCTTTGCCTTGGCCGACGTGTCGGGCTGTCCCGCCGTGGCGCCTGCGGCGGGCGGTGCCGCTTGCGCGGGGCTGTTCGGCTGCGGGACCGGGCCTCCGGACTCCGTCCGGAGGGCCGTCACCGCACCCGACAAACCCACGCCCGCCGCAGGCGCGACGGCGATGAACCCCCACGGCGGGAAGGCCGACAACACGGGGATGAACCGCGTCAAGAAGACGCGGGAACGCAACGGCCGTCCTGGGTGCGGTAGTTCCAGCGCGCGCCGTCCGCGACGAGTTCCTTGACGGCCCGCACGAACCGTTCGACGTGCTCCTCGGGCGTGCCCGCGCCGAAGCTCACCCGGATCGCGTTCAGCGACCTCTCCCCGGGCGCCGCGTCAGGGGCGCCGCACTCCCCCGGCTCCTGCGGCTCGCCGCCCAGCAGGGTCCGCACCAGCGGGTGGGCGCAGAACAGGCCGTCGCGGACGCCGATGCCGTACTCCGCCGACAGCGCCGCCGCGAAGTGCGAGCTGTTCCAGCCCTCGACCACGAAGGACAGGACGCCCACGCGCGGCGCGTCGTCGCCGAAGAGCGAGAGCACCTTCACCTCGGGGACCTCGGCCAGGCCCGCGCGGAGCCGGTCGATCAGCGCCTGCTCGCGGGCGACGAGCGTGTCGAAGCCGGCCTCGGTCAGCGCCTGGCAGGCGGCGGCGACGGCGTAGGCGCCGATGACGTTGGGCGAGCCGGCCTCGTGCCGGGCCGCGGTGGTGTGCCACTCGACGTCCACCCCGCCATCGGCCCGCCGCGCGACCTTGCGGCTCGCGCCGCCGCCCGCGAGGTACGGCTCGGCCTGGCTCAGCCAGTCGGCGCGGCCGGCCAGCACCCCCGCGCCGAACGGCGCGTACAGCTTGTGCCCGGAGAAGGCGACCCAGTCCACGTCCAGTGCGGCGAGGTCGACGGGGTGGTGCGGTGCGAGCTGCGCCGCGTCCAGCACGATCCGTGCGCCGTGCGCGTGCGCCGCGGCCGCCAGCTCCTTGACCGGCCACAGCTCACCGGTCACGTTCGACGCGCCGGTCACACACACCAGCGCCGGGCCGGGAAGCTCCCGCTCGGCCAGCGCCCGCTCCAGCGTGTCCACCGCCTGCCGGGGGGTGCGCGGCGCGTTGAGGTACGTCACCGCCGTGTCCGGTCGCCGCTCCCAGGGCAGCAGCGAGGCGTGGTGCTCGGTCTCGAAGACGAACACCCGGGTGCCGTGCGGGAGTACGGACGCCAGGAGGTTCAGCGAGTCGGTCGTGGAGCGGGTGAAGACGACCTGGTCGTCCGCGCGGCAGCCCAGGAAGGCGGCGATGGTGGCGCGGCTGTTCTCGAACAGGTCGGTGGAGAGCTGCGAGAGGTAGCCGGCGCCGCGGTGCACGCTTCCGTAGTACGGCGCGTAGGCGGCCACGTCGTCCCAGACCCGCTGGAGCGCGGGCGCGCTGGCGGCGTAGTCCAGCGCGGCGTAGTCCACCTCGCCACCGGTCACGAGCGGGACGAGGACATCACGGCCCAGAACCGGCAGCGGGGCACACAGCGAACGGTCGGCGGCGACGGCGGAAACAGGCATGGCGAACTCCCGTAAGAGAAAAGCGAATTCGCTGCGAAAGGGCGCGCGGACACTAGCCGGCACGGCGGCGCAGCGGAAAGGAAAAGGGTGCGGAAAAGGGGCCGTCGGGCCCTATCGCATTCGCTGAATCACGGAAAGGAGCTCCCTCGGAGGACCAGGATCCCTGGCGAGGGATCCGCGCTTGCCGCAGACCTCGCTGCCTGCGGCCTGGTCATCACCCGGGGCACCCCGCCACGGAAGGAGGGTTGCCGGACAGCGGGCCGGGGCCTGCATCGCTGTCACTCGTGACCTGTCCAGCATCATGCCATACACGGGAACGGACGCAAGGCCGGGTCCGTATGACGGAACCGACCTCGCGTCCTCACCCCCACGAGGGGGCCGTTCAGGCGTTGCTGGCGGCCACCCAGCGCTCCAGCGTCCGCTTGGCCGCCCCGGAGTCGATCGACCGGGCGGCGGTGGCGATCCCCGCCCGGATCTGCTCGGCCAGCGGCGCGTCCGACGGCGCGAGCGCCACCAGGGCCGCCGCGGAGTTCAGCAGCACCGCGTCGCGCACCGGTCCGGTCTCGCCGTCCAGCAGCCGGCGCGCCACGTCCGCGTTGTACGACGCGTCCGCGCCGCGCAGCGCCTCCACGGGCACCAGCGGGATGCCGGCGTCGCGCGGGTCGAACGCCTCCTCGCGCACCGCGCCGTCCCGCACGATCCACACCCGCGAGGTCGCGGTCGTCGTCAGCTCGTCCAGCCCGTCGTCACCGCGGAAGACCAGCGCCGACGAGCCGCGCTCGGCGAGCACGCCCGCCAGGATCGGCGCCATCCGCGCGTCCGCGACACCGGTCGCCTGCGCGCGGACCCGGGCGGGGTTGGTCAGCGGGCCCAGCACGTTGAAGGTGGTGCGGATGCCCAGCTCGCGGCGGGCGGGCGCGACATGCCGCAGCGCGGGGTGGAACTTCACCGCGAAGCAGAAGGTGATGCCCGCTTCCTGGGCGACGGCGGCGACCCGGGCCGGCGACAGGTCGAGGTTGACGCCGAGCTTCTCCAGCACGTCGGAGGCGCCGCTGGCCGAGGACGCCGCGCGGTTGCCGTGCTTGACGACCTTCGCGCCGGTGCCGGCCACCACGATCGCGGACATCGTGGAGATGTTGACGGTCTTGGCGCCGTCGCCGCCGGTGCCGACGATGTCCACGCTGGGGCCGGGCACGTCGATCAGCCGGGCGTGCGCGTACATCGCCCGTACCAACCCGGAGATCTCCGCGACGGTCTCGCCCTTGGCCCGCAGCGCGACCGCGAACCCGGCGACCTGCGCGTCGGTGGCCTCGCCCCGCATGATCCGGTCCATCGCCCAGGCCGTGTCGTCGGCGGTGAGGTCCCGGCCGTCGAGCAGGGCGTTCAGCGTGTCCGGCCAGGTGTGGGCCGCCACGCTGTCGCCGCCGACCGGGGTCACAACGTTCATGGTCCACTCTCCTGGTTCGTCACCTGCTTATGCCGTCACCCTATCCAGGCCCGGAAATGCCGGAAGGCCCCGTCCGACGTCCGGACGGGGCCCTCTGGGTGGCGTGCTCGGTGCCGTCCGGGGACGGCACCGTGAGGGATCAGTGGTGGCCGTGGCCGCTGGTGATCTCCCGGTATTCCTCGGCCGTGGGCTTCGGAATGACGTTGTCCTCGCCGTAGAACGACTGCGAGAGCTTGGCGCGCAGCTTCTCGGTGCGCTTCACCTTGCGCTCGACGCCGTTCTCGTCGACCGTCGGGCCGAGCTCCAGAGGCACGGGCTGCTCGTGCTGCGTGAGCGTGTGCAGTTGCTCCTGGTCGAGCGGCTCGTGGACCTCGATGAACTCACCGTGCGGCAGGCGCTTGATGATGCCGGACTCGCGTCCGTGCAGCACCTTGTCCTTGTCGCGCCGCTGGAGGCCCATGCAGATCCGCTTGGTCGCGATGAACGCGAGCACCGGCAGGACGAAGAAGCCGATCCGGACGAACCACGTGAGCGAGTTCAGCGACAGGTGGAAGTGCGTGGCCCAGAGGTCGTTGCCACCACCGATCAGCATCACGAAGTACGCGACGAGCCAGGCGACACCGAAGGCGGTGCGGGTGGGGACGTTGCGCGGGCGGTCCAGGATGTGGTGCTCGCGCTTGTCGCCGCTGACCCAGGACTCCACGAACGGGTAGACCGCGATCGCGACCAGCACCAGCGGGAAGACGACGATCGGGATCAGCACACCGAAGTTGACGGTGTGGCCCCAGAAGTTCCACTCCCAGCCCGGCATCACACGCACCAGACCCTCGGCGAAGCCCATGTACCAGTCGGGCTGGGCGCCGGTGGAGACCTGGTCGGGCCGGTAGGGGCCCATCGCCCAGACCGGGTTGATGCTGGCGATCGCGGCGATCACCGAGATGACGCCGAAGACCAGGAAGAAGAAGCCTCCCGCCTTGGCCATGTAGACCGGCAGCAGCGGCATGCCCACGACGTTGTTGTTGGTCTTGCCGGCACCCGGGAACTGCGTGTGCTTGTGGTAGAAGACCAGGATCAGGTGCGCCACCAGCAGGCCGAGCATGATGCCCGGCAGCAGCAGCACGTGCACCGTGAAGAACCTCGGGATGATGTCGTGCCCCGGGAACTCCCCGCCGAAGATGAACATCTGGAGGTAGGAACCCACCAGCGGCATCGCCAGGATGACGCCCTCGATGAACCGCACGCCGGTGCCGGAGAGCAGGTCGTCGGGGAGCGAGTAGCCGGTGAAGCCGGTGAACATGCCCAGCACGAACAGCAGGAAGCCGAACAGCCAGTTGACCTCGCGCGGCTTGCGGAAGGCGCCGGTGAAGAACACCCGCATCATGTGGACCATCATCGCGGCCAGGAAGACCAGCGCGGCCCAGTGGTGCATCTGGCGGATGAGCAGACCACCGCGGACGTCGAAGCTGATGTTCAGCGTCGACTCGAAGGCCTGCGTCATCCGGATCCCGTGCATGGGCACGTAGGAACCGTGATAGGTCACCTCGGCCATGCTCGGGTGGAAGAACAGCGTCAGGTAGACACCGGTCAGGATGATGATGATGAAGCTGTAAAGCGCGACCTCACCCAGCATGAAGGACCAGTGGTCCGGGAAGATCTTGCGCATGTTGGCCTTGGCGAGGCTGTAGATGCCCAGCCGGCCGTCGGCCCAGTCGGCGATCCGCTCGCCCGCGGGCGCTTTGCCGCGGCGCGGGGGGGTCGCGCTCGTCTCGTTACTCATCCGCGCTCCCAGAAGCTCGGGCCGACGGGCTCCGCGAAGTCGCTGGCGGCTTCGAGGTAGCCGTCCTTCACCGTGATGTGCAACTGCGGCAGGGCGTGTCCGGCGGGGCCGAAGATCACCCGAGCGCCGTCGGAAAGGTCGAAGGTCGACTGGTGGCACGGGCAGAGCACGTGGTGCGTCTGCTGCTCGTACAGGCTGATCGGGCAACCCACGTGGGTGCAGATCTTCGAGTACGCCACGATGCCCTCGTGCGACCAGGCCAGTTCCTGCTTGTCCTTGATGTTCTCCGGCTGGATGCGGACGAGCATCAGGGCGTCCTTGGCGATCTTCTGGTTGAACTCCTCGTCGTGCTCCTCCAGGCCCTCGGGCTTGGCGAACGTCAGGGAGCCGACCGCGATGTCCTCGGGACGCAGCGGGAGGTTCGTCGACTGGTTGACCAGGCGGATGCCCTTCTTCCAGCCGGTGCCGCGCAGCTTGTTCTCGGGCAGCGGCCCGAGGTCACGCAGCAGGACGACGCCGGAGAGCGGCACCAGTGCCAGCGCGCCGAACATCGTGTTGCGAATCAGCTTGCGGCGCCCGAGGGCGGACTCCTTGGCGCCCGTGGCGAAGTCCGCCAGGACCTTGGCCCGTACCTCGGGGCTGGCCTCGACCGGGTGCCGGTCGTCGGCGACCTCCTCGTCGGACATCAGCGTGCGGGCCCAGTGGACGGCGCCGGCGCCGATGCAGAAGAGCGCCACACCGAGGGTCAGACCGAGCGCGAAGTTCAGCGCGCTGAGGTGACCGATCGGCCAGATGTAGACGATCTTGTCGATCGGGAAGATCACGTACGAGGCGATGAAGCCCACCGTGGCGAGCATCGACACCAGGAAGAGGAAGGCGACGGTGCGCTCGGAGCGCCGCGCGGCCTTCTCGTCGATGTCCTGGACGCGGTGCTCGTGGGGCGGCAGCCCCGGATCGGCGAACGGGTTCTCGGCCGTCGCCACCACGCCTTCGTGAGCCGTCTCCCGCTCACTGGGAAGGGTCTCTTCCCGCACGTCTTCGTGTCGTCCAGTCTCACTCATGACTTCTTGGCCTTCGTAGTCCGGGCAGCGACCCAGATGGCGACCGCGATCAGCGCGCCCAGGCCGAAGATGTAACCGAAGAGGCCCTCACTGACCGGGCCGAGACCGCCGAGGTCCAGACCGCCGGGGCTCTCGGAGTCATCGCCGTTGACGGCGCCGAGGTACGCGATGATGTCCTTCTTGTTGTCCTTCGACAGCGAGCCGTCACCGAAGGAGGGCATGTTCTGCGGGCCGGTTTCCATGGCCTCGTAGATGTGCTTGGGGTTCACGCCCTCAAGCGTCGGTGCGTACTTGCCGTTGGTGAGGGCGCCGCCCTTACCGGTGAAGTTGTGGCACTGCGCGCAGTTGGTGCGGAACAGCTCGCCGCCTTTGCCGATGTCGGCGTTGTCGGGGCTGTACTGCTTCGCGTCCGGCACGGTCGGGCCGGCGCCGAGCGACGCGACGTACGCCGCGAGCTGCTCGGTCTGCGCGTTGTTGTAGATGTTCCGCTTCCGCGGCACCTGGGCGCCGGGCTGCTGGGCCGGCATGCGGCCGGTGCCGACCTGGAAGTCGACGGCTGCGGCACCGACGCCCACCAGGCTCGGGCCGTCGGTCGTGCCCTGACCGCCGGTGCCGTGGCAGCTTGCGCAGCCCACGGCGTAGAGCTTCTTGCCCTCCTTGATGGCAAGAGACTGGGCGGTGTCATCGGCCTGAGCCTTGTCCGCCGGCGCGAACGCGGCGTACAGCCCCCCAGTGACCGCCAGCGCGAAGAGTAGGACGACGAGCGCCGCCAGCGGATGGCGCCGTCGTGCGGAGAGCTTTTTCACGGATTACCCCGGTGTCAGGATCTTCTGCGTCGATGCTTTGGCTATGTCTGTCGGAAATGCGGGTCCGGTCGGACCGGCTACCGGATCAGGTAGATCGTGGCGAAGAGGCCGATCCAGACCACATCGACGAAGTGCCAGTAGTAGGACACGACGATGGCCGCGGTGGCCTGCGTGTGGGTGAACCTCTTGGCCGCGTACGTCCTGCCCAGGACCAGCAGGAAGGCGATCAGACCGCCCGTCACGTGCAGTCCGTGGAAGCCGGTGGTCAGGTAGAACACCGAGCCGTACGGGCCGGAGGAGAGCGAGAGGCCCTCTTCCTTGACCAGTGCGGTGTATTCGTAGACCTGACCGCCGATGAAGATCGCACCCATGACGAAGGTGATCACGAACCAGGCGCGCAGCTTCTTGACATCGCCGCGCTCGGCGGCGAAAACGCCGAGCTGACACGTCAGCGAGCTGAGCACCAGGATCGTGGTGTTCGTCGCGGAGAACGGAAGATTCAGCGCATCGGCGGATTCCTTCCAATACTCGGCTCCGGTCACCGATCGGAGGGTGAAGTACATCGCGAAGAGGGCCGCGAAGAACATCAGCTCGGAACTCAGCCAGATGATGGTTCCGACGCTGGTGAGGTTCGGCCGATTGACCGACGGGTGCGCGTGCCCGGTTTCTACTGTCGTTGCTGTCGCCACGACCGACATTATGTCGGTCGCTTATCCCGCCCTCACTCCGGGGGGTGCCGTTCGGTGTGTCCAGGACGTATGCCCTGCTCGTGCCGACCGTTGCGGCAGTCGCCCGAAGGGGGGATACCCGGCGGGCGCGACGCCTCGCCGGCCCGGGCGCGGCGGGCGCTGACGGCCCGTCGGGGAGATCGCGGATCCGTCCGACCTCTCCTGCCGGGGCCCGCTGCGGGAGTAGCATCCGTCCCCTACCTACGGTGGGGACGCCCCATGCAACGGTCCCGCTCCCCCATCCCGTGCCGCGACGAAGCGTGGAGGAACGATGCAGGCGACTGCCACGGTGCTGGTCTACAGCGACAACGCCAACACCCGGGAGCAGGTGCGGCTGGCGGCCGGCCGGCGGCCCGCCCCCGACGTCCCGCCGATCGAGATCCTGGAGTGCGCGACCCAGCCCGCCGTCATCGAGGCGCTGGAGCAGGGCGGCATCGACGTCTGCGTGCTGGACGGCGAGACGGCGCCGGCGGGCGGGATGGGCGTCTGCCGCCAGATCAAGGACGAGATCTTCCAGTGCCCGCCGGTGCTGCTGCTCATCGGCCGCCCGCAGGACGCCTGGCTGGCCACCTGGAGCCGCGCCGACGCCGCCGTGCCGCATCCGGTGGACCCGGTGGCGTTCGCCGACGCCCTGGCCTCCCTGCTGCGCCGCAAGCACCTCACGCAGGTCTGCGCGGCCCCCTGAGGGGCCCTCAGAGCCGCGGGCGCAGCCGGGCGTCATCGGCGGGGTTCTGCTCCCGCTCGGCCGCGCCCGTGGTGCCGGCGGCCTTGTTCCTCAGGGCGCTGCCGTCGCGCCATTCCTTCCAGGGCATGTTCCAGTCGCCGAAGCCGTTGTCGAACGGTGTCATGGTCTCGCCGCCGCTGTTGATCACCTTGACCACGTCGCCGACCCGCACGGTGTTGAAGAACCACTGGGCGTTGTCGGTGGACATACCGGTGCAGCCGTGGCTGACGTTCGCCGCGCCCTGGGAGCCGACGGACCAGGGGGCGGCGTGCACGTACTCGCCGCTCCAGGTGACCCGCGTGGCCCAGTACACCGGAAGGTCGTAGGACTCCGAACTCCCCGCGGAGATGCCGACGGTGGAACTGCGCATCCGTACGAAGCTCTCCTTGCCGAGCACGACCTTGACGCCGTTGCGGGTGGAGAAGCCGGGTTTGCCGGTGGTGACCGGCAGCGTGTTGATCGTTTGGCCGTTGCGCAGCACCGTCATCTGGTGCGACGACGCGTCGGTGACGGCCTCGATCCGGTCGCCGGTGGTGAGCCTGACCGGCTTGGCGGGGCCGCCGTAGAGGCCCTTGGCGATCTTCAGGCCGTCCAGGTTGCTGTGCGCCTCGATGGTGGCGTGGGCGGGCCAGAACTCCTTGGGCCGGAAGTGCAGGGACTTGCCGTCCACCCAGTGCCAGGAGCCCTCCACGCGCGGCGAGGAGTCGACCTTCAGGGCGCTTTCGACGACGGCCCGCGCCTTGGGGTCGGCGACCGGCTTGCTCAGCTCGGCGGTGAGCGGCTGCCCGACGCCGTACTGGCCGCTGTCCGGGCCGAACGTGACCGAGAGCCGGTCGTCGGCGTCCGTGGTGTCGACGGTGAGGGTCTTGCGGCCGGGCGCGCCGTCCTCGTCTTCGGTACTCACCCGCACCGTGTAGCGGGTGCCGGCGGCCAGTGGCACGGTGGTGTGCCAGCGCCTGCCGTCCGCGCTCAGTTCGCCGCGGATGTAGCGGCCGGAGGCGTCGGTGGCCGTCACGTCCGTGATCCGCACAGAGCCTTGGGCGTCTCCCTTGACAGAGACCTCAAGCGGCTTGTCTGGATCCGCCTTCCGCTTGCCGTCCGGGATGTTGGCCGAGATCTCGTCGGCCGCGTCGTAGGGCTTGGCGGAGAGCGTCTCCGACGTCGAGCCCCCGCAGGCGGTCGCGCTCACCGCAAGGGGCACGAGCAGGAGGCCGCAGCTCAGCACCGTCCGGGTTCGAGGTCTGTGGCTCATGACCCAAAAATATGAAGAATCACTCGTCTCAGCGCGCTGGAGGACTGCAAAAGGGGGACCCCGGACCACGGATACGGGGCGGGGGGGGGGGGGGGGGGGGGGGGGGGGGGGGGGGGGGGGGGGGGGGGGGGGGGGGGGGGGGGGGGGGGGGGGGGGGGGGGGGGGGGGGG
>NZ_JBVIHH010000029.1:0-16657 GCF_055570395.1 Streptomyces sp. NPDC031210
CAGGCTCTCCGGGCGCTTCCCTTCGGTCTTGCGTTTCCGACTCTATCAGATCCTCGCGGTCCTGATTTTCGCCGGTGCGTTTCCGCCTTTCGGCTCCTTCGCGATTCCGACTCTATCAGATCCGGCTCGTTCCGTTTCCGGTTCGAATTCGGTTCCGATTTCCCGTCGGAGGGGGTTTGCCTTTCGGCTGATCCGACTTTATCAGATTCCTCTGGGTCGGAATTCCGCCCCCTTCGGGAAGGGCTCCATACGCGCAGGCGTGCGGTGCTTCCCGTTCAGGCGGAGACGTAAACGTACTGGAGCGGGGCGCCTGGATGCAAATCCAGGCGCCCCGCTCCGCGTGCGTAGGTTCGTACGACCCCGTAGGTCAGACCTCTACGACCACGGGAAGGATCATCGGGCGGCGGCGGTAGTTGTCCGACACCCACTTGCCGACCGTGCGGCGAACGAGCTGCTGGAGCTGGTGGGGCTCCGTGATGCCGTCCTGTGCCGACTTGGACAGCGCCTCGTCGATCTTGGGGACCACGGCGGCGAACGCCGCGTCGTCGATGCCCGAACCGCGGGCGTGCATCTGCGGGCCACCGACGATCTTGCCGGTGGTGCTGTCCACCACCAGGAAGACGGAGATGATGCCCTCATCGCCCAGGATGCGGCGGTCCTTGAGGTGGGTCTCCGTGACATCGCCGACCGAGAGGCCGTCGACGTAGACGTAACCCGCCTGGACCTTGCCGACGATCTTCGCGACGCCGTTGACGAGGTCGACCACGACGCCGTCCTCGGCGATCACGATCCGGTCCTTCGGGACGCCGGTCAGGGCGCCCAGCTCGGCGTTGGCGCGCAGGTGGCGCCATTCGCCGTGGACCGGCATGAGGTTCCTGGGCTTGCAGATGTTGTAGAAGTACAGCAGCTCGCCGGCCGAGGCGTGGCCCGAGACGTGGACCTTGGCGTTGCCCTTGTGGACGACGTCCGCGCCCCAGCGGGTCAGGCCGTTGATCACGCGGTAGACCGCGTTCTCGTTGCCCGGGATGAGGGACGAGGCCAGGATCACCGTGTCGCCCGGGACGATCCGGATCTGGTGGTCGCGGTTGGCCATCCGGGACAGCGCGGCCATCGGCTCGCCCTGCGAGCCCGTGCAGACCAGCACGACCTCGTCGTCGGGCAGATCGTCGAGCGTCTTGACGTCGACGACCAGGCCGGCCGGCACCTTGAGATAGCCCAGCTCGCGGGCGATGCCCATGTTGCGGACCATGGAGCGGCCGACGAAGGCGACCCGGCGGCCGTATTCGTGTGCGGCGTCCAGGATCTGCTGGATGCGGTGCACGTGGCTGGCGAAGCTGGCCACGATGATGCGCTTCTGGGCGTTCGCGAAGACCGTGCGCAGGACGTTGGAGATGTCCCGCTCGGGCGGCACGAAGCCGGGGACTTCGGCGTTCGTGGAGTCGGAGAGGAGGAGGTCGATGCCTTCCTCGCCGAGCTTGGCGAACGCGGGGAGGTCGGTCAGGCGGCGGTCCAGCGGCAACTGGTCCATCTTGAAGTCGCCGGTGTGGACGACCATGCCCGCGGGGGTGCGGATGGCCACCGCGAGGGCGTCCGGGATGGAGTGGTTGACCGCCACGAACTGGCAGTCGAACGGTCCGATCCGCTCGGTGTGCCCTTCCTTCACCTCGAGGGTGTAGGGGCGGATGCGGTGCTCCTGGAGCTTGGCCTCGATGAGCGCGAGGGTCAGCTTGGAGCCGATGAGCGGGATGTCCGGCTTCTCGCGCAGGAGGAAGGGGATGCCGCCGATGTGGTCCTCGTGGCCGTGCGTGAGCACGATGCCGTCGATGTCGTCGAGGCGATCCCGGATGGACGTGAAGTCCGGCAGGATCAGGTCGATTCCGGGCTGCTCCTCCTCGGGGAAGAGCACTCCGCAGTCGACGATCAGCAACCGGCCGCCGTATTCGAAGACCGTCATGTTGCGGCCGATCTCACCCAGGCCGCCGAGGGGGGTGACCCGCAGGCCGCCCTTGGGAAGCTTCGGCGGGGCGCCGAGCTCGGGATGCGGATGACTCAAAAGACTCTCCTCACCACGCGCGCCACGCTGCCGTCGAGGCACGTGGCGCGCATGACATTCGTGCACTTGCTATGTGGCGGTTGTTGGTCCGTATTCAGTTGTGAAGTCTGTGTTCAGAGCTGTACCCCGCCGGCGGCGAGATCTCGCGTGAGCTGTTCGGTCTCTTCCGGGGCGAGCTCCACCAGGGGCAGGCGCAGCGGGCCGGCGGGCAGGCCCAGCAGGCTCAGCGCGGCCTTCGTGGTGATCACGCCCTGGGTGCGGAACATGCCGGTGAAGACGGGCAGCAGCTTCTGGTGGATCTCGGTGGCCTTGGTGACGTCGCCGGTGAGGTGGGCGTCCAGGAGGGCGCGCAGCTCGGGGGTGACGACGTGGCTGACGACCGAGACGAAGCCGACGGCGCCGACGGACAGCAGCGGGAGGTTGAGCATGTCGTCGCCGCTGTACCAGGCGAGGTCCGAGCGGGCGATGGCCCAGCTCGCGCGTCCGAGGTCGCCCTTGGCGTCCTTGTTGGCGACGATCCGCGGGTGCTCGGCGAGCCGGACCATGGTCTCGGTGTTGATCGGGACGCCGCTGCGGCCGGGGATGTCGTAGAGCATGACGGGCAGCTCGGTGGCGTCCGCGATGGCCGTGAAGTGCCGGAAGAGGCCCTCCTGCGGCGGCTTGCTGTAGTACGGCGTGACGGCGAGCAGGCCGTGGGCGCCGGCGTCGCGCGCGGCGCGGGCGAGCTCCAGGCTGTGGTGGGTGTCGTTGGTGCCGGCTCCGGCGACGACAAAGGCGCGGTCTCCGACCGCATCGACCACGGCGCGGACGAGCTGGGCTTTCTCCGCGTCGCTCGTGGTCGGGGATTCTCCGGTGGTGCCGTTGACGACGATGCCGTCGTTGCCGGCGTCCACCAGGTGGGCGGCGAGCCGCTGCGCGCCGTCGAGGTCGAGGGCGCCATCCGCCGTGAACGGCGTGACCATGGCGGTCAGTACCCGCCCGAAGGGGGTCTGCGGTGTGGAAGTCGGAGCCATGGGTCCCACGCTACTCGTAGCTCACCGCCGGGTGCGCGTCCGGGGAGTGGGGATGTGGACTCCGGCACTGCCTGCTCGGGGGTTCAAGCAGTGCCGGGTCCGTTTCTTCAGCGTAGATGAACTTCGCAAAATGCTGCAATCCGGACAGATCGCACGTCTATGCTCGGGGCCCCGCCATCCGGCCCGCCGCCTGGGCCTTTACGGCGCGATGCGGCCGTTGGCGTTGAATGCGCCGTACGTGAGCGGCATGAGCCCGGCCCAGTGGGCCTCCATCTGCTCGCCGACCATTTCGATCTCCCGCTGGGGGAAGGACGGGACGGTCGCCAGCTCGTGCTGCGTGCGCAGGCCGAGGAAGTGCATCAGGGACCGGGCGTTGCAGGTGGCGTACATGGAGGAGAACAGGCCGACGGGGAGGACCGCGCGGGCGACCTCGCGGGCGACGCCGGCGGCCAGCATCTCCTGGTAGGCGTCGTACGCCCGGCGGTAGGTGTCTTCCATGACGCGGGTGGTCAGGTCGTGCTGGGCCTGGGTGCCGTCGACGAATTCGTACTTGCCCGGGCGGCCCTGCTGGACGAGCTTGCGGGACTCGCCGGGGACGTAGAAGACCGGCTCGAGCTGACGGTAGCGGCCGGATTCCTCGTTGTAGGACCAGCCGACGCGGTGCCGCATGAACTCGCGGAAGACGAAGATCGGCGCGCTGATGAAGAAGGTCATGGAGTTGTGCTCGAAGGGGCTGCCGTGCCGGTCCCGCATGAGGTAGTTGATCAGGCCCTTGGAGCGCTCCGGGTCCTTCGTCAGCTCCTCCAGGGACTGCTCGCCGGCCGTGGAGACACGGGCCGCCCACAGCACGTCGCTGTCGGCCGCGCTGTGCTTGACCAGCTCGACGGTCACCTCGCTCCGGAAGCTGGCGGACGCACTGTCAGGGCTCTCAGTGCTCTGGGCGGGGGTCTGGGACACCGGCGGTTCCTTCCAATCGATCCTCGTGCGGCGCCCAGCCTACGGCCCGCCACCGACAGTGGGGGGAATGCGGCCTGATGCACCGTTAGGCCGGAAACGTGACCCCGCCCGCGCGAGGCCGCCACGCGGTTGATATTTTTCACAACAGTCACGGGAAACGGGCACCAAACGGACGCCGCATTCGTCTAACCCTGTGACAGTGCCCACTTCGAGGTTCCTAGGAGAGCCCGCTCATGTTCCGCCGGCGAGAGCCCGTCCCGTTCGCCTTTGTCGCAGAGGCAGACCGGTTCCGCAGCAATGTCACTCCCCCTCCCCGCGAGCGCGCCTCTCGTGCGCAGCTCGTCGGACAGTTCCTGATCACCCTGACAGTGGTGGGTGGCCTGGCCGGCGCCCTGCTGTTCGCGACCCCCGCGCTGGAGCAGGACAGCTCCGGTGCGGACCGGGTGCATCACTCCGAGGCCGCCCATCGCTGAGCGGATCCGACGGGACGTGCCGCCGAGTGGTTCCGCTCGGCCCGGCCCGCTAACCTCACCGGTCACAGCTTCCGTCAGCACGATCGTGAGTGCTGAGCAGCCCTGAGTGAGGATCAGCCGTGCCCCTGCCCTTTCTGACGGCCGACCGCGACCTCTCTTTCGACAACCGGGCGGCGGACTCACCTCCGACGCCGCATGACGAGCCCGATCACTGGCGCCGTCCCTACCGCCCCGGACCGTGGCGAGTGGGGGCGGCGGCGGTGTTTTTGCTGCTCGCCTCGTTCGTCCTGCTCTCCGCGATGATCATCGCGCTGGCCGGTTCGGTGCCCGGGGCGGTGGCCTGTGCGGCGCTCGGGGCGGTCGTGGTCATCCTCGCCGTGCGTCTGCTGCGGGTGGGGGTGTGGGTGAGCGCGCGCGGCCTGCGGCAGGTGGGGCTGCTGCGGACGACGACGGAGCCGTGGAGCGCCGTCGCGTCGGTGCGTACGGTCCAGCGGCCGGTGCGCTGGCTGGGCCTGCCGCGGACGGTGCAGGGCCAGGCCCTGGTCGTCGACCGGACGGGGCGTGAGCCGCTGCGGGTGCAGTTCACCGACCACAACAGCGACTTCCTCGGGCGGCCGAAGGCGTTCGAGCGGGCCGCGGATGTGCTGGAGGCGTGGGCGGCGGAGTACCGCCCGTCAGGCGCGTAACACCTGAGAGCCCGGGGCCCGTGCGGATTCAGGTCCGTACGGGCCCGTTGTCGTGCAGGGCGATGGCCCGCTGCATGGCCTTGCGGGCGCGGGGGGTGTCGCGGGCGTCGTGGTAGGCGACGGCGAGCCGGAACCACGTACGCCAGTCACCGGGCGCGTCCTCCGTCTCGGCCCGCCGCTTGGCGAAGACCTCGTCGGCGGAGTCGCGGTCGATGCGGCCGCCGGGGGTGCGCCGCAGTTCGTCGACGGGGAGGCCGCCCTCGGCCTCCAGCTCGCGCGCCAGGATGCCGGCCTTGCGGGCGAACTGGGTGGTGTGCCACAGGAACCACAGGCCGATGAACGGCAGGACCAGGACGGCCGCGCCGAAGGTGATGGTCAGCGCGGTGCCCTGCTTGATGAGCAGGATCCCGCGGCTGCCGACGAGGAGGAAGTAGACGACCAGGACCGCCGCGAGGACGGCGTAGGTGAGCTTGGCACGCACCGTGGATCCGCCCGTCAGCCCAGGTCGAGGAAGTTTTCCAGGCCCACGGTCAGGCCCGGTGTGGTCACCACGCGGCGCACGCCGAGCAGGATGCCCGGCATGAAGCTGCTGTGGTGGAGGGAGTCGTGGCGGAGGGTGAGGGTCTCCCCCACCCCGCCGAAGAGGACCTCCTGGTGGGCCAGCAGACCGCGCAGGCGGACGGAGTGGACCGGGACGCCGTCGACGTCCGCGCCCCGGGCGCCGTCCAGGGCGGTGCTGGTGGCGTCCGGCTGAGGGGCGCTGCCGGCCTCCTCGCGGGCCTTGGCGATCAACTGGGCGGTACGGGCGGCGGTGCCCGACGGGGCGTCCGCCTTGTTCGGGTGGTGCAGCTCGATGACCTCGACGGACTCGAAGAAGCGGGCGGCCTGCTGCGCGAACTGCATGGTCAGGACCGCGCCGATGGAGAAGTTGGGGGCGATGAGCACGCCCGCCTCCGGGGAGGCGGCGAGCGAGGTGCGCAACTGCGCGAGGCGCTCGTCGGTCCAGCCGGTCGTGCCGACCACAGCGTGGATGCCGTGGCGCACGCAGAAGTCGAGGTTGCCCATGACGGCGCCGGGGTTGGTCAGCTCGACCACGACCTGGGCGCCGGCGTCGACCAGCGTCTCCAGCTTGTCGCCGCGTCCGAGGGCGGCGACCAGCTCCATGTCCTCGGCGGCTTCGACGGCTCGTGCGGCCTCGGAGCCGATGCGGCCCTTGGCGCCCAGTACGGCCACGCGCAGCTTGCTCATCGTTTCCAGCTCTCTCTTCGTCGGTTCGGGGCGGGTCCGGCGGGTCGGCGCCGGACCCGTCTAGGAGACGGCGGCTTCTAGGAGACGGCGGCTTCCAGGCGGTCCGCCTGCCGGTCCTTCAGAGGGCCGATGACGGACAGCGAGGGGCGGGCGCCCAGGATGTCGCCGGCGACCTCGCGTACCTGGTCGGGGGTGACCGCGGCGATCCGCGCCAGCATCTCGTCGACCGACATCTGGTCACCGAAGCACAGCTCGCTCTTGCCCAGGCGGTGCATCAGCGCGCCGGTGTCCTCCAGGCCGAGGACGGTGGAGCCGCGCAGTTGGCCGATGGCGCGGCGGATCTCGTCGTCGGTGAGGCCGTCGGACGCCACCTTGTCGAGTTCGTCGCGGCAGATCTTGAGCACGTCGTGCACCTGGTTCGGGCGGCAGCCCGCGTAGACGCCGAACAGGCCGCAGTCGGCGAAGCCGGAGGTGTAGGAGTACACGCTGTAGGCCAGGCCGCGCTTCTCGCGGACCTCCTGGAAGAGGCGGGAGCTCATGCCGCCGCCCAGGGCGGTGTTCAGGACGCCCATCGCCCAGCGCCGGTCGTCCGTACGGGCGATGCCGGGCATGCCGAGGATGACGTGGGCCTGCTCGGTCTTGCGGTTGAGCAGTTCGACGCGGCCGCCGGCGCGCACGCCGCGCGAGCCGGTGCGCGGGGCGGTCGGGGCGGCGTCCGGGCCGTCCAGGGCGCCGGCCCGCTCGAAGGCGCGGCGTACGAGGCGGACGACCTTGGCGTGGTCGACGTTGCCCGCGGCCGTCACGACGAGGTGGGTCGGGTCGTAGTGCTTCTTGTAGAAGCGGCGGATGCGCTCGGGGGTGAGGGCGTTGACGGTGTCGACGGTGCCCAGGACGGGGCGGCCGAGGGGGGTGTCGCCGAGCATGGTGTGCGCGAACACGTCGTGCACGCAGTCGCCCGGGTCGTCCTCCGTCATCGCGATCTCTTCGAGGATGACGCCGCGCTCGGCGTCGACGTCCTCGGCCTCGATCAGCGAGCCGGTGAGCATGTCGCACACCACGTCGATGGCGAGCGGCAGGTCGGCGTCGAGCACCCGCGCGTAGTAGCAGGTGTACTCCTTCGCGGTGAAGGCGTTCATCTCGCCGCCGACCTCGTCGATCGCCGCGGAGATGTCCAGCGCGCTGCGCCGCTCGGTGCCCTTGAAGAGCAGGTGCTCCAGGTAGTGGGTCGCGCCGTTGAGGGAGGGCGTCTCGTCGCGGGAGCCGACGTGCGCCCAGATCCCGAAGGTGACCGAGCGGACCGAGGGCAGCGTTTCGGTGACGATGCGCAGGCCGCCGGGGAGGGTGGTCCGGCGGACCGTGCCGGCGCCGGCGGTGCCCTTGAGAAGCGTTTGGGTACGGGCGACGGCCCGCCCCTCCGAAGAGGTGCGGGCCGTCGTCGCGTGCGCTGGGGACGTCACTTGGCGGCGTCGTCCTTCTGGTCGGCGCCTTCGGCGTCCTCGCCCTCGATCACGGGGATCAGGGAGAGCTTGCCGCGCTGGTCGATCTCGGCGATCTCGACCTGCACCTTGGCGCCCACGGCGAGCACGTCCTCGACGTTCTCGACGCGCTTGCCGCCGGCGAGCTTGCGGATCTGCGAGATGTGCAGCAGGCCGTCCTTGCCCGGGAGCAGGGACACGAACGCGCCGAAGGTGGTCGTCTTGACGACCGTGCCCAGGTAGCGCTCGCCGACCTCCGGCATGGTCGGGTTGGCGATGCCGTTGATCGTGGCGCGCGCGGCCTCGGCCTGCGAGCCGACAGCGGCACCGATGTAGATGGTGCCGTCGTCCTCGATCGTGATGTCGGCGCCGGTGTCCTCCTGGATCTGGTTGATCATCTTGCCCTTGGGGCCGATGACCTCGCCGATCTTGTCCACGGGGATCTTGACGGTGATGATCCGCGGGGCGTTGGGGGACATCTCGTCCGGGACGTCGATCGCCTCGTTCATCACATCGAGGATGTGGAGGCGGGCGTCGCGGGCCTGCTTGAGCGCGGCGGCCAGGACCGAGGCGGGGATGCCGTCGAGCTTGGTGTCGAGCTGCAGGGCGGTGACGAACTGCTTGGTGCCGGCGACCTTGAAGTCCATGTCACCGAAGGCGTCCTCCGCACCGAGGATGTCGGTGAGGGCGACGTAGTGGGTCTGGCCGTCGATCTCCTGGGAGATCAGGCCCATGGCGATACCGGCGACCGGGGCCTTGAGGGGCACACCGGCGTTCAGCAGCGACATGGTGGAGGCGCAGACCGAGCCCATGGACGTCGAGCCGTTGGAGCCCAGCGCCTCGGAGACCTGGCGGATCGCGTAGGGGAACTCCTCGCGGGTCGGCAGGACCGGCACGATGGCGCGCTCGGCGAGCGCGCCGTGGCCGATCTCGCGGCGCTTGGGCGAGCCCACGCGGCCGGTCTCACCGACGGAGTACGGCGGGAAGTTGTAGTTGTGCATGTAGCGCTTGCGCGTCACCGGGGAGAGGGTGTCGAGCTGCTGCTCCATGCGGAGCATGTTGAGGGTGGTGACGCCCAGGATCTGGGTCTCGCCACGCTCGAACAGCGCCGAGCCGTGCACGCGCGGGATGGCCTCGACCTCGGCGGCGAGCGTACGGATGTCCGTGACGCCGCGGCCGTCGATGCGGACCTTGTCCTTGATGACGCGCTCGCGCACCAGGGACTTGGTCAGCGACCGGTAGGCGGCGGAGATCTCCCGCTCGCGGCCCTCGAACTGCGGCAGCAGCTTCTCGGCGGCCAGCGCCTTGACGCGGTCCAGCTCGGCCTCGCGGTCCTGCTTGCCGGCGATGGTCAGCGCCTGGGTGAGCTCGCTCTTGACGGCGGCGGTCAGCGCCTCCAGGACGTCGTCCTGGTAGTCGAGGAAGACCGGGAACTCGCCGACGGGCTTGGCGGCCTTGGCCGCGAGGTCCGACTGGGCCTTGCACAGCACCTTGATGAAGGGCTTGGCGGCTTCGAGACCGGCGGCGACGACCTCTTCGGTCGGCGCCTCGGCGCCGCCCTTGACGAGCTCGATCGTCTTCTCGGTGGCCTCGGCCTCGACCATCATGATCGCGACGTCGCCGTCGGGCAGGACCCGGCCGGCCACGACCATGTCGAAGACGGCGTTCTCCAGCTCGGTGTGGGTCGGGAAGGCGACCCACTGGCCGTTGATCAGCGCGACACGGGTGCCGCCGATCGGGCCGGAGAAGGGCAGGCCGGCAAGCTGCGTGGAGCAGGAGGCGGCGTTGATGGCGACCACGTCGTAGAGGTGGTCGGGGTTGAGCGCCATGATCGTCTCGACGATCTGGATCTCGTTGCGCAGGCCCTTCTTGAAGGAGGGGCGCAGCGGCCGGTCGATGAGCCGGCAGGTGAGGATGGCGTCCTCGGAGGGACGGCCCTCACGGCGGAAGAAGGAACCGGGGATCTTCCCGGCCGCGTACATCCGCTCCTCGACGTCGACGGTCAGCGGGAAGAAGTCGAGCTGATCCTTCGGGTTCTTGGAAGCGGTGGTGGCCGACAGCACCATGGTGTCGTCGTCCAGGTACGCCACGGCGGAGCCGGCGGCCTGCTTGGCCAGGCGGCCCGTCTCGAAGCGGATGGTGCGGGTGCCGAAGGAGCCGTTGTCGATCACGGCTTCGGCGTAGTGGGTCTCGTTCTCCACCAGGAATATCTCCTCGTCTGCGTCCGCTGCCCGTGTGGCAGCGGACCGTCTTCGGTGGAGCGCCGGTGCGGGCCGGTCTTCGATCGAAGCACCCGGAGTGATGACGCATGGAATGTGTCCATGGATCGTCCGGGGGCCACTACCGAGGACCGGCGGCCAGGAGGCGCTCCTACCGCGTTCGCTTTTGCGATATGGCACCAGGGTACAAAGCTTCCGTCCACCATGGGGTGGTGGAAGTGTCCGGTGCGTACGGCAAAGGGAGCGGCCCCCGGTGGGAACCGCTCCCTTCACGGCGTCTTACTTGGCGCCCGCCGCGCCGCGGCGGATGCCCAGGCGCTCGACCAGCGCGCGGAAGCGCGTGATGTCCTTCTTCGCCAGGTACTGCAGCAGACGACGGCGCTGGCCGACGAGCAGCAGCAGACCACGGCGGGAGTGGTGGTCGTGCTTGTGGGTCTTGAGGTGCTCGGTCAGGTCCGAGATACGACGGGTGAGCATCGCGACCTGGACCTCGGGGGAGCCGGTGTCACCTTCCTTGGTGGCGAACTCGGTCATGATCTGCTTCTTCGTAGCGGCGTCGAGCGACACGCGGTACTCCTCAGTGGTTTCGGCCCTTGAGCGCCCCTGGTTTGCCTCACAGGGAATCTTGGATGACTCGATCGGGCCGTCACACAGCGTACCAGTAGGAAACGGCCCCCCGACCGGGTGGTCGGGGGGCCGTCGGGTGCGCTCTCGCGGTCAGCTAGCGGTGAGGCCGCGGACGGTGCTGTAGACGTCCAGGACCGCCAGGCACAGCGGGACCAGGGACAGCAGGACCAGGCCGTCGAAGACGTCGAAGATGCGGCCCCAGAAGGGGGTGACGCCCTTGCGGGGCACGACCAGGCCCACACCGACGAGCAGGGCGGCGCCGGCCGCGATGCTGCTGGAGAACCAGACGGTGCGGATGTTGAGCGGGCCGGAATCGTTGAAGCGGCCCAGCTCGATGAAGATGTCGGCCGGCGGATGCAGCGCGATACCCAGGATGAGCAGGACGATCGTCAGAATGCCGGCGATGGTCAGGCAGGCGACCTGCGCGGTGTAGTCGAACAGGCGGGCGCGGAGCATGATCGTGATGCCGGCGGCCAGGGCGAGGAGCTGGGCCCAGCCGTTGTCGGAGAAGCCCAGGACGATACCGGCGGAGCCGACGACGAGGGCGGCGCATCCGGCGACGAGGCCGAGCAGCAGCTCGTGGCCGCGGCGCGCCTGGTTGCCGATCTTGAGGAAGTCGACGGACTCGCTCTCGCCGGCCCGGTCGCCGTCGTAGGAGCCCTTGGCGATCTGGTCGGGCGACTTGTAGCCGATGGGCAGCCGGGCGAAGCGGGCGGAGAGTCCGGGCAGCCAGGCGACCAGGGCGATGGAGACGACGGCGGTGACCGCGGCGACCTCGCGGGGGGCGGCGTCGGTGAGGATCGCCGCGAAGACCGCGAGGGTGCCGATGGCGGAGAGGAACGCGGCGGCTACGAACGGCGCGTCACCGCGCGGCAGCAGCACCACCAGGAGTACGGAGGCGATCAGGACGGTCACGCAGCCGACGAGGAGGTGCAGCCGGCCGGGGCCGGAGCCTTCCTCGACGGCGAAGATGCCGGAACCGGCGAGCAGCAGGTGGGGCAGCGCGGCCAGGCCCAGGGCGATGGAGGAACCGTGGTCGTCGTAGACGCGGGCGCGGACGCCGGCCAGGGCGACCAGGACGATGCCGACCACGCCGGCGATGATGCCGGGCAGGCGGTGCATGTCGCGGTCGATGGGGTTCGAGAACCACAGCGCGAACGCCATCATGACGAGCAGCAGCACGCCGGCGGTGAGGCCGACGATGTGCATGAGGTCGTCGCTCCAGCGGCTGCGGTTGCGCTTGACCGCGGAGGCGACGGCGTCGGAGACGTCGTCGAACACCGGCAGGGGCAGCGATTCGGCGAACGGCTTCAGCAGGAGCAGGTCGCCGTCGAGGATCTGCTGCTGCGCGAGCGACTGTCCGGCGTCGAGTACGGTGCCGTCGCGGCGCACGAGGTGATAGCCGGTCGGGGCGCCCTCCGCCTGGGACTGTCCGGAGAGCCGCAGGATCTCCGGATAAATGTCGACCAGTGCGACGTCCTCCGGCAGAGCCACATCGATCCGTGCGTCCGGCGCGGCGACTGTGACCCGGCAAAAGCCGGTGCCTGTGGTCGTGCTCACCTGGCGGTTCCCCCTATCCGTTGGGCGTTTTGTCGCGTCGCGCGCCGTATATAGAGAGCCGCTTGAACAGGGCTTGGGCACGCTCGCGGTGCGTCAGCGTACCGTCCGTCCGGGCGGCCGCCCCACCCACCCCGCGACTTGACGCTTAACAGTAGGATCAACGCCTGCGTCGGGCCAAGGACTTGGCTCGGGGGACCGTCGAACCAACGGGGGCGGTCCGAGACTGCGAGATGCATGAAGGACTGATGCCTCGGTGAGCGTTGTCATCGTCAAGCGCCCGCCCCGCGCGCTGCCACCTGTAGTTCCCTCCGAGGAGGTGACACTCGAGGCTCCTCCGGAGCTTCCACGCGAGGGCGAACAGGAGAACATCCTGATGAGCTTCATGCCCATGATGGGCATGGCCTCGTCGGCGGCGTTCCTCTTTATGGGCAACCAGCCGTTCATGAAGATCATGGGCGGCGTCATGGTGGTTTCCACCCTGGCGATGGCGATCGTACAGATCGTCAAGGCCCGTCAGGGGCCTTCCGGGCAAATGCTTCAGGAGCGCCAGGACTACCTCAAGTACCTTACGCAGAAGCGGAAAGAGGTACGGCGCACCGCGCGCAAGCAGCGCGATGCCCAGCTCTTCATCCACCCCGACCCGGGTCAGCTCTGGTCGATCGTGGCCGAGGGCAAGCGGGTGTGGGAGCGCCGGGCGACCGACCCGGACTTCGCGCAGGTCCGTCTCGGGCTGGGGCCGCAGCAGCTCTCCACGCCGCTGAAGGCTCCGGAGACCGCTCCGGTCGACGAGCTGGAGCCGCTCACCGCGCACGCGATGAAGGAATTCCTCGACAAGCACGGCCATTTGGACAATCTGCCGCTGGCGGTCTCGCTGCGCGCGTTCTACCACCTGACCGTCTCCGGTGACCCGGACACCGTCTACGGCGCCTCGCGCGCCATGATCGCCCAGCTTTGCACCCTGCACTCGCCCGAGGACCTGGTGGTGGCGGTCGTCGCCTCGCCCGGTGCGCAGGCGGAGTGGGAGTGGACGAAGTGGCTGCCGCAGGTACAGGACAAGACGGTGGACGGCGCCGGCAGCCGCCGGCTGATCGTCGGCGACCTCGGTGAGATCGAGGAGCTGCTGGCGGACGACCTGGACGGGCGCGGGCGGTTCAACCCGCAGGGCGCTCCGGTGACCGACACCCCGCACGTGGTGATCGTGCTGGACGCCGGCGAGGTCCCGATGGATTCGGTGATCGCCGGGGCCGAGGGTCTGCAGGGCGTCACCATCATCGAGGTCGTCCCGGGTGACCTGGATGAGATCCGCGGTGGTCTGGCCGTGCAGGTGTGGCCGGGCAAGCTGGTGCTGGAGTCGGCGAGCGGCGCGGTCTACGAAGGCGTCTGCGACACCCTGTCGATTCCCGAGGCGGAGGCGCTGGCGCGTCAGCTCGCTCCGCTGCGGGCCGGTTCGGGCGCGGACGGCGAGGAGCCGCTGCTGTCGAACCTGGACTTCACCGACCTGATGAACATCGGTGACGCCGGCTCGGTGGACGTCTCGCGTACGTGGCGGCCACGGACGCTGCACGAGCGGCTGCGGGTGCCGATCGGTGTCGACAAGGACGGCCAGCCCGTCATGCTCGACATCAAGGAGGCGTCGCAGGAGGGCATGGGCCCGCACGGTCTGTGTGTCGGTGCGACCGGTTCGGGTAAGTCCGAGGTGCTGCGCACCCTGGTGCTCGCCCTGGCGGTGACGCACTCCTCCGAGACGCTGAACTTCATCCTCGCGGACTTCAAGGGTGGCGCGACCTTCACGGGTATGTCGGAGATGCCGCACGTCGCGGCCGTCATCACCAACCTCGGTGAGGACGTCTCCCTGATCGACCGCATGCGCGACTCGATCACCGGTGAACTCCAGCGCCGCCAGGAGCTGCTGCGCTCCGCGGGCAACTACGCCAACATCACCGACTACGAGAAGGCGCGTGCGGCGGGTGCCCCGCTGGATCCGCTGCCGTCGCTGGTGATGGTGCTCGACGAGTTCTCCGAGCTGCTGACCGCCAAGCCGGACTTCATCGACATGTTCATCCAGATCGGCCGTATCGGCCGTTCGATGGGTGTCCACATGCTGCTCGCCTCGCAGCGTCTGGAAGAGGGCAAGCTGCGCGGTCTGGACACGTTCCTCTCCTACCGGCTGGGTCTGCGGACGTTCTCCGCGGCCGAGTCGCGGACCGCGATCGGCGTCCCGGACGCCTACCACCTGCCCAACGTCCCCGGTTCCGGCATCCTGAAGTACGACACCGAGACGATGGTGCAGTTCAAGGCCGCGTACGTCTCGGGTCCCTACCGTGGTCCGGGTGCCGGCGGCGGCCCCGGCGGCAGTCGGACGAACCGGCTGCCGGTGCCGTTCACCGCGGCCCCGGTCGTCGAGCAGATCATCGAGGACCCCACTCCCCTGGAGCCGGTCGAGCCGCAGCAGGACGACGCGCTCGCCGACACCGTCCTGGACGTCATCGTCCAGCGCATGCAGGGGCAGGGCCCGCCGGCGCACCAGGTGTGGCTGCCGCCGCTGGACGAGTCGCCGACCGTCAACCAGCTTCTGCCGGCGCTCGCCGTCACCCCCGAGCGGGGCGTGCACGCACCGGAGTACACCGCGCTGGGCAAGCTCGTGGTGCCGGTCGCGCTGGTGGACAAGCCGTTCGAGCAGCGGCGTGACGTGATGTACCTGGACTTCTCCGCCGGTGCCGGTCACGGCCTGGTCGTGGGTGGTCCGCAGTCCGGTAAGTCGACGCTGATCCGGTCAGCCATCGCGGCGTTCGCGCTCACCCACACCCCGGCCGAGGTGCAGTTCTACTGCCTCGACTTCGGTGGCGGCGGCATGCTCGCCATGGAGGGCCTGCCGCACGTCGGCGGTGTCGCCTCGCGTCTGGACGCGGAGAAGGTGCGCCGTACGGTCGCCGAGGTCGTCGGCATCCTCAACGAGCGCGAGGAGTTCTTCCGCTCGAACAACATCGACTCCATCTCGACCTACCGCCAGCGGCGGGCGGCGGGCGCCTTCCCCGACCAGAAGTGGGGCGACGTCTTCCTCATCATCGATGGCTGGGCGACGTTCAAGACCGACTACGAGCAGCTCGACCCGGTGATCTTGGACATCGCCGGCCGGGGTCTCGGTTTCGGTATCCACCTCATCATCGGCGGCTCGCGCTACACCGAGGTCCGTCCCGCCCTGCGTGACCAGCTCCTCAACCGCGTCGAGCTGCGCCTGGGCGACCCGATGGAGTCGGAGTTCGACCGCAAGCGCGCGGAGAACGTGCCGATGGGCAAGCCGGGCCGCGGTATGTCCCCGGAGAAGCTGGACTTCCTCGCGGCGCTGCCGCGTCTGGACGGCATCAGCGACCCGGAGTCGCTCAGCGACGGCATGGCGAACCTGGTGGCGACGGTCAGCGAGCACTGGGCGGGCGAACCCGCCCCCAAGGTGCGGATGCTGCCGACGATGCTGCACGTCAACGAGCTGCCCAAGGGCAACGACTACCCCGAGCACGGCATCGCCATCGGTGTCGACGAGACGACGCTGTCGCCGGCGTTCATCGACTTCGAGACGGACCCGCTGCTGGTCATCTACGGCGAGAGCGAGTCGGGCAAGTCCTCGCTGCTGCGGCTGCTGACGAAGCAGATCGCCGAGCGGTACCCGTCCGACAAGGCCCTGATGGTCGTCTCCGACTACCGTCGCGCCCTGCTCGGCGAGGTGCCGGAGAGCCATCTGTACAAGTACTGCGCCGCTGGACCGCAGCTCCAGGAGGTCATCAGCGGGCTGGCCGGTTCGCTGGGCCGCCGGATGCCGGGGCCGGACGTCACGCCCGAGCAGTTGCGCAACCGCAGTTGGTACGACCTGCCGGACGCGTTCGTCATCGTGGACGACTACGACCTGGTCGCGACGAGCAGCGGCAACCCGCTGCAGCCGCTGCTGGAGTACCTGCCGTTCGCCCGTGACCTGGGTCTGCGTCTGATCCTGGCGCGCAGCTCCTCGGGCGCCGGACGGTCCTCGTTCGAGCCCGTGATGCAGCGCACCAAGGAGCTCGGTGCGCAGGGTCTGATCCTGTCCGCCGACCCGGCCGAGGGTCCGCTGATGGGCAACATCAAGGGCCAGAGCCTGACGCCGGGCCGGGCGACGTTCATCACGCGTAAGCGGGGTGCGCAGCTCGTCCAGACCGGTTGGCTGCCGATGAGCGGCCGCTGAGCCGGTACACGCGCGACGGCGGGGGGGGGGGGGGGGGGGGGGGAGGGGACCGCCAGACCGCTTTCTTTCTTTCTCCCCAGCGGGGTGGGGTTCCGCGCGGGGGGGGTACCAAAGGCACTAGCTGTGGTGCCGTCTA
>NZ_JBVIHH010000029.1:16666-58200 GCF_055570395.1 Streptomyces sp. NPDC031210
GGAGCATGGCGATGAAGCCGATGATTCCTCTCATGCCCCCAGCGTGACGGGCCCGGGGGGGGGGGGGGGGGGGGGGGGGGGGGGGGGGGGGGTGGGGCGGGGGTGGGGGGGGGGGGGGGGGGTGTGGTGGGGGGGGGCCCCCCCCCACCGCCGTTTCGTCGTTCCGCGCGCCGGCGCGGGGTGGGTCCTGGCCGGGTGTCAGCCGAAGGCGCCGTGCTGGTTGACGTCGGGCCGGGGCTCGGCGGGGGCCTGGTCGCCCGCCGCGGACGTGCCCTGGGGCTTGGCGTCACCGGCGGGGGCGGCGGGAGCGGCTGCCGTGCCGCTCGCCGGGGCGCTCTGCGCGCCCTTCTTCGCCGGCCGGTCCTCGGCGCCCCGCTCCCCGCCCGCCGCGCCGGGGACGGCCGGGGCGCTGCGCACGCCCTTGGCGAGGCCCTCGCCGCCGCGCGTCTTGGCGTCGCCCGCCGCGGACGGCCCGAACGGATCGGGGCCGTGCGCGGCCGTGGAGGTGTCCCACTGGTGCCGTACGGCCGGCCGCTGGCCCTGACCGCCGTTGCCGCCGCCCCCGCGTTTGCCGAACGCGCCGCCCAGGGAGCCGGCGAGCTGGCCGAGCGCCATGAAGCCGTACGCGGCGTTGGTGCCGCCGGAGGACTGCCCGTTGTCGGAAGAGTGGTCCGCCGGCGGTGCGCCGTGGTCCCCCTTGTCGTCGGCGGGTGGGGCGGCGGCCGCGGTCTCCAGATCGGCCGCGGCCAGTTCGAAGGCCGGCAGGGACTCGTCGACGGAACGCTTCAGGCGGTGCCAGTCCGCGGCGAACGCCTCGCCCGCCGGGCCGTCCCAGTCGGCGGCGGCGGCACTGCCCACCTGCCGGTCCAGGTCGCGGACGAGTCCGTCGAGGTGCTTGCCCATCTCCCGCCAGCCGGCCGCCGCTTCGTGCAGGGCCGCGGGGTTGCGACGCTCGGTCACTTGACGCTCCGCATCATCTCGACCAGCTCTTCCTCCGCCGCCTGCGTGTTGGCGACGGTCTCCTTCAGGCCGCCGCCGACCTCGGCGAGCCGCTGCCGCAGTTGGGCCAGGGCGTGCTCGGCCTGTTCGTACAACTCGCGGTAGGGCCGGGCCGCTTCGTCACTGCCGAATCCGTCACGCAACGCCTCGGCGTCCGCCCGCCGTCTGAATGCGGTGAGCTGCCGGCCCAGATCGTCCGCGTATATCTCGAAGGACGTACCGAGCTTGTGCAGCTCCTCGGTACCGATCCGGACCTCATCGGACATCATTTCTCCCCGAATTGAATGACAGCGACCTGCCGAACACCGGCACAGGTCTAGCACATCCGCAATAGGCCGCGGGGTGCCCGGCGCAGCGGCCGGCGCCCACGCACGGAATGCATACGGATCAATAACCGGCAATACCGACAACCCCGCCTTGACGGCCGCTTCGTACCCGTCATTAGACTCTGGACGCCGGTGCAGCACACGTGGTTGCTGTGCCACCACGTTCAAGGGGGCAGACATGAGCAGTGAGCGGGAGATCCGGGACGAGGATCTGATGGACGTCGCGGCGGACCCGGAGCAGGCGCACCGGTTGCGGAAGGCGCTGAAGACGCTGTCGGACAACCCCAATGTGGGCGGCAAGCTCAAGGAGATGGCCCAGGAGGTCCTCGCCGGGCGGATCGGCATGAAGGAGGCCATCCAGACGCCGGGTTACATGGACGCGCTGGGCGACCGCATGACCGAGATCCGGCGGGCCGCGGAGAACCAGACGCAGGCCGAGCGCGAGGCGTCGCGCGAGCAGTTCGCGGTGTGGCAGAAGCAGCAGGAGGAGAAGGAGGACCAGGAGCGCGCCGAGCGTGACGGTCCGACGGGCAACATCGTGACCGCGCCGCGGCGCGGGCGGGGCGGCAGCCACCGGGGCTGAGCCGGCCTCGTCACGCGGACGGCTTGCGAATGCCGCCCGGCACGCAATGCGGAAAGGGGATCGTCCCGGGACGGTCCCCTTCCTCGCGACTAAAGGGAATTTCCGCCGCCTCCGGCTGCATCATGATCCGAAATAGCCCATACGGAAGAAAGCGGATCCCCCGGCGGATCGCCGGTCGCGGCATTTCCCGAAGATCTGCGCTCTTTCCGCACACGGTGATCCCGTTTTCCGCACACCGGGCCGGCCGCGGTCGGCGGGCTCCGATCGGGCGGCCGCGTGCCGCGCGCACCGTCCCCGCCGGGCATGTTCCGGTTCCGGAACAGCCGGGCCCCGGCAGCCCCTCGGACGGCGGGCTGATCATAGGATCGACCTGGTAGACGCAGGAATCCACGACTGTGGAGAGCGGGATTTCATGGGGGACGAGGAAGTCATGAGCGCCTTGGATGAAGGAAACGCCGCTACGGCCCGGTACGCGCCGCATCCGTTCGTCGGCGGCCGTACCCCCGTGCTCCGCGCCCTCGCGGCCTGGCGGATGCGGTGGCCCGGCGCACCCCGCGTCATCGTCCTCACCGGCAGCCCGGGAAGCGGGCGTTCGCGCCTGGTCACCGGCTTCCTGATGCTGTGCGACCCCGAGTACCGCAAGCGGCTGCCGCTGGACGACCTGGACCCCGCGACCATACCGCCGGACCTCCCGGCGCCCGCCGTGCCCAACCCGCGCGGGCTCACCGCGGCACAGCTCCTGTGGGTCCTGGCGGACCATTTCGCGCTGCGCGCCGGCCGCACCGAGGACGTCTTCGCCGAACTCGCCGCCCTTGAGGAGCCGGTGACCGTCGTCGTACCGGGCGTCGACACGGCCGGCCCCGTACGCGCCGCGAACGAGCCGGCCCGCCTGGTGCGCGAGGTACTCAAGCCGCTCGCGGCCACGGAAACGGTTCAGCTCCTCGCCGACGTACCCCGGGAACTCGCCGCGGAACTCGCCGGTTCGCTGCCCAGCGGCCAGGTGCAGATCATCGACCTCGACGCGCCCGAGTGGGCCGACCCCGAGGGGCTGGCGCTGCACGCCGAGACCGCCCTCGACCCCGAGGCCGGCGCGCCGGAGCTGCCGTTCACCACCGACCCGGCCGTCCGCCGGGCACTGGCCGAGACGCTCGCCCGGCGCGCCGGGGGCAGCCACCTGACCGTCCAACTCGCCGTGCGGTCGCTGCTGATGCGGCCCGACGGCTTCGACCCGGCGGACGAGAGCCTGCTGCCGGCCGGCCTCGGCGAGGCCCTCGATCTGCACGCGCGCCGCCTCGGCGCCGATCCCCAGACGCTGCGGCTGATGCTGGCCCCGCTGGCGTTCGCGGAGGGTGAGGGACTGCCCGTCGCGCTGTGGGGGATGCTGGCGGACGCCGTCGCGGGCCGGGACATGGGCCAGGACATCGCCGACGGCATGCTGCTCGCGGCGCCGTTCGTCGAGCCGGTCGAGAGGGCGGAGGCGGACGGAGCGGACGGAGCGGAGAGCGAGGGCATCGACGGCGAAGGTGCTGACGGTGGAGGTGCTGACGGCCGGGGTGCTGGCGCTGAGGGCGGCGGGGCGTCAGACGCTGGGGGCCGCCGGGCCGGTGGTCGTGCGTTCCTGTGCCTGACGCACCCGGCGCTCGCCGACGAGATCCGCGACGGCCTGCCGGACGCCCGCGACGCCCAGACCAAGATCGCCATGGCACTGCTGGCGGCGGTGCCGGACCAGGACTGGTCCAAGGCCGATCCGTACATCCGCGACCACCTCGCCTCGCACACCCTCGACGCCGGTCTGCTGCCGCAACTCCTCACCGATCCGGGCCTGTTCGCGCACGCCGACCCGGTGACGCTGCGGACCGCCGTCGAGGCCGTACCGCTCGAACAGCTCGGCGCGCCGGCCCGTACGTACCTGCGTACCGCTCCCCTGCTGACCCGCTCCCAGGCATCCGTCACCATGCGGGCGGCATTTCTGGAGACGGCGTTCGTCGAGGACGGCCTGCCGTCGTACGCCGAGGCGCTGCACCGCCTCGGCTTCCCGCTGCCGTGGCGGACGCTGTGGAGCGTGCCGGTCACCGGGGTGAGCGGGGTGACGACGGGCTCCCTCCCCGGGGCTGCGGGGAGGGCCGACGGGGGCACGGTCTCAGAGGCCACGGTCTCGGAAGGAGTGGTCTCGGAGGGCATGGCCTCGGACGGGCCGGTCGACGGGGGCGTGGCGCGCCCGGTGGTCGCCCTCCTCGTTCCCGAGGGAACGCCCGGCGCCCGGACCCTGGCCCGCGAAGGCGAGAGCCCGGCCGGCGGCGGCCCGTCGCTCCTCCTCCACGACCTGGTGCGGCCCCAGTACGTCGACGCCGACCCGGCGCGCGTCCTCGCGCCCTCGGACGAGGAACGGGCGGCGACGCCGTTCGGGATCAGCCGGGGCGGCGACTATCTGCGAGTCTGGGCACGGGAGAGCCGGCGGGTACTGGCCGCGCTGGTCTCCGACACGCCCCTGACCGGCGCCGACATCTCCGGCGACGGCGTCCTCGTCGTCGCCACCGCGCGCGGCGTGACCGCCCGGCGGATCACCGTCCCCCTCCCCGCTCCCGCCTCCAGGGTGCCGGCCCAGGCCACCGCCCCCACCGGCACAGACGCTTCTCCTGGCCTCGAAGGAGACCCCTCGTGATCACCCAGGCGCAGGCACACGCCACCGCCGCCCGCTGGCTCAACCCCGAGGGGCATCAGGGCCCGCCGCGCGAGGTGGCCATGCAGGAATTCGATCTCGGCTGGGTGGTGTGGGCCATGCCGCCGCCCCCGGAGGTCGACCCGCGGACCGGGCAGCGGCGTCCGCCCGCCGAGATCGGCACCGCGTGCGGCGTCGTCGACCGCGCCTCGGGCGAGCTGACGGTCTGGCCGTCCGTACCGGTCGAGGAGGTCGTGCGGATGTACCGGCAGAAGCACGGCGCGGGCGCGGGTGCCGCGCCGGCGGCCGCTCCCGCTCCGGCCGAGCCACCGGTTACCGGCCCCGGCAACACGGCCGTCGCGACGCACAACGACCCGTCCACCGGCGAGGAGACCACCCTTTTCAAGCTCTCCGCCCCGGGCCTGCCGCCCGCCGAGTACCAGCTCCACGCGGAGCTGCGCAGGCTCGGCGTACGCGGCGAGGACGTCCGCGCCGTGCACACCGACCTGCGCCCCGCGCTGCTGCCCGGCGGCTATCCGGGCGACTTCGTCTTCCGGGCCTTCCCCAACGCCTCGTTCTCGTGCACCCAGGGGTACGGCATGCGGCCCGAGGAGCGCGCCGAGGGCATCGCCGGGCTGCTGCGGCACGTCGAGATGACGCACCAGTTGGCGGGCCGGCAGGCGCCGCCGCGGCCTCACCGGGTGCCCCTGTCCCAGAACGTCGCGGCGGCGGAACCGCTGCGCGATGTGGCGCTCGGCAAGCACCTGACGGAGATCTTCGGGCCCCACGGCGTGGTACGTCCGGACGCCGACGACATCGCCGCGACCCCGCTGCCCGAGTCCTCGAAGAAGACGCTGACGTGGGCCGGACTGCCCACCCATGTGCCGTACTTCTTCACCGCCGACCAGGTCGCCGCTCCGCCGGCCGGGGGCCTGTTCACCGATGTGGCCACCCACCTGCGCGAGACCGGGACCCAGGCGGCGGACACGACGCTGGAGACCCTGGCCGGCTACGTCCGCCTCGGCACGGACGGCCTCTACACGATCGCGGTGCAGTGCGCCGCGCCGGAACAGAACCAGAGCCTGATCGGCACCGTCTGGGCCGTCCAGCCATCCTCCGGCGGCGGCCTCTTCGTCAACCGCACCCTCGCCGCGTATCTGCGTTCGCTGGCACTGCTGGTGACCACGCGGCAGCAGATGCAGGGCATGGACCCGTACGCGGCGGGCGCGGCGGTAGCGGCCTTCCAGGAGCAGATCGCGGCGATCGACTCCTGGGCGCTGGACGACCAGGGCAACTGGTGGTCACTGATCATCGAGCAGATGTGGCACGGCTTGTTCTGAGCCGCTTCCCCGGGGCCGGCCGCCACCGAGGGGGCCGGACTCAGGGCAGCAGCAGCCAGTCCGCGGCCAGCGCCGCCGCCAGGCCCACGCCGAGCAACCAGGTGCCCAGGCGCGTACGCCCGTTCCGGCTGAGTTCGATCACAATGCCGCAGAGTACGAGCGCGGCTCCGTAGACCCCGACCACCAGCACCGACGTACGCGACGCGAGGCGCACTACGAGCACCAGCGCCATCGCCCCCATCAGAACCGAGGCCAGGACGATGCGTATTCGCCGCGCCTGGCGGGGTGTCAACCCCGCACGTCCCTCCGGAAGAGGCTGTTCATCTTCGGGTGCGTCCATGACCGGGAATGCTACGGGACCGGTGATCACCTACGCGCGCCCACTCCCCCACCGGCGAACGTCGACGAGGTACGCCCCCTCCCCCATCGACCACTTCCGTCAACGCACCGAAAAGGAGCGGGAGTTGTTGAGCCGCGACCGACCGGGAACCGGTACGACACACGGGGGACACAATCGGCGCGACGCGCGGGGCGCACGCCACAGTCTCCACACAACCCTCGCCTTGACATGCCTGCGCTCAGACCGCCTAAGGTGGGATCGTTAGACGTGACAAACGCGGTTTTTGGACAGATGAACAACGGGGGCCTCGGTGGCAGGCAAGGCATTCGACGTAGACCCGGATGTGTTGCGAACGCAGGGTGACGCGTTCGTCGACATCGGCGGCAACTTCTCGAAGGCGTCCAAGAAACTCCAGGACGACCTCGAGGCGCTCGGCAGCCCGTGGGAGAACTGCGATTTCGGCGCCGCGTTCGAAATCATCTATACGCCCATCAGGGACGGTATGTTCACGTCGATGGACTCGCTCGGAGAGCGCCTCGAGGGCATCGGCGACAAACTCCAGACGATGGCCAGCACCTATGCCGATTCCGATGAGCAGGGCATCCACGCCATCAGCGCCGTGGGTCGCCCCGCCATCTAAGGCACGCGCCACCGCGTACGGCGCGGGCGCACGCGGGACAGACCCGCACCACTCACTTCCACTCAGCATTCGGCTATCACCGCACGGGGGACGACCACTGTGTCATTGACGCTGCCAGGCGAGGTTGCCTGGATCCTGGATCTTCTCGGATACAACTGGCCGGATGCCGACGAGGACAAACTCCACGAATGTGCCACGGTATGGCGCAACTTCGCCAACCAGGTGAACGAGGCGGCCTCCCAGGGCTCGTCGGCGGCCAATGAAGTCGTCGCCGCCAACTCGGGTGACGCGATCGACGGCTTCGCCACCGAGTGGGGGGCGTTCTCCGGCGGTGCGGGCGGCGGCGACAATTACCTCCGCGACGCGGCGGCGGCCGCCGAGGTGATCGCGATGGCATTCGACGCGGCCGCCATCGCCGTGCTCGCCGGCAAAATCGCCGTCATTGCACAGCTCGTCATCCTGGCCGCCGAAATCATCGCGGCCCAGGCCGCGGCACCGTTCACCCTCGGCCTGTCCGAAATCGGCGCGGCCGGCGCAACCCAGGCGACCCGTCTGATCGTCCGCCAGATCCTCGACAAGATCAAACGCGAGGTCATGGAAGCGGCGACCAAGGCGATGGAACACGCCACGATGGACGCCATCAAGAAGATGGCCAAGAAGGCCGTTTCCAAGGAAGCCCGCAAGCTGGCGGCGGACTACGTCAAGACCACGGTCAAGGAGACCGTCAAGGAAAAGGTCGTCGACGGGGCCAAGGACATCGCCCGGGAGAAAATCGTCGAGGCGGGCAAGGAAAAGGCTACGGAAGCCGCCACCGAGATGGCCCAGAACGTCGCGCAGCAGGGCATCGAGAACCACTTCGGGGCCCGCGACGGAATGGACTGGGGCGAAACCGCCGACATCGGCAAGGAAAAGGCCGGCGAGTACATCGACGGCATCAAGGAAGGCGCCCAGGAGTACAAGGACGGCGTCACCAGCCTCGCCGACCCCAACACCTACATCGACCACGCCAAGGAAGACCTCACCAACCGCGGCCTCGACCACGCCCAACGGCACGTCGACCGCCGCACGGGCGGCGCCGCCACCCGCCACCAGGGCGTCACGGACGAGGTCCGCTCGGTCTTCGGCTGAGCGACAGCGGACAAGAAATGAGGGGCCCCAGCCTTGGCAGGCTGGGGCCCCTCATTTCACTTCTCGGCCTCACACGGTTCACCCGGAGGGCGGGCACATGCGCGTCACGCTCCCCGCGCCGCGCCGCCCTGACCCGGGCTGCCGAGGCCGCCTGCTATCGCCCGGGGGGCTGCGTGGGCGGCGCCGGGGGGTACCCATCCGGGCCGCTGGGCTGCTGCTGGTACGGGCTGTGCGGCTGAGGCACGAACCCGGGACCACCGGGGCCACCACCACCGTATCCGCCAGGCCCACCGGGGCCCCCGGGGCCACCCGGAGGCGGACCGTTGCGCCGGCTCTTACGCCGCACCACCAGAACAATCGCCAGGATGACACCCAACACAATGAGACCGGCCACGGCGACCAGCGCGATGAAGAGCGGACTCACACCGGGCTTCTCCACGGCCTGGGAAGTGTCGCCCTTACCGTCGGTCCCCTGGGACGCCCCCGGATTACCGGCGGACGGCGACGAGGACGCCTTCGGCATCTTCAGCGGACCGTTCTTCGCCCCGGCGGGAATGTCACGCTTGAGCGCCGCGAGCGGCTGGATGAAGCCGTAGCCGTACTTCTGGTCCGGGAGCGAGGTCCCCTTGGCCGAGTCAGGAAGACCGGCGGTCTTCGTCAGACGGTTGACGATCTGACCGGCTGACAGGTTGGGGAACTTGGCTCGGAGGAGCGCGGCGGCGGCCGACACGTAAGCGGTTGAGTCTGACGTGCCGGTTCCCTTCTGGTACAGAGAACTGCCACTGCCGCCGGCTGACACGATGTCAACCGCAGGGGCGGTCAACAGGACACTGGGTCCGTAGTTGGAGCCGGACCAAATTTCTCCTGTGTTCTGGACCCCACCAACGGTCAAAACACCTGGGTAGTTACCCGGGTATTCGATAGCCTCTGGCCCTTTACCTTCATTACCAGAAGCAGTAACGATGAGAACGTCGTGCTTCAAGGCGTAAGCAATAGCTGCAGGCTCACCCTCCGAAGCGCTGCCTCCCTGCGAAATATTAATTACGGATGCACCCGCATCCACCGCATAGCGGATGGATGCGGAAAACCCGCCCGCCTTCAACCCACGGTCGCGCACCGGCAAGATTTTGGCGTCTGGCGCCAATCCCTTTACCCCCGCCGAGCCACCCGGCCCATGCCCATGACCCGCAATCTCCGCAGCCATCTGAGTGCCGTGGGTATCGTCACCTTCCGGCTCGGCGGACCCTCCATCGATGAAGTCCTTCCCGGCCAGCACATTACCCTTTAGGTCCGGATGGCGGGAGTTGACTCCTTCGTCAATGACTGCAACAGTCACCCCCTTTCCTGTTGAGATCTTCCAGATTTCCTCGGCTTTGAATGCTTTCAGAGGCCACTGGGCATCTCTGATCTGATCCGCCGATGCAACCGGTGCAGTGCCGAAGAGCAGCGCTCCCGCCACAACCGCGCCGCCGACCGCACGCAGCGTCCGCGTGAAGCTCATGCTGTAACACCTCTCGTGACACGGCGGGGCCCTCCGCCCAGAGAGCAGCGGGCCCCGCCTTGTTGCTACCGGATTGCTGACGTCAGATTCCTACTCGATGACCTTCGGCGCAACGGTACGCTCCGACGTCCAGGTCTCCTCGTCCTCAACAAGGTAGTCGGGACGCTCGCCGTTCGCTCCCTTGTCCTTGCCCTTGCCGCCGTGAGCACCAGGTGCTCCGGCCATACCCGCAGGACGACGGCCACCCGTCCCAGCGCCGGCCTGGGCCCCACCGCGACTACGGTGCAGACCGGATCCGCCCTGTCCCGCGCCACTGGCCTTGCCGCCACCGGCACCGATGACGCCGCCCTTCTGACGGGCCAGCGCACCTCCGCGCCCGGCGCCCATGCCCTTACCACCGGCGCCCTTGCCTGCACCCGCGGCTCCACCCATTCCGGGCATACCCGCGCGGCCGCCACGCGCACCGCCGCTCGCGCCGGCTCCACCGCCGGCCACACCCAGAGCACCGCCGGGACCGATACCGCCGCCGGCTCCCGAGCCTCCGCCGACGTGTCCACCGCCGGCTCCACCACCGATGCCGCTGACGCCGCTCAGGCCACCGCCACCGCCACCGCCGCCCAGACCGCCACCAGTGCCACCGGGGGGATTGAAACTGTCAAGGCCGGTGCCGATGTGCGGGGTGGGCGTCAGCGAGCCCTTTCCGGGCTGGGGCGAACCGATGCCGCCGCTGATGCCGGGGTCGCCGGGAGACTTGATCCCTCCGGAGGAGAAACCAGGCCCCTTGCCCATGCCGGCGATCGACGGGCTGCCGACCTTGTGCGTTCCCGAAGAACCGGTCGGCATGGGCATCGCGATGGCCGACGGCGGGTCGCCGCCGGGAGGCCCCGGGTAGTCCTCGCTGTTGTCACGAACCTTCTTCGTGTTCCAGGTCCCCATCGACTTGGCCTGAGACACATAGGCCGCGCCTAGCTGTTCCATCTTGACGGCCATGCGTAGCTGCTGCTCTTTACCCGCAGAGAGGCTGCCGGAGTTGTTGTCCAGAGCCTCCTGGGTCGTCTTGTTGGGATCGGCCAGGTCGCGCTTCACACCTGAGTCGTCCCGGCTTCCGCCGTCCTGAACCCAGTTGACGGCGCTATTGACGTCACCCGGCTTCTCCATCGACTCGATCTCGGGCTTGAGCTGCTCGAGGATCTTGGCCGCATTGCCCATAGCGGTGGAGGTGTACTGCGCGTACAGTGCGCCGTCCGCGATCTTCTTGCTGATCTTCTGTGCTTGCGCCTTGAACTTTTCGGCGGCGTCGCCGTGCCAGTGCTGGAGCACCTCGTTCACGGCGGCTTCGAAGGCACCCTTGATTCCGCCGCCACTGCCACCAACAAGCTGAGTGTGAACGTCTTTCCAGCCCCGTGAGACGTTGTGCACCTCGCTCGGATTGGACGCCTTCACCATCGCCTGCATGGTGTCCATGTCCATCTCGGCGAAGTTGGTCTCATGCTCGGCGGCATAGCACATCGTCGCCGGGATGTACTCGTGTTCGGCGCTTTTGCTACTCATTACTCAATCCCCCTCTGCTTCTCTCCACGCTGACCCGAATCCATCGTGGCCCAACCTGGCGCCATGTCAGCTACCGGACATGTTCGCTGCGGTCTCGGCTTCCTGATTCTGGTAGTTCCCGTGCACCTTCCGCGTCTTTGTGCCGAATTCATTGGTCACATCGTGGAGATGTTGCACGATCTCCTCGATATGAGACTTCATGTCCTTGTGCGCCGCAGTAAGCTTCCGCGCCTCAAGAAACGAGGCTCCGGGGGCGTCCGCCCCCAGCGCGCTCGGCGACAGCGAGGTCTTGTACCGGGTGTCCGCGTTGGCGTTCCCCAGGTCCTTCAGGACGCCGTTGAGCTTCCTGATGGTCTCCTCCAACGCGCTCAGGTCTACCCGATATTGCTCACCCATGGATTGACTCCCCGTGTGTCTTGAAACCAGTCTTCCGTCGCCAATCGCGGAGCGCGACGGCGGAGCCTACGACCACGGCAACGGCCAAAAGTCCGCCGCCGACGATGTAGATGGCGATCCGGGCCCGTCGATCCTCGGTGCTTTCGCCGAGGGTGAGGGCGGCCGGTTCGATGTTGGATCCGTCAGCCAGGTTGGAGGGCTTGTCCGGCTTGGGAGCTGCGGTGGGGCGGGTGTCGTCGCTGAGGGCGGCCACCGGGTCGACCACGCCCCAGCCGATGTTGTTGTCCCGACCCCGGCGCACGCGCTCGGCGGTCTGCTCCAGGTGCCAGATGACTTCTTCCGGCGTCCAGGGATCGTGCTCGGCCTTGTGCTTGGCGATCAGGAGTGCCGCCGCGCCCGCGGCGTACGGAGCGGCGAAGCTGGTGCCCTGGTCCACGCAGTTGCCGCCGTCGGGGACGGTGGAGACCATCTCGACGCCCGGGGCGGCGATGTCCACGAAGGCGCCGCGCTGCGAGAAGGGCGCGCGCTCGTTGTTGCGGTCCGAGGCGGCCACGGCGAGCACGTTGTTGTACTCGGTGAACGCGGCCGGGAACATGTTCTTCTCGTCGCCGTCCGCGCCGCCGTTGCCCGCCGAGGCCACCACCAGGACGCCGCGCTGCTGGGCGAGGGCGATCGCCGCCTTGAGCTGCGGAACCTTGTCCTCGCTGGCGCCGGTGCCCTGCGAGATGTTGATGACGTCGACCCGCGCCTTCACGGCGTCCGTGATGGCTTTGGCGAGAGTGTCGGCGGTGCCGGCCGTCTCGTCGCTGGTCTGCTGGTAGGGAATGACCTTCGCTTCGGGCGCGATACCGACGAAACCGGAGGACGCTACGGGGCGGGCGGCGATGATGCCCGCGACCTTGGTGCCGTGGCCGACCCTGTCGTCAGTCTTCTTGCCGTCCTTGACGTAGCTCTGGCCGCCGGGTCCGATCGCTTGCTCTAGCTGCCGGTTACCCGCGTCGATGCCGGTGTCGATGACGGCGACCCGGACGCCCTTCCCTTTGGTGTCGGCCCACATCTGCTTGGTCAGGAGGCGTTGCAGCGACCAGGGGGTCTCTTTGATGTCATCGGCGCCGAACTTGCACTCGCCGCTGTTGAGCGGCACGTTCTCGTCCGCGACCGCCGGCGCGGCGGTGGCGCAGGACAGGCCGACGGCGCACGCCGCCGTAACCAGTGCTACCGCCGCTCGTCGGCGGTGCCCGGCTCGGTGACCAATGGCGCGAGATCCCACGGGTTGTCTGCTCTCCATGTGTGCGGATGGACGGGAACGAAAAGGGAATGGGGAAAACGGAGGAGTGCCGGAGTGTGGACGGCAGAAGGGCGAGCGCACTGTCGCAGCGCGCCCGCCCTCATTGACCACTGTGCGAGCCGTCGGGGCTGCTCAGCCGTTAGCCATCCGTTTTCGTGCTGACGTTGAGGTCAGCCCGCCCAGATACCGGCGTTCTTCGACTCGGTGCTCTGGTAGTTCTGAGCAGCCTGGTCCAGCGCCTTGGCGATGGCTTCGAGCGTCGAGTGCAGGGAAGCGGCGCGCTGGTCCCACTCGCGCTGGCGGGCCTGGTAGCCCTCCTGCGCCGAACCTTCCCAGCTCGCGGCGATCTTCTTCACGCCGGCCTCGAGGTCATCGAGCTGCTGGCGGATGTTGTTGGCCGTACCGCGCACGTCGGAACTGGCCTGCGAGATCGTCGCAAAATTGACGAGGATCTGGCCTGACATGGTGTCTCCTCAGGAGTTGATAATGCCTGGTCGATTCACATACCGCAGCGGGCCTGTGGAACTGGCCGGCCGGCCCGGGCCTGCGGCTGCTGGGCCGTTACGCCGCGGGAAGCGGCGCGGGCCCCATCATCCGAACGGGGAAGCCGAGGCGGTGATGTGCGAGATCGACTGAGCCTGCTCCTCTTCCGAGGCGGAGTAGTTCTTCGTGGTCGAGTCGATCGCTTCCTTGATCTCACCCAGGAGCTGGTTGAGACGGTTGGCGTCCTCGTTCACCTGCGTCTGGAGCTGGTTGTACGAGGAGGCCGCAGCACCCTTCCACCCGGACGTGATGGTGTCGACGACCGTGTTCAGGCGCGAGATCTCGCCCTGGATCGACTGGTTGACCGAGGAGATCTTGCCGCTGAACGCGACCATCTCCTCTTCAGTGGTTGTGTACTGCTGACCAGCCATAGTCAACGTCCCCCATGAGACTCGTACGTCGTACCGGGCTTGCACCCACCAAGGCACTCGCGCGGTTGGCATCTGTTGCTGATGCCTTAGGCCACTTTAACCACTCCACACGTCTGTTCCCAACAGCGGAGAGCCTCTTGTGACGGGATCACAACATTGTCAACTACCCGTGGCGGAAACGTTGTTCAGGGGAAAGGGACAGAACAGACGCTATCGGCCTGGACCGGGTCATGGCGAAGAGCAAGACGAAGATCACACCGGGTTGGTTCCCGGCGTGGCGCGGCCGCGCCGGGAACCCGTTAAGAGCTCTCCGGCGCGGCCGCGCCAATTGTCTCGCCGCAGGCATTCCGCGGTCCCCGCCGCGGCGCCACCCGCCGGGTCAGGACGACTGCGGCTTCTTCGCGCTCGTGACGTCCAGGGACGGGCCCTCAGGGAGCAGCTCGGACCAGGTCTTCAGGAGGGTCGGCGGGTGGACGGCTTCGTAGCCGAGGTGGATCTGAGCCTGGTTCTGGTCTTGATCCGCCTTACCTCCCTTGTCTTCGCTGTCGTTGTTCACGGGAACGGAATAGCGCAGTCCGGTATCGGTGACGAGGAAGAGGCTGCCGCTCTTGAGAGCGGGGGTGGACACCTGCTGGTACAGCAGTCCGCTGCCCGGGGTGACGTACGAGGTGGCACCCGCGGCGATCTCCGCCGGGTAGTCCTTGCCGACCCACGTGCCCATGTTCGGCACGCCGTTGGGGTAGCCGAGCGCCTTGCCGGCCTCGCCCGAGTACTTGTTGGTGGTGCCGTCGTAGACGCTGCAGCTCACACCGTTGTCCGTGGGGGTGATCACGCCACCGGTCTGCGAGCCTTCCTTGAAGTTGTTCGCCATGCTGACGACCTCGGTCGGCCACGGGAGGTCGAAGTCCGTGTTCCCGACCTTGCCCATGAACTTGATGTACCGGCCGGCGTCGTCCTTCTTCGGCTCGAAGCTGCCGGTGGCGACCCGCTCGGTCTCCAGGTGACTTCCGTCGCTGTGCAACTCCGCGGCGTTCCGCCCCGCGAGCAGCAGCTTCGCGATGAAGTTCGACACCTGGTACACGCCGTCGGCCTTGACGACGTACTTCTGCCCGTTGTCGTCCTCCAGCACCGTGCCGATGGTGTTGAACTTCTGCGGAACGGCCTGGGCGGGCGTCCGCTGCCCCGCGTCCGCCACCCACGGCATGTAGATCGGGATGGGGCTCTTGATGAGGGTGTCCATCCACTCCTGCGTGACCCGCTGCGGCTCGGCGGAGCCGAAGATGATGCGCTTGAGCTGGTCGTCGGTCGCCTCCCTGCCGCCCTTCGGGGCCTCGCGCCCCCCGATGGTGGAGTCGAACTTGAACGCCAGGCCGTTCTGGTCGACCAGCCAGTCCTCTCCCTTGGGGTCCTCGACGTACAGCGCCTGGTCGATGTCGAGCTTCCCCTTGTCCTCGACGAGCTCCTTGTCCTTGCCGCCGAGCACGAACACCGCCTGCTGCGGCTTGTTGTTGACGCCGCTGCCGGGCCGGTTGCACACCGCCCAGGTCTTCGGCTTGTCGGCCTCCTGCGCGCTGGGCAGCCGGTCCGGGGCGAAGGGAATGCCGATGGCCGGCCCGTGTGGAAGTTTTCCGTCGAGCTCGGATTCCTTCACCTTCACGACGTTGTACTTCGGGTCCAGGAGAAGTCGGGCCGAGGCGAGGTTGAGGACCGGGTGGAGCAGTTTCTGCTTATGGCCGTTCGCATCCGTGTTGTTGAGGACGATATAGCGGGTGGTGGATTCGTCCCCGACGATGACGTTCTTCCCCACCTCGTCCCAGCCCTTCGGAGCAACAGGCTTGAGAATGCCGCAAGCGCCGAATCCCACCAGGATCAGGACCCCCACCATGACGCTCGGCAACACCGCCTTCAGCGGCCTTGGCGCACTCTCGATCGAGCCGTTCGGCAGCGGCTTCAGAAATGCCGCATTCGTTCGCTTTCGTGCGAACGAATACGCATTCAGCTCGTCCCGACGTGATGCCATTGTTGCTTTCTCTCCCCGCCTGTCGGATCCACCATCGACCGCACCCGGCACTCACGCCGCAGCGCCCTCTACTATGCCGTGTGTCGATCGACCCGTACGGTACGGGTGCCACCTTCCAACGCACCAGTCTCAGCGGCGGCCGATACGCCTAGAGGCCACACCACCAGTAGAGGAGCAGGCCGGGGGATGTCCAGCGCCACCAGGGCTCGACGCCGCAATGGGCGGCAACAGCAGCAACAGCCTTCCGCTGCACCGCAATACGCGGGAAACGCTGGCCAAAACGGTACAGCTCCGGGCAGAAGAGGAAATGGCGGCCGGGGTTCGTCGGCCCGTGCGGCCGGCCCGGTGGTTCCCCGGCTGCGCCAGCAGGCCGGAAACATCGGCGGGATCCGTGTCCAGCAGCTGGCCATCATCGAACTCGCCGCGGCACTGGTGCTGGTGGGCTGGTCGATCCACCCCGCCGCGCTGACCGCGGCCGTGGTGGTGGCGGCCGTACTCATCGTCTTCGCGCTCGGCCGGCGCCGTAGGATTCCGCTGCCGGAGTGGATCACGACCGTGCGCGCCATGAAGCGCCGCGGCAAGAACAGCGCCGCGGCGGTCGCCGCGACGCAGGGTGTCGACCCGGCGTTCGCCCCGGTCGTGGAGTGCGAACCGGCGCTGCGCACCTACGAGTACACCGACGCCGAGCAGCGTGCCATCGGCTTCGTCGGCGACGGCACGTTCCTGACGGCCCTCATCCAGGTGGACGCCCGCGACGAGCCGCTGCGACCGCAGCGCGGCAGCCACATGCTGCCGCTCGACGTGCTGCACACCGCGCTCGACGTCGAGGACATCCACCTGGAGTCCGTGCAGTTCGTGCAGTACACCCAGCCGGCGCCGGCGCCGCACCTGCCCGAACAGGCCGTGGCGGCCCGTTCGTACGCGCCGCTGCAGGCCCAGTCGCAGACGCCCGCCGTGCAGCTGACGTGGATCGCGCTCAAGCTCGACCCGGAACTGTGCGCGGAGGCGATCGAGGCCCGCGGCGGCGGGATGGACGGCGCCCAGCGGTCCCTGCTGCGCGCCGCCGACCAGCTCGTCAGCCGCCTCACCGCGCAGGGCGTGCGCGCCCGGGTGCTCGACGAGCGGGAGGTCGTGGCCGCGATCGGCACCGCCGTGTGCGTCAGCCCGCGTGCCGCCAACGGCGCGATGGGCCGCGACGGCCGGGCGGCCCGCCGCACCCAGGAGACGACCCGCGCCTGGCGTTGCGACGACCGCTGGCACACGACGTACTGGATCGGCCGATGGCCCCAACTGGGCCAGGGCGGTGCGCCGTTGGCCGCCGTCACCCAGCTTCTGACCAGTACGGCGGCGATGGCGAGCACGTTCGCGCTGACCGCCTCGCACGGCGGCGGCCGGGCCCCGGCCATCTCGGGTTACGTCCGTCTGTCGACTCGCAGTGAGAACGAACTCTCCGCCGCCCAGAGCGAGTTGGAGCGCCGTTCCGGTTCGGTGAAGGTAGGGCTCGTACGGCTCGACCGCGAGCAACTGCCCGGCCTTCTGGCCACGCTTCCCCTCGGAGGTACCCGCTGATGGCCACTCCCACCTATCAGCCCCGTGTCAACACCAGCGGCAACGGCTGGCGCAATCCTCCCCTCGGCGCGTCCTCGTCCGGCGGCGGCCGCCGGCTGTCGCACCAGCCGCGGCCGGACGAGGAGCAGGCCGGCCCGACCGGCCCGAAGCCGAAGCCCGGCTACGGCCTGCGCGGCCCGCGCCGCAGCCCGCACATCCTGACGCCCGAGTCGCTCGCCTCGCTGACGCTGCCGGTCGGCGACGACGGCGTGATCATCGGCATCGACCCGCAGAACCAGCCCGCGGTGCTGAGCGTGCTGCGGCCCGCGCCGATGGAGATCGCGCTGGTCGGCAGCATGTGGATGGCGCAGGTGCTGGCGCTGCGTACGGTCGCCACCGGCGCCCGGGTCGCGGTGGAGACCGCGCGGCCGCCGGCCTGGGGGCAGATGGCGCAGGCCGCGGGAGGCGGGCAGCAGTGCGTGTCGGTCCATGAGGTGCGCCAGATCGCGCCGCAGGGACCGTCGGTTTCCAGCCCCGTGCTCGTCATCCGGGACATGGGCGCGCGGCCGCCGCGCAACCAGCTCGCGCCCAGCCCCTGGCAGTCGGTGCTGACCGTGCTGCCGTTCCTGGGACCGCGCTCGCCGCAGATGCTCAGCCGCGCGGACCTGGTCGGTCTCCAGCGGCTCTCGCCCGAAGAGGCCGAGGTGGTGACGCGTATCATGCGGCTGCCCGAGCAGGTCGGCGCGGTGCTGCCGACGCTCAGCGACAACGCCATGCTGTGGTGTTCGCGCGACGGCCACCAGTTCGTGATGACGCAGCCCACGGAAGCGGAGACCAACCTGCTCGGCGGGGCGCGCCGGATGGACTGACCGTTCCCAGAGGCCGGTTCACCATGCCGGCGACCGGCCTCGGACTTGACCTGCGGGCGCATCCTTGGGTGCGCCCGCAGGCGCGCCGACGGGGCTCGAAGGCGTCAGACGATATGACACCGGCTGCCGTTATGGGCCGACTCTTGATTAGGCTGTGTGAAGAGCCGCAGGAGCACACCGCGACGGCAGCCGATACGGGGATGGAGACTCGTTAGTGTTGGCACTACCCCGGGGGGCGTGCTCCGACTTCCGCAACATCCGATCGATCCGCCTGTATCCGGTCTTGCCGTTCAGGTGCGTTGCAGTACACCAGGAGGCACAGTGAACGAGCAGGAGGCTTTCCGCCCGGACGGGAACGATCCTGACGACGACCAGTCCGAGTTCGACCTGACCGGTGAGTTCAAGATCGATTTTGCCGCACCGGCCTGGTACGCGAGCAACGACACCAGTGGAGGTGGCGCGGGTGCCGCCGCCTCTCCTGCGGCTCCTCCTGCGCCTTCCCCCGCCCCGCCGCCCAACGGCGCCCAGCCGCTGGGCTCTCCGCCGCCGATGGCGCCGCCGCCCGTGGAGGCGGCACCGCCCGGCTTCCCGATGCTGCGCCCCAACACCGCGGCCGAACAGGCGCCTGCGGCCGCGACTCCCCCGGCCGAGCAGGCCGCTCCCGCGGACGCCGGCCCGCCCGCGGATTCCGGCAACGTACGCGCCGGCACCGGCGTCGACCCCTCGGCTTCTTTGTGGGACGACGACGAGGACACCGAGCCGGAGGCGGCAGCGCCCTCCTCCGAGCCCGAGGCGGCGCCCTCCGCGGCGCCGGAGCCCGAGGCGGCCCCCGCCGCCGAGGGGGGCGCGGCGGCTCCTGAGGCGCCCGCGCCGACGCCCGAACCGACCGCGCCCGCCCCCGTGCAGGCAGCGCCGACCGGTCAGGGCCAGCAGCCCCAGCAAGGTGTGCCCGCGCAGGGCGCGCCGCAGCAGCCGGCTCCGCAGCAGGCGCCGCCGGCCGTACCGCAGCAGGGTGTCCCGCAAGGGGCGCCGCAGCAGGGCACTCCTTGGGGCGCGGCCGCGGACGGTCAGCAGCCGGGCGTGCCGGCGCAGGGCGGACTGCCGCCGCTGCCGCCGGAGTTCCAGCCCGCCGACCCGCGGGTGGCCCAGGCGCAGGGTGCTCAGCAGCCCCAGCAGCAGGCCCAGCCCCAGCAGCAGATGCCGCAGCAGGCGCCCGCCCCGCAGCATCCGCAGGCCGGCTACCCCCAGCAGGGGCAGCCGCAGCAGGGCCATCCGCAGCAGGCTCCTGTCCAGCAGGGTGGTTATCCTCAGCAGGGTGCGCCGGCGCAGCAGCAGGGCGCGTACGGCTATCCGCAGCCCGCGTACGGCTATCCCCAGCAGGGGCAGCCGCAGCAGGCGGCCGCGCAGCCGTACCAGCAGCCCAACGCGCCCGTGCAGCAGTCCGGTTACGGCTACCCGCAGACCGGCGCCCAGGGCTACCCGCAGCAGGGTCAGCCGCAGCAGGCACCGCCCGGCTACGACCAGCAGGTGGCGGCCCAGCAGGCTCAACAAGCCCAGCAGGCGCAGCAGGCAGCACAGGCCCAGCAGCCGCAGAGCCCGCACCAGCCGCTGCCCGGCCAGCAGGTCGGCGACCCGAACGCGGCGGCGAACTACGCGTCGTACTCCCAGCCGGGCCAGCAGCAGCCGCAGCAGCGGGCCGCGCCGGGTGCGCCGCTCGGCTACAGCGCCGCCGTCGAGCTGACCTCCGACCGACTGCTGCGCAACCAGCCCAAGAAGCGCAAGCCGGGTGCCAACGCGCAGCCGTCGAAGTTCAAGCTGGGCGCCAAGAAGGAGGAGATGGAGCGCCAGCGCAAGCTGGAACTCATCCGCACTCCGGTGATGTCCTGCTACCGCATCGCGGTGATCAGCCTCAAGGGCGGCGTCGGCAAGACCACGACGACCACCGCGCTGGGCTCGACCCTCGCGTCCGAACGGCAGGACAAGATCCTGGCGATCGACGCCAACCCGGACGCCGGCACGCTCGGCCGACGGGTGCGCCGCGAGACCGGTGCGACCATCCGTGACCTGGTGCACGCGATCCCGCATCTGCACAGCTACATGGACATCCGCCGGTTCACCTCGCAGGCCCCCTCGGGTCTGGAGATCCTCGCCAACGACGTGGACCCGGCGGTGTCCACGACGTTCAACGACGAGGACTACCGGCGGGCGATCGACGTCCTCGGCAAGCAGTACCCGATCATCCTCACCGACTCGGGTACGGGTCTGCTCTACAGCGCGATGCGCGGAGTCCTGGACCTCGCCGACCAGTTGATCATCATCTCCACCCCGTCCGTGGACGGCGCGAGCAGCGCCAGCACCACCCTGGACTGGTTGTCCGCGCACGGCTACGCCGACTTGGTGCAGCGCGGCATCACGGTCATCTCCGGGGTCCGCGAGACCGGCAAGATGATCAAGATCGACGACATCGTGTCGCACTTCGAGACCCGTTGCCGCGGCGTGGTCGTCGTCCCCTTCGACGAGCACCTCGCCGCCGGCGCGGAGGTCGACCTGGACATGATGCGGCCCAAGACGCGCGAGGCGTACTTCAACCTCTCCGCCCTGGTGGCCGAGGACTTCGCGCGGGCGCAGCAGGCGCAGGGGATGTATCCCCAGCAGCAGATGGGCCAGCAGATGGGCGGCGACCCGTACGCCCAGCAGCAGTACGCCCCGGGGCAGCAGCCGCAGCAGGGCCAGCCCGCCCCCCAGGGGCAGCCGCCGGCCGGCTATCCGCCCCAGCAGGGCGGCTGGACCCAACAGCCGGCCCAACCGCCCGCCCACTGGCAGCAGCAGCCCGCTCCGGACGCGCCCCAGCAGCCTGAGCAGCCCGGGCTCCAGCCGGGCTGGCAGCAGCAGCCGCCTCCGCAGTGAGACGGTGACGGTCGGGCGGTGACGCTCACGGGGCAGGGCCCGGCACTTGTGTGCCGGGCCCTGCCCCGTTCTACGTTCTGCGGGCGCTGTACGGCGCGTGCGTCAGATCGCCTCGGCGATCAGCCCGCGCGCCTGCTCCACATCGACCGCCATCCGCTCCAGGAGGGCGTCGAGGGTGTCGAACTTCTCCTGGCCGCGGATGTAGGCGAGAAAGTCCACGGCGACGTGCAGGCCGTACAGGTCCAGGCCGACGCGGTCGATGGCGTACGCCTCCACGGTGCGCGTCTTGCCGTCGAACTGCGGGTTGGTGCCGACCGAGACGGCCGCCGGCATCGCCTCGTCGCCGACGTGCAGCAGACCGGCGTAGACGCCGTCGGCGGGGATGGCGGTGTGCGGCAGCGTCTCGACGTTGGCCGTCGGGAAGCCCATCTCGCGTCCGCGCTGCGCGCCGCGGACGACGATGCCCTCGACGCGGTGCGGGCGCCCCAGGACCTCCCTGGCGCCGGTCACATCGCCCTCGGCGACCAGGCGGCGGGTGAGCGTGGAGGAGAACGGCTCGCCGCCGCCCGCAGCGCCGTTCACGTAGAGGTCGATGACCTCCACGGAGTAGTCGTAGGTGCCGCCCAGCTCGGTGAGCGTGTCGACGGTGCCGGTCGCCTTGTGACCGAAGCGGAAGTTGGGGCCCTCGACGACGACCCGCGCGTGCAACTTGTCGACCAGTACCTTGACCACGAACTCCGCCGGGGAGAGCTTCGAGAACTCCTTGGTGAAGGGCAGGATGAGGACGGCGTCCACGCCCAGCTCGGCCATGAGTTCCGCGCGCCGGTGGTGCGGGGCCAGCAGCGGCGGGTGGGTGCCGGGGCGCACGACCTCGCTCGGGTGCGGGTCGAAGGTGACGACCACCGCGGGAATCCCCAGCTCACGGGCGCGGGCCACCGCCTTGCCGATGATCAATTGGTGGCCGCGGTGCACACCGTCGTACGAGCCGATGGTGACGACGCTGCGTCCCCAACCCTCGGGGATGTCCTCCAAGCCACGCCAGCGCTGCACTGTTGCCCGCTCCTCGCCCGAACTCTTGTCCGTCCACTGCGCCACCCAATCGGCATGACGCAGGTCTAAGACTGCCATGCCGGGGGTGATGCTTCGCGCGAAGGGTCGCCTCGGCTCTGTGACCGGGGCACCTCCGGGCCGGCGGGCGGGCGCACGGCCGGAGCGGGTGGGCCGGGAGCCCGCCGCGGTGGCGGCGGACGCGCCCCCGTCCGCCCCTTGAGTCACTCCGAGCGCCTGCCCGAAGGAGTGAATCCGCGGGCCGCCGCGGAAAGAGACTCGGGGAGGGGGATGGTGGAGCGCGGACCGGCTCCGCGCGCCCGTCCGGGCCCGCGTTCCACCACCCTCCCCCGCCTCCCGCGCGGCGGGGCAAGAGCCCTCAACCGCCTTGCGGGCGAAGCCCGTTGGGGTCCTACCGCCGTCAGGCGAAGACCGCCAGGCTCTTGGCCTTCCCGCCCTGGTTCTCCACCAGGGCCAGGAACGTGCCGTCCGGCGCGAAGGCCGCGACCGGCCCGTCCCCGTCGAACAGCGGCATCGGGATCCGTACGCCGTTCAGCAGCAGGCGCACCTGCTGCTCGGCGACGTCCCAGCGGGTGAACGCCGCGGCCGCCGCGTCACCGATCGGCATCACCGGCAACCCCTCGCCCTCGGGGTCGTCCACCGCGGCCTGGAGCTGCTCCAGAGTGCGGGCCCGGTCCAGCTTGTACGGGCCGACCCGGGTGCGCCGCAGCGCGGTGAGGTGGCCGCCGACGCCCAGCGCCGCGCCCAGGTCGCGGGCGAGGGCGCGGATGTAGGTGCCGGAGGAGCACTCCACGGAGGCCAGCAGGTCGGTCACCGGGGTGCCGTCCTCGGCCTCGGACTCGTGCGCGGAGTGCACGACGAAGGAGGAGACGGTGACCGGCCGGGCCGGGATGTCCACCTCCTCGCCGTCGCGGACACGCGAGTACGACCGCTTGCCGTCGATCTTGATGGCGCTGACCTTCGACGGGATCTGCATGATCGCGCCGGAGAGTTCGGCGACACCGGCATCGATGTCCGCGCGGGCCAGACCGTGCGCCGCCTTCGACGCGGTGATCTCGCCCTCCGCGTCATCGGTGATCGTGGTCTGCCCCAGCCGGATCGTGCCGACGTACTCCTTCTCCGTCAGCGCGAGATGGCCCAGCAGCTTCGTCGCCCGCTCCAGGCCCAGGACGAGCACGCCCGTCGCCATCGGATCGAGCGTGCCGGCGTGCCCGACCCGGCGGGTGCGGGCCATACCGCGCATCTTCGCCACGACGTCGTGCGAAGTGAAGCCGGACGGCTTGTCGACGATGACGAGTCCCGCCCGTCGCCCCCCGCCGTCCTTGCCGGAGGGCGCCGCGTGCTCGCCACTCCCGATCGGCTTGTCGCTCTGACGCTTCATTCTGCCGCTGTGCCCTCGTCGTCCTCGTCGTCCTCGCCCGGCTTGCGGTACGGGTCCGCCTCGCCGGCGTACTGGGCGCCCGAGGACACCTCGCGCACCTTGGCGTCCGAGGCCCGTGCCTTGTCGAGCAGGTCCTCGATCGTCTTGGCGGTCTCCGGCAGGGCGTCCGCCACGAAGGTCAGGGTGGGCGTGAACTTCGTCCCCGCCGCCGCCCCGACCGCGGAGCGCAGGATGCCCTTGGCGCTCTCCAGCCCGGCGGCGGCGCTGGCCCGCTCCTCGTCGTCGCCGTAAACCGTGTAGAAGACCGTCGCCTCCCGCAGGTCGCCGGTGACCCGGGTGTCCGTGATGGTCACGTGCGTGCCCAGCCGCGGGTCCTTGATTCCGCGCTGGAGCTTTTGGGCGACCACCTCCCGGATGAGGTCCGCCAGCTTCTTCGCCCGCGCATTGTCGGCCACTGGTCCGTCTCCTTCTTGTTTCCACAATTGTGCTTCCACCGGCGACGACGCGCCCGGCCCGGAGGGCCCGGTGCGTTCAGTCGTCGTCGCCGTGCAGCCGCCGTCGTACCGACAGCAGCTCCACTTCGGGCCGTGCGGCGACCAGGCGCTCGCAGTGGTCCATGACTTCCGTGAGGTGCCCGGCGTCCCCGGACACCGCCGCGAGGCCGATGGTGGCCCTGCGGTAGAGGTCCTGGTCCCCGACCTCCGCGACGCTCACCGCGTACTTGCGGTGCAGCTCGGCGACGATCGGGCGGACGACGGAGCGCTTCTCCTTGAGCGACCGAACGTCGCCGAGAAGCAGGTCGAAGGACAGCGTCCCTACGTACATGTATGACGGGTCAAGCCACCCGTGGGGCCTTAGGCGTGGGAGTCACTCGAAACCGTACACGCAACGGCCGGGGCCGATCGACGGAAATATGCTCCGCCGACCGGCCCCGGTACGCGCTACGTGATCAGCCGCGCGGCTTCTCCCGCATCTCGTACGTCGCGATGACGTCGTCGACCTTGATGTCGTTGAAGTTTCCGAGGTTGATACCGCCCTCGAAGCCTTCCCGGATCTCGGTGACGTCGTCCTTGAAGCGGCGCAGACCCTGGATGTTGAGGTCCTCCGCGACCACCTTGCCGTCGCGGATGAGGCGCGCCTTGGTGTTGCGCTTGACCTCGCCGGAGCGGATGAGGACACCCGCGATGTTGCCGAGCTTGGACGAGCGGAAGATCTCGCGGATCTCCGCGGTACCGAGCTCGACCTCCTCGTACTCCGGCTTCAGCATGCCCTTCAGGGCCGCCTCGATCTCCTCGATCGCCTGGTAGATGACCGAGTAGTACCGGACGTCGACGCCCTCGCGGTCGGCCATCTGCGTGGCACGGCCTTCGGCGCGCACGTTGAAGCCGATGACGATCGCGTCGGAGCCGGACGCCAGGTTGATGTCGGACTCCGTGACCGCACCGACGCCGCGGTGCAGCACCCGGATGTCGACCTCTTCGCCGACGTCGAGCTGGAGCAGCGAGGACTCGAGAGCCTCCACCGAACCGGACGCGTCGCCCTTGATGATGAGGTTGAGCTGCTGGATCTCGCCGGCCTTGAGCACCTTGTCCAGGTCCTCCAGCGACACCCGGCGGGTGCGCTTGGCGAAGGCCGCGTTGCGCTCACGCGCCGCGCGCTTCTCGGCGATCTGGCGGGCCGTACGGTCCTCGTCGACAACCAGGAAGTTGTCGCCGGCACCCGGCACGTTGGTCAGACCCAGGACGAGGACGGGGGTCGAGGGACCCGCTTCCTCGACGTTGTTGCCCTTGTCGTCGAGCATCGCCCGGACGCGGCCGTAGGCGTCGCCCACCACCATCGTCTCGCCGACGCGCAGCGTGCCGCGCTGGACCAGGACGGTCGCCACGGCGCCGCGGCCACGGTCGAGGTGAGCCTCGATCGCGATGCCCTGCGCGTCCTGCTCCGCGTTGGCGCGCAGGTCGAGCGAGGCGTCCGCGGTCAGGACCACGGCCTCCAGGAGCTGGTCGATGTTCAGACCCTCACGGGCGGAGATGTCGACGAACATCGTGTCGCCGCCGTACTCCTCGGCCACCAGCCCGAACTCGGTGAGCTGACCGCGCACCTTGGTCGGGTCGGCACCCTCGACGTCGATCTTGTTGACCGCGACCACGATCGGCACGTCGGCCGCCTTGGCGTGGTTCAGCGCCTCGATCGTCTGCGGCATGACACCGTCGTTGGCCGCCACCACGAGGATCGCGATGTCGGTCGACTTGGCACCACGGGCACGCATGGCGGTGAACGCCTCGTGACCGGGGGTGTCGATGAAGGTGATCCGACGCTCTTCGTCGTTGACCTGCGTCGCGACCTGGTAGGCACCGATGTGCTGGGTGATGCCGCCGGCCTCGCCCGCGATGACGTTCGTCTTGCGGATCGCGTCGAGCAGTCGCGTCTTACCGTGGTCGACGTGACCCATGACGGTCACCACCGGCGGACGCGCGACGAGCATTTCCTCGCCGCCCTCGTTCTCACCGAAGTCGATGTCGAAGGACTCGAGAAGCTCGCGGTCCTCCTCCTCGGGGCTGACGATCTCGACGACGTAGTTCATCTCGTCGGCGAGGAGCTGCAGCGTCTCGTCGGAGACCGACTGCGTCGCGGTGACCATCTCACCCAGGTTCAGCATGACCTGGACGAGCGACGCCGGGTTGGCGTTGATCTTCTCGGCGAAGTCCGTCAGCGAGGCACCGCGCGACAGGCGAACCGTCGCACCGTTGCCACGCGGCAGCATGATGCCGCCGACCGACGGGGCCTGCATGGCCTCGTACTCCTGGCGCCTCTGCCGCTTCGACTTGCGGCCACGACGCGCCGGACCGCCGGGACGACCGAAGGCGCCCTGCGTGCCACCACGGCCACCGGGGCCGCCGGGACGGCCCGCGAAGCCGGGACGACCGCCGAAGCCGCCGCCACCACCGGGACCGCCGCCACCGGGACGACCGGCGAAGCCACCGCCGCCACCCGGACGACCGCCACCGCCGCCGCCACCGGGACGACCGGCGAAGCCGCCGCCGCCACCGGGACGACCCGCGCCGCCGCCGGGACGACCGGCACCGGCCGGACCGCGACCGCCGCCGCCACCGGGGCCCGGACGCGGGCCGGCAGCGGGACGCTGCGGCATCATGCCCGGGTTCGGACGGTTAACGCCGCCACCGGGACGCGGAGCGCCACCGGGGGCCGCACCCTGCGGACGGGGCATCCCACCGGGAGTGGGACGCGCGCCACCCTGGCCCTGGGGACGGGGGGCACCCTGGCCGCCGCCCTGCGGACGTGGGCCGCCGGGACCACCCTGGCCACCGGGACGCGGGGCGCCACCGGGACGGGGGGCCTGCGGACGGGCCATGCCCGTGGAGCCACCGGAGGTGAAGGGGTTGTTGCCCGGACGGGGCCCGGACGGACGCGCACCGCCGGGACGGCCGCCCTGGCGGTCGCCACCGGGACGCGGAGCGTTACCGCGCTGACCACCCTGCGCACCCTGGGCGGGCGCCGGACGGGCCGGACGCGGGCCGGGAGTGGCACCGGGGCGGGGAGCCGACTGACCGGCGGCCGGAGCTGCCGGAGCGGACGGCGGAGCCGTGAACTCGGGCTGCGCGGGGGCGGCCGGAGCGGGCTTGGAAGCCGCGGCGGGACGCGCCGCGGGAGTCGCCGGCGCGGGGCGCGGGCCCGGCGTGGGGCCGGCGGCGGGAGTGCTCTTCGGGGCCGCGGGGGCCTGCGGCGCCTCGGGGGCGGCCGGGGCCGGAGCCGCGGGGCCCGGCTTGGGGGCGCCCGGCTTCGGGGCAGCCGGACGGGCCGCCTGCGCCGGCGACGGGGCCGACGGGGACGGCTTGGCGGGCGCCGACTTGCGCGGCGCCGCGGGCTTGCCAGAGGCGCGGCCACTGCCGCCGCCTGCCTGGAAAGCGTCGGTCAACTTGCGAACAACCGGCGCCTCGATCGTCGAGGACGCCGAACGGACGAATTCCCCAAGTTCTTGGAGCTTGGCCATGACGACCTTGCTCTCAACGCCGAACTCCTTGGCGAGTTCGTATACCCGGACCTTAGCCACTTCGCTCCTTCTAGGTCCGGGTTGTCCACCGGACCGTCGCTACTTCATGGGCGTACTCATCGCGTACTCATCGAGTGCTCATCGCAATCTCGACCTACTTCCGACTCGCGAGGTACCTGACCGCACGGTTTTCCGTGCGCTGTGCGTTTCGTGCTGTGCGTTCGTCGTGCGCTAGTGCAACGGTGACTGCTCGGTGCGCTCGACATGCCGGCGCAAGGCCGTCGTGTCGAACGGCCCCCGGCCCCGAAAGGCCCGGGGAAACGCCCGGCGGCGGACCGCCAGGTCGAGACAGACCAGTGTCGGGTGTACGTAAGCACCCCGGCCGGGCAGCGTACCGCGCGGATCGGGGGCACACTCACCCTCGATCGCCACGATGCGCAGCAAATCGCCCTTGGCCGCTCGCTCCCGGCATCCCAGACAGGTTCGCTCAGGGCATGCGCGGGCATGCGTCCGACCAGACACTGCTTAAGTCTACCTCCCCGAGCCGGCCTCACCCCTGATGGGGTAAAGCCCGAACGGCTTCTCAGAATTCCCGGTGAACCGCCGCGACCGCTTGTTTTCGGCCACGGCGGTGCCCGGTGGTTCAGTCCTGTGGTGCCGGCTGCTCGGTGTCGGGGCGGATGTCGATCCGCCAGCCCGTGAGACGGGCGGCGAGCCGGGCGTTCTGCCCTTCCTTGCCGATGGCCAGCGAAAGCTGGTAGTCGGGCACGATCACCCGGGCGGACCGGGCCGCCAGGTCCACGATCTCGACCTTGCTGACCCGCGCCGGCGACAGCGCGTGCGCCACCAGCTCGGCCGGGTCGTCCGACCAGTCCACGATGTCGATCTTCTCGCCGTGCAGCTCGGCCATGACGGCGCGCACCCGGCCGCCCATCGGGCCGATGCAGGCACCCTTGGCGTTCAGGCCGGAGCGGGTGGACCGTACGGCGATCTTGGTGCGGTGACCGGCCTCGCGGGCGATGGCGGCGATCTCCACCGAACCGTCCGCGATCTCCGGCACCTCCATGGCGAACAGCTTCTTCACCAGATTGGGGTGCGTGCGCGACAGCGTCACCGACGGGCCGCGGACACCCTTGACCACCCGGACGACGTACGAGCGCAGACGGGTGCCGTGGGAGTAGTCCTCGCCGGGGACCTGCTCCTGGACCGGCAGCATGGCCTCCATGCGGCCGATGTCGACCAGGACGTTCTTGGGGTCCTTGCCCTGCTGGACGACGCCGGTGATGACGTCGCCCTCACGCCCGGCGAACTCGCCGAAGGTGATCTCCTCCTCGGCGTCCCGCAGCCGCTGCAGGATGACCTGCTTGGCGGTGGTCGCCGCGATCCGCCCGAACCCGGACGGAGTGTCGTCGAACTCGCGGGGCTCGGCGCCCTCCTCCAGCTCGGCCGGGTCCTCCTTCGCCCACACCGTCACATGTCCGGTGGCGCGATCCAGCTCCACCCGCGCCTGCCGGCGGCTTCCCTCGGTGCGGTGGTACGCGATGAGGAGGGCCGACTCGATCGCCTCGACCAGCAGGTCGAACGAGATCTCCTTCTCCCGCACCAAGCCCCGCAGGGCACTCATGTCGATATCCACGGCTACGCCTCCTCCTTGTTCTCGTCGATCTTCTCGTCGTGCTGCGCGTCGCGCTTGTCGGACTTGCGGTTGAACTCCAGCTCGACGCGCGCCTTGGCGATCTCGTCGAACGAGACCCGGCGGGCGGTCGGCTTGCGGCCCTTGACACCCGGAATCTCCAGGTCCAGACCCTCGTCGTCGGCGGCGGTGATCCGCGCCACCAGCTCTCCGCCCTCGTGGAGTTGGGCCTTGATGAGCCGGCCGACGGCGCGGCGGTAGTGCCGCAGCTCGGTCAGCGGCCGGTCGGCGCCGGGAGAGGTCACCTCAAGGGTGTAGGGGGCGCCACCCATCACATCGGAGTCGTCCAGGACCTGGGAGGCCTCGCGGCTCAGCTCGGCGCACTCGTCGAGCTGGACGCCGTCGTCGGAATCGACCACGATCCTCAGCACACGCCGCTTGCCTGCGGGCGTCACCTCGATCTCTTCCAGATCCAGGTCTCGCGCGGCGACGAGCGGTTCAAGCAATCCGCGCAGCCTCTCGCTCTGGGTGGTGCTCATCCGGGTGACTCCTCGGCCGCGTGTGCTGTTGTGGGTAGGTCGCGTGTCGGGTCAAAGCCTATCGGTTCCGGCGGGGTACTGACGATTCGGTGACTCGTCACGGCTACGCTCGCCAGCGGTGATCACTACGGAAGACCCCGGGAAGTGGAACGTGCCGAACGTCGCGCTCACGCGTAGAAGGACCCTGCTGGCCGGCGCCGCGCTCGGGGGCGCGGCCCTGCTGACGGGCTGCTCCGACGACTCCGGCCCGCAGCCGGTCGAACACTCCTCCGCCGCCGCCCGGCTGCGCCGGCACGCGGCGCGCGACAGCGTGGCGCTGCTCGCGCGCTACGACGCGACGCTGGGCGCGCACCCGGCGCTGGGCGCGCGGCTGCGGCCGCTGCGCGCCGAAGTCGCCCGGCACGCCGAGGCGTTCGGCGGCGCCTCCGCGACCCGCTCCCCCGCCGCCACCCGTTCCGGCCGCGCGGCGCCGGACGTACCGCCCGACGAGAAGGCGGCGCGCGCGGCCCTCGCCGAAGCGGAGCGCCGGCTGGCCGACACCCGCGCCAAGGCCCTGACCGCCGCCCCGCCGGAGCTGGCCCGGCTGCTGGCCTCGGTGGCGGCGGCGGGGGCGGCGCACGCGTACCTGCTCGGGGAGACGGGGGCGTGAGCGGGGGCCTGGCGGGGCCGGGCCGCGTCTTGCCGTGCGGGCCGGCTGTGGCTGATGTGCCGCCGGGGGCGGGCGGGGTTCGTGTGTTCCACGGGGGGCCGCGCACCGGGGCCCCCACACACCGGTAACAAGAACGAACAGGGCGAACAAGACAATGACAGACGAGACGAGCGACGAGCTCACCGCCGTGCAGGCCGCGTTGGCCGCCGAGCACGCGGCCGTGTACGGGTACGGCGTGGTCGGCGGGCGGATCGCCGGGGAGCGGAGCGAGGAGGCGCGGGCGGCGTACGACGGGCACCGTGCGCGCCGGGACGCGTTGCGGCGTACGGTGCGGGATCTGGGCGGGAAGCCGCGCGCCGCGGCCGCCGCGTACGAACTGCCCTTCCCGGTACCGGACGCGGCCGCCGCGGCCCGGCTCGCCGCGGAGTTGGAGGACCGTCTGGCGGCCGTCTACGCCGACCTCGTACGGGCCGGCGGAGAGGCGCGCCGCGCGGAGGCGGCGGCCGCGCTGCGTGAGGCGGCGGTGCGGGCGGTGCGCTGGCGGGGCAGCGGCGTAGCCTTCCCTGGGCTCGTGGAACGGGCCGCGGCCGGTGTTCCCTCCGATTCCGCGAGCGCTTCCTCGGACGCGCTCTGAACGACCGGCCGCCCCGCGGTCACCGCCCCAGGAAAGGGACAGCTCAAGTATGGCAACGGCACCCATCGAACCGCCGCAACGGTTGGTGAACTCGCTGAGCGGCGATCCGGACGGTTCCGTAAGGGACTGGCTGGAGTCGCTGCCCACGCGGGTTCAGGAGCGGCTGGACGCTTGGGAGCTGACGCTGGAGAGGATCCACGCGCCCGGCGGCCGCAGCAGCCTGGTGGCGCTCGTGCGGCAGCAGGACGGGACGCCCGCGGCGCTGAAGTTCCCGGTGCCGGGGCGGGTCTCCGCGCACGAGGGCGCGGCGCTTCAGGCGTGGGACGGCTGGGGCGCGGTGCGGCTGCTGCGGCAGGACGAGGCCGGCGGCGCGCTGCTGCTGGAGAAGCTGCGGGGCGCGGTGTCGCTGCGGTCGCTGCCGGAGGCCAAGGCGCTGCTGGAGGCGGCCGGCACGGTGCGGCGTCTGTGGGTGGCGCCGGCCGAGGGGCATCCCTTCGAGACGCTGGCGGGCCGTACCGAGAGCGCGGTGGCGGCGCTGCGCGCGGCGGGCGCGCTGACGGCGGTGGCGGGGCCGCTGGTCGAGGAGGCGGCGGAGCTGCGCCGGGCGCTGCCGGCGGGCAGCACGGAGGAGTTCTTGCTGCACGGCGCGTTCCGGCAGGGCAAGGTGCTGGCCGGTGAGCGGATGCCGTGGCTGGCGATCGGCCCGGCGCCGGTGGTCGGGGAGCGGGCGTACGACCTGGCGCGGCTGGTGCTGGACCGGTTCGAGGATCTGGCGGCCGGCTCGGGCGCGGCCGCGGCGGCGCGGCGCAGGGTGGCCAAGCTGGCCGACTCCCTGGAGGTGGACCGGGACCGGCTGCGGGACTGGACGCTGTACCGGGCGGTGGCGGCGGGCGTGCGGGAGTCGGCGGCGGGTGACCGGCAGCGCGGTGAGCTGCTGCTGGAGTTCGCGGCCTGGTTGTAGGGGGCCGCGGGGTGCGACGGCGAACGGGCCGGCCGGGGAGGTTCCCGGCCGGCCCGTTGCGCGTGGGGGTCAGGCGCTGAGGCGGGCGACGGCCTCCTCGACCGTCAGTTCCTCGCGCTCGCCGGTGCGGCGGTCCTTGACCTCGACGATGCCTTCGGCGGCGCGGCGGCCGGCGACGAGGATGGTCGGGACGCCGAGGAGTTCGGCGTCGGTGAACTTCACGCCGGGCGAGACGCCGGCCCGGTCGTCGACCAGGACGCGCAGGCCCGCGGCGCCGAGCCGCTCGCCGACCTCCAGGGCGAGTTCGGTCTGCTTGGCCTTGCCGGCGGCGACGACGTGGACGTCGGCCGGGGCGATCTCGCGGGGCCAGCACAGGCCGGACTCGTCGTGGGTCTGCTCGGCGAGGGCGGCCACCGCGCGGGAGACGCCGATGCCGTAGGAGCCCATGGTGACGCGGGTGGGCTTGCCGTTCTGGCCGAGGACGTCGAGTTCGAAGGCGTCGGCGTACTTGCGGCCGAGCTGGAAGATGTGGCCGATCTCGATGGCGCGGTCGATGCGCAGGCCGGTGCCGCACTCGGGGCAGGGGTCGCCGGGCTCGACGACGACCACGTCGAGGTAGTCGTCGACCTCGAAGTCGCGGCCGCACACGACGTTCTTGGCGTGCGTGCCGGGCTTGTTGGCGCCGGTGATCCAGGAGGTGCCGGGGGCGACGCGGGGGTCGGCGATGTAGCGGAAGGACTTGCCGGCCAGGCCCTGCGGGCCGACGTAGCCGCGGACGAGGTCGGGGCGGTCGGTGAAGTCGTCGGCGGTGACCAGCTCGACGGTGGCCGGGGCGAGGTGCTCGCCGAGCTTGCCGAGGTCGACCTCGCGGTCGCCCGGGACGCCGACGGCGACGATCTCGCCGTCGACCTTGACCAGGAGGTTCTTCAGGGTCGCGGAGGCGGGGACGTCGAGGTACGCGGCGAGCGTCTCGATGGTGGGGGTGTCGGGGGTGTCCAGTTCCTCGACGGGGCCGTGCGCGGAGCCGTCGACGGGCGCGATCTTGGCGGTGACGGCTTCGGTGTTGGCGGCGTAGTCGCAGGCCGGGCAGTCGACGAAGGTGTCCTCGCCGGCGGCGGCGGGGGCGAGGAACTCCTCGGAGGCGGAGCCGCCCATCGCGCCGGAGACGGCGGAGACGATGCGGTAGTCCAGGCCGAGGCGCTCGAAGATCTTGGCGTAGGCCGCGCGGTGCAGGGCGTAGGACTCGGCGAGGCCCTCGTCGGTGGTGTCGAAGCTGTACGAGTCCTTCATCTGGAACTCGCGGCCGCGCAGCACGCCGGAGCGGGGGCGGGCCTCGTCACGGTACTTGGTCTGGATCTGGTAGAGGATCACCGGCAGGTCCTTGTAGGACGTGCACTGGTCCTTGACCGTGAGGGTGAAGATCTCTTCGTGGGTGGGGCCGAGGAGGTAGTCGGCGCCCTTGCGGTCCTTGAGGCGGAAGAGCTGGTCGCCGTACTCCTCCCAGCGGCCGGTGGCCTCGTAGGGCTCCTTGGGCAGCAGGGCGGGCAGGAGGACTTCCTGGGCGCCGATGGCGTCCATCTCCTCGCGCACGACGCGGGAGACGTTCTCCAGGACCTTCTTGCCCAGCGGCAGCCAGCTCCAGACGCCGGCGGAGGTACGGCGGACGTATCCGGCGCGCACGAGCAGCTTGTGGCTGGCGGTCTCGGCGTCGGCCGGGTCGTCACGCAGCGTCTTGATCATCAAGCGGGACATGCGCTGGACCTGTGCGGCGTTGGCCATGGGAGATTCTCCTGCGTAAGAAAGGTGACTCCCTGGAGGTTAGCCGCAGGGATGTGGCGCACGGAAATGCGTTCCGCGCCGGCGGGCGTCAGGGGCGCAGCAGCGGCAGGGGCGCGCCCATCACGGCGTACGGGGTGGGGGCGCTGGGGAAGAGGACGCGGCGGGCGAGGTCGCGGTAGCCCAGGGAGCGGTACAGGCCGCGGGCGGGGCTCTCGGTGTCGATGGCGGAGAGGATGCTGCGCGGCTGGCGGGCCTCGTCGGTGAGGCGGGTGATCAGCGCGCGGCCGATGCCCCGGTTGTGGTGGGCGGGGTCGACGTGGAGTTCGGTGACGACGAAGGAGTCGTCGAGCCAGTGGTCGAGGCCCTCGCCGCGCAGGTAGGGCTCGACGACGGTGGACCACCAGTGGGCGCGGTCGTTGGGCATGCCGTAGACGAAGCCCAGGAGGCGGCCGTCGGGGGTGGTGGCGCCGAGGGCGCGGGCGCCGGGGCAGCCCAGGTGGCGCAGGACGATCTCGCGGCGGACGGCGATCTCGTCGTCGTTCAGGCCGAACGCGCGCGCCTGGACCGCGAGCGCTTCGTCCACGCGGGCAGCGAGGTCAAGGGGGCCGACCGCGACGTCATCCATGTGCGGGAGCGTACAAGGCGGCGGGTCAGAACAGCACGCTCATGAACGCGCCGACTTCGCGGAAGCCCACGCGGCGGTAGGAGGCGCGGGCGGCGGTGTTGTAGTCGTTGACGTAGAGGCTGACGACTGGGGCGACGTCGCTGAGGGCGTAGCGCAGGACGGCGGCCATGCCGGTTTCGGACAGGCCCCGGCCGCGGTGGGCGGGGTCGACCCACACGCCCTGGACCTGGCATGCCTTGGGGGTGGCGGCGCCGATCTCCGCCTTGAAGATGACCTTGCCGTCCTGGATGCGGGCGAAGGAGCGGCCGGAGCCGACGAGTTCGGCGACCCGGGCCTGGTAGAGGAGGCCGCCGTCGCCGGCCATCGGGGAGATGCCGACTTCCTCGGTGAACATGGCCACGCACGCGGGCATGATCATGTCCATTTCGTTCTTGCGGATGCGCCGTACGTACGGGTCGGGGGTGATCTCGGTGGAGGGCGAGGCGGTGACCATCAGGGGCTGGTGGGGGCGGACCTCGCGGGCGGGTCCCCAGTGGGGTTCGAGGAGGGACCACAGTTCGGCGGTGGGGCCGGCCGGGCCGACGAGGGAGGAGCAGCGGCGGCCCTGGCGGCGGGCGCGTTCGGCGAAGCCGCGGACGGCTTCGGAGGTGGCGCAGACGGGGACGAGGTTGGCGCCGGCGTAGCAGAGGGATTCCAGGCGGCCCTGGACGTACCAGCCCCACATCTCTCCGCCGAGCCGCCAGGGGTCGAGGCCGGCGACCTGTACGCGGGCGGCGACGAAGGCGTTGGCGACCGGATCGCGGTCCAGGACCGCGAGGGCGTCGTCGAGCTCCCCGGGCTCGAGGACCTTGATGGTGGTGGTCGTCAGCACGTGTCGGAAAGCCTCACCGTTGCGGGCCTGGGAGGCCAGGCGGGAGCAGGTCTTGGCACTTTACCTCCCCTCGCGCGCCGGGGCCCGGCCCCGCGGGGCGGCCGGTGAGATGGCAGCGGTGAGCCCCGCGGCCCGGGTGGGCGGCGGGGCTCATCGGCGCGGTGCGGGGGGTGTCAGCCGGTGGCGCCGGCCGGTTCGCCGGCGGCGGTGACGACCGGCGGGCCGGAGGCGATGCCGTCGTTCTCCATCTGCGCGGCGAGCTTCATGGCCTCTTCGATGAGGGTCTCGACGATCTTCGATTCGGGGACGGTCTTGATGACCTCGCCCTTGACGAAGATCTGGCCCTTGCCGTTGCCGGAGGCGACGCCGAGGTCGGCCTCGCGGGCCTCGCCGGGGCCGTTGACGACGCAGCCCATGACGGCGACGCGCAGCGGCACCTCCATGCCCTCCAGGCCCGCGGTGACCTCGTCGGCGAGCTTGTAGACGTCGACCTGGGCGCGGCCGCAGGAGGGGCAGGAGACGATCTCCAGGCGGCGCGGGCGGAGGTTGAGGGATTCCAGGATCTGGAGTCCGACCTTGACCTCCTCGGCGGGCGGCGCGGACAGCGAGACGCGGATGGTGTCGCCGATGCCCTCGGCGAGCAGCGCGCCGAAGGCGACGGCGGACTTGATGGTGCCCTGGAAGGCGGGGCCGGCCTCGGTGACGCCGAGGTGGAGGGGGTAGTCGCTCTGGGCGGCGAGCTGGCGGTAGGCGTTGACCATCACGACCGGGTCGTTGTGCTTGACCGAGATCTTGATGTCGCGGAAGCCGTGCTCCTCGAAGAGGGACGCTTCCCACAGGGCGGACTCGACGAGGGCCTCGGGGGTCGCCTTGCCGTACTTCTTCAGCAGCCGGGCGTCGAGCGAGCCGGCGTTGACGCCGATCCGGATCGGGGTGCCCGCGTCGGAGGCCGCCTTGGCGATCTCCTTGACCTTGTCGTCGAACTGCTTGATGTTGCCGGGGTTGACGCGGACCGCGGCGCAGCCGGCGTCGATGGCGGCGAAGACGTACTTGGGCTGGAAGTGGATGTCCGCGATGACGGGAATCTGCGACTTCTTGGCGATGACGGGCAGCGCGTCGGCGTCGTCCTGGGTCGGGCAGGCGACGCGGACGATCTGGCAGCCGGAGGCGGTCAGCTCGGCGATCTGCTGGAGCGTGGCGCCGATGTCGGACGTGCGTGTCGTCGTCATCGACTGCACCGAGACCGGTGCGTCTCCGCCCACGGCGACCGTACCGACCTGGATCTTGCGGCTGACCCGGCGGTCGGCGAGCTTGGTCGGTACGTCCGGCATTCCCAGTGAAATGGCAGTCATCTGGCGAGCAACCCCAAGGTGTGGATCAAGGTCCCGAATTCGGCGGGCTCCAGCCATCGAGATTACGGCACGGGGCTCGCCCTCGGCACATCGATCCCTGGCGCCCCCTCGAAAGAAGGCGGGCGCGCACGCCCATCCGGCCTCGCGCCCGGCCGCCGCGCGCCAGGGGCGGCGGCCGGGCCGGGCACTCAGGTGAGCTTCACCGGATTCACCACGTCGGCGACCAGCACCAGCAGCGTGAAGCAGACGAAGACGCCGGCGACGACGTAGGCGACCGGCATGAGCTTGGCCACGTCGAAGGGGCCGGGGTCGGGGCGCCGGAAGAGGCGGGCGAAGGCGCGGCGCACGGACTCCCACAGGGCGCCGGCGATGTGCCCGCCGTCCAGTGGCAGCAGCGGCAGCATGTTGAACAGGAACAGCGAGAGGTTGAAGCCGGCGACCAGGAAGAGCATGGTCGCCACGCGCTGCTCCGGCGGGATGTCCAGGGAGAAGACCTCGCCGCCGACGCGGGCGGCGCCGACCACGCCCATCGGGGAGTCCTGCTTGCGCTCGGCGCCGTTGAAGGCGGCGTCCCACAGGTCGGGGACCTTGTCGGGCAGGTGGATCAGGGAGCTGACGCCCTGCTCGACCATGTTGCCCATGCGGTCCACGGACTGTCCGAAGGTCTGCGGGACGACGCCGCTGGCGGGCGTGAAGCCGAGGAATCCGGCGGTGACGAACTCGCCGACGACGTAGCCGCCGTGTCCGTCGGTCTTGGCGACCTTGTTCTCGATGAGGTCGGCGTGCAGCGTCATGCGGGCGCCGTGCCGCTCGACGACGAGCGTGGCGGGCCCGGTGGTGTCGCGGATGCGCTGCTGGAGGGTGCCCCAGTCGGGGACGGGCCGGCCGTCGAAGGACACGATCTTGTCGCCGGCGCGCAGTCCGGCGGCCTTGGCCGGGGAGTCCTTGGCGCCGGCGGGGCACTTGTCGGTCTTGGCGGAGGCGGAGATCACGCAGTCGGAGACGGAGCCGACCTGGGTGGTCTGGGTCTTGATGCCGAAGCCCATCAGCACGCTCATGAAGATCACGACCGCGAGGATCAGGTTCATGAACGGGCCGGCGAACATGACGATGACGCGTTTCCAGGGCTTGCGGGTGTAGAACAGCCGCTTCTCGTCGCCCGGCCGCAGCTCCTCGAAGGCCGCCGAGCGGGCGTCCTCGATCATGCCGCGCCAGGGGGAGGTGGAGCGGGCCTGGAGCTTGCCGTCCTCGCCGGGCGGGAACATGCCGATCATGCGGATGTAGCCGCCGAGCGGGACGGCCTTGATGCCGTATTCGGTGTCGCCCTTCTTGCGGGAGAAGAGCGTCGGTCCGAAGCCCACCATGTACTGCGGCACCCGGATGCCGAACATCTTGGCGGTGGAGAGGTGGCCGAGTTCGTGCCAGGCGATGGAGAAGAGCAGGCCGACGACGAAGACGACTATGCCCAGGATGGTCATCCAGGTCGTCATGCGCGAACCTCCGAGGGTGTACGTGCCGCACGGGCGGCCAGTTCGCGGGCGCGGGCGCGCGCCCAGGTGTCGGCCTCCAGGACGTCCGCGACGCTCAGGGAGGTTCCCTCCGCGGGCGTGCCGTGTTCGGCGACCACTTCGGCGACCGTATCCACAATGCCGGTGAACGGCAGCCCGCCGGCGAGGAACGCGTCGACGCATTCCTCGTTCGCCGCGTTGAAGACGGCGGGGGCGGTGCCGCCCAGGCCGCCGACGTGGCAGGCCAGGTCGACGGCGGGGAACGCCTCGGTGTCCAGGGGGAAGAACTCCCAGTGGTGCGCCGTGGTCCAGTCGATGGCGGGGGCGGCGTCGGGCACCCGGTCGGGCCAGCCCAGGCCCAGCGCGATCGGCACCCGCATGTCGGGCGGGCCGGCCTGGGCGAGGGTGGAGCCGTCGGTGAATTCCACCATCGAGTGGATGTAGGACTGCGGATGGACGACGGCCTCGATGCGGTCGAAGGGGACGTCGAAGAGCAGGTGCGCCTCGATGACCTCCAGGCCCTTGTTGACCAGCGTCGCGGAGTTGATGGTGATGACCGGGCCCATCGCCCAGGTGGGGTGGGCGAGGGCGTCGTCCGGGGTGACGCCGGCCAGCTCGCGCCTGGTCCGTCCCCGGAAGGGGCCGCCGGAGGCGGTGACGACGAGCTTGCGGACCTCGGCGCGGGCGCCGCCGGCCAGTGCCTGGAACAACGCGGAGTGCTCGGAGTCGACGGGGATGATCTGGCCGGGGGCGGCGAGCGCCTTGACCAGCGGTCCGCCGACGATCAGCGACTCCTTGTTGGCCAGGGCGAGCACCCGGCCCGCGCTGAGGGCGGCGAGGGTGGGGGCGAGGCCGATGGAGCCGGTGATGCCGTTGAGGACGGTGTGGCAGGGGGAGGCGGCGAGTTCGGTGGCCGCGTCGGGGCCGGCCAGCACCTCCGGCAGCGGCTCGCCCGCGCCGTACCGCGCGGCCAGCGCCTCGCGCAGCGCGGGAACGGCGTCCTGGCGCGCGACGGCGACGGTCGCCACCCGCAGCCGGTGCGCCTGCTCGGCGAGCAGTTCCACCCGGCCGCCGGCCGCGGACAGCGCGGTCACGCGGAAGCGGTCGGGGTTGCGCAGCACGATGTCGATCGCCTGGGTGCCGATCGAGCCGGTCGATCCGAGGACGACGAGGGTGCGGGGGCCCCGCGGCGCTTCCGGGCCGGCGGGCGCCGGCTCGAAGCTCAGGTGCGGGTGGGCGAGGGAGTCCGTCATGCGGTCCATTGTGGCCGGTCGGCGAGGGGCCCGGGGCACCGCCTCGTACGGGCGGCCCGGCTCGGCCACCCGTACGAGCGTCGCGGCCCGCGCGCCCGCTTCAGCGGATCGGCCGGCGGACGTTGTCCTTGGTGCTCGGGCCGGGGGTGGCCGCGGCGATCCAGGGGCCGTCGCCGCTGGGGTCGACGATGCCCTCTTCCAGCCAGGTGTAGTCGCCGGCGAGCACGCCGGAGACGACCTTGCGGTCGAGGTCGTCGGTGTTGGCCCACAGCCGGCCGAAGAGTTCTTCGACGCGGAGGCGGGACTGCCGGCAGAAGGCGTCGGCGAGCTGGTGGGCCTCGCGGCCGGTGTCGCCGGTGACGCGCAGGTGTTCGGCCCGTACGCAGGCCGCGCTCATGGCGAAGAGTTCGGCGCCGATGTCGACGATCCGGCCGAGGAAGCCCTGTTTGGTCTCCATCCGGCCCTGCCAGCGGGACATGGCGTAGAAGGTGGAGCGGGCGAGCTTGCGCGAGGCCCGTTCGACGTAGCGCAGATGCCCGGCGAGTTCGCCGAACTCCTGGTAGGTGCTGGGGAGTTGGCCGGGGCCGGCGACGAGTTTGGGCAGCCAGCGGGCGTAGAATCCGCCGGCCCTGGCCGCGGCCCGCCCCTTGTCCGCCAGGGACTTGTCGGGGTCGATGAGGTCGCCGGCGACGGAGAGGTGGGCGTCCACGGCCTCCCGGGCGATCAGCAGGTGCATGATCTCGGTGGAGCCTTCGAAGATCCGGTTGATCCGCAGGTCGCGCAGCAGTTGTTCGGCGGGGACGGCGCGTTCGCCGCGGGCGGCGAGGGAGTCGGCGGTCTCGTAGCCGCGGCCGCCGCGGATCTGGACCAGTTCGTCCGCCATCAGGCAGCCCATCTCGGAGCCGAAGAGCTTGGCGAGGGCCGCCTCGATGCGGATGTCGTTGCGGTTCTCGTCGGCCATCTGGGAGGAGAGGTCGACGACGGCTTCGAGGGCGAAGGTCGTCGCGGCGATGAAGGAGATCTTGGCGCCGACGGCTTCGTGCCGGGCGATGGGCCTGCCCCACTGCTCGCGGACGCCGGACCATTCGCGGGCGATCTTCAGGCACCACTTGCCCGCGCCGACGCACATGGCGGGCAGCGAGAGGCGGCCGGTGTTGAGCGTGGTCAGGGCGATCTTGAGGCCGGCGCCCTCGGGGCCGATGCGGTGCGCGGCGGGGACGCGTACCCGGTGGAAGCGGGTGACGCCGTTCTCCAGGCCGCGCAGGCCCATGAAGGCGTTGCGGTTCTCGACGGTGATGCCCGGCGAGTCGGCCTCGACGACGAACGCGGTGATGCCGCCCTTGTGGCCGGTGGAGGCCGGTACCCGTGCCATCACCACGAGCAGGTCGGCGACCACGCCGTTGGTCGTCCACAGCTTCACGCCGTCCAGGACGTAGTCCTCGCCGTCGGGGACGGCGGTGGTCGCGAGCCGGGCGGGGTCGGAGCCGACGTCCGGCTCGGTCAGCAGGAAGGCGGAGAGGTCGGTGCGGGCGCAGCGCGGCAGGAAGGCGTCCTTCTGTTCCTGGGTGCCGAAGATTTTCAGCGGCTGCGGTACGCCGATCGACTGATGGGCGGAGAGCAGGGCGCCGATGGCGGGGCTGGCGGTGCCGACCATGGACAGGGCCCGGTTGTAGTAGACCTGGGTGAGGCCGAGGCCGCCGTACTTGGTGTCGATCTTCATGCCGAGCGCGCCGAGCTGCTTGAGCCCGTCGACGGTCTCGTCCGGGATCTGTCCCTCGCGCTCGATCCGGGCGCCGTCGATCTTCGTGTCGCAGAAGTCGCGGAGGGTGGCCAGGAACTTCTCGCCCCGGCGGACGTCGTCCGCGGCGGGGGTGGGGTGGGGATGGATGAGGTCGAGCCTGAAGCGCCCCAGGAACAGTTCCTTGGCGAAGCTGGGCTTGCGCCAGTCCTGCTCGCGGGCCGCCTCGGCGACCTGGCGCGCCTCGCGCTCGGAAACGTTGCGGGTGGACGGAGCGGTCATCAGGAGCTCACCTCGCCGCGGATCGGGTCTGCACCGGCGGGCCGGACGGCCAGCCGGTCAGTGCTACTTGAGAGGGTTCCCGATCCGTACGGGTTGCACCAGTGGTGGCGCGGGGGCGATGCGGGCGGTGGCGCTCCGGGTGGAGGGGGCGGGGGGGGGGGGGGGGGGGGGGGGGGGGGGGGGGGGGGGGGGGGGGGGGGGGGGGGGGGGGGGGGGGGGGGGGGGGGGGGGGGGGGGGGG
>NZ_JBVIHH010000030.1:0-52479 GCF_055570395.1 Streptomyces sp. NPDC031210
ATCCCTCCGTTACTGTTTGCTGGTTTGTTGGGTGTTATGCTGCTGCTCCCCCCCTCCCCCCCCCCCCCCCCCCCCCCCCCCCCCCCCCCCCCCCCCCCCCCCCGGCCGGGTAGGCGATCAGCAGTCGCAGCAGCAGCCGTCGCAGCAGTCGCACCCGCTGCAGTCGCACCCGCTGCCGCAATCGCAGTTGTCGCAGCAGCCCTCCCGCTTCTTGCGCGACCACGGTCCCTCGTACTCCGACGCGCAGCACATCTGGCAGGTACAGAAGAGCCCGACGGCGACCGCGCAGCCGGCGATGAGCCCCCGGGGCTTCTTCGGCGGCTGCGGGAACTGGGGCGGCCGACCGTGCCCGCCGTCTCCGCCGCCCTGGCCGCCACCGTGGCCGCCGCCTCCGGGGCCCGCGGGTCCGCCCGGGGGCACCGGCCCACCGGCGTACGGGTTCTGCGGGCCGTTCAAGGCTTGCGGGCCGTGCGCGTACGGGCCGCCGGCCGGGGCCCACACCTGCGGACCGCCGCCCTGGCCGTCGTACGGGCCCGGCGTTCCGTGCCCCTGGTGGGAGCAGGCGGCCGTCCCGAAAGCCCGGTCCACCGACCGCCGCAGTTCGTGCACCAGCAGCGCGTGGACCAGGGCGGAATCGGCGAACTCCACGTCGCGCAGCGCGAGTCGGATGCCGTGCAGTGCGTCGTCGCACAGCCGGCGGGCCTGCGCGGTCGTGGCGCCGGTGGCGGTGAGCAGGTTCCAGGCGCCTTCGGCGGCGTCCGCCGCGCGGTCCTCCACGGCGTCGAGGAGGTGGGCCAGCCGTCCGAAGAGCCGGCCCGCCTCGGCCAGCGGCGCGGCGTTGCCCGGCCGTCCCGCCAGCACCGCGGTGTGCGCGAAGGCGGCGGCGGTCGCGGTCTCGGTCGGTTCGGTGATGGCGGTCAGGGGCGTGCCGGGGCCGGCCAACTGCTCGATGCCGACCTGCCGGTCGACCGCGTCGACGAGTACGGCGGTGTCGAACCCGAGCGTGGCACCGGTGCGCGCGCCGGCCCGGTCCCATCCCGCGGCGACCTTGCGCGCGGCGGCGGCGACCGGTCGGCGGCGCAGCAGTCCGTTCCGGTCGGCGACGTGGTCACGTATCTTCGCCGAGGCGAGCACCAAGGACACCGACGCGGCGAGGCGCGCGCCCTCCCCCTTCGCCACCGAAGCGGTGCGCATACCGCGCAGCGGGCAGGGCCCGGCAGTGCGACGCCGGTCGGCCGCGTGGCCGGACTGGGCGTCCGTCAGGACCGAGACGATCAGCCCGTCGTAGTTCGTCACGACGCGGGCGAACTGCCCGTGGTCGCCGCGCAGCGCGAGACAGAGACCGCACAGATGCGCCATCCATTCGGCCTTGAGACCTTGGGACAGGCGATGGGTGCAGGGCCTGACGATTCCGAACACGTGGAAACCCCCGTAAGACGTCGACGGCTGTCGGTCGACAGGTGTCGGCAGCAGCGGGAAATCGTATCCGTAGGGCCGCTGACCTGGTAACTCACCCCACACAGACTTCCGGGTCCGGTCCGAAGCCGCTGCTGACGAGCGCGGAGGTCGAGGAGCTCGGCTACGTGGCCAGCAGGCGGTACAGCGCCAGTGGCGTCACATAGCCGGGCCAGCGGCCGTCCTCGAAGAGGTGGACGCCGGCGTCCTGGTAGCACTGGTCGACGAGTTGGGAGCAGATCATGTGTCCGGTGCCGGCGATGTAGCGGCGCAGGCCCGGGACGGGGAGGTGGATCCGGTGGGCGGCGATCGCCACGAAGTCGAGGAAGCTGTACGGCACTCCCACGTACCGGCGGGACGCGGAGCAGATGTCCGCCCGCCGGCGTTCGGTGAGCCCGGACGGGCAGACGTAGAGCACGCGGGCGTCGGCGTACGCGCTGAGCGGGCGGATGCGCGCGCCGCCCGGCTCCGCTTCGAGGAGTTGGTCGTCGGGCAGCACCAGGAAGGCGTGCTGGTAGTCGGCGAATCCGTTTCCGTTCAGCCACTGGCCGACACGGATCAACCGGCCGACGCGGCCCGCGATTTGGGTGAGCCCTATGTCACCGGGCATGGGGATGGTGTGAATCATGTGCGGCTCCGGGAGACGCGAGAGGGGATTCACAGAGGTGATACCCACCTCGGGTACCGGCGGAACGGCCGGGCGTAGGCCCCTCACCGCCGCCTGCCGCACCTGGGGCAGGCGCCTGTCGGCCACTCTGCGTGACCGCGAGGTGCGGCCCGCCGGTGCCGCGGGGCACGTCTACCGGCAGTGCTGAGGTGCGGAAAAAACCGGTGTCCGAAAGGTCGTAGGCAGGCCGTCACCGGGTACCCGCTGCGCACGTGCGGAGAGCGCACGACAGGCTCGCCGCCTGCCGTAGCCACCAAAAGGAGGCGCAGTAATGAGCAAGGTGAAGGAGACGGTAGAGGTCGAGGTCCCCGTCCACACCGCCTACAACCAGTGGACGCAGTTCGAGGAGTTCCCGAACTTCATGGAGGGCGTCGAGCGGATCACCCAGCTCGATGACCGCCACAACCACTGGAGCACCAAGATCGGTGGCGTGCGCCGGGAGTTCGACACCGAGATCATCGATCAGCTCCCGGACGAGCGGATCGCCTGGCGTACGACCAGCGGCGATACCCGGCAGAAGGGCGTGGTCAGCTTCCAGCCCCTGGACGAGACGCACACACGGGTGGAAATCGTGATGGACGTCGAGCCCAGCGGGGCGGCGGAGAAGACCGCCGACATGGCGGGAATGATCGATCGGCGCGTCAAGGGCGACATGCGGCGCTTCAAGGAGTACATCGAGCAGCGCGGCGGCGAAACGGGAGCCTGGCGCGGCCGGATCCGGCCTGGTGGCTGACTCCTGCCCGGCTCGCCCCGCCCGGACGGGCTCCGGGCGGGGCCGAGTGGGGCCCGGGGCTGGGAATCCGGGGGCGTGGGGGGCGTGCGTGCTGGGTATGCGGCCCCCTGATCACCGGGTGGTCACCGATGTGACAGGGTGGATACCTGACGAAAACGCGCCAAGCACCCGAAGTGCCCCGAGAAAGGAGATGGCATGTCATCGAAGCGACGCCGTAAGAAGAAGGCACGTCGTAAGAACGGAGCCAACCACGGTCGGCGTCCCCAGTCCTGAAGCGGCCCTGAACGGTCCTGGTCGGTCCTGAACGGTCCCGCGTGTTCGGGCGCCGTTCGGACTCGGACCGGGCCGCGCCCGGCGGGTTCCCCGCGTCTGTCGCGCCGTCGGCGCGCGGACGCGGAGAGCCCGCCGGGCCCGCCGGGCCTCAGCGTTCGGCGTCCTGCGGATACCAGCGCAGCTCGACCGTGTTGCCTTCCGGATCCCGGACGTAGAGGGACTGCGCCTCGCCGCGGGCGCCGAACCGGCCGACCGGGCCTTCCAGCACGGTGAACGTGCCCGAGTCGATGACCTCGTGCCAGTCCAGCGGATCGACGACCAGGCAGATGTGGTCCACGTTGGACTCGCCGCGCGGGCTGCCGACCGGGCGGCCGACGAGATCGATGATCGTGGTCGGACTGATGCGCACCGAGGGGAACGGAGCGTCGCCGGCCCGCCACTCGTCCACCCGGACCGGCTCCAGACCGAGCGGTCCGCAGTAGAACTCCAGCGCGCGTTCCACGTCGCCTACATTGAGCACCAGGTGGTCGAAATCCTTGACCCGCATGGGTAAACCTTTCCGCCGTCCGAGACCGGTCCGCTCCGGCCCGTCCGAGGGGACGGGCGCATACGGCCGGGCCGTGACACCAAGGCTATGACCCTCGTGTGCGGTGCGGGCCGCGGGCTCCGGGTGGGGCGACGGCGCCCGCGGACCGGCCGCTCGGCGGAGCCGGGCAGACAGGCCCCGGCCGGTTCAGCCCAGGCGCAGCGGAAGCGCGTTGAGCCGCCAGCTCCCGGGCAGGGCGGCGCGTTCGAGGCGGTCGGCGGGGACGGCCAGGGACAGGCCCGGGTAGCGGGCGAGCAGTTTGCCGAAGGCGACCTCGCCCTCCTGCCGGGCGAGGGTGGCGCCCAGGCAGTAGTGCATGCCGTGACCGAAGCCGACGTGGTTCTCGGCGTGGCCCGCGGGGTGGCGGGTCAGGTCGAGGCGGTCGGGGTCGTCGTAGTGGCGGGGGTCGAAGTTGGCGGCCACCAGGATGAGTTGGACGGCGTCGCCCTTGCTGATGCGGGTGCCGGCGAGGTCGGTGTCCTCACTGGCGTACCGCAGTTGGGTCATGTGGACCGGCCCGCACCAGCGCATCAGCTCGTGCACCGCCCGCGGCATCAGCCCCGGGTCGTCCTGGAGCAGCCGCAGTTGGTCGGGGTGGGTGAGCAGCGCCGCGGTGCCGTTGGATATGAGGTGGGCGGTGGTTTCGTGGCCGGCCAGGACCAGGGTGAGGACCATGGTGACCATCTCGACGTCGCTGAGTCGGCCGCCGTCGTCGTCATGGACCCGGATCAGCTCGCTGAGCAGGTCGTCGGTCAGTGCGGCGCGCCTGATCCGGATGAGTTCGTGGATGTGGTCGACCATCGCCGGGAACGACCTGCCGAGCCGGTCCGGCTGCAGCGATACGAGGTCGGCGCCCCACGCGCGCCACTGCGGGCGGTCCGCCTCCGGGATGCCGACCAGCTCGCAGATGACGGTGATCGGCAGCGGGTAGGCGAAGTGTTCGATGAGGTCGACGACGCCGTCCTCGGCGTGCTCGGGGAGCCGGGTCAGCAGGTCGTCCGTGATCTGCTCCACGCGCGGCCGGAGGTCGGTGATCTTGCGTGCGGTGAAGGCCCGCGACACGAGGCGGCGGAGCCGGGTGTGGACAGGCGCGTCGTTGTTGAGGATGGACCCCAGGAGGTAGACGCGCAGGTGCTCGGCGAAGCCCATCATGTCCATCAGCCGGTTCAGGGGGTCCTGACCGGCGTCGCCCAGGGCGGTGGACGGGTTGTTCACGAACTTCGGGTCGCGCAGGACCGCGCGGACCTCCTCGAAGCGGGTGACGAACCACACGGGTGAGTCGTCCATGAAGCGGCCGCGGACGACCGGGCCCCGCTCGCGCAGCGCGCCGTAGCCGCCGAAGGGGTCGGCGACCAGGGCGGGGTCCATCACGTTCGGCTCGCCGGGGTGTTTGCCGACGTGTACGGCGAGCGGGTTGGCGGGTGATGCGGACATCGTTCGTTCTCCTCCGGTAGGAGTCAGTGACGCAACTGCCGCCGCATCTCGCGGGCGCTGAGCTCTTCCAGGTGCTCGTAGAGCGCGATGACCTCGGGCGCGGCCGCGGTGGCGAGCGCGCGCCGGGAGGCGGCGGGGAGGGACTCGGCCGGGGTTTCCAGCGAGCCGTGGATGGTGTGGGCGAGGGTGCGGGCCCGTTCTTCGGGGGCGGGGGGCGCGACGTCGCCGAGCAGCGCCTCGGTCATCACGAAGCCGGTGACGGTCGCCAACAGGGCGTACTGCTGGTGCGCCACGTCCATGTCGTCGCGTACGAGGTGGTGTGCGCGCAGCAGTTGGAGATGGCGGCGCAGCACCTGCCGGCCCTCGGCCATCAGCTCCCCGAGCTCCTTCACGGCGATGTCGTTGAGACGGCCGAGGAGGTCGGAGTCGACGGTGTGGACGGCGCGGAGTACCGGGTCGGCCAGGAAGCCGCGGTAGTGCCCGCTCATCATCCGACTCGGCAGGATTTCCAGCGGGTCGGCGCGGATGCGCTCCAGCATGCGGCGCTGCTCGCGGGCCTTGCTGCGCAGGACGACGGCCAGCAGCAGGGCGTCCTTGGTCTTCCAGTGGAGGTAGACGGTGCCCTTGCCGACCTTGGCGCGGCGGGCGATCTCGTCGATCGTCACCCGCCGGTAGCCCCAGGCGATCAGCAGTTCGCCCGCCGCCGTCAGGATGCGCTCACCGCGCTCCGTCTGCCCCACGGCCTCCCCCGTCCGCTCCCCCGCGCCCCCATGACGCCGTGACCAGATTTCGCATCCGGTCACGACGTCAAAGGTAGGGCCGTACGACTCGTAGGAGGAAGGTGCGTTTCGGTCAACCGGCGCCCCGCGTACCGGGGTTCGCGTACGCGAGGCCGCCGGCGCGCCGGGAGGTATCCGGGCCGGTCGCCGTCGCCGCACGTCAGAGGGCGTCGGCGAGTTCCTCGATGCGGTCGGCGAGGCAGGGATCGGGGTGGGGGACGCGGCCGAACTCGTCGTCCTCCGCGACGGTCAGCCGGCGCACCGCCGCGCGCAGGGCGGCGCTGGGGCGTCTGCGGGGGTCGTCGGAGACGTGGCGGATGCTCAGGCGGCCGGTTCGCGGGATGGCCGGATTGTCGTCGAGGTCGGCGGCCTGGCCGGCCCAGTGTTCGGCGTCGCGCAGTTCACCGCGCCCCAGGTGCAGGAGGTAGAGGCAGTAGGCGGCCGTGGGGTTGCCGGCGCCGGCGGCGAACTGCCACCAGAACTGGGCGCCTTCGTGGCAGTCGGCGAGGTTGAGCAGGCACGCGAAGTGCAGCGCTCCGTCCGGGTCGATGCGGCGGGTGTTGGCGAGTTGGGCGAGGGTTTCGGCCGCGTCGCTGCGGTGCAGGGCCTGGGCGGAGAGGGCGTGCAGGTCCTTTCCCGCCTGGTCGTGGACGGTGGGGAAGTTACCGGTGGGGGTGGCGGGGTTGCTCCTGGCGATGCCGGCGGCGCGGGCGGTGGCGTTGTCGAACATCAGGGTGTCGGCGACCTCGCGGGCGATCCGCTGTTTGGAGGCGGTGAGGTCGTAGTCGGCGAACGCGTCGGGTATCACGGCGTCTTCCAGGGCTTCGTCGATGCTGCGCGGAGGCCGCATGTGTTACTCCTTTTCGCTGTCGGCGACCACGGTCAGGGGAAGGCCGAGTTTCTTGGCGATGCGCCGCCGGGCCAGGCGCCGGTGGGAGCGGACGGTGTCGCGCTTGACTCCCATGATGCTGGCGACGCGGTCGGAGGGGTAGCCCAGCACGTAGAGCATGACGATCACGTCGTACTGCCGCTCGGGCAGGGACGCTATGGCGGTGTAGAGGCCGAGGGAGGTCTCCATGACCTCGAACTGGCAGCGTACGGATTCCAGGACCGCGCGGGCGGTGCGCTGGAAGGCCGCCGTCTCCACCATCTGCGGGGACATGCCGGCCAGCCGGAGGTGGGTGTCGACGCGGGCCTTGAGCAGCGCCCACGCGTACGCCTCGGGGCTCCTCTCCCGCATCACCTTCGCCCAGTTCAGGGCGAGGTGGGAGAAGCAGCGGCGGACGACGGCGAGGGCCGCGTCCTTGTCGCCGAGCATCGTGTAGGCGTAGTTGAGGTAGGCCCTGACGTAGAGGTCGTGGAAGGCTTCCAGGGCCGTGGGCAGGGTGTACTGGACTTCGGCCAGGTGGTCGCCGAAGTCGTCGGACGGTGGTGTGTCGGTGCTCATGGTGAGACCTCCTCGTCCCGGATGGCGGCGGGCGCGAGGGTCTCGGCCCGGGGGGCGGTGCGACGGTGGTCCTCCACCAGCGCGGCGGCTCCGACGCGCACCCCCGCCCGCAGCAGACGCCGCGTCAGGTGCCGGACGTCCGGGGCGAAGACGCGGACCGCGGTGGCCAACGCCAGCGAAGCGAAAGCATCGTTGAGAGTCACGTCGTTGTGTCCTTCTTCCAACCGACGGCACCCCACCCCCCTTGTGTGGGCGGTGCCGGAGAACGTCACGTCCTCAGGGGCAGGATTTCGGACCGGGGTGGTCAAACGTGCAACGCAACTTTCAACAAAAATACGGAAAGCGATCGTCCTCTTACCGATAGGTGAGCGCGATGCTCTCATGTTGATCGGTGAGTGATCGGACGAGCACCGAAAGATACCGACCTGACCAGGGCGGACGCGGCGAAACGACCCGCCCGGACCCCTCCCGCCGCCCCAGGGCGGCCGATTGACCCTGGTTCAGGATCGATCGGGATGTGGCGCAGGTCACTCAGCCGTCATCGGGTCCGCGCACCCGCCGGGGCGTCCCCCACCCGTCCCGCCCGTGCCATCCCCCCTCCCCCGAATGGAGTAGTCGCGCCGTCGATGCGGGGGGCCGGGTCGGCGGGAGCACCGCGAAGGGCCGCGCCTCCCGGAATTCGCGCGCGTCGATGTCCTGCGCCGTCGCCCCGCCGGTGCCAGACTTGGAGAACTGTGCCCGGCCGCCGGTCCGGGCCCCGTCGCCGAGGGGGGAGCACATGACCTGGGCTTCCTGGACCACCATCGGGATCCACGCACGGCCCGGCGCGGTGCGCACGGAGGAGGGCGGCGCGATCGGCGGCGACCTGACCGTCCACACCACCTGGTCCGAGGATCAGGCCCATGTGGCGGTGCAGTACACCGGCGCCGCGGAATGGTTCACCGTGGCCGGCAGCCCCGTGCCGTGCCACTCCGAAAAGGACAGCCGCGCCTTCCACCAGTCCGTGGTCGACGCGCTGCGCGGTGAGGACGAGGACGCGCCGACGATGGACGAGCTCTTCCGCCACTGAGGCGGTGGTGAGGCGCTACTGAGGCGGCCGGTCAGCGCCGCGCCCACGGGTGGCGTAGCCGGATCCAGACGTCCCGGGCGCGGCGCCCGGCTTCGGCGCGGCTGCCGGCGACGAGCGCCTGGGCCTGTTCCGCGCTCTCCACCATGGGCCCGGAGCCGCGCAGGGGCTTTCCGGCGGTCTCGTGGAGGAAGAACGCCGAGACGAGCCCGATGACACCGGCGGCCATCAGGTAGTACGCGGGCACCAGCTCGCTGCCGGTCGCCTCCATCAGTGCGGAGGCGATCAGGGGCGTGGTCCCGCCGAAGAGCGACACGGAGATGTTGAAGGAGATGGACAGGGCGCCGTAGCGCAGCCGGGTCGGGAAGAGGGCGGGCAGCGTGGCGGCGGAGGTGCCCGCGAAGCAGACCAGGAGGAGGCCCAGGATCAGGCAGCCCAGGGCCGGCAGGAGGATGCCTCCGGTACGGATGAGGAGTACGGCGGGCAGGGCCAGCGCGATCAGGGCGATGCTGCCCGCCATGAAGACGGGGCGCCGGCCCCACCGGTCGGACGTACGGCCCACGGTGGTGATCGTCAGCACCACGATGATCATGGTGCCGAGCACCAGGAGCTGCGCGGTGAGAGCGTCCTCGCCGAGGGTCTCGGTCATGAACGTCGGCAGGTAGGACGTCACCATGTAGTTGGTGACGTTGTAGAGCAGCACCAGGCCCATGCAGATCAGCACCGCCTCCCAGTGCCGGGTGAAGATCTCCTTCAGCCGCCCCTTGCCGGACTGCCGGGCCACCTCGACGGGGTCGTCGCCGCCCGCCGTCCGGGCGGTCTCCGCCATCTGGTGCGCCTGCTCGGCCTCGCGCTGGAACGCCGGGGTCTCCTCCAGCCGCATCCGCATGTAGAGGCCGATCAGTCCCAGCGGGCCCGCGACGAGGAAGGGGATGCGCCAGCCCCAGCGCACCATGTCGCCGTCGGCGAGCGCGGCCGTGAGGACGGTGACCAGGCCGGAGCCCAGGGAATAGCCGACGAAGGTGCCGAAGTCGAGCCAGCTTCCGAGGAATCCGCGTCGTGTGTCGGGTGCGTATTCGGCGATGTAGGTGGTGGCGCCGGCGTATTCGCCGCCGGTGGAGAAACCCTGCACCAGACGGCAGATGAGCAGCAGAATCGGCGCGGTGAATCCGATGGTGTCGTAACTGGGCAGGAATCCCACGGCGAACGTGCTGATCGCCATCATGATCATGGTTGCCGCGAGCACGCGTTTACGGCCGATACGGTCGCCCAGCGGCCCGAACACCAGGCCGCCCAGCGGGCGGACGAGGAACGCCGCGGCGAAGGTGGCGAAGGCGGCGACGACCTGGGCACCGGGAGAGCTCGACGGGAAGAAGACCCTGCCCAGGGTGCCCGCGAGGTAGGCGTAGACACCGAAGTCGAACCACTCCATGGTGTTGCCCAGCGCGGCCGCCGACACCGCGCGGCGCACTTCGGGTCGGTCGGTGACCGTCACATCCGCGGCGCTCAGCGGCTGTTTGCGGCGGCGCAGCAGAATGCGGAGCAGGCGGTCGTTGGCGGTGGTGCCCGCGCGCGGGGGTTTCCGGCTCCGCCGGGGGATCGGCGCATTGCGGCGTCCAGGGCTCATTTCATCCCGTCCATCCCGTCCATTCCGTCAACAGGGCGAAATCGGGTGCCTTGTCATTTCCCCGCATGGTCAGGACGGGTGGCTCATTATTTCCCCGGCTGTTCGTGATCGGCGAAAGGAGGCGAGGGACCGCGTGTCGGGGGGGCCGGGCTTCACGGGGCCGGGTTTCACGGGCCGGGTTTCCGCGGAGACCGCCTGTCGCTTTCACGGGGTGCGGGGTGCGCTGTCGCGCAGCGCCTCCTCGACGATCGCCTCCAGGCGGGCGTGGTGCGCGCCCCGCCAGTAGACCCGCCCGCACGACGCGCACTGCGCGAAGACGTCGTACGTGCGCTGCGTGCCGTGCTGGAGTTGCTCCTGGACCGCGTCCTTGTCGGCGTCCGCCAGCCGGCCGTTGCAGGCGGTGCAGCGGGTCCAGGGGGCGAGCGCGGGCGCGAACCGCCCGAGGATGTCGCGTAGTTGGTCGTCGGGCCGGTCGCTGTAGACGAACGCGCCCGCCCAGAGCTCCCGGCGCCGCAGCAGCCCGCGGTCCCGGGAGAGCAGCACCCGCTGTTCCTTCGCCGACAGCGCGGCCAGGGCGGCGTCACCGGGGTCCTCGTTGGTGTACGCCGCGTCGACGCCGAGCAGCCGCAGCCGCCGCGCGAGGGTGCCGAGGTGGACGTCGAGCAGGAACCGCAGCGGCGCGCCCGGGACCCGCTGCGGACGCTCCACCGCCCGCACCTCGACGCTCTCCCCCGCCCGCGGGACGTGGGAGGCGTGGACGTCGCGGCCGTCGACGAGGAGGCCGCCGACCTCGGTGAGCGGGATGCCGAGCGACTCCACGACGTGCCCGAGCGTCGAGGAGCCGTCGGTCACGACGGGCAGACGGTCGGCGGCGCGGCCCGTACCGAGGAAAAGGCGCAGCTCAGGGGCGATGCTGAAGGGGATTTCGGGACCGTTCACGCCGGACAGCATGCCACCGGGCGGGGCGGTGGGGCCACGGGATTCCCCGTGGCCGACCGGTGGGCGGGCGGGCCCGTCTACGCGGAGAGCTCCCGGACCACGGCCATGTCGCTGAAGGGCAGCAGGTCGTCGCCGACGATCTGGTGCGGTTCGCTGCCCTTGCCGGCCACCAGCACGATGTCGTCCGGCCCGGCGGCCGCCAGCGCGTACGCGATCGCCGAGCGGCGGTCGGCCAGCCGGCGGAAGGGCGTCCCGGTGGCCTCCAGACCGGGCGTGATCTGGTCGAGGATGGCCTCGGGGTCCTCGTACCGCGGGTTGTCCGAGGTGAGGACGCACAGGTCGGAGTGTTCGCCGGCGATGGCGCCCATGGCGGCCCGCTTGGTGATGTCGCGGTCCCCGCCGCAGCCGAACACGGTGATGACCCGGCCGGTGGCGAAGCCGCGGATCGTGGCGAGGACCTTCTCCAGCGAATCCGGCGAGTGGGCGTAGTCCACGATCACGCAGGTGCCCTGGGGCAGGTGGTGGCGCTCGAACCGGCCGGGGGTGGGAGGCATCTTCTCCAGGGCGCCGACCAGCGCCTGGAGATCGTGCCCGAGCACATGGCAGGCCGCCAGGGTGGCCAGCGCGTTGGCGACGGAGTAGCGGCCCGGCACCGGGATCGCCGCGGGGTACTTGCGGCCGTCGTGGTGGAGCGTGAAGCGGCTGCCCGCCGCGTCGACGACGAGGTCGGTCGCCCGGTAGTCGGCCGCTGCGTCCAGGCCGTACGTGGTCACCGCGCCGGGCATCAGGGCGGCGATCCCCGCGCCCACGGGGTCGTCCGCGTTGACGACGGCGTGGCGGCAGAGTCCCTCGAAGAGGCTCAGCTTCGCCGCCCGGTAGTTCTCCATGGTGCCGTGGTCGTCGAGGTGATCCTGGGTCAGGTTGGTGAAGACGCCGACGTCGATGAACACGTGGTTCAACCGCCGCTCCAACAAGCCCATGGACGTGGCCTCCAGCACCACGCTCGTCGTCCGCCGGTCCCGCATGTGACCGAGCAGGTATTGCAGGTCCGGCGACTCCGGGGTGCTCAGCACCGAACGCGGCATGGGGATCTTCGCCGTACCGATGCGGCTGCCCGAGGTGCCGATGACGCCCACCCGCGCGCCCTCGGCGAGGCGCAGCGTCGATTCGATCATGTAGGAGACGGACGTCTTCCCGTTCGTGCCGGTGATCGCCACGACGTCCATCGCGCGACCCGGATCGCCGTGATACCGGGACGCGGCGACCGCCGCGGCCCCCCGGACATCGGCCACCCGCACCACGCAGACCCCGTCGGGAAGGCCCGCGAGCGGCGGGGCGTCGTCGGCGGTGAGCACGGCCACGGCTCCCCGCTCCCCCGCCTGAGCGGCCCGCCCGGGGCCGCCCTCTTCGTGACCGGGTACGGCGATGTAGAGCGAGCCGGGCGTCACCCGGCGGACGTCGAAGGTGATCCCGGCGGTGACCGGCGTTTCCGGGTCGCCCTGGACGACGCGGTGGCCGTGCCCGTCGAGCAGTGCACTCAGTTTCACAACTATCCCCTCGGAGGCGGGTCGCGTGCGCACCCGCCCACCGGCGCGGGAGCCGGGGCGGCGGGGCGGTGGCGGAAGGCGGTGTCCCCACGGGGGGAGATCTGCGTGCGGGTCGAGGGCCGGATCGGCCGAGCACCGTTACCTGTCACTGCCGGAGGGTTGCGTACAGGTGGCCGGGCGGAGCAGGGGCATGCCCGACACCCCCGCAGTGTATGTCCGCCGGCGGGCCGGCCGGTGCCGTCGCTCCCCCGCCCCCGTCGTCCCCTGGCTCCCGCTGTGCCGACGCGCCCGTTCTGCCGTTGTGCGTTCCCTCCCCGCATCGCCGCCGCACCGGCCGCCACCTGTGGAAACACACCCTTCGGACAGTCAGTTCCACGGCCCGCCAGAGGGTTTGACGCGCCGACAACACTCCGGCGACACGCCGAGGACACGCCCGGAGTGCTGATTTGAGGGGATTAAGGCCCTTTCCACCGGATGGCCTTCACGAATGGCGCGGGCGCCCGAGGGGGCAGTTGGCTGAGGTAAGCATGCGCAACGCTCGCTGAGTGTCAGCGCCTCCGGTGTTTGGCGCTCCCCCTCGTTCAGTGGAGTCTCTCCATGTCCTCCGAACCAGCTCTTCGTGTCAGAGGCGAAGCCGATCTGCCCCCGGCAGAACCCGGTCGCCACGGTCCGCTCGCGCCACCCGACGAATCATCCGTCCACACCCTCCTGTGGACGGCCGCCACCAGCCGCCCCCTGGAGGAAGTCGCCGCACTCGTCGAACTGCTCAAACGCACGGGCGAAGTCCCCAACCCCGGTGACGAGGCCCTGCGTATCGCCGTCATCAGCCGTCCGGTGAGCGAAGTCCGGACGCTCATCGCGCTCCTGAGCGCACCCGACCACAGCACGGACGCGCGCGATGAGGCCCTGCGCGTGGCGGCCGTGGGCAGATCGGTCGAGGAGGTGGCGCAGTTGATCTCGGGGTTCGGCCGGGCGGAGGACGACGGCGTCCCCGACGACGGCCGGGCGGCGCACGCCGACCCCGGCAAAGACCCGACCCGCACCAGGAAATTCGGCCCCCGGCCACCCGAGGCCGACTCCATGGGGGGCGTACCCGAGCCCCCTTTCCCCAGCGGCCCGCCCCCGACGACCGCCTTTGAGGCACTCGAGTGGCGAGCGACCCCGCACAAGCAGGCGTATCCGCAGCAGGAGACCCGACAGCGAAGCGGCTTCGGGCGGAACTCGGCCGAACCCCGTCGGCGGGAGCGTGCCCGCCGCCCCGCCGAGGGGGTGATGCGGTCGGCGCTGCGCTGGCCCGCGGCGGCGACGCTCGCGGCGTGCGGGCTGAGCCATGTGCCGGTCAACATGCAGATGCCCGCCGGTCCGGCCACCGGCGTAGCGCTGGCCCTGTCGGCCCTCTACGTGCTGCTTGCCGTCTGGCTGACGGTCCGCGACACGGCCATGGCCTGGACGGTCAGCGCCGCCGCGACGGTGGGCGTCGTCGGCCTGCACTTCCTGTCGCGGGCGGGCGTGATCGTCCCGCTCAGGAACGTGCTGGGAGATGCCGCCCTCTGGTCGGAGTTGCTGGCGGTGACCTTCGCGGTCCTCAGCGCGAGCATCGCAGGCGCGGCCCTCATCTCCCGCCCGCGCCCCGTGGGCATGTCCGCGGCGGGCTCCTGAGGGCGGCCGCTGAGTGAGTGAGGGCCGGAGGCCGAGGACGAAGAGGTCCTCGGCCGCCGGCCTGCGCCCTCGCGCGACCGGCTCGACGGGCGGCGGGCTCTGCGGGTCGCGGGCCCGGCTGGTCGCGGATCCGGCGGGTCGCGGATCCGGCGGGTCGCGGGCCCGGCGGTCAGATGGGCTGCGGGTGGCCGAACAGCAGGTCGTAGCCGGGCGGGAGCTGGAGCAGGACCCGGCGCATCAGGTCCGCGTCCGCGGCGTCGGCCATGACGCTGAGGGTCGCGCCGACGTCCCACTTGGCGGTCTCCTCCGTGGCCCCCTCGATCCACGCGGCGGTGGCCCGCACGAACCGCTCGGGGTCGAGGGGTTCGTGCGCGGGGAGCGGGTTGAGCAGCAGCAGGGCGCATGTCTCGGGGAGCCGGGCGGCCAGCTCGGCGCGTTCGGAGCCCACCAGATGCGCGCCCAGCAGGGCGAGTACGACGCGGGCCGCGCGTTCGGCCTCCTGCCGCGAGGGATATTCGCCCCGCTCCTGGACCGCGGCCAAGAACTCATCCCATGTCATGCGCATCGGTGTTCCTCCTCGCCCATACCGTCCGGTGCGGTCCGCCGTGCCGCCGGTGTCGTCCCGCCGTGGGGGTCAGCCATCGGGGGCCCGGTCACCGGCGGGCCCCCTCATGCCCGGTTCAGTCGCGACTGATCTGCCTGGGTCCCGTGTCCGCCCCGGTGATACTGATCTTGCGCGGCTTCGCCTGCTCGGCAACCGGAATCGTCAGCCGCAGCACGCCCGCGTCGTAGACGGCCTCGATGCGCTCGGTGTCCAGGGTCTCGCCGAGGAAGAGCTGACGGCTGAACGTGCCGGTCGGCCGTTCGGCGATCAGGAACTCCGCGTCGTCACCTGCGCCGGAGCGGCGCTCCGCCCGGACGGTCAGCACGTTCTGCTCGACGTCGAGGTCCACCGACTCGGGGTCGGCACCGGGGAGATCGAGTTCCACGACAAAGGTGTCACCGTCGCGGTAGGCGTCGATCGGCATGGCCGCCGGCCTCGCGGCGGTGCCCATCACCCGCTGGGTCAAGCGGTCCAGTTCCTGGAAGGGGTCGGTTCGCATGAGCATCGTGGTCACTCCCTCGCTCGGCTGAGTGATGCACATGTCGACACCAAATTTGTAACTCCGCGCAAGGAGCGTTGACAACCACCGCCGGCGAGTCGGCCGGGGTGCCGGCGCGGCCGCCCGGCCGGCGGGTTCGGCTCCGGTTTCCGGCGGCTTCGGCTCCGGTTTGTCGGGATCGGTCACCGGGAACCCGTCGGCACGTTCTCGACTTCTGGGAGGAAGATCATGGCGGAAGCCGGACAGGTCGGCACGGAGCTGTGGGACGAGTTCCACACCGCCGTCAACATGACCTCGCGCGAGCTGCGGGAGTGGCTGAACACGGAGGCGGCGGGAGAGGAGACCGAGACGGTTCCCGACCAGGCCGGGAAGAAGACCGGCCGGCGGGTCGTGGAGATCCTGGGCAAGCGCCGCACGGACCTCACCGAGGACGATGCGGAGGTGATGCGGCGGGTGTGCGAGATCGTGCGGTCCGAGCGCTCCGTCGACCGGGAGCCGCAGGCCGGTGGGGCGCAGTGGCGGCACGGCCTGATGAGCATCGGCCACGACCCGCTCAAGCCGTCCTGAGCGTGCCCCGCGTGCCCTGCCCGGACCGCGCTCCCGCCCTCACTCCCCCGTCAGCCAGCCGTCCATCCCCTCCGTCGGCGGTGGCTGCTCGGTCCAGATGACCTTGCCGCCGGCGGTGTAACGGGTGCCCCAGCGTTCGGCCAGTTGGGCGATGAGGAACAGGCCGCGGCCGCCCTCGTCGGTGGTGGCCGCCTGCCGCAGGTGGGGCGAGGTGCTGCTGTGGTCGGAGACCTCGCAGATCAGGGAGCGGTCGCGGATCAGGCGTACGCCGATGGGGCCGGAGGCGTAGCGGATGGCGTTGGTGACCAGCTCGCTGAGGATCAGCTCGGCGGTGAACGCTTCCTCCGACAGGCCCCATTCGGCCAGTTTGCCGACCGCGTCGGCGCGCACCTGGGCCACGGCCGAGGGGTCGGGCGGCACGTCCCATTCGGCGACGTGCTCGGCGTCCAGCACCCGGGTGCTGGCGACGAGCAGCGCGATGTCGTCGCTGGGGCGTTCGGGCAGCAGGGCGTGGAGCGCCGCCTCGCACGTCTCGTCGGGTGTCAGCTCGCCGGTGCCGGACAGGGTGTCCCGCAGGACGGCCAGGCCCTCGTCGATGTCCCGGCCGCGGTCCTCGACGAGGCCGTCGGTGTAGAGCACCAGGCGGCTGCCCTCGGGGAGGTGGACCTCGCCCGTCTCGAAGGGCAGGCCGCCGAGCCCGAGGGGCGGGCCGCCGGGCACGTCGGCGAACTCCGCGCTGCCGTCCGGGCGCAGCACCATGGGCTGGAGATGGCCGGCGCGGGCCATGGTGCAGCGGCCGGACGCCGGGTCGTAGATGGCGTAGAGGCAGGTGGCGCCGGTGATCGCGCCGCCTTCCGCCTCGTCGGCGGACTCGTCCTGGTCGATGCGGGTGACCAGTTCGTCGAGGTGCCACAGCAGTTCGTCGGGGGGCAGGTCGAGGTTGGCGAAGTTGTGCACCGCGGTGCGCAGCCGTCCCATGGTGGCGGCGGCGTGCATGCCGTGGCCGACGACGTCGCCGACGACGAGGGCCACCCGGGCGCCGGGCAGCGGGATGATGTCGAACCAGTCCCCGCCGACGCCGCCGAGCCCGCCCATCCCGGCCTGGGCGGGCAGATAGCGGTACGCGGCCTCGACGGCGTTCTGCTCGGGCAGGCCGCGCGGCAGCAGGCTGCGTTGCAGCGTGACCGCCATGGTGTGCTCGCGGGTGTAGCGGCGGGCGTTGTCGACGCTGACGGCGGCGCGGGCGACGAGTTCCTCGGCGAGGGAGAGGTCCTCCTCCTCGAACGGTTCGGGCTTCTCCGAGCGCCAGAAGAGGGCGACGCCGAGGATGACGCCACGGGCCCGCAGCGGAACCGCGATCATGGAGTGGATGCCACGCTCGACCACCGCGCGGGCCCGCTCGGGGTCCTGGCGCTGCCATCCGGAGAATGCCGCCAGATCCGCCTCCAGGACGGCCTCGCCGTGGGTGAGGCCGGAGCCCATCCGGGTGGAGGGTTCGAAGTGGATGAGCTTGCCGAGCGGGTAGAGGGCGGTGTCGTCGGGGGCGCCGCTGACGGCGGTGCGCCGCATCGCAGCCAGCGCGCCCGGGGCCGGCTCCTCGCCGCGCAGCACGGCCTCGGCCAGGTCGACGGTGACGATGTCGGCGAACCGGGCGGCGGCGAACTCGGCCAGTTCCTCGCAGGTGCGCACCACGTCGAGGGTGGTGCCGATCTCGGTGCCCGCGTCGTAGAGCAGCTTGAGCCGTCCGCGTGCCATGTCGGCGCGGCCGGTGAGCGCTTGGAGTTCGGTGGTGTCGCGCAGGGTGGTGACGCTGCCGGGCGGGCCGCCGTGCTGGTCGGTGGAGCGCTGGTTGACGGCGAGGAGCCGTTCGCCGACGGGGTGCAGCTCGTCGGTCACCACCCGGCCCGAGGCCAGCAGCCGGGCGGTGACCGGATCGAGTCCCAGGTCGGCGACCTGGCGGCCTTCCACGTCGGGCGGCAGGTCGAGCAGCCGGCGCGCCTCGTCGTTGGCGAGCAGCACCCGGCCGTCGCCGCTGACGATGATCACGCCCTCGCGGACGGCGTGCAGAACCGCGTCGTGATGCTCGTACATCCGGGTCATCTCGGCGGGTCCCAGGCCGTGGGTCTGGCGCCGCAGCCGCCGGCTGACCAGGGCCGTGCCGCCGGTCGTCAGCAGCAGGACGCCGGCGGCGGCGCCGAAGAGCAGCGGGAACTGGTCGTCGACGACGCCGCTCACCCGGGCGATGGTGATGCCGGCGGAGACCAGCCCGACGACGCTGCCGTCCTTGCCGGTGACGGGCACGACGGCCTGGACGAGCGGGCCTATGGTGCCGGTGATCTTCTCGGTGATGATGTCGCCGTTCAGCGCGGGGCCGAGGGTGCCGACGAACTTCTTGCCGATCCGGTCGGTCAGCGGGTGGGTGTAGCGGATGCCGTCGGTGTTCATCACGACGATGAAGTCGATCTTGGAGCCTTTGCGGGCGGCTTCGGCCCGTGGCTGGAGCACCGCGGTCGGGTCGGGGCTCTTGAGGGCCTCTTCGATGCCGGGCGAGTGGGCGAACGTTTCGGCCACGGCGACCGACCTGTTGCGGGCCTCGCGTTCGCTGTCGGTCCGCGACTGCAGCACGAGCGCCGTGATGGCGGCGGCGACGAGCAACACCACGATCGCCACCTGCAGGAGAAAGACCTGACCTGCGACAGTTCGCATCCTCAGAACCGAACGCGGGCGGCCGTAGCGTCCGGCCATGTCCTCTTTCTACACCTCCCGCATACGGTGGGCGAGCCGCGCGCTGCGGAGCGCAGCAGCCGGGTGGGCGGCCCGGAGGGGCGCGGCCGCCGCGTTCGGCGACGGCCCTCGGAGCTGGTCCGATGGTCCCGTAGTCCTGGCGCGGACACCAGAGGGCCAGTAAACCAGCGGGTAGGTTTTACGGCTACGTGAATGCGGGGGCCGAAGGCCCGTGGAGCCGCGCGCGGGGACGGCGGGTGTAACTCTGGCCACAGGCCGGCCCGCGGGGACATGCTCGCCCAGCCGCTCGTGGGGCGGCCGGCCGTGAGGGAAGTTGCCTGGTCAGCCCGACTGCCGGGGACGCCGCTGCCCGCCGGAAGGGCGCTCCGGCCCGCCATGGGCCGTTCAGCGGGCGGCCGATGCGGTGTGAGACGTTCGGGGGCATGCATGTTCCAGAGGAGATCCGTGCCGAGGCGGCCGCGCTCATCGACCAGCACGCGCTCGGGCTGTGGAAGCCGGATGACGCCGATCGGCGCGCGGCCGGGGCACTGTTCCGCCACCTGGAAACCGGCCTGCCCCTGACGGGTGACGAGATCCGGTCGGTCCTCGGGCACGCCGAGCCGCCGTCCGGCGAACGACTGCTGAGCCTGCTGGGCTCCGTCGCCGCTCTGCTCGACGACACGACAGTGGCCGACGGCCCCGCCGGGCGGGACGCCGTCGACCACGTGTGTCTTCTTCTGGACGCGGTGGCCCTCTCCGGGTCCGCCGGCCGCCCGTAGGCACCCGGCGGAGCCCGGAGAGGCTCTCTCAGGCGGTCACGGTGACCTTCTCCGGCTCCGCGACCGGGGCCTGCCCGTCCTCGGGGACGGAGATGACCCAGTGCGTCTCCTGGCGCGGCCGGAGGTAGAACGCCCAGTACAGGGCCGCCCCGGCGACGATCGCGCCGGTGATGACCAGGCTCTTGGTGCTCTGCTGGTACAGCACCCAGGCCAGCACCATGACGAGCAGCGCCGGGACCACCGGCCACAGCGGCATGCGCCAGGCCAGCCGGTGCTTGTGCTCGCCGCGGCGCGAGACCAGGGCGCCCAGCGCGACGAAGACGTACATCGCGGCGACGGCCACGCCGGTGACCTCGCTGAGGGTGTCGAGGTTGACGAAGCACAGGGCCGCGCCGGGGACGCCCACGCCGAGGGTGGCCGCCCAGGGGGAGCCGAAGCGCTTGCCGACGTGGGAGAAGACCCGGTTGACCGGGGTCGGCCAGGCCGCGTCCCGCGCCGAGGAGAACAGCACGCGGGAGTTCTGGATCACCATGACGATCGCGGCGTTGATGATCGCCAGAGCGATGCACAGGCTGACGAAGGTGCCGATGGCCGAGTTGCTCCACGCCTGGACCATGCCGGCCACGTCACCGGCGCCGAGGGTCGCCAGGTCCGGCGCGCCGAGAGTGATCGCGACGACGGGGACGAGGACGACGGCGACGCCGATGGCGAGCGTCCACAGCACGGTGCGCGAGACGTTGCGGCGCGGGTTGTCCATCTCCTCCGCGAGGTACACGGCGGTGGAGAAGCCCTGGAGGATGAAGAGCGCGGTGGCCAGCCCGGTGACGATGAGGGCGGCCGTGACGGCGGTGGTGTGTCCGTGTCCGGCGTCGACGACCGGGTGGAAGAGGACGGACGCGGGCCGGTTGGCGTGGCTGAAGCCGAGGAAGGCGACGACGGCGCAGGCGACGACCTCCAGCACCAGGAAGATGCCGGTGATCCAGGCGTTGGCGCGCAGGTCGAGCAGGCCCATGGCGGTGGCCAGCAGCATGACGCCGGCGGCGGTGTACTGGGGATCCAGTTGCAGGATCGGTGTCAGATAGTCGGCGGTGCCCAGCGCGATGATGGGCGGGACGATCATGACGACGATCAGCGACAGGACGAAGACGAGCCATCCGGCGAGGCGGCCCATGAGGGTGCCGACCATGGCGTACTCGCCGCCGGAGCTCGGTATGAGGGTGCCCAGCTCGGAGTAGGTGAAGGCGACTCCGATGCACAGCAGGGCCGCGATGGCGATGGTGAGCGCCGTTCCGGTGCCCAGGCCGGCGAACGAGTCGGGCACGATCACGAAGAGCGAGGAGGCCGGGGTCAGGCAGGAGAGGGTCAGCAGCGTGCCCCCCACCACGCCGATCGACCGGGTGAGTTTGGGGGAGTTCCCCTCCGCCGCGCTCCGGGCTTCCCGCTCCGGTGCTGCGGGGGCAACAGGCGTGTAGGGCGTATCGGTCATGCGAGTCCCATCGGTGCTGGCGGCAGGAGGGGGGCACCTTCGGCGGAGAGTGCCTCGAAGCGGTGGAAACCGGGCTGAACGCGCCGGGCGCTTTCGGTGACCGAATACAACCCCTGCCGGGATCGCACGTCAAGACCTCCATGACGACGAAATCCGTTGCCGATAGGCGATCTAGAGGTCCTTATGCGCTTCAATGAGGCCGTGGAATAACGAATTCCGCCGCCTTGGGAGTCATGCGGATTCCGCCGCGGATCGGCATGAATCCATACGGCTGCCTCCGTACGACGGGCGGCCTGACGCCCCCCGCTTCCTCGCGCTTCGTGCCCTTACGCCTCGTGGGTGTGGGCGCGGGCGATCAGCAGGGCCACGTCGTCGTGGTCGTCCTCGTTCCGCATGGCCCCCAGCAGGCGGTCACAGAGCTCTTCCAGCGGCCGCTCGGGCTCGGCGAGCAGACTCAGCAGCAGCTCCAGCCGGGTGTCGATGGGCTGGTCACGGGTTTCGACCAGCCCATCGGTGTACAGCACGATCTGGTCGCCCTCCGGCAGCGGCACCGTGGTCTGCTCGAAGCCCACGCCGCCCACGCCGAGCGGCGCCCCGGTGGGCAGGTCGAGCAGCTCGGGGGGCCGCGCGGACCGTACGAGGATGGGCGGCAGGTGGCCGGCGACGGCGATGCTGCACTCCTCGCGGTGCGGGTCGTAGACGGCGTACAGGCAGGTCGCGAACGCCGGGTCGAGCCCGGCGGCGATGTGATCGAGATGCCGCAGGACCTCGGCGGGGTCCAGGTCGAGATCGGCCAGCGCGCGGGTGGTCGTGCGGAGCTGTCCCATGGTGGCCGCGGCGTTGATGCCGCTGCCCATGACGTCGCCGACCACGAGGGCGGTCTTGTCGCCGGCCACCGGGATGGCGTCGAACCAGTCGCCGCCGACCTCGCGGGCCGCCTGGGCGGGCTGGTAGCGGTAGGCGATCTCCATGCCGATGGGCTGGGCGGGCCGGTGGTTCATCAGGTGCCGCTGGAGGGTGAGGGCGGTGCGGCGTTCGCTCTGGTACGAGCGGGCGTTGTCGATGCACACCGCCGCCCGGGCGGCCAGTTCGACGGCGAGCACGGCGTCGTCCTCGTCGAACGGCTGCTGGTTGCGGACCCGGTAGAGCGACAGCGCGCCCAGCACCTCGCCCCGGGCGATCAGCGGCACCGCCAGATAGGAGTGCAACCCGGCCCGCCCCAGGAGGGCGGCACCCTGCGTGTCGGCGGCGATATGCGGCAGGTCCCGCTCGCTGACATGGCTGACCAGGACCGGGCGGGCGGTGGTCACACAGCGGGTGATGAGCCGGTCGGCTTCGTAGGACGCGATCTGGCCGGTGGGGTCGGCGGCGCGCACGGCGTCGGTGGCGTAGGCGGCCGCCACGGCCAGCGCCCGGAAGCGGGCCGGGCCGCCCTGCGGCGGTGAGGTCTGGCGCCGGCCTTCCAGTACGGCGTCCAGGACGTCGACCGCGGCCAGGTCGGCCAGCTCCGGCACGATGACGTCGGCCAGTTCGTGGGCGGTCTGGTCGACGTCGAGGGTGGTGCCGACGGTCGCGGAGGCGTCGGCGATGACCGCGAGACGGCGGCGGGCCCGGGCGGCTTCCGCGGCGGCCCGGTGCTGCTCGGTGACGTCCACGACGGAGGTGGCCAGGCCCAGGACCTGGCCGTTGGGGTCGTCCAGCCGGTAGTAGGACACCGACCAGGCCTGTTCCTCACCGCCGGTCCCGGGGGTGAGGCCGACGGTGAACTGGTTGAGCAGCGGCCTGCCGCTGGCCAGCACCTCGCGCATCCGCGCCGCGATGACGTCGGTGTCCAGGAAGGTGAGCACCTCCTGGATCTCGCGGCCGATGTGCTCGTCGGCGGGCAGGTTGTTGATCGTCTCCAGCGCCGGGTTGACCATGACGAACCGCAGGTCGGTGTCGAGGACGGCCAGCCCGATGGGCGACTGGGCCACGAGCCGGACCGACAGCGCGAGGTCGCGCTCCAACCGCCGCAGTACGGCCTGGTCGGTGGCGATGCCCAGGGCGTAGGCGTCCCCGCGCTCGTTCTGGAGGCGCATGTTGCGGAACTCCACCAGGCGGGTGCTGCCGTCCTTGTGGCGGACGGGGAACACCCCCGCCCAGCTCTTCCCGCCCGCCATGACCTGGGCGAACATCTGAAGGACCAGGTCGAGGTGGTCGGGGCTGATCAGCAGTTGCCCGGCGTGGTGGCCGAGCGCCTCCTCGGCGCTCCAGCCGAACAGTTCCTCGGCCTGCGGACTCCACAGTGCGATCCGGCCCTCCGCGTCCAGCATCACCGCGGCCACACCGAGCACGTCGAGCAGGCCGCCGGGCCGGGACATCTCCACTCCGGCGCCCTCGGGGAACGCGTCGGTCGCACCCATCCCAGGCACTCCTTCCGCCGGCCCGCGGTGACCGGCAGCCGTGGCGCTCTCCGTGCACCGGCCGACTCCCGTCGCGCTGTCGCTGCCCTCCATCATCTCTCCACTCGGGACGGCCCCGCAGGGAGAGGGACAGCCGCCTCCGGGCGCCTTCACCCGATGCGATCACACAGGCGGCGGGTACCGCCAGGGGCCGGTCCCCTCCCCTCGCGGGGTGACGCCGGTCGGCGGGGGCGCGCGGGCCGCACGACGCCCGTCCCTGCGTTGCGAGTTCGTGACGCCGGGCGCAACTTGGAGATGTCGATCAGTTGGGGCTACCCTGATCTTTAGTTGCCTCTAGCAACTAAACACCCCTGTGACCGCACCGCCGGCGGCCGCGAAGGAGCGACCCCGGTGTCAGGAGGAGCTCCCCATGTCAGCATCCGCCCCCGCCTTCCGCACCTACGTGGAGGACATCCTCGACGTACTGGGCGCCGACCCCGACCGCGAGACGCTGGTCCACGAGAGCCGGCGGATCACCGCGGGCGAGTTACGCGACCTGGTCCACAAAATGGCGCGCGCACTGCGCGCCCAGGGCCTGGGGCGCGGGCAGACCGTCACCCTGCTCAGCGGCAACCTGCCGGAGACGATCGCCGCGCGCTACGCCGCCAACCTGATCGGCGCCCGGGTCAACCACCTCTACAACAAGCTCGCCGCCGACACCCAGGCCGCCATCGTCCGCGACGTCGAGACGCGCGCGCTGATCGTCGATCCCCGCTACGCCGAACGGGCGACCGAGATAACGGACGCCGTCCCGGTACCGTCCACTCTCGTCCTCGGTCCCGCCAAGACGGGCACCGACCTGCTGGAGCTGGCCGCCGGGCAGAGCGCCGCGCCACCGGCCGGATCCGCCCGGCCGGACGACGTGTGCACCATCCGCCACACCGGCGGCACCACCGGCCACCCCAAGGGCATCTGCACCACCTTCGAGAAGGCACGGCCGATCCTCGGGGAGCAGACCGAGGAGCCCGCCGGCGGGCGGCGGCAGCTCGTGTGCACCACCCTCGCGCACGCCGCCGGCCAGGTGGCCGACCGCACCCTGCTCTCGGGCGGCACGGTCGTCCTCCTGGACGACTTCGACGCCGGAGCCGCGCTCGCCGCCATCGAACGCGAGCGCATCACCGACCTGCTCCTGCTGCCGCCGCTGCTCTACCAGTTGATGGACCATCCGGACGCGCCGCACACCGACACCTCCAGCCTGCGCACGCTGATGTACGGCGGCTGCCAGTCGTCGCCGGCCAGGATCGCCGACGCGATACGGGCGTTCGGCCCGGTGCTGGTGCAGTTCTACGGGCAGAACGAGGCCGGTGCCATCTGCATGCTGAGCGCGCCGGACCACGACCCCGCACGACCGGACCGGCTGCGCTCGGCCGGCAAGGTGATGCCCGGCGTCGAGGTGGCCGTGCGCGACGCCTCGGGGCGCGACCTGCCGGTGGGTGAGCACGGCGAGATCTGCGTGCGCTCCGCGACGCTCATGCAGGGGTACTGGAAGCAGCCCGAGCTGACCGCCGAGGTGCTGCGCGACGGCTGGCTGCACACCGGGGACATCGGATTCCTCGACGCCGAGGGGTACTTGACCATCGTGGACCGGCTCAAGGACCTGATCGTCGTGGTCGGCGGGCACGTCTACACCACCGAGCTCGAAGACCTCCTCAACCGCCACCCCGCCGTCCGCCAGAGCGCGGTCTTCGGCGTCCGCGACGCCGACCGGATGGAGCAGGTGCACGCCGCGGTGGTCGCCGCACCGGGCGGCGACGTCGACGCGCGGCGGCTGTGCGAGTGGGTACGCGCGGAGCGCGGTGCGATGTACGAGCCGGCACGGATCACGTTCGTCGACGCGCTCCCGCTGACCGACGCGGGCAAGCCGGACAAGAAGGAGCTGCGCCGGCGGACCGAGCGGGAGACCGGCGCCGCCCGCTGATCCCGAGGTCCCCGAACCCCGCCGAGGCACCCGCCGCGCCCCGTCCCGGGCCGGCGGGTGCACCTCACTTCCCCGCCCCTCGCTGCGGCACCCTCCGCCCGTACGACCCCGCCTGGTCGCAGCAGCCCACTTCAACTCACCTGCGGTGCACGCCCGTTGGGCATATCCCGGCGCACCCATACGAGCATCAGCAGGGCGGCGACGGCGGCGAGGGCACACCACGTGGAGACGAACTCCAGCCGCCACAGGGCCACGCAGAGCACCGCGCCGGCCGAGAGGAGCACCCCGAGCAGCCGCAGCGTCCGATCACCGCCGAGGAGCAGGGAGCCGAGGGTGGCCACGAGGTAGCCCGCGATGATCGGTGCCGGATGCGGCAGGTCGATGACATAGCCGACGGTGTGGCCGCGCGGGTCCGCCGTCACGGGGCGGGTGGCGAGCACGTACGCGAGGGCGGTGGCGGTGGCCACCCCCGCGGCGGCGGGCACCACGAGGCGGCGCCGGGCACTCGGGGCCGCGGCGAGCAGGACGCCCGCCGGCACCCACAGGGCGAGCAGCGGCAGGGCGATGACGGCCCAGGCCGTGGTCGCCGGGCCGGTGCCGCCGCCGGCGCGCCACAGGACGGCCTCGGTGATCTGGTGCGCGCCGAGCAGCAGGGGCAGCGCGGCCAGCGGCAGATCGCGCGCCCGGCGCAGCCGCGCGAGGCAGACGGCCCCCGCCGCGGCGATGGCGGAGCCGGCCACCAGGTCGGCCGTGGCGCTGAAGCACATCGCGTCACCTCCCCCGGCGGACGGTCGCCCGGGCGCCGTGGACCGTGTGAACGGCAACGGACCGCCGCGCCCTACCGGTGCGGCGGTCCGTCGGCGTCACCTCGGATCAGAAGCCGAAGAAGCCGCCTCCGCCGAAGCCACCCCCGCCGAATCCGCCTCCGCCGAAGTCGCCTCCGCCGAAGCCTCCGTGGCCATGGCCGTGGTGGTGATGGTGGTGGCAGTGGCCGTGCCCGCCGTGGTGACCGTGGTGGTGGCCGCAGCCGTGGTGATGGTGGTGGTCAGCCGCCACCGCGACGGGGGCCGCGGACGCCGCCTGGGACATGCCGGCGAGCGGGACGACGGCGGCCGCGGCGAGCACCGCGGCCGCCAGGGACCGGCCTATGAGTGTGCGCATTCGTTTCTCCAGGTGGGGAGGAAGTCGGACACCGGATCGATACCGCGGCGGGCGGCGCGTCGCGCAGGCACCACCGGGATACACCCGCGCGGGGCAACGAATTGATCCGAACGCAGCAGCCCCGCTGGACGCCCGTCAGCCCTTCCTGGCCCGGCTCGGCTGGACGCGGGACGGCTCTCCCGGCATCTTCGGGTGGTCGGGCGGGTACGGCAGGTCGCCCATCCCCTCGTCGACGGCCAGGCGGTCGGCGAGTTCCAGGAGCGATTCCAGTCCGAAGGCGTGCTCGTCCATGTCGGCGTGCACATCGCCGAGTTCGGCGAACCGGGGCGGCACCGTGCGCAGGTCGAAGTCCGCCGGTTCGACGTCGGAGAGTTCCTCCCAGCGCAACGGCGTGGAGACCGTCGCCCGGGGGTTGGCCCGCAGGGAGTACGGCGAGGCGATGGTCCGGTCCCGGGCCATCTGGTTGTAGTCCACGAACACCTTCTCGCCGCGCTCTTCCTTCCACCAGGCCGCGGTCACCTGCTCCGGCATCCGGCGTTCGAGCGTCCTGGCCAGCGTGATGGCGGCGCGCCTGACCTCGGTGAACGTCCAACTGGGGCGGATCGGTACGTAGACGTGCACGCCGCGCCCGCCGGACGTCTTGGGCCAGCCGCGCAGCCCGTGCTCCGTCAGCAGCTCGCGCAGTGCGTGGGCGACGCGGGCGGCGTCGGCGAAGTCGGTGCCGGGCTGCGGGTCGAGGTCGATCCGCAGCTCGTCGGGGTGCTCGGTGTCGGCGCGGCGCACCGGCCAGGGATGGAACGTCAGGCAGCCCAGGTTGGCCGCCCACAGGACGGCGGCGGGCTCGGTGGGACACATCTCGTCGGCGAAGCGCCCGCTGGGGAACGCGATCCGGGCGGTGGGCAGCCAGTCCGGCAGCCCCTTGGGCGCGCGCTTTTGATAGAAGAACTCGCCGGCCACGCCCTCGGGGAAGCGCTGCATGGTGGTGGGCCGCTCGTGCAGACCGCGGAGCGCTCCGTCGACGACCGCGAGGTAGTAGCGCACGACGTCCAGCTTGGTGAATCCACGCTCGGGGTAGTACGTCTTCTCGGGGTGCGACACGCGCACCGTACGGCCCGCGACGTCCAGCTCCACAGCTCCTCCGGCCATGCCTCCACGCTAGGTTCCGCCGGGCCGTACCGCGCGCCGGGACGGGGGTGCCCAGCGCGCGCGACGGGCGGGCGGCCCGCAGGATCGGGAGCATGGACCTGCCTGTCATGCCCCCGGTCTCCCCCATGCTCGCCAAGCTCGTGGCCGACATTCCCGCGGGCATGCAGTACGAGGCCAAGTGGGACGGGTTCCGCGTCATCGTCTTCCGCGACGGCGACGAGATCGAGATCGGCAGCCGCACGACGAAGTCGCTGACCCGCTACTTCCCCGAGGTCGCCGCCGCGGCGCTGACCGAGCTGCCGCCCCGCTGCGTCGTCGACGGCGAGATCGTCATCGCCCATGACGGCCGGCTGCACTTCGAGGAACTGCTGGAGCGGATTCATCCGGCGGACTCCCGGGTCCGTACGCTCGCCGAGCGGACACCCGCCTCCCTCATCGCCTTCGACCTGCTGGCGCTCGGCTCCGAGTCGTTGCTGCACACGCCGCAGGAGGCCCGGCGCGAGGCGCTGGTCGAGGCGCTGAGCGGGGCCCGGCCGCCGGTCCACACCGCGCCCGCCACGACGGACCAGGAGCTGGCCCGGCGGTGGTTCACGCAGTTCGAGGGGGCGGGGCTGGACGGGGTGGTCGCCAAGCCGCTCCGGCTGCCCTACCGGCCGGGCGACCGCGCCATGTTCAAGATCAAGCATGCCCGCACCGCCGACTGCGTGGTGGCGGGCTACCGGTGGCACAAGAGCGGGCCCGTGGTCGGCTCCCTGCTGCTGGGCCTGTACGACGGTGACGCGCGGCTCCAGCACGTCGGGGTGTGCGCCTCGTTCCCGATGGCCAGGCGCCGCGCGCTGGTCGAGGAGCTGGAGCCGCTGCGGATGGACGACGTGACGGGCCACCCGTGGGGCGACTGGGCCGACGAGGCGGCGCACGCCACCAGCCGGATGCCCGGCGGCCCCAGCCGCTGGAGCGGCGGCAAGGACCTGTCGTGGGTCCCCTTGCGCCCGGAGCGGGTGTGCGAGGTGGCGTACGACCACATGGAGGGCAGCCGCTTTCGGCATACGGCGCAGTTCCGTCACTGGCGTCCGGACCGTACGCCCGAGAGCTGCACCTACGCCCAACTGGAGGAGCCGGTCAACTACGACTTGGACGAGCTGCTCGAAGGGGGCTGAGCCGCCGGTCCGCCTCTACGGCGCGGGGTAGCCGACGGGGTGACGGCCCGGGGTGGCGCCTCACCGTTCGCCCTTGTCCGGCGGCCGCCACCGGGGCGTGCGCTCCCCGGGGGCGAGACGGTCCACCACCTCGGCCAGTTCGCGGCACGCGTGCTCGATCTTGCGGCGGACGCTGATCTGCTCGGTGACGATGGCCGACAGCAGGAGTGCGGTGAGCGCCGCCGAGGCGTTGAGCGCCTGGAGGTTGACCATGGCCTCCAGAAGACTCTCGTCCGCGAACGGCCCGGTGCGGTCGGTCGCGGCCGAGATCGCGAGGACGGACACCAGCAGCACGCACGGCGCCGCACCCACCAACTGGAAGCGCAGGGCCGCCCACACGATCAGCGGGAAGACCAGGAACAGCAGGGCGAGGTGGCTTTCGGTGATCAGGATCCCGACGGCGACGGATCCGAGCGCCAGGGCCAGCGCCTCGGCCCACCGGTAGGCGCGCAGGTCACCGGGCCACCGGAGCGTGCGCAGCGCCAGCAGGAGCGGGGTGACGACGAGGACGCCCATGGCGTCTCCCACCCACCAGGCCGCCCAGGTGGGCCAGAATCCGTTCGACGGCAGCGAACCGGCGAGGAGCTGCACACCGGTGCCCAGGGTGGCGCTGACCAGCATCCCGCCGAACGCGCCGAGGGTCACCAGCGCCACCCCGTCGCGGAGCCGGTCGAACACGGGCCGGAAGCCGACCCGCCGCAGCAGCAGGTAGGCGCAGACGGGCGCGAGGGTGTTGCCGGCCAGGATGCCGATGCTCGCGGGGTTCAGCGCGCCGAGGTGCAGGATGACGAAGACGGTGCCCAGCGCGATTCCCGGCCACACGCCCAGGCCCAGCCACAGCAGGCAGCTCAGGGCGATGCCCGTGGGCGGCCACAGCGGCGTGACCACCACCCCTGCGACCACTACCTGTTCCAGCAGGCCGATCCGTGCGGATCCGTAGTAGACGGCGGCGAGGGCGAGGATCTTCACGACTGCCGCGGCGAGACGCCGGGATTCCTCGGTGCGCACCACATCAGCCATCAGACAACGCCGGTGTCCCGGCGTCCGCCGCGACACGCACGCCCGGCGCGGGCTTCACCCGGGCCTGTGCGCCGCGTCGTCGAAGCGCAGGACGATCACGGCCGCGTCGTCGTTGTGGCCGGTGAACTCCGCCACGCTCATCGCGGCGGCGGCCACCTCGGCCGGGTCGTCGCCGGCCTTGGCGCTGACCAGCCGGCTCACCCGGGCCAGTCCCGCCTCTATCGGGAAGGACGGGCCCTCGATCACCCCGTCGGTGAGCAGGACGAAGGCTCCGGCCTGTGTGAGGCGGCGCCGCGTCACCGGGTACGTCTGGCCCGCCACTATGCCCAGCGGCAGGCCGCCGGGGTCCTCGGCGACCTCGTACCGGCCGTCGACCGTGGCCCAGACGGCGGGTATGTGGCCCGCGCGGGCGCTGGACAGCTCCCAGGTGACCGGGTCGAAGCGGACGAAGGTGCAGGTCGCGAAGAGTCCGGAGTCCACCGAAAGGAGCAGGTCGTTGGCCCGGCTGAGCACCTCGCCCGGGTCGGCGGCGCCGGCCGCCACGGCGCGCAGCCCGATGCGTATCTGGCCCATGAAGGCGGCGGCCTCCACGTCGTGCCCCTGGACATCGCCGATGGAGAACGCGAGCGAGCCGTCCGGCAGCGCGAAACCGTCGTACCAGTCGCCGCCGATGTCCAGGCCGTTGCGGGCGGGGGTGTAGGTGGCGGCGGTCCGCAGGCCGGGCACTTCCGGCAGGGTGGCCGGCAGCATCTCGCGCTGCAACGCCTCGGCGAGTTCGACCCGGGCCCGCTGGAGCTCCGCCCCTTGCCGGGCCTGCGCGGTCAGCCGCCCGAGCGTGGTCAGCAGATCGTCGGCGCTCGCCGACCGCGTGGGACGACGCCGGGGCATGGACCAGCTCCAAGGTGCATCGGTTCACGAGCCGCTGCCAGGGCGGACCGCCGGGGCCCGCCGTGTCCGCCTCATCATATTTCCGCCGTTTCACTTCCGCTTGACGGCGGCCGGGACGGCCCGACCGGCTCAGCGGGCCGGGCCATGCCTGCTGGCCCTGGGGGCGCACGTCCAGCAGCCCGCCCAGCAGGCGGTACGGAGGCCGGGGGCGGAGCGGGACGCGGTGGCCGGGCGCTCGGGCGGGAGGTGGTGTTCGACGGCGGCGCGTACGTGCGCCAGGCGCGCGCACAGGATGACGGTGAGCGCCGCCAGTTCCTCGGGCTTCGCGTGGCCCTTGTCGATGCGCAGCGGGAGGGGGAGAGGGGCGGCGGATGTGCTCATGTGTGGGGGTCCATGGGCTCTGGGGCGGGCGCGCGGTCGGCGCGGGTGTTCCGGCTGGTGCCCCCTTGCCGGGTCCGGGCCGGTCACAGGGCCGACGATAGGAGAGCCCCGGGGTGCTGTCGCGTGGGGCCGCGTTCCGCTGGGCCATCCGTGCGCGGCGGAACCGCCCGTGGGGGCACAGCGGCGGGGCCACCGACTCGCGGGAGTCGGTGGCCCCGGTGCGGCGGGAGATCAGGCGCAGTTGCCCGGTGCCGGCTTGCCCGCGAAGCGGTCGGCGAGCCAGTTGGCGGCCGGGACCGATCCCACGATCGCGCCGAGGATGTGCTCACCGAGCGGGATCGAGGTCCATTGGACCTCGGCGCCCCGGCCGCACCAGTCCGTGCGCAGCTTCTTGCCGACCTCGTACGGGATCAGCTCGTCGACGGTCCCGTGGTAGAGGTAGACGGGAGCGTCGGGCTTGCGCGTGCCGAGGTCGGATTCGCGCAGCCGGCGCTGCCAGTCCGCCTCGTACAGCGGGTTCTTGTCGGTCACGTCCGAGATCTTCTGGAAGAGCCCGGCGACGGTGTCGATGGCGACGCAGTTCTTCCGCATGAAGTCGACGTAGTGGCGGCCCTTGTCGTTGAGGTAGTTCTCCAGGTGCAGTTCGGGGAAGGCGGCGTTCTGGCCGACGGCGGCCATCAGCACCAGTCCGGCGCCGATGTTGCCGTTGTTGGCGTCGGCGACCTTCAGCATGTCGGCGGGAACGCCGCCGGTGGCGGTGCCCTTGACGTGGAGTTCGGGGGCGTAGGAGGCGTGCAGCTCGGCCGCCCAGCTACTGGCCTGGCCGCCTTGGGAGTAACCCATGATGCCGACCGGGGAGTCCTTGGTGACGCCGGCCGCGTTCGCTTCGGGCAGCCGCTGGGCGGCGCGGGCGGCGTCCAGTACGGCCTGTCCCTCGGCGCGCCCCACGGTGTAGGTGTGGTCGCCGGGGGTGCCCAGACCCTCGTAGTCGGTGACGGCGACGGCCCAGCCGCGGGCGGTGAGCTGCTGGATGAGGCCGGCTTCGTTGGTGGTGCCGTAGGGGAAGCCGGCCGAGGGCGCGCAGGAGTCGCCGAGGCCGACCGTGCCGACGGCGTAGGTGATCAGCGGGCGGGGACCGGTCCTGCCGTCGTCGGGGACGATGACGGTCCCCGAGACGGTGTTGGGGGCGCCGGTCGCGGTGGTGGAGCGGTAGGTGAGGTGCCAGGCGTGGGTGCGGGTCGGCTGGCCCGGCAGGGGGTGGAAGGACGTGGCGGAGGACGTCACGACGTCGCCGGGGCCGCCGCCGGCGGTCGGCCCGGCGGAGGCGGTCGTGGCGCCGGTGAGCCCGAGTGTGAGGGACAGGGTGGCGACGGCGGCGAGTGCTGTGGAGCGAAGGCGCATGCGGTCTCCCAACTGACGAGCGGGCCGGGGTGGTTGGGGTGACCGTAGTGACTCGCGGGTAAGGAAGGCGCTGACCGGGACGCTCAGCTTTGTTGACGCCGCGTCTACCGGCGTCGGGGCGCGGGGGCGGACCCGGTGAGCCGGTAGGCGCCGGGCGTCGTCCCCGTCCAGCGGCGGAAGGCGCGGAGGAAGGCGGTGTCCTCCGAGAAGCCGATCCGCGCCGCCAGCTCGGCGATCGGCTCGTGCCCGGCGGTCAGCGACGCGATGGCCGCGTCCCGGCGCACCGCGTCCTTCAGCTCCTGGTACGAGGTCCCCTCGGCCTGGAGCCTGCGCCGCAGCGTCGCCGGGCTCACCGCCAGCCGGGCCGCCACCTCGCCGGACTCCGGCAGCCGCGCCGGGGCCTGGGCCCGCAGCGCCTGGACCAGGGCGCGGCGGACCTGTTCGGCGACGGTGGTGCCGTAGTCGCGGCGGCTGAGCAGGTCCGCAGGGGCCCGGCGCAGCAGCGCGGTCAGCGCGGCCTCGTCCCGTACGACGGGCGCGGCGAGCCAGCGGGCGTCCCAGCTTGCCGCGGTGCGGGGCGCGCCGAAGCGCACCGGGCAGCCGAAGAGGACCTCGTACTCACCGGCGTGCGCCGGCGCCGGATAGGCGAACTGGGCCCACGCCAGCGGGATACGCCGGCCGATCAGCCAACTGGAGAGGCGGTGGGAGATGATCAGCACGCATTCGGCGAGGAAGTGGTCGGCGTCGTAGGGGCGTAGCTCGTTGTGCACCGAGAAGACGGCCTCCGGCGAGCCGTCGGGGCCCACGCCGGTCTCGACGGCCATCTGCGGGCCGCCGGGAAAGAGCCCGTAGAACCGCGCGGCCCGGTCCAGGACCGCTCCGAGGTCGTGGCAGCCCAGGCAGGCGTGGCACATCATGGCGAACGTGCCGCGCCGGCTGGGGACGGGGCCCAGCCCCAGGAACTCGTCGTCGGTGGCCTCGTGCAGCGCCTTGACCAGGCGGGTGAACTGTTCGGCGGTGACGCGCGCGCGGTCGTCGCCGAGGAGCAGCGGCGGGATCCGCGAGGTCTGGAGCAGCGGCACGGTGTCGATGCCGAGCCGCCGGGCGCCGCTCAGCGCGGCCCGCACATGGTGCATGGCGATCGTCAACCGGCTCATGTCCCGCCCCCTTGGCGCCTGGTGAACGCGGTCCTGGGCCCCAGGATCGGCCGGTGACCTCGGCCGCGTACAGAGGCGGGCGGGCAGGAGATGCCTCCGGGCGCCTTTTCCTCGCAGCGGAAAGCCGCCGGGCGCCGGCCGACGCCGCCGCGTGCCGGCCAACGCATATGTTCGAGCGTGCCGGGCACGCGAACTCCTGTCGCCGCCGGGCGGACCGGCCGTGGTCCGGCGGTAGGAACCCTCATCACGAGACACAAGGACCCTCGACGCACGACAGGCGGGATCATGGCGACAACGCAGCGCAAGGAAGAAGAGAGCGGGCCGGAGCGCCTCGCCGCTCCCGAGGCGATGCGGCAGGCCGCCGGTCAGCTCGCGCAGTTGCTCGGATGCGAACCCGACGCGGTTTCCGCGCTCAAGGCCACGGACGACGGCTGGTCCGCGGATGTGGAAGTGGTCGAAATCGAGCGCATTCCGGACACCGCGAGCGTGATGGCTTCCTATCGGGTCCGTCTCGACGCGCGGGGCCGGCTCATGGAATACGAGCGCACGCGCCGCTACGCGCGAGGCCAGATCGACAGGTGAGCCGTCGACCGCCTGCCGCACGTCACGCACATCCCCCCTGACCGCTTTCCGCACATGGGAAGGAAGACCGACCGTGACTGTCGTTCAGCAATCCAGCGCACCGGCCACCGGAAGTGGCTCCGGAAATCTCTACGACGTCCTCGAACTCATCCTTGACCGGGGACTGGTCATCGACGCCTTTGTTCGCGTCTCTCTCGTCGGCATCGAAATCCTGAAGATCGATGTACGGGTCGTCGTGGCGAGCGTCGACACCTATCTGCGCTTCGCCGAGGCGTGCAACCGGCTCGATCTGGAGTCGGGCCGCAAGGCGCCGAGCCAGCTCACCGAACTGGTCGGTGACGCCACCGAGAGCGGCGCCAAGGGGAAATCGAAAGGCGCGCTGACCGGCGCCGTGGAGGCGTTCAGCGAATCCCTCCACAAGGGCCGCGGAGAGTCCGGGGATTCCGGGGAGGAAGAAGCACGCCCGGCGGGCAAGTCCTCCTCGACCAGCCGCCGCACCGCCCGCCGCCGGGAGGAGTGACCCATGCCGACCTACATCTACGCCATCACCGACGCCGGCCACCCGATGCGGCTGGACGGCGTCGAGGGGGTCGGTGACCCCGCGGCGCGCCTGCGCACCGTCCGGACGAAGGACCTGAGCGCCGTGGTCAGCGACGCGCCGGCCGACCTGCGGGCCAAACGGCGGGACCTGCTCGCCCATCAAGCCGTCCAGGCACGCCTGCTGGCCGACGGCGCGGCCCTGCCGATGCGGTTCGGGCTGGTCGGCCACGACGACGAACAGGTCGCCGCCGCCCTGGAGGAGAACCGCGAGACGTACACCGAGCGCCTCAAGGAGCTGGCGGGGTGCGTGGAGTACAACCTCAAGGTCGCCCGCGACGAGGACGACCTGCTGCGGGAGATCGTGCGGGAGTCCGATGAGGTACGGCGGCTCAACGCCCGCACCCGGGAGAACTCCGCCACGTACGAGGACAAGGTGGCGCTGGGCGAGCTGATCTCCCGGGAGGTACAGGCCCGCCACGAAGCCCTCGGCCGGGACATCACGGCCCGCCTCTCGCCGGCCGCCGCGCGTACCGCCGTCGCCGAGCCGACGAAGACCCACTTCCTGAACGTGTCGTTCCTCATCCGGCGCGAGGAGGCCCCCGCCTTCTCCGAAGCGGTGCACACCGAGGCCGAGGAACGCGGCGAGGGCTACACCTTCAACCTGCACGGCCCGCTGCCGCCGTACAGCTTCGTCTGACCGGCCGGCGGAGACCTCATGGGCCTCATCACGCAGATCCTGACCCTTCCGCTGGCGCCCGTGCGCGGCACCGTCTGGGTCCTGGACCAGGTGCTGATCACCGCGGAGCGGGAGCACTACGACCCGGCCCCCGTCCGGGCGGAACTGGCCGAACTGGAAAAGCGGTTGCTGGACGGGCGCATCGACGAGGAGGAGTTCGACCGCCGCGAGGACGCGTTGCTCGACCGGCTGGAGTGGCTGGAGGCCCAGCAGCGGCGGCTGCGTACCGACTCCTGACCACGGGGAGATTCGAGGTGTACGAGAGATGACGACCAACGCCAAGATAGGCGCGGCCCTCCTGGGCGGCTACTTTCTGGGCCGCACGAGAAACGCCAAACTGGTCCTCGGCCTGGGCATGTTCCTGGCCGGCAGGAAGATGGACCTCGATCCGCGGCGGCTGGGTGAACTGGTGGCCGCCTCACCGGTCCTCAGGCCCCTCGACCCCCAGGTGCGCGAGGAACTCCTGGACGCCACGAAATCGGCGGCCACCTCGGCGCTCACCCGGCGCATGTCCCACCTCACCACCTCGCTCCAGGAGCGCACCGCCGGATTCGGCGGGATGGACGACAACGCCGGAGCGGACGGTGGCGAAGCCGACGGTGGTGAAGTGGACGGTGGGGCGGACGCCGGAGACGCGGCGGCCCCTTCCGGGGCGCCGCGCGGGACCGCCTCCGCCGCGCGCAGGAGGACGCCGAGGGCGCGGAAGACTTCCTCGGGCACGCGTAAGACCGCCTCGAAGGCCCGCAAGACCGCCTCGGGCGCGGGCGCGGGCGCGGGCCGGGCCGCCGGCCGGGGAGGCGGCGATGACTGACTCGGCGCTCAGCGAGGTGAAGGACGCGGTGGCCGAGAGCGAGGCCGTCGCGCGACTCAAGGAAGAACTGCGCAACTACCTGCGCGCCCGCGCCCGGCATGCCGTCACGCGCCTGGGACACCGGCTGGGCGAGAGCGTCGGCAGGCTGGAAAAGCCCGGGCGGGAGGGCGGTGGCGGGAGCGCGGCCACTCCCGTGACCGTCACCGAGGACATCGACGTGGGCGTCCCCGTGCGCGAGGCGTACGACCGGTGGACGCGGTTCCAGGAGTTCAGCACCGTCGCCAGGGCCACCCGCGGTGGGCGGGCGCACCTCACCGAGCAGGTGCCCGACGAGCGCATCGGCTGGACGACGGAAGGCGCCAGGGGCTCGGTCAAGGGTGTGGTGACCTTCCACGCCCTCACGGACGACCTGACCCGGGTGCTCCTGGTACTCGAACACGTCCCTCGGGGCCTGTTCGAGAAGACGGCCGGCCTCTGGCACGCCCAGGGCCGCCGGGCCCGGCTCGACCTCAAGCGCTACCGCGCCATCCTCATGACGCGTGAGCCCGAGCCGGAGGACGTTCCCGACGACGCGTGGGACGGTCCCGAAGACGCCTGCTGGGACGACGAGCCGGAGGACGACGACGCGTACGACGACCGACTCGCACCGCACAGACAGGGCTGATCACGTGTCCGATTCACTGGCCGGCCGGATGGGACCTCCCTCCGGGACGTCGCCGTACGGCCCGCAAGGGTCCTCCGCCAACCTGGCCGACATCCTCGAACGCGTCCTCGACAAGGGCGTCGTCATCGCGGGCGACATCCAGATCAATCTGCTCGACATCGAGCTGCTGACGATCAAGCTCAGGCTGCTCGTCGCCTCCGTGGACAAGGCCAAGGAGATGGGCATCGACTGGTGGGAGCACGATCCCTCACTCTCCTCGCGCGCCCCCGCTCCACAGCAGACCTCCCCCGCGCGCCCGCCGGCCGTCGGCGGGGACCCGCTGGCCGAGGAGAACGCGCGGCTGCGGGCGGAGCTCGCCGAACTGCGCGCGGCGGCCGGCCTGCCGCAGGCGTCCGGACCGGGCGCGGGGCAGACCGACCGGAAGGAGAACCCGTGACCGCCGGTACCGGGACGACCGCACCGCACGCCTCGTACGTCTACGCCATCGGCCGCGCCGGCACCGGCCTGGACGCGGCTGCCGGGCGGCCGGCCGGCCTCGGCGGTGGTCCCCCGCGGACGGTCGCCGCCGGCGGACTCGCGGCGCTGGTCTCCTCCGTCCCCGCCGACGCCTACAGCGCCGAGGGCATGCGGGCGCGGCTGGAGGACCTCGCGGAACTGGAGGCGCTCGCCCGTACGCATCACGCGATGGTCGAGGCGGCGTACGCCTACGCGACCGTGCTGCCGATGCGGCTGGCCACGGTCTACCTCGATGACGCGCGGGTGGCGTCGATGCTGCGCGAGCGGGGCGCGGAATTCGCCGAGCTGCTGTCCTGGCTGGAGGGCCAGGTGGAGCTGGGCGTGAAGGTTTTCGCCGATCCGCGCGAAGCGGCGGCCGTCGCGGCCGCGCCCGCGGAGCCCGCGGCGGCCCCGGCGAGCCCCGGCCGGGCGTATCTGCTCCGGCGTCGGGCCCAGCGGCGTACGCACCGCGATGCCTACCGCGCGGCGGGCGCCGTCGCCGCGGGGGTGCCGGACCGGGTGGCCGCCCTCGCGCGGGCGCGGGTCGCGCACCGTCCGCAGCAAGGGGAGCTGGCGTCCGGCGCGGGCGAGAACGTCGCCAACGAGGCGTATCTGGTGCCCGCCGACCGGGTCGGGGAATTCCACCGGGCGCTGGCGGGGGTGGCGGACGGCAGCCCGGGCGTACGCGTCGAGATCACCGGCCCGTGGGCGCCGTACTCCTTCGCGACGCCACCGGCACGGTCCGCACCGCCGGCACCGCCGCCCCCTGGAGCGGGACCGTGAGCGCCGGGGACGGGCCGGTGGGCGGCGTCGCGAGCCCCGGCGGGATCGGCGGGATCGGCGGGATCGGCGACGAGGAGAGGCTCGCCGGGCGGCAGGTCGCCCTCATCGACCTGCTGGACCGCCTTTTGAACGGCGGGGCGGTGCTCACCGGAGACCTCGTCCTGTCCGTCGCCGATGTCGACCTCGTGCGGATCAATCTGCGCGCCGTCATTCACTCGATCACGCCCGACAACCCGGCGCCGTGGTGAGCGGTGAGAGGAGACAGGATGGACCACCGTCTGGGCCACCGCGCGGACCACCCCGCGCCGCACCCCGTGGAGCCCGCTTTCGTCGAGGTGGCACAGGCCGCCGCCCGGGCTTTCGAGCTGGTGCCGGCCGGTCCGGACGAGCGGCAACCGGGCGGCGATATCGCCCAGCGGCTGAAGACCGATCCCGAGACCGTCGAGCGTGATCTCATCAAATTGGTGCTGACGATCGTCGAGCTGTTGCGGCAGCTCATGGAACGCACCGCTTTGCACCGCGTCGACCAGGGTGATCTGAGCGAGGATCAGGAAGAGCGGATCGGATTGACGCTGATGGTTTTGCAGGACCGTATGGCGGAACTCTGCGAGCGTTACGGACTCACCCTGAGCGATTTGAATCTGGACCTCGGACCGCTGGGCTCGCTGCTTCCCACAGACGACCTCGCATGACCTCACATTCTCTCGGATGACCCTCACTGAACCCATGTCATTAAGTCCCCGCGTTTCAAACAGAATTGAGCGGAAAGGCGAATGGTATGACTGAAGAGCGCAAGAATTCCGACGCACCCGCCGACCGGCCGCAGAACAAGACGAAGGCGGCGGCCGCCAAGGGGCGGCGGACTGCCGAGAAGACGGGCAGCGCCGCTCAGCGGACCGCCGTGGACGTGCCCGCCAAGGTCGCCGCCACGGCCGACGCCACCTGGACCGCCGTCAAGCGGCGCAAGGCCATCGCGGCCGGTGCAGGGGCGGGTCTGATCGGCGTGGTCGGGGCCGCGTTCGCCGCGGGCCGCGCGACGGCGAAGCCGCAGACCGGCCCCCTCACGCGACTCACCCACGGCCGCGTCTGAGGCTCTGAGTCCGTCCCCAGCCGTCCCCCGATCCGGAGGTTGACAGCAATGGTTCCCCTGCTTCTCGTCCTGCTTCTCGCACTGATCCTCTTCGGCGCCGGGTTCGCCTTGAAGGCCCTGTGGATCGTCGCCGTGGTGGTTCTGGCGTTCTGGCTGCTGGGCTTCCTCATGCGCTCCACCGGTGCCGGCGGCGCCCGCAGCCGCTGGTACCGCTGGTAGGCGGCCGCGTCACATGGGCCCGCCGCCCGCCCGAGAAACCCCCTCCCCCGCCGGAGCGATTCCGGCGGGGGATTTCCCGTTTCCGGGCGGCCCGCACGGCCGGACACCGCACGGCCGGTCACCCCGCTCCCCTCCCCCGTTTTCGGCCGCGCGTCTCCCGGTGCAGGATGCGTACAGCGCGGCGTACCGGGAATCCGCCCCTCAAGAGGACGGCACCGCCACACCGGCGGGGCATTCACCTTTCCGTCCCGGGCCCCGCCGTGATCGCCCCTCGCGAAAGGAGCGTCTCCCATGACGGACGACACCCTGTGGGATTTCAGCGACGCCTCGGGTTACCAGGCGGGCACCGACCTGACCGGTTACACCGTCGAGGCGATCGACGGGACCGTCGGAAAGGTCGACAAGCATTCCGAGGACGCGGGTGCCACCGCTCTCGTCGTCGACACCGGCGTATGGATCTTCGGTAAGCATGTCCTGCTGCCGGCCGGCACCATTTCCTCCATCGACTTCGAAAGGAAAACAATTTATCTCGCCCGCACCAAGGACGACATCAAGCACGCCCCGGAATTCGACAAGGAAAAGCACCTCGGCGACGAGGAGTACCACCGGACACTGGCGGGCTACTACGGCGCACCGCACACCTGAACCCGCCCGCCGCCCCGCGTCCGCCGAAGGCGACGACCCCGTGCCCGCGGAGTGCCGGGACCGATCGGGGGTAACCGGACCGCAACGGCGGGCGCGGGGCCCGCGCCGACTGGGGAGGAAGCGGATGGCCGTCGCCAAAAGCAGTGTGCTGGTGCTGGATTGCACGGAGCCGGAGCAGTTGGCGGACTTCTACGCGCGGTTTCTGGGCGGCGAGGCACGGCCCGGCGTCAGCCCCGATTACATCGAGATCGTCGAACCGCGCGGCATCCGCATCGCCATCCGGCGGGACCACGGCGCCGCGCCGCCGAGCTGGCCCCGCCCGGACGCCTCGCAGCAGGCGCATCTGCATTTCCTGGTGCCCGAGGCGGACATGGACGCGGCCGAGCGGGAGGCGATCAGCCTGGGTGCGCGCCCCTTGGAGACGAAGGACAACGGCGGGCCGTACGACATCCGGCGCTACGCGGACCCGGCCGGCCACCCCTTCGTGCTGGCCGCCGACGAGGGCCACGGCACGCCCTGAGCGCCGAGGCCGGCGCGGATGACGGTCGCGGTCATCCCGCGCGGCCGGGGCACTGCCTAGCGTCGTACGCGCCGTACGGTCCGTACGCCCTGGCTCCCGGGAGGCGCGATGCACCACAGGCCCGACACCCTCGCCGTGTTCACCGAGTGGACCGCCCGCCGCTTTCCCGCCCTTCCCGCGCTGCGCTTCAGGGACGGCGACGGATGGGGTGAGCGGTCCCACGACCAACTGCGGGACGCGGTACGGGCGGTGGGACGCGGACTGATCGGTGGTCTCGGGGTGCGGGCGGGCGACCGGGTCGCGATCTGGTCCGAGACCCGCCCGGAGTGGACGTACGCGCACTTCGGGGCGCTCGCGGCCGGAGCGGCCGTGGTGCCGGTCTATCCGACGGCCGGCGAGGAGGAACTCACCTGGGTGCTGCGCGACTCGGGCGCGTGCGTGGTCATCTGCGAGGGCCGGGAACAGGCGGCCCGCCTCGCGCGCGTCCGGGACGCGCTGCCGGCCCTGCGCCATGTCGTGCTGCTGTCCGAGGCCGGCGAAGGCGACCTCCGTCTGGACGCGCTGCCCTCGCCCGCGCCGCTGGAGGACCTGCTGGAGCGGGCGGCCTCGGTCGGCGGCGGCGACCTCGCGGCGATCGTCTACACCTCCGGCACCACCGGGCCGCCCAAGGGATGCCGGCTCACCCACGGCAACTTCGCCGCCGTGCAGGACAGCACCGCCGACCTCATCGAGGGCGGCCCCGGCGATGTCACGTATCTCTACCTGCCGCTGGCGCATCTGCTCGCCCAGCTCATCGAGTTGAAGGCGCTGCTGCTGGGCGGCGCGCTGTGCTACTTCGGCGGGAAGATCGAGAACGTCGTCGCCGAACTGGCCGAGGTCCGCCCCACCCATCTGCCGTCCGTACCCCGGCTGTTCGAGAAGGTGCACGCGACGGTCCGCTCGCTGGCCGAGTCGCGGCCGGGCGGCCGGGAGCGGTTCGAGGCGGCCGTACGGACGGGCGTCGAGGCGGCGGCGCTGCGGGAGCGCGGCGAGCAGCTCGAAGGGGAGGCGCTGGAGCGCTGGCGGATCGCGGACCGGGAGCTGTTCTCGCTGGTCCGGGCGGCTTTCGGGGGCCGACTGCGGTGGGCCCTGACCGGTGCGGCGCCCATCGCGCCGCAGACCCTGGACTTCCTGCGCGCGTGCGGCATCGCGGTGTACGAGGGATACGGCATGACGGAGTCGGCGGGTGTCATCGCGCTGAACCACCCGGGGGCGGTGCGCTACGGCACGGTGGGGCGGCCGGTGGCGGGCTGCGAGGTGCGGATCGCCGAGGACGGTGAGGTCCTGGCGCGTGGCCCGCACGTCTTCGCCGGCTACCACGCGAACCCGGCGGCGGACGCGGAGGCGCTGGATTCCGGCGGCTGGCTGCACACCGGCGACCTGGGGTCCCTGGACGAGGACGGTTTCCTCTGCCTCACCGGCCGCAAGAAGGAGCTGATCATCACCTCGGGCGGCAAGAACCTCGCGCCGGCGCCGGTCGAGTTCGCCCTCCAGGAGTCGCGCTATGTCTCCCGGGCGGTGATGATCGGCGACCACCGCCCGTACCCGGTGGCGCTGATCACTCCGGACGCCGAGGAGATCGCGCACTGGGCCGCGCGTACGGGCGTCCCGCTCGGCGACGCCCCCGCGCAGCACCCGGCGGTCCGCGCGCTGGTCCAGGAGGCGGTCGACGCGGCGAACGCGCGGGCGGCCCGGCCGGCCAGGATCCGGGCGTTCGCGCTCCTGGAGGCGGAGTTCACCGTGGAATCCGGGGAGCTGACGCCGACGCTGAAGGTGCGGCGGGCGGCGGTGGCGCGGCGGTACGCGCGGGAGATCGAGGCGCTGTACGCGACGCCCGCTCCCTGACCGGCCGCCGGGTCAGCGGATCGGGGGCGCCGCGACGCCGGGGTCCGGGGCATCACCGTCGTCGTGGACGTGGTGGGAGCGGCGGGTCATGACGGGCAGGTGGACCGGCGCCCCGTCCCGCGCGGCCAGCGCCCGGTCGAGCAACGCGCCCTCGCCCTCGCCGCCGTGCGCCGAGGTGCGGACGATCTCCACCCCGGGGTTGATCCGCTCGACGTTGGCGCGGAAGGCGTCCTCGTCGAAGGCGGCGGCCGCGGCGAGGTCGCTTTTGGTGACGACGACCAGGTGGGCGAGGCCGAAGGCGGTGGGGTACGTCAGGGGTTGGTCCTCGCCGTCGGTCACGGACGCCAGGACGACCCGCAGGGTCTCGCCCAGGTCGTAGGAGGCCGGGCAGACCGGGTTCGCGATGTTCTCGACGAACAGCAGCCGGGTGTCCGCCGGCAGCCAGCCGTCGAGGTGGCCGCCCAGCATCTGGGCTTCGAGGTGGCACAGCCCGTCGGTGAGGATCTGCTTGACGGGCACCCCGCTCCGGCCCAGGCGTGCGGCGTCGTCCTCGGTGGCCGGGTGGGCGGTGAGGGCTGCCACGGGTATGCCACGGGCGCGCGCGAGGGTCAGTTCGCGCTCCAGCAGGGCGGTCTTGCCGCTGCCGGGGCCGGAGAGCAGGTTGACCACCGCGGTGCCCCGGGCCGCGAGGTCCTCGCGCAGGGTGTGCGCGCAGGCGTCGTTCTTGGCGAGGACCGCCTGTTCCAGGTCAACGACACGGCACATGCTTCAGCGCTCCTGGTGGGTGGCGCGGTTCGCGGACGCCGCCGCGTGGCACGAGGACGGCTTCCGCTCACCTTCGTACCACCGTTCGGGGTGCCCCGGGCCCTCGGCATGGGCCGTTCAGGTGACGCCGACAGCCTCCGAGGGGCGGACCACCCCGTGGCCCACGGGCCGGCCCGCTCCCCTCCCCCATGGACCTCTCAGACGTCAGATGTCGGCACCGGCCGTCACCGTCGTCACGGTGAACCGTCCGCCGCACACCCTCAGCCCTCCGCTGCGCGTGGTCATCGACTGCTTCTCGCCGGGCGGGTAGACGTAGACGATCTGCGAGGCGGCCCAGCACGGGGTGTCGGACAGTCCGTCATTGACGGTGTGCAGTACGGCGTGTGCGCTCTGGCCGGGCTGCAGGCGGACCGGACCGCCCGCCGCGCCCTCACGGGTGGCGGGCTTGCCGATGGGCGAACCGTCGCGGGCGATCAGCGAGACGCCGGGGAAGCCGCGCAGCGTACAGGCCGTCTTGCCCTTGTTGGTGAACACCAGGGGGTAGTGGAGGTTGCCCGCGCCGATGTCGGCGCGTCCCAGGCTCAGCGACATGTTCGCGGACGTGCAGCGCGACGACGGCGACAGGGCGGAGGTCTCCTTCGGCGCACCCGGAGAGCCGGCAGAGGGCTTGCCCGCTCCGGCCGACGGCTTCCCGGTGCCCTGGGAGGGCTGTGCCGGGGATCCGGACGGCCGTTCGCCGCCACCGGACGGGCGTGCCGCGTTGCCGCCTTCCGGACTGCTCGCCGTGGCGGGGGCGGAGGCCGACGGCGCGTGGGACGCGGAGCCGGTTCCGTCCTGACAGGCGCTCAGCGTGAGCGCGGCGACGGCGATCAGCGATCCGGCAGCGACACGGCGGCCGCGACCGAGGGTCTTGGTGGTGAGCGACATTCGTCTCCCCCTCATCTGGTGGGTGCGTGCCCTCGTGGGTGGGCGTGGGTCCGTCCGTTGCTCTTCCAGCGTGACCCGGAGCACTGGCAGTCCGCTAACGCCGGGCTAACGCGCCGCTAACGGGCCGCCGCGCCGGCCGTAGACCTCACGGGTACCCCGCGCCGCAGACGCGTACGCCCGTTATCGTCCACCCTGGTGCCCCCGGTCGTGCGCTGAAGCCACCGGCCCGCCCGGAGATCGCCCGTCTCGGAGTAAGCCGTTAGCCCCGGGGGTGGGCCCGCACGGGGGCCGGAGCGGCTGACGGGCGGCGCGCCCGGCCGCCTCCGGGCCCCCTGACCGGCGGCGCGGCGCCGGCTGCCGACGGCCGCCGATTACCGCTCGCGCCCCGCGTTCGACAGGATGGGCGGCATGACCGAGATCCGCACCCCCCGCCTCCTCCTCCGCCGCTGGACCGACGACGACCTCGCCCCCATGGCGGACATCAACGCCGACCCGCTGGTCATGCGCTGGGTCGGCGACGGCTCGGTGCTCGACCTGGACCGCACCGCGCGGGACATCGAGCGGTGGGAGGAGGAGTGGGACGACGAGGGCTTCGGTCTCTTCGCCGTCGAGCTGCTGGCCTCCGGCGAGCTGATCGGGTTCGCGGGTCTGTCCGTGCCCGAATTCCTGCCCGAGGTGCTGCCCGACATCGCGATCAGTTGGCGCCTGGGCCGCCAGTTCTGGGGCCAGGGCTACGCCTCCGAAGCCGCGCAGGCCGTCTTGGAATTCGCCCTCCAGGACCGCGGCCTGGACCGTGTCATCGCCATCGACCGACTGGGCAACGAAGCGTCGGAGCGGGTCATGGACAAGCTCGGCATGACCTTCGAACGGGAAACCGTCCACCCGGACTACGGGCACGCGCTGACCGTGTACGGGATCGACCTGACGGAGTATCAGGGCTGAGGAGGGTCGCGGGGCAGGGTGCGGCCGAACACGACCGCGCGGTATGGTTTGACGAGCGCCATTCCCCCGAAGCCCCCGCGAACCGCTCCCAGACCCGCGATTTCCGCTTCAAGGCCCGCACTTCACCCGAGAACGGACGCGCTCCCGCTGCCGTGCCGAATTATCGTTCCGCCAGGTCGGCGAGGGCTTTTCCCTGCAGAGCCGCGTCGAGTTTCGGACCGCGCTCGGGGTCCAGGTTGAGCCGTGCGAGCACCGCGGGCACCGCGATGCTGGGCAGGGTGTGCTGGAAGAAGACGGTGAGCCGGCGGCCGAGATCGGCCTGGTTGGAGATGGCGTGCGACATCATCTGGAGGCCGGCGAACGCGCCGACGAACAACTCGGCGGTCTCGCGTAGATCGACGCTGTCCAGCACCTCGCCGCGCGCTCTCGCCTCGCCCAGCAGGCTCTCGACGAACTGGGTCCAGGCGTTCATCGACTGCTTGCGGTCGAGGTGATTGGAGCCCTGTTCGACCGCGAGGCGCGCGGCTCCCCGCTGGATCGGGTCGCTGCGCAGCCGGTAGGCGAGGACCTGTCCGGCGTCCACGAACTCCTGCAACTTGATCTGCTGCGGCTCCACGGCGATGTCCACGACCTGCTCAGCCAGGACGGCGAGGGCGAGCTGCTCCTTGGAGGCGAAGTGGAAGTACAAGGCGCCCTTGGTCACCCCGGCGCGCAGCAGGACTTCGGCGATCGTCGCACGGTCGTAGCCGAGCTCGTCGAAAACGGCGGCGGCCGCTTCCAAGATCACTCGACGGGTCCGGATCGCGCGGTCCTGTTGCGCCACAGGACGCCTCCTGTTCTTTCGAAGATTCAAGCTCAGCAACACTTAGCTACAGCTCAAGTGGCCTTCGAGTCAGCTACTTGTCCTTTTTCCTCGCCCGGCATTGAAAATAAAACCGGATGGTACGTATCTTAACAGCGTTCGACATCATCCCGTTGAGATGCCTGGGGGCATTCATGAGCGACACGATGCACGTCGGCAGCGCAGTGCATCCCAGAGCTCCGCACGCCGCGCGGCCGTCCCCGGACCCGTGCGGCGTACCGGGCGCCCGGAGCGCCCCGGGCGCCGACGCCGGTGTCCCCAGGGAATTCGTGCACCGTCCCGCGGCCGAGGACATTCTGGTCAGCTCGTGGCGCAGGCTCGGCGACGCGCGTTTCTCGCTCACCGCCCAGTGGCCTCACGATCATCCCTACTTCACCCCCAGCCACGGCCGCCACCACCTCATTCTCACCGGCGAGACGATCCGGCAGGCCGGCCTGCTGCTCTCGCACACCGAGCTCGGCGTGCCGGTCGGCCACCACTTCGTCCTTCGCGACCTGGCATACACCACACACCCGGAACACCTCGCCGTCGGCAGCGGGCCCACCGAGCTGACCGTCGAGGTCAGGTGCAGCAAAATGCGGATGCGCGGCGGCGCGATGGCCGCCGGCCACTTCGACATGACGCTGCGCAAGGCGGGTGGCATCGTGGCGACCGGGCACTCCGGTGTCACGGTCGCCTCTCCCGCCGCCTACCGCCGGCTCCGCGGCGAGCGGCCGACGGCCTGCCGGGTCGAGGAACCGCTCCTGGCCCCCATCTCCCATGAGTTGACCGGAAGCGCCAAGGGCAGCGATGTTCTGCTCGCGCCCACCGGCCGACCGGGCCGGTGGCTGCTGCGCGTCCCGCCGGGCCACGCCGCGGTGGTCAATCCGGCGAACGACCACGTCCCGGGCATGGTGCTTCTCGACGCCGCCCAGCAGGCCGCCCGCGCCCTCACCGCGCCCGACAGCTTCGTCCCGTACGCCTTCGGCACCGAGTTCCGCCGCTACGCCGAGCACGGCGTGCCCTGTGTGATCCAGGCGCGCCGGGTGCCCTCGGCGATACCCAGCACCACCACCGTCGAGGTCACCGGCCTCCAGGAGGGCGAGCCGGTCTTCACTTCCACCCTCACCGCGCTCGACGCGCGTTCCTGAGCCGGCCGGATGCCCGCGGTGAACGCGCGGCCCGGAGCGTGACCGGCTCCTGAGCCAGACCCCTCGGTGGACGCCGGATCCCGGCGACCGTCCCCGGACCCACGACCTACGCGGACCCCCGGTTCCGCAATTCCCACACCACCGTCGGTGGCCGCCATCGACGGGTATCAGCACGGCCGTGTGCCCAGCGCCATGGCCGGTCACAGGCAAAAGGAAGGCCGAATCGATCATGGGTGAGCTCAACGGAAAGACCGCGCTGGTGACGGGATCCAGCCGGGGCATCGGCCGGGGCATCGCCCGGCGCCTCGCCCAGGACGGCGCCCTGGTCGCCGTCCACTACGCCAGCAACGACACCGCGGCGAAGGAAACCGTGAAGAGCATCCAGGACGCCGGCGGGCGGGCCTTCCTGCTCGGCGTAGAACTCGGGGTGCCCGGCGACGCCGAAGCGCTGTTCGCCGCCTTCGACGCCGAACTGGCCGCGTTCGGCGGGGAACCCGGCCTGGACATCCTCGTCAACAACGCCGCGATCAGCCTTCCCGGGCACATCGACGAGGTGACACCGGAGGACTTCGACCGCACTCTCGCGGTGAACACGAAGGCGCCGTTCTTCGTGATCCAACACGGGCTGCGCCGGATGCGGGACGGCGGGCGCATCGTCAACATCTCGTCGGCCGTGACCACTACGGCGTTCCCGGCGACCATCGCCTACAGCCTGTCCAAGGGGGCCATCGAAGCCCTCACTCTCACCCTGGCCAAGGACTTGGGCGAGCGGGGCATAACGGTGAACACCATCGCGCCCGGCTTCGTCGAGACCGACATGAACGCGGCGATGCGCGCGACGCCCGAGGCCCACGCCGCGCTGGCCGCCATCTCGGTGTTCAACCGACTCGGCAAGCCCCAGGACATCGCCGACGTCGTGGCCTTCCTCGCCTCGGACGACTCGCGCTGGATCACCGGTCAGCGCTTCGACGTCACCGGCGGGTCCATGCTCTGACGTTCGATGCTCCGACGGGCGATGCTCCGACGGGCCGGCGAGGGGTCGGGAAGGCCCTTCGCCGGGGCGTGGGTCAGGCGTCGTGGAAGACCAGGCCCAGGGAGTGCCGGCGGCCTGAGCGGACCGTGCTCACTCCGTGGCGTACGGGTCCTGCCGACCAGCCCCGGGCGGAGCGCACCGGGCGGTCGCGGGTGGTGAAGATCAGGCCGTGTCCCTGGGGCAGGACGGTCGTCGTGCCCCGGGACTGGGCGCGCGGGCGCTGTTCGACGAGGAGGAATTCGCCGCCGGTGTAGTCGGTGCCCTGTTCGTCGAGGCCGATGACGACCTGGAGGGGGAAGACCATCTCGCCGAAGATGTCGCGGTGCAGGGCGTTCCAGTCGCCGGCGCCGTAGCGCAGCAGGATCTGGGAGGACTTGGCCTGCCCCGCCGCGTGGCACTTCACGAGCCATTCCTCCAGGGTGTCCGGCCAGGGCGCCGGCCTGCCGAGCCTGTCCGCCCAGTCGCGCGCGATGTCCAGCAGGTGGGGATAGAACGCCTCGCGCAGCGCCTGGACCGGTTCGGGCAGCGGCTGGGCGAAGTAGCGGTACTGGCCGGAGCCGAAGCGGTGCCGGGCCATGTCGATGGTCGACCGGAAGCGGTCGGCCTCGTCGTACAGCCCGATCAGGGCCCGGCAGTCGGCCGGTGACAGCAGACGGGGGGTCAGGGCGCAGCCCAAGTCGTCGAGTTCGTCGGTCAGGGCGGGCCAGTCGGCGGCGTCGACCCGGTCGGCGAGAGCGGTGGGGCGTGCGGGTCGGGTGGTCTGGTCGGTGGCGGTGCTGTGGGTGGTAGCGGTGGCTTCCGTGGTGCCGGCTCGGCGGTCGCTGGGCGTGTTCGTGGACGTGGTCGTGGACATGGGGGCTCCAGTGGACGGGGCGGTGTTCCCAGGAAGGCGCCGCTGCGGGGTCAGTTGACGCCCGGCGCGGTCGCCTCCAGGCCGAGGAGCTGCTGCTTGCGGTCCAGGCCGCCGGAGTAGCCGGTCAGGGAGCCGTCCGCGCCGATGACGCGGTGGCAGGGACGGACGATGAGCAGCGGGTTGGCGCCGATCGCGGTGCCGAGCGCGCGGACCGCGCCACGGGCCGCGCCCATGTCGGCGGCGAGCCGTCCATAGGTGGTCGTGGTGCCGTACGGAATGGCCTCCAGGGCCTGCCATACGCGCTGCTGGAACTCCGTGCCGCGGGCGACGTGTTCGAAGGTGAAGCGGGTCAGCTTTCCGTCGAAGTAGTCGCGCAGTTGGCGGGTGATCTCGTCGAACGCGGTGGGCTCGTGCGTCCACCCGTCCTGGACGGTCGCGCCGCCCTTCTGGCCGGGCACGGACAGCGAGGCGAGGGCCGTGCCGCCCGGCGCGGTGGCCGATTTCCGCCCCACCAGGAGGAGTTCGCCGAGCGGGCTGTCGACGGTGGCGTACAGCGTCTCGGACGCCGGAGCCGTCATGGGTGACCTGGGTGCGGCGGGCTTGGTGGAGCGGGTCGGCGTCGCGGAGTCCGCCGAGGTCACGGCGGTCGCCGGCGTCGCGGGGGTCATGGGGCGGGTGGGAGTCATGGGTCTGTTCTTTCCGTAGTGCGTGCGTACTGCCGGAGCGGCCGACGCGGTCGGGCGGCCGGGCCGCGGTCGGCCCGGTCGTGGACACCGTGAGGAAGCAACGCAGGCGCCGTCGGGTACGAAGGCCCACGGTCGCGCCGAGGGATACGGCGCTGCCAGGGATACGGCGCTTCTGCCGCGCTCAAGTCCCCTGTCCGCCGTGCTCACTTCCTCACAGATCCGCTGTTCTCACAGGGTCTACTGTGCGGCAGTGGCGGTAGGGGTGCTGGCGGAAATCGGACAGAGCATTCCTGGGTCCGGCGGCGGCCGGACGAACGCCCGGATCGCGGCTCAGGCGGGTGGCATCGGCCAGTCGTCGAGGTTGCCGCCGCGCCACTCCACCAGGTTGGGGTTGTCCAGCGCGATGTCCTCGGCCGGCTCGGCGATGCCGGCGCGGCGGAGGAATTCGGCGACGTCACCGCGGCCGTGGGCCAGGCCGACGATCTGTCCGCGCACGGTCACCCGCCGCCCACCCGAGGGCGTCGGCGGATGCACGATGACAGGCGGGTGCTCGGTCATGCCTCCAGCCTGCGCCGGGCTCGGCGCGCGCGCACCTCGAAAGCCGCGTACGGCGGCCACGGGCGGCGTACGCTGCGGCGGGGGCACGACCGCCCGCCCCCACGCGCCCACCCGGCCGGGGGCGCCGAGCTTTGAGCCTCCAAGCACCGCTCGTTAGACTGGTGGCGTGCCCTCGACACAGGCCGAACTGACACGCGAACTGCTCACCGCCGTCCATGAGGTCGTGAGCCGGTCCGACGTGCGGCTGCGGGCGACGCTGGACCGGCTGGACCTGACCGCACCGCTCTCCGAAGCCCTGTGGGCGCTCGACCCGGACCTGCCCGCACCGTCCATGAAGGTCCTCGCGAGCCGGCTCCACTGCGACCCCTCCAGCGCCACGTTCCTGGCGACGCGCCTGGAGCGGCAGGGCCTGTCCGAGCGGGTGCCCGATCCGGCGGACCGCCGCTCCAAGACGGTCGAGCTGACCGACAAAGGCGCGAAGGTACGCCACGAGCTGATCGAGGCGATGCTCGAACAGACGCCGCTGGCCGCGCTGCCCGCCGCGGACCAGACGGAGGTCCTGCGGCTGCTGCGCAAGGCGCTGGCCGAGTCGGCGGCGACGCGGGAGATCATGCCGCCGTATACCGGCGACGACCTGTGACCGGCCCGGGCGGCGATCTGTGACCGGCCCGCTGGAGTCCGCCGAATTCTCCCAGGATCCCTATCCGCTGCTGGCCGCGCTGCGTGAGCGCGGGCCCGTAGGGCGGGTACGGACGGGGAGCGGCCGCACGACGTGGGCGGTGACGGGATGGGCGGCGGCCCGGTCGGCGCTGGCCGATCCGCGGCTGTCGAAGGACACCGCCCGCTACTTCGCCGGCCGGCCGTCCAGCCGTGACCTGGCCCCGGCCGTCAGCCGCACCCTGCTCGCCACCGATCCCCCCGACCACGGCCGGCTGCGGAAACTCGCCCTGCGGGCGTTCACCCCGGCGGCCGTGACCCGGCTGGAGCCCCGTATCCGCGAGATCGCCCAGCACCTGGCCGCCCCGCTCACCGCGCGCGGCTCCGCCGACCTCATCGAGGACTTCGCCGTCCCGCTGCCGATCACCGTGATCTGCGACCTGCTGGGGGTGCCGGAACGCGACCGGCCGGCGGTGCGCCGGTGGTCCAACGACCTTTTCGCGGCCCACGATCCGGACACCGCCGACCGCGCCTCCCACGCCCTCAGCGACTACATGACGGCGCTGATCGCGGACCGGCGCGGCGACCTCGGCGACGATGTGCTCAGCGGCCTGATCACCGCCCGCGACGACGGGGACCGGCTGAGCGAGGCCGAACTGCTCTCCCTGGCCGTGCTGTTGGTGGTCGCCGGGCACGAGACGACCACGAATCTCCTGGGCAACGGCATGCTCGTCCTGCTCCGCGACGCCGCGCTCCGCGCCCGCCTCCGAGCCGAACCCGCCCTGCTGCCGGATGCCGTCGAGGAATTCCTGCGCTACGACGCGCCGCTGACACTGGCGACGTTCCGCTACGCCACCGAACCCTTCACACTCGGCGGCGCCCGGATCGAGGCGGGGGACGTGGTCCTGGTCTCCCCCGGTGCCGCCAACCGCGACCCGGCCCGATTCCCGGCCCCCGACGCCGTACGCCTGGGCCGGCCGCCCGGCCACCTCTCCTTCGGCCACGGGCCGCACCACTGCCTCGGCGCGCCGCTGGCCCGCGTGGAGGCGCGGATCGCGTTCGAGGTGCTGCTGTCGTGCTGCCCGGACATCCGTCCGGCGCGGGAAGAGGATGCCGGCGAGCCCGAGTGGCGTCGTACGCGGCTGATGCGCGGCCTGGCCCGGCTGCCGGTGGTCTTCGACCGTTCGTAGGGCCGCGGGCGACGCCGGGCCGGGCGCACCAGCGTGCGGGCAGGGAGAAGCCCCGGCCGGCCGGGGGGTGCCGGCCGGGGCGGCTCGGCGCGGGGCACCGAGGGCGGTCGCCGGTCGCCGAAGGGCACCGAAGCGCCGAATCCGGCGCCGCGACCGCAGTGCGGCGGTCGCGGCGCCGGACGTTTCCGGGGCGGGACGGTCCACAGAGTGCGGTCACACGACCGCGGACCGGCTCAGCTTTCGGTGGTGTGTCCGGAGAGGCGTTCGACGCCGCGCAGGAGGGCGGAGTGGTCGAGGTTGCCGTCGCCCTGGGCGCGCAGGGAGGCG
>NZ_JBVIHH010000031.1:0-26019 GCF_055570395.1 Streptomyces sp. NPDC031210
CCCCCCCCCCCCCCCCCCCCCCCCCCCCCCCCCCCCCCCCCCCCCCCCCCCCCCCCCCCCCCCCCCCCCCCCCCCCCCCCCCCCCCCCCCGCCCCTGGCCGCGCCGTCAGCGCCCGGACAGCTGCGCCAGCTTGCGCCCGGCCTTGAGGTACGCCGTGCCGGCCGCACCCGCCACCTTCTCGGCCAGCACCTCCGCCAGCGGCCGCACCGCGTCCGCCTCGGCGAGCACCACTGTCTCCTGCCCGGCCTCGCCCTCCACGACCAGCCGCAGCGCGTTCTGCTTCGCCAGCCGCCGCGCCGCCGACGCGCTCGGCGTGAACTCCAGCACCTTCGTCAGCACCGCCGCCACGCTCTCCGCGCCGTGCTCGGCGAGCTCGACGACCGGCAGGGACTCCACGTCGGCGAACGACTTCTTGGAGAACTGGGCGGTGAAACCGGCCCGGGCCGCCATCGCCGCGTCCAGCCCGTACAGCGCCGTGACGACCTCGCCCGCGAGGATCTTCTTGAGGTCCATCGGGTGCAGCGACCGGTCCGCGACCCGGGCCAGGACGAGCGTGATCTCCTCGTCCGTCCACTCCGTCCACGCCTTGAGGTACGGCTCCATCAGCCGGTCCGGCACCGACATGATCTTGCCGAACACCTCGTCGGCGGGCGCGCTCAGCCCGACGTAGTTGCCCTTGGACTTGGACATCTTGGCGCCGGTGCCGTCCGTGCCCTCGATCAGCGGCATGGTCACCACGAGCTGCGGCCGCTGCCCGCGCAGCTCCATCAGCTTGCGGCCCATCTGGAGGTTGAGGAGCTGGTCGGAACCGCCCAGCTCCACGTCGCACTCCAGCGCCACCGAGTCCAGACCCTGCGCGACGGGGTACAGCAGCTCCGTCATCGTCAGACCGGAGCCGGCCGCCAGCCGGTTGCGGAAGTCCTCGCGCTGGAGCAACTGCGAGGCCGGCACCTGCGAGAGCAGCGAGAGCAGCTCGGGGAAGGTGTACGGCGCCAGCCACTCGCTGTTCTGGCGGAAGCTGACCTTCTCGAAGTCGAAGAAGGGGCGCACCTGTTCGCGGTAGGTGGCGAGGTTGCGCGCGATGTCCTCGTCGGTCAGCGGCGGCCGCTCGGCCGTACGGCCCGACGGGTCGCCGATCTTGGCGGTGAAGTCACCGATGATCAGCGTGACGGCGTGGCCCAGCCGCTGGAACCGGCTGAGAACGATCAGTGGCACGGCGTGGCCCAGGTGGACATCGGTCGCCGTCGGGTCGATACCCAGCTTGATGTGCAGGCCGCCGCCCGCCGCGCGGCGCTCCTCGATCCGCTCGGCCAGCTTCTCCACGCCCGGCAGCACCTCGACCGTACGCGCCGCGATCAGCTCGGCCTGCTCCTTGGCGGGCAGGTCCGTCAGGTCGAGAGAGCGCCGCGCGCCCGTCTCCTGGAGCAGCTCCTGGACGGTGCCGTCCGAGGAGAGGTCGCGGGAGAGCAGGGTGGTGGCGCGGGCGACGGATTCGCCGAGGCGTGTCATGGCGTTCCTGATCGATCGTGGTTCCGGAAAGGGGAGGACAGGCGGACAGTCTATTAGCCCGCGGGCCGGTGATCGCCCGGCCGGACCCCGCGGGCACCGACCGGACCCCGCGGGCACCGACCGGGCGCACCGGCACCGGCACCGGCCCGGAAGCCGCGGGCTCCGGCCGGCCGGGCGCGCTCACACCCCCCGGCTGACCGAACTCATGTTGAAGTCCGGGATGCGCAGCGCGGGCATCGCCGCACGCGTGAAGTAGTCGTTCCACTCGCGCGGCAGAGTGCGCTCGGTACGGCCCGCCTCCATCGCCCGGGACAGCAGGTCCACCGGCGACTCGTTGAAGCGGAAGTTGTTGACCTCGCCGACCACCTCGCCCTTGTCGACCAGATAGACGCCGTCCCGGGTCAGGCCGGTCAGCAGCAGCGTCGCCGGATCGACCTCGCGGATGTACCACAGGCAGGTCAGCAGCAGGACCGGGCCGTCATGGCCGCTCGCCGCGGCCATCTCGTCCAGGGAGCGCGAACCACCACCCTCCAGAAGGAGGTTGTCGATGGCGGGCGCCACCGGGAGGCCGGTCAGGGCGGCGGTGTGCCGGGAGGTGGCCAGGCGGCTCAGGACGCCGTCGCGGATCCAGTCGGTGGCGGCCAGCGGCAGCCCGTTGTCGAAGACCGAGTCGTCGTCGCCGGAGGCGTGCGCCACCACGAACGGCGCGCACTCCAGGCCGGGCGCCCGCGGGTCGCTGCGCAGCGTCAGCGGCAGCGGGGACAGCCGCTCGCCCAGTCGGGTCCCGGCCCCGGGCCGGCCGGCCGCCTCGCCGTCGCCGGGCCTGGAGAAGACCGTACGGCCCTCCGCGGCGTCCCGGGCACCGGCGGACCACTGCTGGTAGATCATCAGGTCCGCGACGGCGGTCGGCGGCAGCAGCGTCTCGTACCGCCCGGCGGGCAGCTCGATCCGCCGCTCGGCCCAGCCCAGCCGCCGCGCCAGCTCGGCGTCCAGCTCGCGCGGGTCGACGTCGGTGAAGTCGCGAGTGGCGCGGCCCGTCCACGCCGAGCGGGACGGGACCGCTCCGGAGCCCGCCGACTTTCCCGGGCCCGGCGCTTTGGCGTTCAGCTCCAGCGTGCCGGTCGGCTGGTCGTGCCGCAGCCGCAGTCCGGCCGAGGAGCCCACGTAGGAGGTGACGACCCCGTGCTGGGCGAAGCCGTACAGCTCGCGACCGCCGGCGCGGGCCTGCCGGAACGCCTCGCCCAGCGCCGGCGCGAACGCCGCGAAGACCTCGGGGCCCGTCTCGTCGGGCGCGTCGGTGAAGCCGGGGGACATCGGCGAGCCGCCGACCAGCGGCTGGGCGTCCTCGGCCGGACCCGCGCCCCGGGCGGCGTCCTCGGCGGCCCGCACCAGCGGCTCCAGATCGTCCGCCGTGACCGCCGACCGCGACACCACGCCCGAGGCGGTGCCCCGCTTGCCGTCCACGAGCGCCACGACGGTCAGTGTCCGGCCGCGGGTGACGCCGTTGGTGGTGAGCGCGTTGGCCGCCCAGCGCAGATTGGCGCTGGAGTGCTCGTCGGCGATGACCACGCAGTCATCGGCCCGGGACAGGTCCAGGGCGCGCTCGACGATCTCGTGCGGAGTGGTGCGTCGAGGGCTCATCGGCCGGCCTCCTGCGTCGTGTTGAGGATGTTCACGCCTTCGAAGAGGGCCGAGGGGCAGCCGTGCGAGACGGCGGCGATCTGTCCCGGCTGGGCCTTGCCGCAGTTGAAGGCGCCGCCCAGGACGTAGGTCTGCGGGCCGCCCACCGCGCGCATCGAGCCCCAGAACTCGGTGGTGGTCGCCTGGTAGGCGACATCGCGCACCTGCCCGGCCAGCCGGCCGTTCTCGATCCGGAAGAACCGCTGGCCGGTGAACTGGAAGTTGTACCGCTGCATGTCGATCGACCAGGACCGGTCGCCGACGACGTAGATGCCGCGCTCGACGCCCGAGATCAGCTCCTCGGTCGACGGCCCGTCCGGCGCCGCCCGGAGCGAGACGTTCGCCATCCGCTGGAGCGGCACGTGCCCGGGGGAGTCCGCGTAGGCGCATCCGTTGGAGCGCGCGAAACCGGTCGACTTCGCGATGCCGCGGTCGAGTTGATAGCCGACCAGGACACCGTCGCGGATCAGGTCCCAGGACTGCCCGGCCACCCCCTCGTCGTCGTACCCGATCGTCGCCAGGCCGTGTTCGGCGGTCCGGTCGCCCGTCACGTTCATGATCTCGGACCCGTACGCGAGCGTGCCGAGCTGGTCGAAGGTGGCGAACGAGGTGCCCGCGTACGCCGCCTCGTAGCCCAGCGCCCGGTCCAGCTCGGTGGCGTGCCCGATCGACTCGTGGATCGTCAGCCACAGGTTGGAGGGGTCCACCACCAGGTCGTAGCGGCCCGCCTCGACGCCCGGCGCCCGCATCTTCTCCGCGAGGTGGTCCGGGATCCGCGCCAGCTCACCGTCCCAGTCGTAGTGGGCGCCCGTCAGGTACTCCCAGCCGCGCCCCACCGGAGGCGCGAGGGTGCGCATCGAGTCGAACCCGCCGCTCGCCGGGTCCACCGCGACGGCGGTCAACTGCGGATGCAGCCGCACCCGCTGCTGGGTCGTGCTGGTGCCCGCGGTGTCGGCGTAGAACTTGTTCTCCTGGACGGTCAGCAGCGACGCGTCCGCGTGCGCCACGCCCGGCGCCGCCAGCAGCCGCGCGCTCCACTCCGCCAGCAGATCGGTCTTGTCGGCGTCCGGCACCTCGAACGGGTTGATCTCGTACGCCGAGACCCAGGTCCGGTCCGGGTACGAGGGCTCCTCGGCCAGCTCCACCGGGCTCTGCGATCCGCCCGCCGCGCGCACCTTCGCCGACAGCTTCGCCATCGCCACCGCCTGGGAGGCCACCCGCGCCGCCGCGTCCATGGTCAGGTCCACCCCGGACGCGAACCCCCAGGCCCCGCCGTGCACCACCCGCACCGCGTATCCGAGGTCGGTGGTGTCCGAGGTCCCCGCGCTACGGGCGTCGCGCAGCCGCCAGGCCGCGCTGCGCACCCGCTCCAGGCGGAAGTCGGCGTGCGTGGCGCCCAGCGCGCGGGCCCGGGCCAGCGCGGCGTCGGCCAGGGCGTGCGTCGGCAGTGCCAGGAACGTTTCGTCAAGGGCATGGGGTGAAGCGGGCACGTGATCCTCCCGTAGTCGGCGCCTGCATCATCCCCTGCGCGCTACGCCCCGCCCAGAGGGCACCGGTCGCGGGGCGCGGCGCGTCGTGCCGCGAGAAGTCCGGCGAGGGGCCCGGCGAAGGTCCGGACCACAGGCCGGAGGGTGGGGCCGCGTAAGGGGCGCGGGGCGTGCTTCTGTCGGGACCCGACAGTGACCGGGGTGCGCGCCTGTCCGGGCTCGATTCCACGGAAGAGCCCCGTGACCGATAGTTTCGTACCGAACTCAGGACGGACAGGAAACGGAAAGGGTGATCTCTTGAGCCGCTCGGTTCTGGTCACCGGAGGTAACCGCGGCATTGGCCTCGCCATTGCCCGAGCCTTCGCCGAGGCAGGCGACCAGGTCGCCATCACCTACCGCTCGGGCGAACCCCCCGAGGGGTTTTTGGCCGTGAAGTGCGACATCACGGACAGCGAGCAGGTCGAGCAGGCATACAAGGAGATCGAGGAGAAGCAGGGCGCGGTCGAGGTGCTGGTGGCCAACGCCGGCGTCACCCGCGACCAGTTGCTGATGCGGATGTCCGAGGAGGACTTCACCTCGGTCGTCGAAACCAACCTCACCGGCACGTTCCGGGTGGTCAAGCGCGCCAACCGCGCGATGCTGCGCGCCCGTAAGGGACGGATCGTGCTGATCTCGTCCGTGGTGGGCCTCATGGGCGCCCCGGGCCAGGCCAACTACGCCGCCTCCAAGGCCGGCCTGGTGGGCTTCGCCCGCTCGCTCGCCCGGGAGCTGGGCAGCCGCAACATCACCGTCAACGTCGTCGCCCCCGGCTTCGTCGACACCGACATGACCCGGGTGCTCACCGACGAGCAGCGGGAGAACATCGTGAAGCAGGTCCCGCTCGCGCGTTACGCGCAGCCCGAGGAGATCGCCGCCTCGGTCCGCTTCCTGGCCTCCGAGGAGGCCGCGTACATCACCGGAGCCGTCATTCCTGTCGACGGCGGATTGGGCATGGGTCACTGATCAGCATGAGTGGAATCCTTGCAGGCAAGCGCATCCTGGTCACGGGGGTGCTCACCGAGTCCTCCATCGCCTTCCAGGCGGCCAAGGTCGCCCAGAACGAGGGCGCCGAGGTCATCCTCACCGGCTTCGGCCGGCTCTCTCTCGTCGAGCGGATCGCCAAGCGGCTGCCCAAGCCCGCCCCGGTCATCGAGCTGGACGTCACCAACCAGGAGCACCTGGACGGCCTCGCCGACAAGATCCGCGAGCACCAGGGCGACGGTGCGGGCCTCGACGGCATCGTGCACTCCATCGCCTTCGGCCCGCAGGGCGCCTTCAACTTCCTGGAGGCGAGCTGGGAGGACGTCAGCACCGCCGTCCAGGTCTCGGCGTACTCCTACAAGTCGCTGACCATGGCCTGCCTGCCGCTCATGGCGCACGGCGGCGCGGTCGTCGGCCTCACCTTCGACGCGCAGATCGCCTGGCCGAAGTACGACTGGATGGGCGTGGCCAAGGCGGCGCTGGAGGGCACCAACCGCTACCTCGCGCGCGACCTGGGCCCCAAGGGCATCCGCTGCAACCTGGTCTCGGCCGGGCCGATCAAGTCGATGGCCGCCAAGTCCATCCCCGGCTTCGAGGAGCTGGCGGACGTGTGGAACCACCGCGCCCCGATCGGCTGGGACCTGGCCGACCCGGAGCCGGCCGGCCGTGGCGTCGTCGGCATGCTGTCCGACTTCTTCCCGCGCACGACCGGTGAGATCGTGCACGTCGACGGCGGAGTGCACATGATGGGGGCCTGACGCCCGAAGCGCATCCGTACTGCCCGTCCCGGTCCGCCGGGGCGGGCAGAACGCGTTTTCGAGTCGAGAACCGGCGGCACCCGCCACACACTGGGGGAGGTGTCCGGGACCTTCCCGGCGCATCGTGGGGAGGAGGTACCGGCGTGCTGAAATCCCGACGCCGTACGGCAACCCTGACGATCACCCTGGCGGCGCTCCTGGGGGCCAGCGCACCGGCCGCCCGGGCCGTGCCACCCCCCGCGTCCGACGATCCGGAGGACGCGCCGCACGCGGAGTGCCGCACCAGAGTGGTGGGCAGCACCGGCATCGCCAACTGCTTCAACCCCAACGGCAACAACAGCCAGGTGCGGCTGCACATCGAATGCAAGCGGTGGTACGACCCGGACGTGGACACCCGCGCCGTGACGGTCGGCCCCGCCCAGCGCCTGACCCTCTCCGGCCGCTGCTGGCAGGAGATCGCCGACCTGTGGATCAGCCAGGCCCCATGAGGGCGGGCCGGGTCGGCCACGCGTCATCGGGCGGACCCGGTCAGCCGCGCTCCATGAGGGCGAGCCGGCAGCCGAAGGGATGCGCGCTCGCCTCGGCGGCGGCCAGATCGCCGTCACCCGCGCGGATCGCCTCCACCAGGCGCGCGTGGTCCATGTGCGCCTCGGGCCGCAGCACCGTGCCGACGTCGGCCCGCAGGAAGTCGCGCAGCACGCCGCCGAGGTCGGCGTAGATCTCCGCCAGCACCTCGTTGTGCGAGGCCGCCACGATCGCCATGTGCAGCGTCGCGTCCGCCTCTACGAAGGGCTCGGCCGCGCCGGACTCCCAGGCCGCCTCGCGCCGCAGTAGCAGCGCGTCGATCTGCCGCAGGTCCTGCGCGGTGCGGCGGCGTGCGGCGAGCCGGGCGGCCTCCGCTTCCAGGGCGCTGCGCAGCTCGGCGACGTGCCGGGGATCGGCGTCCGCGAACCGGCGGTTCATCACCCCGGCGAGCTCACTGGTGGCCACCACGTACGTGCCCGAGCCCTGCCGGATGTCGACCAGCCCGTTGTGCGCCAGCGCCCGGACGGCTTCCCGGACGGTGTTACGGGCCACCCCGAGCTGCTCGACGAGTTCCGGCTCGGTCGGGATGCGGGAGCCCACGGGCCACTCACCCGAGGTGATCTGGCCGCGCAGTTGCGCGATCACCTGGTCGGCCAGTGCGGACCGGCGGGGCGACGTCAGCGGCATGGCCGTGCTCCCAAGGTGTGCGGCGGGCGGAGGGCGGTGGCGCGGGCACCGGCCGGACCCGCCGGCCCGCGGCGCGGCCCGGGACGGCAGAGGCTACCGATAACGAGTGGACAGGCATTCATCCCATGATTCTATGATGGCCCGCATGGCAGACGAAGACCTCGCGACCCTCGGCCCCGCGGCCGAGCCCCCGACGACCCCACCAGCACGGCGCGACGACGGCGCCCGGCGGCCGGGAACGGCCGACGGAGGCGCCGACGGGACAGCCGCGGGGAACGGCGGCGAGGCCACCGGGCCGGCCGCCGCCCGCTGGCTGCCGCGCCTGGTGATCGCCGGCCTCGTCCTCGCCGCGCTCAACCTCCGGCCCGCCATCACCAGCCTCGGCGCCCTCCTGGAAGAGGTCCGCACCGGCCTCGGCATGAGCGGCACCGTCGCCGGGCTGCTCACCTCCGTACCGGCCCTGTGCTTCGCCGTCTTCGGCAGCGTCGCACCCCGCCTGGCCAGGCGCTGGGGACCGGGCGCCATCGTCTTCGCCGGCCTGATCGCGATAGCCGCCGGCGTCGCGGTCCGGCCGTTCGCCGGCGGCACCGCCGGCTTCCTCGCCGCCAGCGCGCTCGCCCTCGCGGGCATCGCCGTCAGCAACGTCCTGATGCCCGTCGTCATCAAGAGCTGGTTCCCCGACCGGGTCGGGGCGATGACCGGCCTGTACTCCATGGCCCTGGCGCTGGGCACCTCGCTCGCCGCGGCCCTCACCGTCCCCATGACCGCCGCGCTCGGCGGCGACTGGCGTACCGGTCTCGCGATGTGGGCGGCGCTCGCCGCCGTCGCCGTGGTGCCCTGGCTCGCGGTCGCCCTCCGGCAGCGCGCGGGCCGTACGCGGACCGCCCCGGACGCCGCCGAGCCCCCCGCGCGGGCGCCCGTACGGATCACGGCCTCGCCGACCGCCTGGGCGCTGGCCGTCTTCTTCGGCCTCCAGGCCACCGCCGCCTACGTCACCATGGGCTGGATGCCGCAGATCTTCCGCGACGCCGGGGTCTCCGCCGGCACCGCGGGCGTGCTGCTCGCCGTCACCATGGCGATGGGCGTACCGCTCTCCTTCGTCCTGCCGCGCCTGGCCTCGCGCATGCGCCACCAGGGGCCGCTCGCCGTGGTGCTGGGCCTGTGCGGCCTGGCCGGCTACGCCGGGCTGTGGCTGGCCCCGGCCGCCGGCTCCTGGGCCTGGGCACTGCTGATGGGCCTGTCCAACTGCGCCTTCCCGCTGGCGCTCACCATGATCGGAATGCGGTCGAGCAGCTCCGCCGGCGTCGTCAAGCTCTCCGCCTTCGCGCAGAGCGTCGGCTACCTGATCTCCCTCCCCGGACCGCTGCTGGTCGGCACTCTCTACCAGCACAGCGGCGGCTGGGGGCTGCCCCTCGCGCTGATGGCCGGGCTGATGGTGCCGCAGATCGTGATGGGCGTACTGGCCGGCCGGGACCGCCGGATCGAGGACGAGACCTGAGTGGGACACTGGGCGCATGCCAGTGCTCGAACCGAATCCGCAGGGCGGCCAGAAGAAGCTGCTCCTCGTCCTGGGCGCCATGCTCGCGCTGACCGTCGTCATCGGGATCATCGCGAGTATCGCCGCGCCGTGACCGGACCGGGGGAGCCCGGGACGGCCCGGCCCCTCACCGGAGCTCCCTCGCCCGGCTCCTCGGGACGGCCCCGCGGTGACCGCCCGCGCGCTTGTCACCCGGCAGGGGGCAGCCCGTCAACACCCCGCGCCCCGCGCCGTCTTTCATGCGAAGCTGGGACGCATGAGCGCCGATACACCCCGCCGGATTGTCCTCCTCCGCCACGCAAAGGCCGAATGGTCGGACGGCAGCGACCATGAGCGTCCGCTCGCCGACCGCGGCCGCATGGATGCGCCGGCCGCCGGCCGACGGCTGGCCGGAGCCGGGATCACGCCCGATCTGACCTTGTGTTCGACCGCCGTCCGCACCCGCGAGACGTGGAAGCTCTTCGTTTCCGAGCTCCCGCACCGTCCCAAGACGGTGTACGACGACCGGCTCTACGAAGCCTCGCTCGGCGAGCTCATCGCGCTGCTGAACGAGACCTCGGACGAGGTGCACGACCTGCTGGTGATCGGCCACAACCCGGGGATGCACGCCCTCGCCGACGCGCTCACGGGCCAGGCGGAGGGCGATCTGCTGGAGCGGATGAACCGCGGTGGGTTCCCGACCGCGGCGATGGCCGTGATCGCGTTCAACGGTTCGTGGAAGGCGGTCGAGCACGGCGTCGGCCGCCTGGTCGCCTACCTCCCGCCCCACGAGTGACACCAGTGAGCGGCGGCCGGCCCGACGGACGCTGACCCCGGCCCCGAGCGGACGGAAGGGCCCCGGCACCCGCCGGAGCCCTTCCCCTCGGTCGAAGCCCGTCACCGGGCGCCCGCGCGCCGCGTCACCCCAGGTGGGTGGCCGCGGCCTCCACCTCTTCGCGGGTGACGCCCAGCAGATACAGCACGGTGTCCAGGAACGGCACGTTCACCGCCGTGTGCGCCGCCTCGCGTACCACCGGCTTGGCGTTGAAGGCGACCCCGAGACCCGCCGTGTTCAGCATGTCCAGATCATTGGCGCCGTCGCCGATCGCGACGGTCTGCGCGAGCGGCACCCCGGCCTGCTGGGCGAAACTCCGCAGCAGCCGCGCCTTGCCGGCCCGGTCCACGATGTCACCGGTCACCCGCCCGGTGAGCTTGCCGTCGACGATCTCCAGCGTGTTGGCGGACGCGAAGTCCAGCCCCAGCTCTTCCTTGAGCGCGTCGGTGACCTGCGTGAAACCGCCCGAGACGACGCCGACTTGATAGCCGAGCCGCTTGAGGGTGCGCACCAGGGTGCGGGCCCCCGGAGTGAGCCGCACTTCCTTGCGCACGGCCTCCACCACGGACGCGTCGAGCCCGGCCAGCAGCTTCACGCGGGCGTGCAGCGACTGCTCGAAATCCAGCTCGCCGCGCATCGCGGCGGCGGTCACCTCGGCGACCTCGGCCTCGCACCCGGCGTGCGCCGCGAACAGCTCGATGACCTCGTCCTGGATGAGCGTGGAATCGACGTCCATGACGACCAGCCGCTGCGCTCGGCGCTGGAGCCCGGCCGCGACGACCGCCACGTCCACCCCCAGCTTCGCGGCCTCGGTGGCCAGGACGGTGCGCAGGACATCCGTCGCCGCACCGGAGACCGCGAACTCCACGGCCGTCACCGGATACTTCGCGAGCCGGAAGATACGGTCGATATTGCCGCCGGTCGACGTTATGGCCGCCGCTATGGCGGCGGTCGACTCCGCGGTGAGCGGGTGCCCCAGCACGGTGACGTGCGAGCGCCCGGTGCCGCGCGGACGGTTGTCGCCGCGGCCGGAGATGATCTCCGCCTGGAGGTGCAGCGATTCGGCCCAGTTGTGCACGGTGGCGCGCAGGTCGCCCTCGGCGGCACCGGTCGCGCCCTGGGTGGACGCGGGGACGGTGACCAGCGCGCACAGCACGATGCGTCCCCGGGTCACGACCTGCTCGATGTCCACGACATCGACGGAGTAGGCGGCGAGGGTGTCGAAGAGACCTGCGGTGATGCCGGGCCGGTCCTTCCCGAAGATCTTCACCAGAAGGGTCGGTACGTCATCGCCTGGGACGGCGGTGGCAGGCGGGGTCTGCGATGCGCTCATGGTGCTCTTACGGTAGCCGCCCGGCGAGCGCCCCCGTACAGGTGTCCGTGGTTCGGACCGGCACGTCCCCCGTATGCCTCCCGGCCTCCCGCCGCGGCCGGGGGCCCCGGCCGTCCCCTCCGATCGTTACCGACTCGTGTCCGCGCGCCCGGAGGCCCCGGGACGCGGTGCGGAACGGGGCGCCAACTCACCTGAAGAGCCACGGGGTTACGCGCGGCGGGTGCGCGCCACGGTTCCCGCCCGAGGCCCGCCGAGGGCCCCGGAGGGCGCCCCGGCCCCGGATCGCCGCCTCCCGCGCGCACCCAGGGTCGCGGGAACGTACGGCTATGCCCCCCTTCACCCTTGTTTCGCGGAGGCCGCGGCCCGCCGGGTGGGCTCCCGTACGTCCTGCCCTCGCAGGACGGCGGTCGGCGCCCCGGCGGAATCCCGGTCGGCCGGAATGGGCCTGTTCCACGGAAATCACCGTATCCGTGCCTTCTTCCCGCGCTCCGGGGTATTTCGGCCGGCCCCGTTCCGCCGCCGCGCCAAGGCCCCGGCCCCGTCCCGGTTTCCGGTCGGAGGGCCGAGCCTGAAATAGTTCCTCAGGATGTTCGCCATCCCTGGACTTCCCATACAGGGCGTCACTCGGGGGACTATGTAATGGGGCATGGAGTGCCTGAACTCGTACTGGAATTGAACGGAAGAACCTGGACGCTCGATCCGTCCCGGTCCTACAACGTGGGCCGTGACCCGCAGGGCGACATGGTCCTCGACGACGCCAGGGTCTCCTGGCGGCACGCCACCGTGCGGTGGGCCGGTCGCGGCTGGATCATCGAAGACCAGGGAAGCACCAACGGCACGTATGTGCAGGGCCAGCGGATCCACCAGATGGAGATCGGCCCCGGCTCGGTCGTGCATCTGGGCAACGCCACCGACGGTCCCCGGGTGAGCCTGTCGGCCGCCGGGGCGCCGGCCGCCGGTGCCTACAGCGCGCAGCCCGCGATGGCGCCGCCGCAGCAGGGCGCGCAGGGCTGGCAGGCGCCGCCCACCCACCAGGCGCCGCCGGCCCACCAGGCGCCCGTACAGCAGCCGCCGGCCCAGCAGCCGCCCGCCGCCCAGCAGGGCTGGCAGGCGCCCCCGCAGGGGCAGCAGCCGCCGTACGTCCCGCCGCAGCAGGCAGTGCCCCAGCAGCAGGCGCCGCAGCCCCAGGAGCGGCCGGCTCCGAACGCGGGCGGCCAGGCCCCGCCGGCGCACGGCGACCGGAGCCCGACGACCTTCCACCGCCTCGACACGGGCCGCGTGATGCGCATCGGCCGTGCGCTGGAGAACGAACTGGTCGTCTCCGACCTCCAGGTCTCCCGCAACCACGCCGAGTTCCGTGCCACCCCCGACGGCCGCTTCGAGATCCGTGACCTGGGCAGCCACAACGGCACCTACGTCAACGGCCAGCCGGTCCCCAAGTCCGGCACCGCCGTGATCGGCCCGAACGACATCATCGGCGTCGGCCACTCCACGTTCCGGCTGGTCGGCGACCGTCTGGAGGAGTTCGTCGACACCGGCGAGGTCTCCTTCTCGGCCCGCCACCTCACCGTCACCGTCGACGGCGGCAAGAAGATCCTCAAGGACGTCTCCTTCGGCGTCCCGGAGAAGTCGCTGATCGCCGTCATCGGCCCCTCCGGCTCCGGCAAGTCCACGCTGCTCAAGGCGCTGACCGGCTACCGCCCCGCCAACGAGGGCGACGTCCTCTACGACAACCGCAACCTCTACAAGCAGTTCGCCGAGCTGCGCCAGCGCATCGGTCTGGTCCCGCAGGACGACATCCTGCACAAGGAACTGACCGTCGCGAAGGCCCTCAAGTACGCCGCCAAGCTCCGCTTCCCCGGTGACACCGCGGAGTCCGAGCGCGAGGCCCGTATCAACGAGGTGCTGCGCGAGCTCAAGCTCGACATCCACAAGGACAAGAAGGTCACCTCGCTCTCCGGCGGCCAGCGCAAGCGCGTGTCGGTGGCCCTGGAGCTGCTCACCAAGCCGTCGCTGATCTTCCTGGACGAGCCGACCTCCGGCCTCGACCCGGGCATGGACCGCGACGTCATGCAACTGCTGCGCGGCCTCGCCGACGACGGCCGCACGGTCCTGGTCGTCACCCACTCGGTGGCCGAACTGGGTATCTGCGACAAGCTGTTGGTGATGGCGCCGGGCGGCGGCGTGGCCTACTTCGGCCCGCCCGCGGAAGCGCTGAACTTCTTCCAGTACGACACCTGGGCGGACGTCTTCTCGGCGTTCGAGAACTACCGCGACTACGACTGGATGGGCCGCTGGCGCGGTTCCCCGCACTACCAGATGTACGCGGCCGACATCGACGCGGTCGCCCCGCAGTCGGTCCAGGTCCAGTCGCCGCCGGCCCGGATGCAGAAGTCCCAGAGCTGGGGCTCGCAGCTCATGACGCTGATGCGGCGCTACGTCTCGGTGCTCGCCTCCGACCGCGGCTTCCTCGCCCTGATGGTGCTGCTGCCGGCCGTGCTCGGCGTGGTGTCGATGCTGATCCCCAGCGACTACGGCTTCGCGTACGGGCCGCCGGCCAAGCACCGCACGAACCGCGACGCGAGCACGATCATGCTGATCCTCGCGGTCGGCATGTGCTTCTCGGGCGCGGCCAACTCGGTCCGTGAGCTGATCAAGGAGCGGGTCATCTACGAGCGCGAACGGGCCACCGGCCTGTCGCGGTCGGCGTACCTGATGTCCAAGGTGATCGTGCTCGGCGTGGTCACGGCCATCCAGGGCGTGATCATCTCGGCGATCGGCTTCTCCACGCGGAACATGCCCGCCGAGGGCCTGCTGGTCAAGAACGCGCCGGCCATCGAGATGGCGCTGGCGGTCATCGCGCTCGGCTTCACCTCGATGATGTTCGGCCTGATCATCTCCTCGCTGGTCAAGACCGCCGAGAAGACCATGCCGCTGCTGGTCATGTTCGCCATCGTCCAGGTCGTCTTCACCGGCGTGCTCTTCCAGCTCTTCGACACCGTGGGCGTCGCACAGTTCTCCTGGCTGATGCCGTCGCGCTGGGCCGTCGCCGCGATGGGCGCGACCGCCGACATGAACACCCTGCTGCCGTGGGAGCTGGGCAACCCGGACCCGCTGTGGAAGCACCAGACCGGCGTCTACGTGATGGACATGGTCATCCTGATCAGCCTGGGCATCGGCCTGGCCTTCGTCGTCGCGCGACTGCTGCGCCGCCACGAGCCCGAGGTCATGCGCGAGTAGCGCACGCGGCACACACCTCCCTCGCGCCCCGGGCGCGCGGACCGCACGCCCGAGGGGCGGCACCCGGATCGGGTGCCGCCCCTCGGCGGTGTGCGCGATGAATCGCCAGTGGTGTCAGCCGGCGCCTCAGTAGGCGGAGTTGACGTTGTCGATCGAACCGTAGGTGTCGGCCGCGTAGTTGCAGGCCGCGACGATGTTCGCCACCGGGTCGTACAGGTCGTACGCGGTGCCCTCGACGTGGTACGCGTCGAACGTCGGCTGGATCACCTGGAGCAGGCCCTTGGACGGCACGCCGTTCTGGGCGTTGATGTCCCAGTTGTTGATGGCCATCGGGTTACCGCCCGACTCCCGCATGATGTTGCGGTGGATGCCGTCGTAGGAGCCGGGGATGTCGTGCTGGGCCATGATGTCCAGCGCCTCGCGGATCCAGCCGTCCAGGTTGTCGGCGTAGGTCTTCGGCGCGGGGGCGGCCGGGCGCGCGGCGGAGCGGCTGGCGGCCTGCTGTGCCACGCGCTCCCGCTCGGCCTTCGCCTCGGCCTCGGCCTTGGCCTTCGCGTCGGCCTTCGCCTTCGCCTCGGCGGCGGCCTTCTCCCGTGCGGCCTTCTCGGCGGCGGCCTTCTTCGCGGCCTCTTCCGCCCTGCCCTGCGCGGCGGAGTCGTCGGCCTGCCGGGTGATGGTGGCCCGCTGCGTCTCCGCGGCGCTGCCGACCGCGCTGAAGGCGGCCGGCTTCACGTTCTGGACGGCGGCCGTCTCGACCTTGCCCTCATCGGCGTCGGCACCCGGCACGAGGGCGAAGACCAGAGCGGCGGCACCGGCCGCCGAGACACCCGCGATGGAAAGCTTGCGAGTCCGGTTGACTCCAGAAAGAGCGTGTTTGGGCATGCGCAGTAGACCTCTTCCAATGGGGAACCGCCGCAAGGGCCTTGGGGGGCGTGATACGCCGAGTCCTGATCACGGCGCCGAGCGACGGGAGCCATTCTTAGCGGCCGGAAATTCACCCGGCAAAGGTGTGACGTACGATCCCGGTTAGTGGAACCCCGGGGTCCAGAAATGCGTCGGGGGTGGTCGCCACCCAGCTCACACCGGCTTTATGTGGCCACTAAGCGGGGTCGTAAGTGACCTGCGTCCTGTGGGCGGGGTCACAGAGGCAGGGGGTTTGTCTCGCGCCGTGTAATTGCAAACGCACAGCCTGTAGAGGTCGGGGCTCGGCCCCACCTTGGTCAGGCGCCTTTCCGGCGAAACGGGACACTTCGCAGCGCTCGCCTGGTCACCGCCCCGCTTGCCCGGCGCGCCACCGGCCCACGACGCCCGGTAGTAGCGATGCCCCGACTGTCCATATATAGCCGACCTGTCCTCTATGGCTGTGGTCTCCCTATATAGAGGGACCCGTCCCTCGCTGTCTTCGGGGCGGCCCCAGGGCGACGTCCGGCCTAGGCCGGTGGACCGAGGCCGCGGGCGCCGGTGGACCGATACGGGTGCCCCACGCCGCCGGTACGGTGAGGCCATGACCAACGGACCGGGGTCGGGGATCCCCGCGGTGAGCACCGCGATCCTGGCCATGAGCAGGCACCTTCAGGTGCGCGACGTCCTCAAGACGATCGTCGCCTCGGCGCGCGAGCTGCTGAACGCCGAGTACGCGGCCCTCGGAGTGCCCGACGACCACGGCGGCTTCGCGCAGTTCGTCGTGGACGGTGTCAGTGAGGAGCAGTGGAAGGCCATCGGCCCGCTGCCCCGCCAGCACGGCATCCTCGCCGCGATGCTGCACGGTGCCACACCCGAGCGCCTCGCGGACGTCCGCACCGACCCCCGCTTCGGCGGCTGGCCCGCCGCCCACCCGGACATGTCCGACTTCATCGGCCTGCCGGTCGCCGACGGCGACGAGATCCTCGGCGCCCTCTTCCTCGCCAACAAGCGCTGCGCCAAACCGCACGGCGGCTGCGGCTTCACCGAGGACGACGAACGACTGCTCGGCATCCTCGCCCAGCACGCCGCCATCGCCCTGACCAACGCGCGCCTGTACGAGCGCAGCCGCGAGCTGACCATCGCGGGGGAGCGCGCCCGCCTCGCCCACGAACTGCACGACGCGGTCGCCCAGAAGCTCTTCTCCCTCCGCCTGACCGCCCAGGCCGCCACCGCACTGGTCGACCGCGACCCGGCCCGCGCCAAGGACGAACTCCACCAGGTCGCCACGCTGGCCGCCGAGGCCGCCGACGAACTGCGCGCCGCCGTCGTCGAACTGCGGCCGGCCGCCCTGGACGAGGACGGCCTGGTCGCCACCCTGCGCTCCCAGGCGCAGGTCCTCGACCGTGCCCACACCGCACGCGTCACGTTCGCCGCGAGAGGCGTCCGGGCGCTGCCGGCGTCCCAGGAGGAGGCGCTGCTCCGCGTCGCCCAGGAAGCCCTGCACAACGCCCTGCGGCACTCCGGCGCCGCCCGCGTCGAGGTGACCCTTGCCCGCCACGGCCAGGGCGTGCTGCTGCGCGTCGCCGACGACGGCTGCGGCTTCGACACCGGCCTGGTGCGCCGGGCCGGCCGTCACCTCGGCCTGGTCTCGATGCGGGACCGCGCCGGTGGCGTCGGCGGAAAGCTCACCGTGGAGTCGGAGCCCGGCAAGGGCACCGCTGTCGAGATGGAGGTACCCGGTGGCTGACAAGGAGAGGGGCGACGCGAGGCGACTCCCGGCGGCCGGGACCCGGTCACCTGACGACCGGGCGATCCGCGTCCTGCTCGTCGACGACCACCAGGTCGTACGCCGCGGACTGCGCACCTTCCTGGAGGTCCAGGACGACATAGAGGTGGTGGGCGAGGCGTCCGACGGCGCCGAGGGTGTCGCCGCGACCGAACAACTGCGCCCGGACGTCGTCCTGATGGACGTCAAGATGCCCGGCATGGACGGCGTCGAGGCGCTGCGCAAGCTCCGCGAACTGGCCAACCCCGCACGGGTGTTGATCGTGACCAGCTTCACCGAACAGCGCACCGTCGTCCCCGCGCTGCGGGCGGGCGCGGCCGGCTACGTCTACAAGGACATCGACCCCGACGCGCTGGCCGGCGCCATCCGGTCCGTGCACGCCGGTCACATCCTGCTCCAGCCCGAGGTCGCCGGCGCCCTGCTCTCCCAGGAGGAGGGCAACAACGGCCAGGGGCGCGGCACTTCCCTCACCGAGCGGGAGCGCGAGGTGCTCGGGCTGATAGCGGACGGGCGCTCCAACCGCGAGATCGCCCGCGCGCTGGTGCTGTCGGAGAAGACGGTCAAGACCCATGTCTCCAACATCCTCATGAAGCTCGACCTCGCCGACCGGACCCAGGCCGCGCTGTGGGCCGTCCGGCACGGCATCGGAGACTGACCACAGCCCGAAGCGGAGTGTCGTCCTCCGGTGCGAGATTCATACTGTCGTGTAGACGTCGCCCATTTGGCGTATCTCCCTCCCGGCCCCTGCCGTTTCCCAGTGCAGTCGTGGCGGCTGGTCACGGCAACGGCAACGAGGAGCAAGAGAAGTGAAGAACATCAAGCGGGCAGCGGCGATCACGATGGCAGCGGGCGGCCTCGCCCTCGCGGGCGCCGGTGTCGCCTCGGCGCACAGCGCACCGCTGGCCCAGGGCACGGCCGTGGAGTCCCCCGGCATCGGCTCCGGCAACCTCGTCCAGGTCCCGGTGGAGGTCCCCGTGAACGCCTGCGGCAACACCGTCTCCATCGTCGGTGCCCTCAACCCCGTCTTCGGCAACCCCTGCCTGAACCACTGAGCGCAGGCTCGCCACCCGGCACACCCCGCCCGGCCCCGCAGGCAACCGCCCGCGGGGCCGGGCCCGTCGTGGCCCCGGTCCGACCGGCGCCGCTCACCTCACCCCCGCCGCTCCCGCTCCTCCAAAGCCGCGTTGTACGCCGCCACCTGCGCCCGCCGGGCCGTACGCTCCACCGGCCGCAGCACCTCGGCCCGGGCCGCGATCTCCGACGCGCTCACCGCCCCGCCGTGCTCCCCGCCGCCGCCCGCCCGCTCGGCGATCCCGACCAGCGCGCCCACCCGCTGCGCCAGCTCCAACACCCGCACCGCCCGGGGCGGGTAACCCGGCGCCAGCACCTGCCGCCCGGCCTCCGCCCGCGCGCGGTACGCCTCCAGCGCCGCCTCGGCGACCGGCCCGGACCCGGCCACGTCCAGCGACGAGAGCGCCTCGGTCGCCTCCCGCAGCGCCTGCGCCAGCTCCCGCTCCGCCTCGCCGAGCGAGGGCACATCGGCCGGCGGCCCCTCCCGCACCGGCAGGCAGTGCCAGAGAACCTCCACATGCACATCGGGCCCGGCGCCCCCCTCCGGCCCGGCCTCGTATATCTCCGGCACCAGCCCCACGGAGGCGCCCACGGCCAGCACCGCCTCCCCGGCCTCCAGCGCCCGCGCGTTGAATTCCGGCGGCCCGCTCAGCCCCAGCGGATGCCCGGGCGCCGGCAGCGCGACCCGCAGGCCGACCGCCCCCAGGGTGCGCAGCCGCCCCAGCGCGAGCGTCAGCCCGACCGGCGACGTCTCGCCGGGCAGGCCCTCCACGCGGTGCACCGCGTCGTCGTCCGCGATACGGTGCGCGGCTTCATCAGGTGAGACAAGTCCGGCCAAAAGGGCATTTCCCCACGAGGCCAGCAGTCCTGATCGAGGTTCATCGAGCATGGTCCCCAGCCTAGGGAACAGCACTGACATCGAGTGGCGTAGGTTTGCTGGGGGGATGCGCCGGCAGGCGCACGCGACGACCGAGAAGCAATGGGAGACAACGCGCTCATGAGCGATGTACTGGAGCTGGTGGACGTATCCGTGGTCCGCGATGGACGGGCTCTGGTGGACCAGGTCTCCTGGTCGGTGAAGGAGGGGGAGCGCTGGGTCATCCTCGGCCCCAACGGCGCCGGCAAAACCACCCTCCTGAACGTCGCCTCCAGTTATGTCTTCCCGAGCACCGGCACCGCCTCGATCCTGGGCGAGAAGCTCGGCCAGGTCGACGTCTTCGACCTGCGCCCCCGCATCGGCGTCGCCGGCATCGCCCTCGCCGACAAGCTCCCGCGCTCCCAGACCGTCCTCCAGACCGTGCTCACCGCCGCCTACGGCATGACCGCGAGCTGGCAGGAGAACTACGAGGACGTCGACGAGCAGCGCGCCCGCGCCTTCCTCGACCGCCTCGGCATGACCGCCTACCTCGACCGGAAGTTCGGCACCCTCTCCGAGGGCGAGCGCAAGCGCACCCTGATCGCCCGCGCGATGATGACCGACCCCGAGCTGCTCCTCCTCGACGAGCCGGCCGCCGGCCTCGACCTCGGCGGCCGCGAGGACCTGGTGCGCCGCCTGGGCCGCCTCGCCCGCGACCCGTACGCCCCCTCCATGATCATGGTCACCCACCATGTCGAGGAAATCGCCCCCGGCTTCACCCACGTGCTGATGATCCGCCAGGGCAAGGTGCTGGCCGCCGGCCCCCTCGACCTGGAGCTGACCTCCAGCAACCTCTCCCACTGCTTCGGCCTCCCGCTGATCGTCGAGCGCCGCGGCGACCGCTGGACCGCTCAGGGACTGCCCCTTTCCTGACCGATCGCACCCTGTCCCGGGCCGCTCCGCCGATCTACCATGAACCCGTGGATCCATGGGTGTGGTGGCTGATCGCCGCCGTAGGACTGGGTATTCCTCTCGTCGTGACCGCGATGCCCGAATTCGGGATGCTCGCGGTCGGCGCCGTCGCCGGTGCCGTCACCGCAGGACTCGGTGGCGGCACCGTCCCGCAATTCCTCGTGTTCGCCGCCGTATCGGTCGCCCTGATCGCGGTCGTACGCCCCCTCGCCAACCGCCACCGCGGCCAAAGCCCTCAACTCGCCTCCGGTGTCGACGCCCTCAGAGGCAAGAGCGCCACCGTCCTCGAACGCGTCGACTCCGCCGGCGGCCGCATCAAACTCGGCGGCGAGGTCTGGTCCGCCCGCGCCCTCGACACCGACCAGGTCTACGAACCGGGCCAACAGGTCGACGTCGTCGAGATCGAAGGCGCCACCGCGGTCGTCATCTGACCCGAACACGCTGCGCGACGACCCACGACTCTGAAAGACTGATCAACCGCCAAGCCGGTCGACGGCCGGCACGGACCAGCAACGAAGGGCACGGGAGCCGCTGTGGAACCGATCATCATCGTCCTGATCATCCTGGTGGTGCTCGTGTTCATCGCACTCATCAAGACGATCCAGGTCATCCCCCAGGCCAGCGCCGCCATCGTCGAACGCTTCGGCCGCTACACCCGCACGCTCAACGCCGGGTTGAACATCGTCGTCCCGTTCATCGACTCCATCCGCAACCGCATCGACCTCCGCGAGCAGGTCGTGCCGTTCCCGCCGCAGCCGGTGATCACCCAGGACAACCTCGTCGTCAACATCGACACGGTCATCTATTACCAAGTCACCGACGCCCGCGCCGCGACCTACGAAGTCGCCAGCTACATCCAGGCCATCGAGCAGCTCACCGTCACCACCCTGCGCAACATCATCGGCGGCATGGACCTGGAACGCACCCTTACCTCCCGCGAGGAGATCAACGCCGCACTGCGCGGCGTCCTGGACGAGGCCACCGGCAAGTGGGGCATCCGCGTCAACCGCGTCGAGCTCAAGGCCATCGAGCCGCCGACCTCCATCCAGGACTCGATGGAGAAGCAGATGCGCGCCGACCGCGACAAGCGCGCCGCCATCCTCCAGGCCGAAGGTGTCCGCCAGTCCCAGATCCTCACCGCCGAGGGCGAGAAGCAGTCCTCGATCCTGCGCGCCGAAGGTGACGCCAAGGCCGCGGCCCTGCGCGCCGAGGGCGAGGCCCAGGCGATCCGCGTCGTCTTCGAATCCATCCACGCCGGGGACCCCGACCAGAAGCTGCTGTCCTACCAGTACCTCCAGATGCTCCCCAAGATCGCCGAAGGCGACGCCAACAAGCTCTGGATCGTGCCCAGCGAGATCGGCGACGCCCTCAAGGGCCTGGGCGGCGCCCTCGGCAACTTCAACCCCGCGGGCGGCGGCAGCGGCCTCACCAAGCCCAGCACGCCCCACCGCGAGGCGCCCCCCATCGACTGACCCGACGCTCCCTGGTGCATGATCGGTCCCACACGCACCGATCATGCACGGGGGAGTGGGCATGACCCTCTGGGAAGCAGCCGCCGTCTTCGCCGCGGGCCTCGGCGCCGGCACGATCAACACCATCGTCGGCTCCGGCACCCTCATCACCTTCCCGGTGCTGCTGGCGGTCGGCCTGCCACCCCTCACGGCGAACGTCTCCAACACCCTCGGCCTGGTGCCCGGTTCGATCAGCGGCGCCATCGGCTACCGCCGCGAACTCACCGGCCAGCGCCGCCGCGTCCTGCGCTTCGGCGCCACCGCCCTCCTCGGCGGACTGGCCGGCGCCATCCTGCTCCTCGCCCTGCCCTCCGAAGCGTTCGCCGCGATCGTCCCCGCCCTGATCGCCGTCGCCCTCGTCCTGGTCGTCGTACAGCCCCGCCTCGCCGCCGCGCTCCGCGCCCGCCGCGACCACGACGGCACCACCGCACACCGCGACGGCGGCCTCCCCCTGCTGACCGGCCTGCTCCTCGCCAGCGCGTACGGCGGCTACTTCGGCGCCGCCCAGGGCGTCCTCTACCTCTCCCTGATGGGCCTGCTGCTCAACGACGACCTCCAGCGCGTCAACGCCCTCAAGAACGTCCTCGCCGCCCTCGTCAACGGCGTCGCGGCCCTCTTCTTCCTCTTCGTCGCCGACTTCGACTGGACCGCCGTCCTCCTCATCGCCGTCGGCTCGGCCCTCGGCGGCCAGATCGGCGCGACGGTGGGCCGGCGCCTGCCGCCCACCGTCCTGCGCGCCGTCATCGTCGCCGTCGGCCTCGCGGCGATCGTGCAACTCCTCCTCACCTGAGGCGAGTCAGGCCGCCGCCTCGGCTCCGGGCCCGGCCGCGGAAGCCAGCCACTCCGGCAGTTCCTCCCGCACCGACACCCCCAGCGCCGACAGCATCGCGTCCGCCGGCGTCGGCTCGAACGGCCGCCGCAGCAGCCGCATCCCCGCCTGCTCGGGCGTCCGGTCCGCCTTACGGTGATTGTCCTCCGCGCAACAGGCGACGGTGTTGAGCCAGGTGTCCCCGCCGCCGCGCGACCGCGGCACGACGTGGTCCACGGTCGTCGCCCGCCTGCCGCAGTACGCACAACGATGCTGGTCCCGCACCAGCACCCCCCGGCGCGACCACGGCGCCCGTCTTCGGAACGGCACCCGTACGTATCTGCTGAGCCTGATCACCCGCGGCACCGGCACATCCACCGAAGCGGCCCGGATCCGCAGCCCCGGATGCGCGTGCTCCACCACGGCCTTGTCCTGCATGACCAGCACCACCGCACGCCGCAGCGACACCGTCGACAACGGCTCGAAGCTCGCGTTGAGCACCAGCGTCTCGCGCATCCCGCCCACCTCCCGGACCCGTTCGCCCCCGTGGCGAAGTGGCTCCACTGTGCAGTGGGATCGATTCCCCCGACAACGCAATTTCCGCACCACAGAAGGTAAATGACGGGTGATCAGAAGATGAATTCGAGGTAATGGGCCCCAAGCTCAGACCCAGACCCGGCACCGGGCCGCTCCGTTCGCGCGCCGGGAAAGGTGCGCTCCGGATCCCGCCCCCGTGTGACACGCGGGACCCGGAGCGAACGACGGCCGGTGCGGACGCCCGAAAAGATCACGGACTCCGGCGAACGGCGGACGACACACCAGCGCCCCGCCGCTCCCGCCACTGCGGTACCGACCGACCGGCCACCCTGTGCGGGCCGCCGACCACGTACCACTCTGCGTGCGAGAAGCGCCGGGGCGCAACGGAATAAGCGGCCCTCAGCCCTCGGCCGGCACCTCGTACTCGGCGATGAGCTGAGCCCGGCCGATCGCGTGGAACCGCAGCGTGAATCCCACCACCGCGGGCGAGGCGTCCGCGTCGAGCCCGAGCGTGTCCTGGTCCACCGCGTAGACGGTGAACACATAACGGTGCGGACCATCCCCAGGCGGCGGCGCCGCGCCCCCGAAGTCCCGCGTGCCGTAGTCGTTACGGACATGCACGGCGCCCTCGGGCAACCCCTTCATGTCACCCGACCCGGCACCCGCCGGCAGCTCCGTCACCGACGCCGGGATGTCGAACAGCGACCAGTGCCAAAACCCACTGCCCGTCGGCGCGTCCGGGTCGAAGCAGGTGACGGCATAACTCTTCGTCCCCGACGGAGCACCCTCCCACCGCAAATGCGGCGAACGGTTCCCCGCGTCCTTGACCTGCTCCGGCCGCAGCGTCCCGCCCGGCTCCACCTCCTCGCTCACCACCGTGAACTCCGGTACCGGCGGATGGAATTCGTGCGGGAGCGGCCGCCGCTTCAGCTCGGACACCTCGACACCTCCTGATCGCTTGCTGACACCTTTCCGGCCAGGCTAGAGCCAGTTCCGCTTACCACCGACCTCGGCCAGCCACTGATTGAGGTATCCCGCCCAGTCGGTCCCCTGGAAGTCACCCAGACCGACGACGAACGACCGGTAGGAGTCCGTCCCCTCGCTGAACAGCCCCGGCTTCTTGTCCATCTCCAACACCACGTCCATCTCCCGGTCGTCGGCGACGAACGACAGCTCGACCTGGTTCAGCCCGCGGTACTGCTGCGGCGCGAAGAACTCGATCTCCTGGTAGAACGGCAGCCGCTGCCGCGTCCCCCGGATGTGCCCCTGCTCCAGGTCAGCGCCCTTGAACCGGAACCCGAGCCGCCCGAAGGCGTCCAGGATCGCCTGCTGCGCCGGCAGCGGATGCACGTTCACCGGGTCCAGGTCACCGGAGTCCACCGCACGCGCGATCTCCAGCTCCGTCGTCACCCCGACACTCATCCCGTGCAGGTGCTGCCCCATGAACGTCGTGATCGGCGTCTCCCACGGAATCTCCAGCCCGAACGGCACCGTGTGCACCGCCCCGGCCTGCACCTCGAACGCCCCGCCCAGCCGCAGCTTGGTGAACTCGATGTTCCGCTTGTACTCCTCCTCGCCGCCCTCGACCTCGACGCGCGCCTGCAGCCCGACCGACAACCCCTCGATCTGCTGCGCCACGGACCCGCCCTGGATCCGCACCTCTCCCTGTACGACACCGCCCGGGACGACGTTCTCCTCGAAGAGCACCGTCTCCACCGACGCGCCCCCGGCTCCCAAACTCGCCAGCAGCTTCTTGAACCCCATGCTCGTCCTCCCCAGGCGGAACGCCTGTGCTGTGTGTAGCTCGCCGAGGTCTCGGCTTGATTCCTACGAACGCGGAACGGCGCGGGCCGGTTCCACGGCCACACCTTCCCAATCACGACGTCCCCTGGCCAGCGGCCCGCCGAAACGGCTCCACTACCCTCGGAACGCATGACCGACGTACCGGACCGTATGCCGCTCACCCGCGAATTCTTCAACCGCCCCGTCCAGAACGTCGCCCCCGACCTCCTGGGGCGCACCCTCGTACGCCGCACCCCCGAGGGCACGATCGAACTCCGCCTGACCGAGGTCGAGGCGTACGACGGCGAGACGGACCCGGGCTCCCACGCCTACCGGGGCCGCACGGCCCGCAACGCCTCCATGTTCGGCCCGCCCGGCCACGCCTACGTCTACTTCATCTACGGCATGTGGTTCAGCCTCAACCTGGTCTGCGGCCCCGAGGGCAAGGCGAGCGGAGTCCTCCTGCGCGCCGGCGAGATCCTCACCGGCACCTCCCTGGCCGCCGGCCGCCGCCCCAAGGCCCGCAACACCCACGAGCTCGCCAAGGGCCCGGCCCGCCTGGCCACCGCCCTCGACATCGACCGCACGCTCAACGGCCTGGACCTCTGCGACGGCGACGCCCACCTCTCCGTCCTGCACGGCACCCCTGCGGACCCGGAGCAGGTGCGCAGCGGCCCCCGCACCGGCGTGGGCGGCGAGGGCGCCGACCACCCCTGGCGCTACTGGATCGCCGACGACCCGACCGTCAGCCGGTACCGCCCGCACGTCCCGCGCCGCCGCTCCCGGCAGCCCCTTGACTCTGACGCGCCGACCGCCTAACGTAGCCCGAGCCGCAAGAGACGGGCAGCGCTATCTGCGCGGACCGCCGGCGGCGCAACCAACTACTCGACATAGCTTCCCTTAACCGGGTCCTTTTGGCGACGCCAAATTCGATCCGGGCGCCTCGATTATGAGTCGTCAAGGAAAGCGGCTAAAGTGGTGACCACGCCGAAAGGCGCGAACAACCCTTCCGACGGACAATCGGATACCGAATTCGAACCGCCTGCGACTTCGCAGAGGAACGAATCGGATCTGATAGAGTCGGAAACGCGAAGAAGCCGAAAGGCAGAAACGCACCGGCGAAAATCAGGACCGCGAGGATCTGATAGAGTCGGAAACGCAAGACCGAAGGGAAGCGCCCGGAGAGCCTGGTGAAACAGGAT
>NZ_JBVIHH010000032.1:0-23450 GCF_055570395.1 Streptomyces sp. NPDC031210
TGGGCCCAGCGGAGGTAGAGGTTGAGGGAGCGGTGTTCGACGACGACGCCCTTGGGGTTTCCGGTGGAGCCGGAGGTGTAGATCACAAACACCGGGTGGGAGGTCTTCGCTTCGGCCAGACGGTCGGTGTCGGTGATGTTCGTGGCGGTGAGGTCGGCGGTGGGGGTCTGGTCGAGGGTGAGGGTGGTCATGCCCTCGATGGTGGGGAGTTGTGCGGTGCCTGTGGTGTCGGTGAGGGCTAGGAGGGGGGTGACGTCGCCGAGCATGTAGGCGATGCGGTCGGCGGGGTAGGTCAGGTCCAGCGGTACGTAGGCGGCGCCGGTTTTGACGATGGCCAGGATCGCCACCACCAGGTCCAGGCTGCGGGGGAGCGCGATGGCCACGTACTTTTCGGGCCCGGCGCCCTGGGTGATGAGGTGGTGGGCGAGTTGGTTGGCGCGGGTGTTGAGCTGGGTGTAGGTGAGCTCGGTGCCGTCGTGCTCCACGGCGGGCGCGTCGGGGGTCAGAGCGACCTGCGCCTCGAACAGCTCGGCCAGGGTGGCGTCGGGCACGTCGTGCGCGGTGTCGTTCCACCCGTGGAGCAACAGCTCACGCTCCTGCGCGGAGAGCACTTCCAACTGCCCGATCGGCCGTGAAGCGTCCTCAACGGCATTGCGCAGCAGCCGCTCCAACCACGCCGCGATGCTCTCGGCGGTCTGCCGGTCGAACAGGTCGGTTGCGAATTCCACCGAGCCCCGCATACCCGACGGCACACCGCTGCTGTCCAGTTGCTCCTCAAGCGCGAACGACAGGTCGAACTTGGCCGACGCCGCGTCCAGCGCGTGTTCCCGGACCGCCAGCCCCGCCAGATCGAGTTCGATGTCACTGCTGTTCTGGAAGGTCAATATCACCTGGAAGAGAGGGTGATGCGACAGCGAGCGGGTCGGGTTGACGATCTCCACGAGTCGCTCGAAGGGGACGTCCTGGTGGGCGTAGGCCGCCAGGTCCGTCTCCCGAACCCGCCCCAGGAGTTCGGCGAAAGTCGGATCGCCGGACGTGTCGGTGCGCAGCACGAGCGTGTTGACGAAGAAGCCGACCAAGTCCTCCAGCGCGTCATCCGTGCGTCCCGCGATGGGAGAACCGATGGGGATGTCCGTGCCCGCGCCGAGCCGGGTCAACAGTGCGGCGATGCCGGCCTGGACGACCATGAAGACACTGACCTGGTGCTCCCGCGCGAGCCGCACCATGCCCCGGTGCACCTCGGCGTCCAGCACCATTTCGACGCTGTCGCCCTCGTGTGTGGCCACTGCCGGCCGGGGCCGGTCGGTGGGGAGTTCCAACTGTTCGGGGAGTGCGGTCAGGGTGGTGCGCCAGTAGTCGATCTGGCGGGAGATGACGCTGTCGGGGTCGCTCTCCTCGCCCAGGACCTCGCGCTGCCAGAGGGTGTAGTCGGCGTATTGCACTGGGAGTGGCGTCCACTGCGGGGTGGTGCCGTCGCGGCGTGCGGTGTAGGCGGTGGACAGGTCGTGGGCGAGGGGGGCCAGGGAGGCGCCGTCGCTGACGATGTGGTGGGCGAGGAGCAGGACGAGGTGTTCGTCGTTGGTGAGGGTGAACACCCAGACGCGCAGGGGCACGTCCTTGGTGAGGTCGAAGGTGTGGGCGATGGCCTGGTTGACCGCCTCGTCCAGATCATCCTCATCCGTGGCGAGGATGTCGATGGCGGGGCGGGCGGCGTTGCCGTGCAGTACGTGCTGGTAGGGGGTGCCGTCGTGCTCGGGGAAGACGGTGCGCAGCGTTTCGTGGCGTTCGGTGAGGTCGTGGATGGCCTCACGTAGTGCGTCGATGTCGAGGGCACCGGTCAGCCGCAGCGGCATCGGCACGTTGTAGGTGGCGCTGGGGCCCTCCAACTGGTGCAGGAACCACAGCCGCCGCTGCGCGAACGACAGGGGTACGCGTTCGGGCCGCTCCACCGGCACCAGCGCCGCGCGCGCCCCGGCCACGTGGTCCAGCCGGCCGGCCAGCCCTGCTGCGGTCGGCGTCTCGAAAAGGTCCCGGACCGCGGGCTCCACTCCCAGGACGGTACGGACCCGGCTGATCAGACGCATCGCGAGGAGGGAGTGCCCGCCGAGGTCGAAGAAGTTGTCGTCGGCGCCGACCCGCTCCACGCCCAGGACCTCGGCGAAGAGACCGCACAGGATCTCCTCCCGGGGGTCGCGCGGGCGCCGGGAGGCGGTGGTGGACACCAGGTCGGGGGCGGGAAGAGCACGCCGGTCCAGCTTGCCGTTCGGCGTCAGGGGCAACGCGCCGAGGGGGACGAAGGCCGCGGGGACCATGTAGTCCGGCAGCGTGCGCGCGGTGAGGTCCCGCAGATCGGCCGGCGCGGTCTCGGCGTCGTCGGCCGGGACGACATAGGCGACGATCCGCCGGTCCCCGGGCCGGTCCTCGCGGACGACCACCGCCGCCTGCCGCACGCGGGGGTGGCCGCTGACCACGGCTTCGATCTCGCCCGGCTCGATGCGAAGGCCCCGGATCTTCACCTGGTCGTCGGCGCGGCCGACGAACTCCAGCAGCCCGTCCGTGCGCCGCTTGACCACGTCGCCCGTACGGTACATCCGGGTGCCCGGCGAGCCGAACGGATCGGCGACGAACCGGGCGGCCGTCAGGTCCGGACGGCCCAGATACCCCCGTGCGAGCTGGTCGCCCGCGACGTAGAGCTCGCCGGGGACGCCCACCGGTACCGGCTTCAGAGCGGAGTCCAGGACATGGATCCGGGTGTTCCAGACGGGGCGGCCGACCGGAACCGCTCCCGTGTCCGTGGCGGGGTCGAAGGCGTGGGTGGTGATCTGCACGGTCGACTCGGTCGGCCCGTAGAGATTGTGCACGCTCACCCCCCAGGACTCGGCCGTCCGCGCCGCCAGGGTGGGCGCGATGGGCTCGCCGCCGACGAAGATCCGGCGCAGCGGCAGGGCTTCGCCCGCACCTGCCGCGCCGGCCACGACGGCCAGCAGGGAAGGCACGAACTGGGCGACGGTGACGCCGTGCCGCCGGATGTAGGCGAGCAGCCGCTCCGGCTCCCGGGTGAGGGCCTCGGACGCGACGCAGAGCGTGGCGCCGGTGAGCAGCGGGAGCCAGATCTCCCAGACCGACGCGTCGAAGGTGAGCGCCGTACGGGCCAGTACGGTCTCCCGCGCGCCGAGCGGGAACGCGTCGGCCATCCAGGACATGTGGTTGGCGACGGCGCGGTGCTCGACCAGGACGCCCTTCGGGGTGCCGGTGGACCCCGAGGTGTAGATGGCGTACGCCGGGTGGGAGGGCAGGAGCCCGCGGCGGGCCGGCGCGGTGGCCGGCTGTGCGGCCAGCGACTCGCGGGTGTCGACGGTGTCCAGCACGAGCTGCGGGATGCCGGCGCCGGCCGTCGCGGCGGCCGCTTCGGTGGACGTGAGCACCATGCCCGGGGCGGCGTCGGCGAGGGTGAAGGCGATCCGGTCCCGCGGATGGCCGGGGTCCAGGGGCAGGTAGGCCGCCCCGCTCTTGAGCACGCCGAGCAGCGCCACGACCATCTCCGCCGAGCGGGGCAGGGCCAGCGCCACGAGCCGTTCCGGGCCCGCACCGCGGGCGATCAGCAGATGGGCGAGGCGGTTGGCCCGCTCGTCCAGCTCCGCGTAGGTGAGGGTGGTCTCCTCGAACACCACCGCCGTGGCCTGGGGCGTACGCGCGCACTGGGCCTCGAACAGGGCGGTCAGCGTCGTCGCGGGTACCGCGTGCGCCGTGTCGTTCCAGGCGCCGAGACGGCCGCGCTCCTCGGAGGGGGTCAGGTCGATCCGGCCCAGTGGTACGTCGGGTTCGGCGACGACCGATTCGAGCAGCCGGTGGACCCGGGCCACGACGGCCTCCGCGGTCTCCCGGTCGAACAGGTCGGCGCGGTAGTCGAGTCGCAGGGTCAACCGGCCGCCGAGCTGGTCACCGACCAGGTTCAGGGCGTAGTGCGTCGCGTCGCGCCCGTCGGCCTCCGTCAGCCGGAGCCCCGCCACGGGCGCGTCGTCCTCATCGGCACCGACCGGATAGTTCTCGAACACCGTGGTGGTGTCGAAGAGTTCGCCCGTCCCGGCAAGCTGTTGGATCCGGCCGAGGCCGAGGTACTGGTGGGGCAGCAGCGCGCTCTGCTCCTCCTGGAACCGGGCCAGGTTGTCGAGGAAGGACTCCTCGCGCGTCAGCCGGGCGCGCACCGGGATGGTGTTGATGAACAGCCCGATCATCGCCTCTGAGCCGGGGAGTTCGGCCGGACGGGTGGAGACCGTGGTGCCGAACACCACGTCGTCCCGCCCGGTGAGCTGGGCGAGCACCACCGCCCAGGCGCCCTGGAGCACGCTGCTCATCGTCAGCCGGCGGCCGCGGGCCGCGGCGGTCAGCTCGGCCGTGAACTCCTCGGACAACTCGCGCTTTACCCGCTCGGGCAGCGCCGGGGTCCGCTGCCCGGCGTCCGCCACCCGGGTCGGCCCGTCCAGGCCCGACAACGCCTGCTGCCAGGAACGTTCGGCCTGGTCCCGGTCCTGCTTCCCGAGCCACCCCAGGTAGTCGCGGTACGGGGTGGCCCGGGGCAGACCCGCGGGGCTGCCCTGCTGGGCGTAGAGCGTGAACAGTTCGTCCAGCAGGAGAGGGGTGGACCAGCCGTCGAGGAGGATGTGATGGCTGGTCAGGGCCAGGCAGTACCGCTGGTCACCCAGGCGCACGAGGGCCAGCCGCAGCAGCGGCGGCCTGGTCAGGTCGAAGCGTTCCGCGCGATCGGCGGCGAGCCACCGCTCCAGCTCCGCCTCGCGCTCCGCCTCCCCGGTCGCGGCAAGCTCGATCTCCCGCAGGGGAACCGGCACGTTCCGGTGGATGACCTGGATCGGCTGGCCGTTCTTGCGGGTGCGGAAGCCCGCCCGCAGGTTGGCGTGCCGGGTCAGCAGCGTGCCCACGGACTTCCGCAGTACGGCGGTGTCCACGGCCCCCTCGATCCGGAGAACGAGCTGCACGTTGTAGATGTCGGGCGCCTGCCCGTCGTACAGGGCGTGGAACAGGAACCCTTCCTGCAGCGGTGCGAGCGGCAGGACGTCCTCGAGTGCGGACTGAGTCTTCACGGCATTTCCAATTCAGCTTCGAGTTCGTCGATTTCGTCCTGGCTCAGTGACCCCAGCGACAGGTCGGACGGGGTGTGTCCACCGGCGCCCTGGTCCTCGCAGTGGGCCACCAGCGCCCTCAGAGCCGTGAACCAGCTCTCGGCGAGGGCGCGCACGTCCTCTTCGGCCAGCAGGTCCGCGGGCCAGTTCCAGGTGCCGGAGAGCCGCGGGCCGTCGGCGTGGTCCTCGGTCACCGCGTTGATGACCAGGGCGTGGGTCGCGGGCATCCGCGGGTCCTGACCGGAGGGCAGGGGCGCGTCCGGCGCCATGTCCCAGTCCTGGACCGTGGCTTCCTCGGCGGTGGCGAACCGGCCCAGATAGTTGAAGCCGATCTGCGGTTTACCGAGGCCCGACAGTTCCCGGGCCGTCTCGGGGTGGAGATGGCGGAGCATCCCGAAGCCCATCCCGTTGTCGGGGAAGGCCCGAAGCTGTTCCTTGATCCTTTTGACCGTGCGGCCCATGTCGGCGCCGCCGGCCCAGACATCGGCCCGGTCGTACTCCCCCGGGTCGAGGCGGACCGGATACATGCTGGTGAACCAACCGACCGTACGGGTCAGGTCGGTGCCGGGGAGGATCTCCTCGCGGCCGTGCCCCTCCAGATCGATCAGCACCTGGCCGCCGGTACCGCCCCAACGGCGACGCCATTCGAGGACGGCGAGCGCGAGGCCGCTGAGCAGGATGTCGTTGACCCCGCAGTGGAACGCGCCCGGCACGCTCGTCAGCAGCGGCCCGGTGATCTCCGAGGGCAGAGTGAGGGTCAGCGAGCGGGTGGTGTCTCCCCGGTCCCGGCCCGGATCCAGCTCCCTGCCGCCGATGAGGGGTTCCTCGGTGCGGAGGATCTCCGTCCACACCGGCAGTTCGGCCAGCCGGTCCGGCTGCCGCGCCGCGGTCGTCAACCGCTGCGACCACTCGCGCAGCGAGGTCCCGGCGGGCTCCAGCACCGGCTGCCCGCCGGCCGCCACCGCCTCCCAGGCGGCGATCAGATCGGGCAGGAGGATGCGCCAGGACACGCCGTCGACCACCAGGTGGTGCAGGACGAGCAGCAGCCGGCCCGGCGCACCGGGCCCGCGGTCGAACCACACCACCTGCACCATGGCGCCCTCGGCCGGCGCGAGCCGTGCCACGGCCCGGTCGCCTTCCGCGGCCATCAGCGCGGCGAAACCGTCCTCATGCAGACCCTCCGCGCCGACCCGGCGCACACAGTCCGCGGCCGCCACCTTGCCCCGGGGCATGACCTCCGGGCTCCAGGCCGGCGCCCCGGACGCGGCGTCCGGCGCCGGCGCTTCGGACACCCGCAGGCGCAGGGCGTCATGGTGGTCGAGCAGCGCCTGTACCGCGGTGGTCAGCCGCCGCTCATCCAGGTCCGCCGGGACCTGGAGCATCATGGACTGGTTGAAGCCGGACACCGGCGCGTCGAGCTCCCGGAGCCAGTGCATGATCGGCGTCGGGGGCAGGGTGCCGACCCCGGCGTCCGGGTCCGTCGCCACGGGCGCGTCCGGAAGGGCGGCCGTCAGTGCCGCCAACGCCTCCACCGTCTGGTGCTGGAAGATCTCCCGCGCGGTGAGCGCGATGCCGTCCTTACGCGCCCGGGAGATGAGCTGGATCGACAGGATGCTGTCGCCGCCCAGCTCGAAGAAGCTGCTGTTGACCCCGACCCGCGGCAGGTTCAGCACCTCGGCGAAGATCGCGCACAGCGTCTCCTCCCTCGGGGTGCGCGGCGCCTCGTAACCCGCCACCGCCGCGAAGTCCGGGGCCGGCAGCGCCCGGACGTCCAGCTTGCTGTTGGCCGTCAGCGGCAGCGAGTCCAGCACGGTCAGCGCCGAGGGCAGCATGTAGTCGGGCAGTTGCCCGGACAGGTGCGCCCGCAGCTCGGCGACGTCCACGCCGGTGTCGGCCTCGGCCGGTACGACGTAGCCGACGACACGCTTGTCCCCGGGGCGGTCCTCACGCACGATGACGGCCGCCTGTCCGACGGCGGGGTGCGCGGCCAGGACGTTCTCGATCTCGCCCAGCTCGATGCGGAATCCCCGGATCTTGACCTGGCGGTCGACCCGGCCCAGGAACTCCAGCTCACCGTCGGCGCGCCACTTGACCAGGTCGCCGGTGCGGTACATCCGCCCGCCCGCCGCCCCGAAGGGATCGGCGACGAAGCGCCCGGCGGTCAGCTCGGGACGGCGCAGATATCCGCGCGCGAGCTGGCTGCCCGCGACATACAGCTCGCCCGGTACCCCCACCGGGGTCGGACGCAGCGCCGAGTCCAGCACGTAGACCTGGGTGTTGCGGACCGGCCGGCCGATCGGCGGGGCGACGGGCTCGGTCAGCGCGGCGCTGGAGGTCACCCACACCGTCGCCTCGGTCGGGCCGTACCCGTTGAACATCCGCCGGCCCGGCCCCCACCGGCCGACGACCTCACCGGTGAACGCGTCACCGCCCACGGCCAGCGAACGCAGCTCGGGCAGCGCGCGCGCCGGCATGCTCGCCAGTGCCGCCGCCGCCATCGGCGCGTGGTTGATGCGCAGTTCCTCCATCACCCGGGCCAGCGTTTCACCGGCGAACGGGCCGGCCGGCGGAATCACCAGGCAGGCGCCGGACAGCAGCGCCAGCCACAGTTCGAGCACCGAGGCGTCGAAGCTGGGGGAGGCGAACTGCGACACCCGGCTGCCCTCTTCGACCCCGCAGCGTTCGATCTTGTCGGCGGCGAAGCCGGCCATGCCGCTGTGCGCGACGACCACGCCCTTGGGGCGTCCGGTGGAGCCGGAGGTGTAGATGACGTAGGCGGGGTGCCCCGGCAGCAGCGGCGCGGTCCGGTCGGCGTCCGTGGGGTCGTGCTCCACGCTGCCGCCCGCGTCCTCCACGGTCAGGACCGGAACCCCGGTCCGCGGCAGCCGCTCGACGGTCGCGCCGTTCGTCACCACGGCGACGGGCTCGGCGTCCTCAAGCATGTAACGGACGCGGTCGGTGGGGTAGTCGGGGTCGACGGGGAGGTAGGCGGCGCCGGTTTTGAGGACGGCGAGGATGGCGGTGACGAGGTCGGTGGAGCGGGGGAGGGCGAGGGCGACGATGTTTTCGGGGCCGACGCCTTGGGCGATGAGGCGGTGGGCGAGTCGGTTGGCGTGGGTGTTGAGTTCGGTGTAGGTGAGGACGGTCGTGCCGTGTTCGACGGCCGGTGCGTGGGGGGTACGCGCTACCTGTGCCTGGAAGAGCTCGGGCAGGGGGGTGGTGGGTGCGGGGTGCGCGGTGTCGTTCCATTCGACGAGGATCCGCTGGCGCTCCTGGTCGGAGAGGACGTCGAGCTGCGTGAGCGGCCGGGAGGCGTCCGTGACGGCTGCGCGCAGGAGTCGTTCCAGGCGGTCGGCGAGCTGCTGGGCGGTGGACCGGTCGAAGAGGTCCGTCGCGAACTCCACGGTTCCCGCCAGGCCCGCGAACAACCCCTCGTCGGTGTGGAGTTCCTCCATGTTGAAGGCCAGGTCGATCTTCGCGGTGCCCGTGCCCACGTCCTCCATACCGGCCCGCAGCCCGGGCAGCTCGATCGCGGCCTCGTCGTTGTTCTGCAGGACGAGCATCACCTGGAAGAGGGGGTGGTGCGCCGTCGACCGGACCGGGTTGACGATCTCCACGAGCCGCTCGAAGGGCACGTCCTGATGGGCGTAGGCCGCCAGGTCCGTCTCCCGTACGCGGCCCACCAGCTCGGCGAAGCTGGGATCACCGGAGGTGTCGGTGCGCAGCACGAGCGTGTTGACGAAGAACCCGACCAGGTTCTCCAACGCGTCGTCCGTGCGCCCCGCGATCGGCGTGCCGATGGGGATGTCGGTGCCCGCGCCCATCCGGGTCAGCAGCGCGGCGAGACCCGCCTGCAACACCATGAACACACTCGACCCGTGCTCCCGCGCCAGCCGTGCGACGCCCTGGTGCAGCTCCGCGTCCCAGGCGAACTCGGCGGCGTCACCGCGGTATCCGGCCACCGGCGGGCGGGGCCGGTCGGTGGGCAGCTCCAGTTGGTCCGGGAGCCCGGCGAGCGTTCGCTGCCAGAAGTCGATCTGGCGGCGGAGCACGCTGTCCGGGTCGTCCTCGTCGCCCAGCGCGGTCCGCTGCCACAGGGTGTAGTCCGCGTACTGCACCGGCAGCGGAGCCCACCGGGGCGCCGCGCCCGCACACCGCGCCGTGTACGCCTGTGACAGGTCGTCGATCAGCGGCGCGAGCGAGGCACCGTCGCTGGCGATGTGGTGCATCAGGATCAGCAGGGCGTGCTCGTCGGCGGCCGTGGTGAACACCCAGGCCCGCAGCGGGATCTCGGCCGTCAGCTCGAAGGGGTGACGGGCCGCCTCGGCCAACTGCCCGTCCACCCGGGCCGGCTCGCTCTGCACGACCTCGACCACCGGACGGGCCGCGTCGCCCGTCAGCACCAGTTGGTACGGCGTGCCGTCGATGTCGGGGAAAACGGTCCGCAGGGACTCGTGCCGCCCGGCCACGTCCGCCATGGCCGCGCGCAGCGCCTCGACGTCCAGCGCGCCGGTCAGCCGCAGCACCAGCGGCACGTTGTACGTCGCGCTCGGCCCTTCCAACTGGTGCAGGAACCACAGCCGCCGCTGCGCGAACGACAGGGGCACCCGCTCGGGCCGCTCCACCGCCACCAGCGCCGCGCGGGCGTCTCCCGCGCCGTCCAGCCGCCCGGACAGCCCGACCACCGTCGGGACCTCGAACAGGTCCCGGACCGCCAGCTCGACACCGAACACGGTACGGACCCGGCTGACCAGCCGCGTCGCGAGGAGGGAGTGCCCGCCCAGCACGAAGAAGTTGTCGTCGGTCCCGACCCGCTCCAGACCCAGGACCTCCGCGAAGAGACCGCACAGGATCTCCTCCCGTGCGTCGCGCGGCGCCTGGAGGCTGCCCGGCTCCGCGACGTCCGGCGCCGGGAGCGCCCGGCGGTCGAGCTTGCCGTTGGGCGTCAGCGGGAAGGAGTCCACCACCACGAACGCGGAGGGCAGCATGTACTCCGGCAGCGTCCGGGCGGCGGTCCTCAGCAGGTCCGCCGGGGCCGGCGCCGCGCCGTCACCGGTCGGCACCACATACGCCACGATGCGCTGATCGCCCGGCCGGTCCTCCCGCACCATCACCGTGACCTGGTCGACGGCCGGATGGGTTCCGACGGCGGCCTCGATCTCGCCCAGCTCGATCCGGAAACCCCGGACCTTCACCTGGTGGTCGACCCGGCCGACGAACTCCAACCGGCCGTCCGCGCGCCACTTCGCCAGATCCCCGGTGCGGTACATCCGCGCACCCGGTTCGCCGAACGGATTCGCCACGAAGCGCTCCGCCGTCAGGTCCGGCCGGCCTCGGTAACCACGCGCCACACCGTGGCCGGCGATGTAGAGCTCACCGGGCACACCCGCCGGCACCGGCCGCAGCCCGGCGTCCAGCACGTACACCTGCGTGTTGCCGATCGGCCGCCCGATGGGCGGGGCGCCCTCGGCGCGCACCCGAGCGGCCGCCGACCAGATGGTCGTCTCGGTGGGACCGTAGAGATTGGTGACGCTCGCACCCAGCTCGGCCATCCGGTGCGCCAGCGGCGTCGGCAGCGCCTCGCCGCCGACGAGCATGCGCAGTCCGCGCACGGCGTCCGGGTGCTCCAGGACCAGACTCCGCCAGAGCGAGGGAGTGGCCTGCATGACGGTCACCCCGGCCGACTCCACCAGCTCGGCCAGGAGCGCCGCATCGCGTACCTGCTCGGCGGTGGCGAGCACCACGGCCGCGCCGGAGACCAGCGGCAGGTACAGCTCCAGACCCGCGATGTCGAACGCCACGGTGGTGACCGCGAGCAGCCGGTCGGAGGGCTCCGGCGCGACACACTCGTCCATCGCGGCCAGGAAGTTCCGCAGGTTGCCGACCGAGACCACCACACCCTTGGGGCGGCCCGTCGAACCGGAGGTGTAGATGACGTACGCCGGGTTCTCCGAGGAGCGGTGGCCCGGCCGCTCCCGCGCCGTCAGGTCGGCGTCGGGCAGCGCGGCGAGCGCGGCCCGGTGCGCCGCGCCGTCGACGACCACCAGCGCGTCGGCGTCCACGGGCAGTTGCGCCGCCGTGCTCCGGGCGGCCAGCACACAGACGGGCCGCGCGTCGGAGAAGATGTAGTCGATGCGGTCGGCCGGGTAATCCGGGTCGACGGGCAGGTAGGCCGCACCGGTCTTGGCCACGGCCAGCAGGGCGACCACCAGCTCCGCCGTGCGGGGCAGCGCCACCGCCACATAACTCTCCGGCCCGACGCCGCGGGTGAGCAGATACCGCGCGAGACGGTTGGCCCGCGCGTTCAGCTCCCCGTACGACAGCGTGGCGTCCGCGCCGAGCACCGCGACGGCGTCCGGCGTCCGCGAGACGCGGGCCTCGAACAGCTCCGGCAGCGTCGTCGCCGGCACCTCGCGCGCCGAGTCGTTCCAGCCGGTGAGCAGCGCCTCGCGCTCCTGATCGGCGAGCACCTCCAGCTCCCCGATCGGCCGCGACGCATCGGTCACGACCGCGCGCAGCACCCGCTCCAGACGGGTGACCACCGCCTCGACCGTCTCCCGGTCGAACAGCTCCGTGGCGAACTCGACATCGACGTCGATGCCCTCCGGGTGCCCCGCGTCACTGAGGCGCTCCGCCAGGTCGAAGGAGAGGTCGAACTTCGCCACTCCGGTGTCGACACCGTCGAACTCGACCTGGAGACCCGGCAGTTCGAGAGCGGCCTTCTCGGTGTTCTGCAACACCAGCATCACCTGGAACAGCGGATGCCGCGCCAGGGAGCGGGTCGGGTTGACGATCTCCACGAGCCGCTCGAAGGGCACGTCCTGGTTGGCGTAGGCCGCCAGGTTGGTCTCGCGTACGCGCGCCAGCAGCTCGGCGAACGTGGGATCGCCGGAGGTGTCGGTGCGCAGGACGAGGGTGTTGACGAAGAACCCGACCAGGTCCTCCAGCGCGTCATCGGTGCGGCCGGCGATCGGCGAGCCGATGGGGATGTCGGTACCCGCGCCGAGGCGGGTCAGCAGCGTCGCCAGCGCCGCCTGCACGACCATGAACACACTGGAGTGGTGCTCGCGCGCCAGTCGCGTCAGCCCCTCGTGCAGCTCGGCGTCCCAGGACAGTCCGACACTGTCACCCCGGTAGCTGGCCACCGCCGGGCGGGGCCGGTCGGTGGGCAGCTCCAACTGGTCCGGCAGACCCGCCAGCGCCTCCTGCCAGAAACCGACCTGCTCGCAGATCAGGCTGTCCGGGTCGTCCTCGTCGCCGAGCACCTCGCGCTGCCACAGCGTGTAGTCGGCGTACTGCACCGGGAGCGGCTCCCACCCCGGTGCCGCGCCCGCGCGCCGGGCGGTGTACGCCAGCGACAGGTCACGGATCAGCGGAGCCAGCGAGCCGCCGTCGGCCGCCACGTGGTGGGCGAGCAACAGCAGGACGTGCGAGCGCGGGCCCACCTCGAACAGCCAGGTGCGCAGCGGAGTCTGGGTCGTCAGGTCGAAGGCGTGGTCGGCCGCCTCCCGCAGCGATTCCTCCAGGCTCTCGGGGGTCGCCTTGACGACCGTGAAAGCCGGCCGGGCCTCATCGGCGGCCAGGACCTGCTGGAAGGGGCTGCCGTCGGTCTCCGGGAAGACCGTGCGCAGGCTCTCGTGGCGCTCGACCACATCGTCTATCGCGCGGTGCAGCGCGTCGACGTCCAGCTCGCCGGTCAGCCGCAGCAGCATCGGCAGGTTGTAGGTGGCGCTGGGGCCCTCGAACTGCTGGAGGAACCACAGGCGGCGTTGGGCAAATGACAGCGGAATCATGATTACTTCCCAGACCTCGGCATCGGCCGCAGCGCGGGCCGTGCTCTCTTCTTCGACCCGACAACTCGCTCTGCGAGCGCCGCCACTGTCGGTGCTTCGAACACCGCTCGGATGGACAGCTCGACACCCATTTCCGTACGTACGCGGTTGATCAGCTTCGTGGCCAGCAGCGAGTGACCGCCCAGGTCGAAGAAGCTGTCGTCGATACCGACCCGGGGCAGGGACAGCACCGCCGCGAAGATCGCGCAGAGCGCCTCTTCCTTCGGATTCCTGGGCGCCCGCGAGGTGGCCGCCGCCGCGAAGTCCGGCGCCGGCAACGCACGCCGGTCCAGCTTCCCGTTGGGCGTCAGCGGCAGCTCCTCCAGCACCACGAAAGCGGACGGGACCATGTACTCGGGCAGCCGCCCGGCCAGGTGGTCCTTCAGCTCCGCGGCGTCCGGCGCCGCCTCCCCGGCCGGCGCGAGATACGCCACCAGCCGCTCGCCGCCCGGCTGTTCGCCGCGCACGATCACGGCAGCCTGGCTCACCGACGGGTGCGCGGCCAACACGGTCTCGATCTCGCCCGGCTCGATGCGGAAGCCGCGAACCTTGACCTGGTCGTCGGCACGACCGAGGTATTCGAGCCGGCCGTCGGCACGCCATCTGGCCAGGTCACCGGTGCGGTACATCCGCCGGCCCGGTTCGCCGAACGGATTGGCCACAAAGCGTTCCGCCGTCAGCCGCGGCTGGTCGAGGTACCCGCGGGCAAGCTGCACGCCGGCCAGGTAGAGCTCGCCCGGCACACCGGCCGGCACCGGCCGCAGCGCCGCGTCCAGCACGAAGACCTGGGTGTTCCAGATCGGGCCACCCAGCGGCGGAACGGTGGGCCAGTCGGACACCTGGGCGGGCAGCGCGTACGCCGTGACCACATGGGTCTCGGTGGGCCCGTAGTGGTTGTGCAGCCGCCGCTCGGGCTGCCGGGCGTACAGGTCGCGGATGTGCCCGCTGAGCACCAGCGCCTCACCGGCCTGCGCGATCGAGGCCAGCGCGGGCAGCTCCGACCGCTGCTCCGCGGCGGCCTCGGCCACCGCGTCGATGACCAGGTTGGGCGCGTACAGCTCGTTGACCCCGTTGCTGTCGAGCCAGCGCGCGAAGGCCGAGGCATCGCGGCGGATGTCGTCGCCGGGGATGACCAGCGTGCCGCCGTGCAGCAGCGCCGAGAGGGTCTCCTGCACCGACACGTCGAAGCTGACGGCGGTGAACTGCGCGACCCTGCGTCCCGGCCCGCCGGGTACGGCGTGCGCGTGCCACGCCAGGAGGTTGACCATCGCACCGGCCGGCATCACGACGCCCTTGGGGACGCCGGTGGAGCCCGACGTGTAGATCACGTACGCCGGGTGGGACGGCAGCAGCGGCGCGGTCCGGTCGGCGTCCGTGGGGTCCGTCTCCGGCCGGGCCGCCAGCGCGCCGGCGGCCTCCGGACTGTCGAGCAGCAGCCGCACCGCCTCCGGCGTCCCCGGCAGCCTCCCGTCGATCTCACGCTGCGTCAGCACACACACCGGCGAGGAGCCCTCCAGCATGCGCGCCACGCGGTCGGTGGGGTAGTCGGGGTCGACGGGGAGGTAGGCGGCGCCGGTTTTGAGGACGGCGAGGATGGCGGTGACGAGGTCGGTGGAGCGGGGGAGGGCGAGGGCGACGATGTTTTCGGGGCCGACGCCTTGGGCGATGAGGTGGTGGGCGAGTCGGTTGGCGTGGGTGTTGAGTTCGGTGTAGGTCAGGACGGTCGTGCCGTGTTCGACGGCCGGTGCGTGGGGAGTACGCGCCGCCTGAGCCTGGAAGAGCTCGGGCAGGGTCATGGCGGGCACGTCACGCGCGGTGTCGTTCCACTCGACGACGATCCGGTGGCGCTCCTGGTCGGAGAGCACATCGAGCTGCGTGAGCGGCCGGGAGGCGTCCGTCACGGCAGCGCGCAGGAGTCGCTCCAGTCGGTCGGCGAGCTGCCGCGCGGTGGACCGGTCGAACAGATCCGTCGCGAACTCCAGCGCACCCACCATTCCGTCGGCGGCACCCTCCGGCGTGTGCTGCTCGGCGATGTGGAAGGTCAGGTCGAACTTGGCGGCGAAGGCACTGAAGTCGTCGTCGGAGACCTCCAGCCCCTGCATCGTGAAGTCGCCCTCGGCCGTGTTGGCCAGGACCAGCATCACCTGGAAGAGAGGGTGATGCGCCAGGGAGCGGGTGGGGTTGACGATCTCCACGAGCCGCTCGAAGGGCACGTCCTGGTTCGCGTACGCCGCCAGGTCCGTCTCCCGCACCCGCCCGAGAAGCTCGGCGAAGGTCGGATCGCCCGAGGTGTCGGTACGCAGCACGAGCGTGTTGACGAAGAACCCGACCAGGTTCTCCAACGCGTCGTCCGTGCGCCCCGCGATCGGTGAACCGATGGGAATGTCGGTGCCCGCGCCCATCCGGGTCAGCAGCGCGGCGAGACCCGCCTGGAGGACCATGAACACGGTCGACCGGTGCTCCCGCGCCAGCCGGGTGATCCCCTCGTGCAGCTCCGCGTCGAAGGAGAAGTCGACGTCCTCACCGTGATAGCCGGCCACAGCCGGGCGGGGCCGGTCGGTGGGCAGCTCCAACCGGTCGGGAATACCGGCCAACTGCCGCCGCCAGTAGTCCACCTGCTTGGAGATCAGGCTCTCCGGGTCGCTCTCGTCCCCGAGGATCTGCCGCTGCCACAGCGTGTAGTCGGCGTACTGCACCGGGAGGGGCTCCCATCGCGGAGCCTCACCGGCACAGCGCGCCGCGTACGCCACCGACAGGTCATGGGCGAGCGGGTCCGTCGACCAGCCGTCGCTGACGATGTGATGGGCCAGCAGAAGCAGTACGTGCTCCTCCTCCGCCGTCCGGAAAAGCCACGCCCGAAGGGGCAGCTCATTGACGAAGTCGAAGGCATGGCGCCCGGCCTCGGCCACCCGCTGCGCCACCTGCTCGCGGTCGGTCAGGACGACCTCGAACACCGGCTGGGCGGCCTCGCCCTCCAGTATCCGCTGGTAGGGCGTGCCGTCGGTTTCGGGGAAGACGGTGCGTAGGGATTCGTGGCGGTGGGTGAGGTCGTGGAGGGCGTGGCGTAGTGCTGTGTTGTCGAGTGGTCCGGTGAGTCGGAGGACCATCGGGACGTTGTAGGTGGGGCTGGGTCCTTCGAGTTGGTGGAGGAACCAGAGGCGGCGTTGGGCGTGGGAGAGGGGGATGTGGTCGGGTCGTTGGGTGGGTGTGAGGGGGGTGCGTGCTCCGGTTGCGTGGTGGAGGCGGGTGGCGAGTCCGGCGACGGTGGGTGCTTCGAAGAGGTCGCGGACGGCGAGTTCGGCGCCGAAGGTGGTGCGGATGCGGCTGAGGAGTCGTACGGCGGAGAGGGAGTGTCCGCCGAGGTCGAAGAAGTTGTCGTCGATGTCGAGTGTGGGGAGGTTGAGGGTGTGGGCGAAGAGTCCGGAGAGGATTTCTTCTTGGGGGGTGGGCTTTCGGCGTCGTGCCGCGGCGGATGCCTGGTCGGTCTGGTCGGTCTGGTCGGTCTGGTCGGTCTGGTCGGTTTCGCTGGGGGTGAGGAGTTGGAGTTCTCCGTTTGTGGTCCAGCGTGCGGTGGTGCCGGTGGGGTGGAGGAGTGAGCCTGCGGGGCCGTAGGGGTCGGTGAGGCAGGCGTCGTGGGTGATCTGGTGGCCGTCGGTGAGGGTGGTTGGGGTGAGTTGGGGTCCGGCGAGGTGGAGTTCGCCGGGGACTCCGGCGGGTACGGGCCGGTGTTGCTGGTCGAGGACGTAGACGCGGGTGTGGGGCGGGAGCGTTTCTCCGTCCGGCAGTTGGCGTACTGCGGTGGGCCAGGTCTCCAGCAGGGTGTCGCGCTCCTGCGTGGAGAGGATGTCCAGGTCGGCGATCGGCTGGGAGGCGTCTTCGACGACTGCCCGGAGCAGGCGTTCCAGTCGGACGGCCATGGCTTCGGCGGTCTGCCGGTCGAACAGGTCCGTGGCGAAGTCCAGCGACCCCGCCATACCGGCGGGCCGCCCACCGGCCGTGACCTTCTCCTCCAGTCCGAACTCCAGGTCGAACTTCGAGGTGTCGGAACCCGAGGACTCCAGACTGCTGTCGAGTCCGGCCAGCGGCACGTCGGCCGACGCGGCCTCGAAGCTCAGCATCACCTGGAACAGCGGGTGATACGCCAGGGAGCGCGTGGGGTTGACGATCTCCACCAGCCGCTCGAAGGGCACGTCCTGGTTCGCGTAGGCAGCCAGGTCCGTCTCCCGCACCCGTCCGAGAAGGTCGGCGAAGGTGGGGTTGCCCGAGGTGTCGGTGCGCAGCACGAGCGTGTTGATGAAGAACCCGACGAGGTCGTCGAGCGCGTCGTCGCTGCGTCCGGCCACGGGGGAGCCGATGGGGATGTCGGTGCCCGCGCCGAGGCGGCTCAGCAACGCCGCCAGCGCCGCCTGCACGACCATGAAGACACTCGACTGGTGCTCGCGCGCCAGCCGCGTGACGCCTTCGTGCAAGTCGACGTCCCAGAAGAAGTCGAGGCTGTCGCCCCGGTAGCTGGCCTGGGCCGGCCGGGGCCGGTCGGTGGGAAGTTCCAGCAAGTCGGGAAGGCCGGCCAGTTGCTTCTGCCAGTAGTCGACCTGGCCGGAGATGAGGCTCTGCGGGTCGCTCTCGTCGCCCAGGACCTCGCGCTGCCAGAGGGTGTAGTCGGCGTACTGGACCGGCAGCGGGGCCCACCGCGGCGCCGAACCCTCGCTCCGTGCGGCGTAGGCGACCGCCAGATCACGCGCGAGCGGGGCGATCGACCAACCGTCACTGGCGATGTGGTGAGCCAGCAGCAACAGGACGTGCTCGTCCGGCCCGGTCCGGAACAGCCAGGCCCGCAGCGGCAGTTCGGCCGTCAGGTCGAAGGGGTGCCCGGAAGCCTGCCGGATCGCCTCCTCCACCTGACCGGGGTCCGTCGTGACGAACTCGACCGGCGGCCGGGCGGCGCTGCCCTCCAGCACCCGCTGGTACGGCGTGCCGTCGATCTCCGGGAAGACCGTACGCAGCGACTCGTGCCGCTCCGCCAGGTCGGCCATCGCCTCGCGCAGGGCGGCGGCGTCCAGATCGCCGGACAGCCGCAGGCGCATCGGCACGTTGTACGTCGGGCTGGGACCCTCCAACTGGTGCAGGAACCACAGGCGGCGCTGGGCGAAGGACAGCGGGACCCGCTCGGGCCGCGCCATCGGCACGAGAGCCGTCCGGCCGCCGGCCGCGGTGCCCAGACGCCCGGCGATACCGGCGACCGTCGGCGCCTCGAAGAGGTCACGTACGGCCAGCTCCACGCCGAAGGCGGAGCGGACCCGGCTGACCAGCCGCATCGCGAGCAGGGAGTGGCCGCCGAGGGCGAAGAAGTTGTCGTCGATGCCGGCCCGGGGCACGCCCAGAACCTCCGCGAAAACACCGCACAGGATCTCCTCCCGCGCGTTGCGCGGACCCCGGCCGTCCTCGATGCCTGTGTATTCCGGCGCGGGCAGCGCCTTGTAGTCGAGCTTCTCGTTCGGCGTCAGCGGAAGCGCGTCGAGCTGCACGAACGCCGACGGAACCATGTACTCCGGAAGGGCCTGTGCCGCCCGGTCACGCAGACCGGCCGCATCCACACCGCCGTCGATACCCTCCGCGGGCACGACGTAGGCGACGATGCGCCTGTCAGCGGGCCGGTCCTCCCGCACGACCACCGCGATCCGGCCGACGCCCGGGTGCGCGGCGAGGACGTTCTGGATCTCGCCGAGCTCGATACGGAAGCCGCGGACCTTCACCTGGTCGTCGACCCGACCGACGAATTCGAGCTCGCCGTCCGCACGCCACTTGACCAGGTCGCCGGTGCGGTACATGCGCGCACCGGGCGCGCCGAACGGATCGGCGACGAACCGGGAGGCGGTCAGTCCGGGGCGGCGCAGATATCCACGCGCCAGCCGGGCGCCCGCCACATACAGCTCGCCGGGCACACCCACCGGCACCGGACGCAGAGCGGAGTCCAGCACCCGCACCCGCGTGTTCCAGCCCGGTTGGCCGATCGCCGGAGCCACCGCTCCGGACAGCGGGCCGCTCACCGTCACCCACACCGTCGCCTCGGTCGGACCGTAGGCGTTGAACATCCCGCGGCCCGCGGACCAGCGCGCCGCGACCTCGCCGGTGAAGGCGTCGCCGCCGACGATCAGCGTCCGCAGCTCCGGCAGCGGGTGCGCCGGCATGCTCGCCAGCGCCGCCGGCGACATCTGCGCATGGCTGATGTGCAGGCCGTCCAGGACGCCGACCAGTTCCTCACCGGCGAGCGGACCCGCCGGCGCGACTACCAGGCACGCACCCGACCGGAACGCCATCCACATCTCGAACACCGAGGGGTCGAAGCTGGGCGAGGCGAGCTGGAGCACTCGGCTGGTGCCGTCGAGCTGCCAGCGGTCGACCACATCGGCCGCGAAACCGTTCACCGCGTCATGGGCGATGACGACGCCCTTGGGGTGTCCGGTGGAGCCGGAGGTGTAGATGAGGTAGGCGGGGTGGGTGGGGAGCAGTGGTGTGGTGCGGTGGATGTCGTTGGGGTTGGTGGTGAGGTGGTCGGTGAGCGTGTCGGTGGCGAGGGTGAGGGTGTCGGTGGGGAGGGTGAGCGTGGTCAGGCCGGCGTCCGGCAGGCCGGCGGCGGTGTTCTCGTCCGTGATGAGCAGGGCGGGTCGGGCGTCGCCGAGCATGTAGGTGATGCGGTCGGTGGGGTAGTCGGGGTCGACGGGCACGTAGGCCGCGCCGGTCTTGAGGACGGCGAGGACGCAGATGACGAGGTCGGCGGAGCGGGGCAGCGCGAGCGCGACGATCTGCTCCGGGCCGATGTTCCTGCCGATGAGGTGGTGGGCGAGTTGGTTGGCGCGGGCGTTGAGTTCGACGTAGGTGAGCTGCGTGCCGTGGTGTTCCAGGGCGGGTGCGTCGGGGGTGCGGGCCACCTGTGCCTCGAACAGCTCGGGGAGGGTGGCGGCGGGCACGTCGCGGGCTGTGTCGTTCCAGCCGTTGAGCAGCAGCTCACGCTCCTGCGCGGAGAGAATGTCCAGCTCCGCGATCGGCCGTGAGGCGTCCTCGGCGGCGGTGCGCAGCAGGCGCTCCAGCCGCGCCGCGATGCTCTCGGCGGTCTGCCGGTCGAAGAGATCGGTCGCGAACTCCACGACACCCCGCATACCGACGGCTTCATCCCCCTCACCGAAGTGCTCGCCGAGGCTGAAGGTCAGATCGACCTTCGCGATCCCCGCGTGGACGTCGTCATCCTCGGTGGCCACAAGCCCACGCATCGCGAAGTCGCCGTCGGCGGCGTTCTGCAGGACCAGCATCACCTGGAAGAGAGGGTGATGCGCCAGGGAGCGCGTGGGGTTGACGATCTCCACGAGCCGCTCGAAGGGCACGTCCTGGTTCGCGTACGCCCCCAGGTCCATCTCCCGCACCCGCTCGAGAACCTCGGCGAAGGAGGGATCGCCCGAGGTGTCCGTGCGCAGCACGAGTGTGTTGACGAAGAAGCCGACGAGGTCGTCGAGCGCGTCGTCGTTACGCCCGGCGATGGCCGAGCCGATCGGGATGTCCGTGCCCGCCCCGAGCCGGGTCAGCAGTGCGGCGATACCGGCCTGGACGACCATGAACACACTGACCTGGTGCTCCCGCGCCAGGCGGATGATGCCGTGATGGAGATCGGTGTCCCAGGCGAAGGGAACACTGTCGCCCTCGTGTGTGGCCACCGCCGGCCGGGGCCGGTCGGTGGGCAGCTCCAACTGCTCGGGGAGTGCGGCCAGGGTGGTGCGCCAGTAGTCGATCTGGCGGGAGATGACGCTGTCCGGGTCGCTCTCCTCACCCAGAACCTCACGCTGCCACAGCGTGTAGTCGGCGTACTGGACCGGCAGCGGCGCCCACTGGGGGCTGTCGCCGTCGAGGCGTGCCGCGTAGGCGGTGGCGAGGTCCTGGGCGAGGGGGCCCATGGACCAGCCGTCGCTGGCGATGTGGTGGGCCAGGATCAACAGGGTGTGCTCGTCGGCGCCCGTGGTGAACACCCAGGCACGCAGCGGAAGTTCGTCGGTGAGGCGGAACGTGTGGCGAACGGCGGTGGCGATGTGCTCGGCGAGCCGTGCGTCATCGGTCGCGACGACCTCGACCGTCGGCCGGGCCGCGTCTCCGCTGAGAATCCGCTGGTAGGGCGTGCCGTCGGTTTCGGGGAAGACGGTGCGTAGGGATTCGTGGCGGTGGGTGAGGTCGTGGAGGGCGTGGCGTAGTGCTGTGGTGTCGAGTGGTCCGGTGAGTCGGAGGACCATCGGGACGTTGTAGGTGGGGCTGGGTCCTTCGAGTTGGTGGAGGAACCAGAGGCGGCGTTGGGCGTGGGAGAGGGGGATGTGGTCGGGTCGTTGGGTGGGTGTGAGGGGGGTGCGTGCTCCGGTTGCGTGGTGGAGGCGGGTGGCGAGTCCGGTGACGGTGGGTGCTTCGAAGAGGTCGCGGACGGCGAGTTCGGCGCCGAAGGTGGTGCGGATGCGGCTGAGGAGTCGTACGGCGGAGAGGGAGTGGCCGCCGAGGTCGAAGAAGTTGTCGTCGATGTCGAGTGTGGGGAGGTTGAGGGTGCGGGCGAAGAGTCCGGAGAGGATTTCTTCTTGGGGTGTGGGGGTTCGGCGTCGTGCCGCGGCGGATGCCTGGTCGGTCTGGTCGGTCTGGTCGGTCTGGTCGGTTTCGCTGGGGGTGAGGAGTTGGAGTTCTCCGTCGGTGGTCCAGCGTGCGGTGGTGCCGGTGGGGTGGAGCAGTGAGCCTGCGGGGCCGTAGGGGTCGGTGAGGCAGGCGTCGTGGGTGATCTGGTGGCCGCTGGTGAGGGTGGTTGGGTTGAGTTGGGGTCCGGCGAGGTGGAGTTCGCCGGGGACTCCGGCGGGTACGGGCCGGTGCTGCTGGTCGAGGACGTAGACGCGGGTGTGGGGCGGGAGCGTTTCTCCGTCCGGCAGTTGGCGTACTGCGGTGGGCCAGGTCTCCAGCAGGGTGTCGCGTTCCTGCGTGGAGAGGATGTCCAGGTCGGCGATCGGCTGGGAGGCGTCTTCGACGACTGCTCGGAGCAGGCGTTCCAGTCGGACGGCCATGGCTTCGGCGGTCTGCCGGTCGAACAGGTCCGTGGCGAAGTCCAGCGACCCCGCCATACCGGCGGGCGCACCGTCAGCCGTCAGCGCCTCCTCCAGCACGAACTCCATGTCGAGCTTCGAGGTCTTGGCATCCACCTGCTCCAGGCGGCTGTCGAGCCCCGCGATCGGCACATCGGCGCCGGTGGCCTCGAAGCTCAGCATCACCTGGAAGAGGGGGTTGTATGCGAGGGAGCGTGTGGGGTTGACGATCTCCACGAGGCGCTCGAAGGGGATGTCCTGGTGGGTGTAGGCGGCGAGGTCCGTTTCCCGTACTCGTCCGAGGAGTTCGGCGAAGGTGGGGTTGCCCGAGGTGTCGGTGCGTAGCACGAGGGTGTTGATGAAGAAACCGACGAGGTCGTCGAGCGCGTCGTCGTTGCGTCCGGCGATGGGGGAGCCGATCGGGATGTCCGTGCCGGCGCCGAGTCGGGTCAGGAGGGTTGCGAGTGCTGTTTGGACGACCATGAAGACGCTGGCTTGGTGTTCGCGCGCCAGGCGGGTGATGCCGTGGTGGAGATCGGTGTCCCAGGCGAACGGAACACTGTCGCCCTGGTAACTGGCCTGGGCCGGCCGGGGCCGGTCGGTGGGAAGTTCCAGCAGGTGGGGAAGGCCGGCCAGTTGCTTCTGCCAGTAGTCGACCTGACCGGAGATGAGGCTCTGCGGGTCGCTCTCGTCGCCCAGGACCTCTTGCTGCCAGAGGGTGTAGTCGGCGTACTGCACGGGCAGCGGAGCCCACTGGGGGCTGGTGCCGTCGACGCGTGCCGCGTAGGCGGTGGACAGGTCGTGGGCGATCGGTCCCATGGACCAGCCGTCGCTGGCGATGTGGTGGGCCAGGATCAGCAGGGTGTGCTCGCTGGGCCCGCTGGTGAACACCCACGCCCGGAAGGGAAGTTCATCGGTCAGGCGGAAGGTCTGTCGAGCGGCGGTGGCGATGTGCTTGGCGAGAGCTGAGGCGTCGGTCGTGACCACCTCGACCTTCGGCCGGGCGGCGTTGCCGTGCAGGACGTGCTGGTAGGGCGTGCCGTCGTGCTCGGGGAAGACGGTGCGCAGCGTTTCGTGCCGCTCGGTGAGGTCATGGATCGCCTCACGCAGCGCATCGATGTTCAGTTCACCGGTGAGTCGCAACAGAAGTGGCACGTTGTAGGTCGCGCTGGGGCCCTCCAACTGGTGCAGGAACCAGAGGCGTTGTTGCGCGAACGACAGGGGTACGCGTTCGGGTCGTTCTTTGGGTGTGAGTGGGGTGCGTGCTTCGGTGGTGTGGTGGAGGCGGGTGGCGAGGGTGGCGACGGTGGGTGCTTCGAAGAGGTCGCGGACGGTGAGTTCGGTGTTGAGGGTGGTGCGGATGCGGCTGGTGAGTCGGGTGGCGAGGA
>NZ_JBVIHH010000033.1:0-22036 GCF_055570395.1 Streptomyces sp. NPDC031210
GCACCACCCCCGACACCTCATGCGCCGCGAACACCCCCGCCAACGCCTCACGATCCGCCACATCACACGCCACCACGAACGCCTCGACACCCAAGCCACGCACCCCAGCCGCGAGTTCATCAGCGGGACGACGCGATACCAACACCACCCGACGCACCCCGTGATGCGCCACCAAGTGGCGAACCACCAGACCACCCAGCAGGCCCGACGCACCCGTCACCAGCACCGCGCCCTCACCCCAGACACCGTCGCGTACGGCGACCGGCACCTGCGCCCGCACCACACGCGGCACCCGCAACTCACCCCCACGCACCGCGACCTGCGACTCACCACAAGCCACAGCGGAGGGCAGCGCGCCCAGGGACACCGCCTCACCATCCACATCCACCAGCACGAACCGCCCCGGATGCTCCGACTGCGCCGAGCGCAACAACCCCCACACCGGTGCGTGCGCCAGCCCGGGCACGTTCTCCTCCGGCCCGGCCGCGACGGCTCCCCGAGTCAGCACGACCAGCCGGGACGAGGCGAAACGCTCATCGGCCAGCCACTCCTGGACCAGAGCCAGCGTTCGGTGCAGCGCGGGACGCAGCTCTCCCGAGCAGGGCACGACGACCACGTCGGGCACGTTGGTCAGCGAGGCGAGGTCCACGCTGCGTTCGGCGCCAGGGAGCGCGGCGGCGTACCCCAGGTGGTCGTCGTCGTGGTTGTGGTCGTGGTCGTGGTCGTCGCCGATCACGGCCCAGCTCGGCGTCCGTTCATCGGGAGTCCGGGCGCTCCCCTCGGTCAGCGGGTGCCAGGTCACGCGGTACAACGCGTCGCGTACCGCGTTCCGTGCGCCGTCCATCTGGTTGACGGTGACCGGGCGCAGCGCCAGGGAGTCAATCGAGGCGACCGGCGCTCCCGCGGCGTCGGCGACGTCGAGGGTGATCGTGGCACCGGCGGAGCTGTCGTCCGTGGCCGTGCCCTTGGCCGTGCCCTCGGTCCTGTCCTGGGCAAGGAGGGCCAGCCGGACGCGCAGTGTGCGCGCGCCGGTGGCGTACAGCCGCACGCCGCGCCATGCGAACGGCATGCGGGGACGGGCCTCCTCGCCCACCACGGCCGGGGCGAGGCCGACGGTCTGGAGGGCGGCGTCGAGCAGCGCCGGGTGCAGCCCGTACCGGTCGGCGTCCCCGGTGGCGGCGTCGGCCTCGGGCGGCAGGACCACCTCGGCGAACACCTCGTCGGCGCGCCGCCAGGCCGCCCGCAGCCCCTGGAAGGCCGGGCCGTAGGCGACGCCGGCCTCGCCGGCCTGCCGGTACCACTCGGTCACATCGAGCGGCTCGGCGTCCGGCGGCGGCCAGGCAGCCGCCGCGAACGGCTGCGGTCGCCGCCCGTCGGCCGCCGCCGTCATGAGGATGCCGCCGGCGTGGCGCGTCCACGGCGAGTCGGCCGCCGTGTCACCGTCCGGCCGGGAGTGCACGGTGAGCGTGCGGCGCCCGGCCGGGTCGGCGGGCCCGATCAGAAGCCTGAGGTGGAGTCCCCCGTCGGCGGGCAGCACGACGGGGGTTTCCAGCGTCAGCTCGTCGAGAAGATCGCACCCGGCCCGCTCGCCGCCGCGAAGCGCCAGTTCCACCAGGGCGCTGCCCGGCAGCACGGCGCTGCCCAGGACCGTGTGATCGGCCAGCCAGGGCTGCGCGGCGAGCGACAGCCGGCCGGTGAAGACCAGTTCGCCGGATTCGGGAGCCTCGACCACGGCGCCGAGCAGCGGGTGTGCCGCGTCCTCCAAGCCGAGGGATGCCGCATCCCCGGCGTGGGCGAGGGGGCTCCTCGGCCAGTAGCGCTGCCGCTGGAACGCGTACGTGGGCAGGTCCACTCGCCGCTCCGGCCCCTCTCCGTCACCGAAGTACGCGGACCAGTCGACGTCCGCACCACGGACGAACGCCGCGGCGACGGCCTCCAGCACCGACTGCGGCTCGGGGCGCCCGCGCCGCAGCGTCGCGGTGAAGGCCGAGCCGCCCGCCGACTCCACGGGCCGGTCACCGAGGGCCTCCTGGCCCATGGCGCACAGCACCCCGCCCGGTCCGAGCTCCAGGTACGTGCCGACGCCGTGCTCGCGCAGCGCCCGGACACCGTCGCCGAAGCGCACCGCTTGCCGGATGTGCCGCACCCAGTACTCCGGTGCGCACAGCTCCTCCGCCGTGGCCGTACGGCCGGTCACGTTGGAGATCACGGGTGTGCGCGGCGGGTGGAACTCCACCGTGTCCGCGACGCGCCGGAATTCGCGCAGCATCGGGTCCATGCGCGGGGAGTGGAAGGCATGGCTGACGTTGAGCCGCTTGGTGCGGTGGCCGCGGCCGGCCAGCTCGGCGGCCACGGCGAGGACCGCGGGCTCGTCGCCGGACACGACGACGGACCGTGGCCCGTTGACGGCCGCGATGCCCACACTGTCCTCTTGTCCGGCGAGCAACGGCCGTACCTCGTCCTCGCCGGCCCGTACGGACACCATCGCGCCGCCCGCGGGCAGGTCCTGCATCAGCCGTCCGCGCGCGGCCACCAGCCGGCAGGCATCGGCAAGGTCGAACACCCCGGCGACGTGCGCGGCGGCCAGCTCACCGATGGAGTGGCCCAGCAGCGCGTCGGGGCGCAGCCCCCAGCCCTCCACCAGCCGGAAAAGCGCGACCTCGATGGCGAAGAGCCCGGCCTGGGTGTAGCGGGTCCGGTCGATCCACTCCGCTTCGGGAGACTCGGGGTCGGCGAACAGGACGGCGAGCAGCGGCCGTTCGAGGTGCGGGTCGAGGTGTCCGACGACCTCGTCCAGCGCCGTGGCGAACGCCGGGCTGGTTTCGTACAGGTGGCATCCCATGCCCGGGTACTGGCTGCCCTGACCGGTGAACAGGAAGGCCGTACGGCCTTCGCGGCGGCCCTGCCCGCGCACCATGGACGGCGCGGACCCGCCCTCGGCGAGGGCGTCGAGCGCCGCGGAGAGCCCGCCGGGGCCGCCGGAGTGCAGCACCGCCCGGTGCTCGAAGGCGGTGCGGGTCGTGGCCAGGGCGAGGCCGGTCGCGCGCGGGCCGTGGGTGTTCTGGGTGGCCAGGTGGGTGCGCAACCGGGCTGCCTGGGCGCGCAGGGCGGTCTCGGAGCGGGCCGACAGCACCCAGGGGATGGGGAGCGCACCGGCAGCGCCGGCCTCGTCCGGAGCCGGACGCGCGGTCTCCGGTTCTGCCGCCTCCTTCGCCTTGGCCTTGGGGGCCTGTCCTTCCGGTGCCTTGCTGCCCTGTCCTTCCGGTTCCTTGGATGCCTGCCCTTCCGGCGCCTGTCCGTCCGGGGCCTGCTCCTCAGGGGCCTGTTCCTCAGGGGCCTGTTCGAGGATGACGTGCGCGTTGGTCCCGCTGACGCCGAAGGAGGAGACCCCGGCGCGGCGCGGCCGTCCCGTCTCCGGCCAGGGAATCCGCTCGGTCAGCAGGGACACCGCGCCCGCCGACCAGTCCACATGCCGGGACGGCCGGTCCACATGCAGCGTCCTGGGCAGGACACCGTGCCGCAGGGCCAGCACCATCTTCATCACACCGCCCACCCCGGCCGCCGCCTGGGTGTGCCCGATGTTGGACTTCAACGAGCCCAGCCACAACGGCCGTTGGCCCTCGCGCTGCTGGCCGTACGTCTCCAGCAGCGCCTGGGCCTCGATGGGGTCGCCGAGCGCGGTGCCGGTGCCGTGCGCCTCGACGGCGTCCACATCGGCGCAGGTCAGCCGAGCCTGGGCGAGGGCCTGTCGGATGACCCGCTCCTGGGCGGGTCCGTTGGGCGCGGTCAGGCCGTTGCTGGCGCCGTCCTGGTTGACGGCGCTGCCGCGCACCACGGCCAGCACCGGGTGGCCGTTGCGGCGCGCGTCCGAGAGCCGCTCCAGCAGCAGTACGCCCACGCCCTCGGAGAGATTGGTGCCGTCCGCGCTGTCCGCGAACGCCTTGCAGCGCCCGTCGGACGCCAGACCGATGCCCTGCCCCCGCGCGAACTCGTCGAACAGCACCGGCGTGGACATCACCGCGGCGCCGCCGGCCAGTGCGAGGGTGCACTCGCCGGTGCGCAGCGCCTGGGCTGCCAGATGCATCGCCACCAGCGACGACGAACACGCCGTGTCCACCGTCACGGCCGGGCCCTCCAGCCCCAGCGCGTACGACACCCGGCCCGAGGCGATACTGCCCGCACTGCCGTTGTACACATAGCCCTCGACCGCGTCCGGGGACCGGAGCACGAGGTCGGCGTAGTCGTGGTACATCACGCCGGTGAAGACCCCCGTACGGCTGCCCCGCAGCGACCGGGGATCCATCCCCGCCCGCTCCAGAACCTCCCAGGACGTCTCCAGCAGCAGCCGCTGCTGCGGATCCATCGCCAGCGCCTCACGCGGCGAGATCCCGAAGAACGCGGCGTCGAAGTCCGCCGCATCGTGGACGAACCCGCCCTGGCCGCTGAGGGAGTCGGGATTCCAGCCGCGGTCGGCGGGGAACGCCGAGACCGCGTCCTGGTCCTCGGCCACCAAGCGCCACAGGTCCTCCGGGGTCCGTACGCCGCCGGGGTAGCGGCAGCTCATCGCGACGATCGCGATCGGCTCCCGGGCGCGGTCGACGAGTTCACGGTTGTGCTGCCGCAGCCGCTCGGTCTCCTTGAGGGAGGCTCGCAGGGCGGCGACGACCTTCTCGTCAGGGTTGGTCATCTCGTACTCCACGTTCCGCGTTCCGCTTGCGATCGGACGTCGAAGAGGGTCAGGGGGGATTCGGGGGGGAGGGGCGCCCCGGCCCGGTCAGGTGTCCTTGCTGTCGAGGGCCAGGCTCACGAGGTGGTCGATGTCCATCGCGTCGATCGAGTCCGTAAGGTCCCGGGACCGTTCCGGATGCTCGACCGTGGCCCCCCGCTCGCCCTCGCCAGCACCGTCAGCGATGTCCGCCGCCTCGGGGAAGAGCTTGATCCCCAGGTGGACGGCGATGGCGTCGGGCGTCGGATGGTCGAACACGAGGGTGGCCGGCAGGCGCAGACCGGTGGCGTTCTTGAGGCGGTTGCGCAGCTCGACCGCGGTCAGCGAGTCGAAGCCCAGCTCCTTGAACGGCCGGCCGGGCTCGATCGCCGCCACGGACGTGTGCCCGAGTACGGACGCCACCTGGGCGACGACCAGGTCCTCCAGCGCGCGGGCCCGCTCCGCCGCGGAGACCTTGCTCAGCCGATCGCGCAGCGACACCGCCCCGTTCGCGTTCGCCGTGTCCGCGCCGTCGGCCGCGGTACGGCGGACGTGGGTCCGTACGAGCCCGCTCAGCAGCGGCGGTACGGATCCGGAGGCGGCCAGCGCGCGCAACGCGGAGGTTTCCAGTCGCATCGGCAGCAGCCGCGGCTCGTCCGCCGCGCAGGCCGCGTCGAACAGTGCCAGCCCTTCCTGCGAGGTCATCGGGGCGATGCCCACCCGCGACATGCGGTGCAGATCGGCGCGGCCAAGGTGGCCGGTCAGCCCACTGCGCTCTTCCCACAGGCCCCAGCCCAGGGAGGTGGCGGGCAACCCCTCCGCCCGCCGCCGCTGCGCCAACGCGTCCAAAAACGCATTCGCCGCCGCATAACTCCCCTGCCCCGGACCACCCAACGACCCCGCAGCCGACGAGAACAACACAAACGCCCGCACACCCGGCAACCCACGCGTCAACTCATCCAACACCACCGCCCCATCCACCTTCGGCCGCAGCACCCCATCAACACGCCCCGAAGACAACGACTCCACCACACCGTCGTCCAACACACCCGCCGCATGCACCACCCCCGACACCTCATGCGCCGCGAACACCCCCGCCAACGCCTCACGATCCGCCACATCACACGCCACCACGAACGCCTCGACACCCAAGTCACGCACCCCAGCCGCGAGTTCATCAGCGGGACGACGCGATACCAACACCACCCGACGCACCCCGTGATGCGCCACCAAGTGGCGAACCACCAGACCGCCCAGCAGGCCCGACGCACCCGTCACCAGCACCGCGCCCTCACCCCAGGGACTGTCGGGTACAGCGGTCGAAACCTGCGCCCGCACCACACGCGGCACCCGCAACTCACCCCCACGCACCGCGACCTGCGACTCACCACAAGCCACAGCGGAGGGCAGGGCCCCCAAGGACACCGCCTCACCGTCCACATCCACCAGCACGAACCGCCCCGGATGCTCCGACTGCGCCGAGCGCAACAACCCCCAGACGGCGGCATGAGGAAGGTCGAGCTCCTTGTCGTCGGGGGTGGCCGCGACCGCGCCTCGGGTGAGTACGACCAGCCGCGACGAGGCGAAACGCTCATCGGCCAGCCACTCCTGGACCAGTGTCAGCGTCCGGTGCAGCGCGGCGTGGGTGGCGTCGGCGAGCGGGGCCTCGGCGAGACCCGCGGCACCGCCGGCTCCGGCCGCACACGGGAAGACCACCACGTCCGGAACGCCGTGCGACGACTGCTCCTGAGCGGCGCCGAGAGCAGCCAGGTCGGCGTGGGACACCACGGCCGCTCCAGAGCCTTCCAGCGCGGCCACCACCTCGGACACCTCACTGCCCAGGACGGCCCAGCGAGGGCTGTCGTGCGGGGTGCCGGCCGTCGGGAACGGGATCCAGTCCACCGCGAACATCGCGTCGCGTACGGGCGAACTCGCGGCCCGCAGCAGCTCCGTTGAAACCGGCCGGGTGACCAGCGACTCGATGGCCGCCACCGGGGCGCCCGTGGGGTCCGCGACCGCCACCGAAACGGTGTCCTCGCCCAGCGGCGTGACCCGTACGCGCAGCGCGGCGGCACCCGTCAGGTGGAGTGACACCCCGCTCCAGGAGAACGGCAGGCGTGCCCGCCCCTCGCCCACGTCGGGAACGGCGCCCAGGCCCAGGGTGTGCAGTGCGGCGTCCAGCAGCGCGGGGTGCAGGCCGAAGGCTCCCGCGTCCGCGGCCGCCTCCTCGGGAAGCTGTACCTCGGCGAACAGTTCGTCGCCGCGCCGCCAGGCCGCCCGCAGCCCGTGGAAGGCCGGGCCGTATCCGTATCCCTGTGCGGCGAGCCGGTCGTAGTAGCCGTCGATCGCTACCGGTTCGGCGCCGACCGGGGGCCAGATGGCCAGGTCCGTCCCGGCGGGCGGGGCACCCGCCGGTGTGGGGGCCTCGGCGGGTGCCAGCGTGCCGGTGGCGTGCCGTACCCATGGGCCGCGCTCGTCGGCCCTCGCACGTGAGTGGACGCTCAGCGTGCGGCGTCCTGAGGCGTCGGCGGCGCCCAGGCCGACCTGGAGGGCCACACCACCGCGCTCAGGCACGATCAACGGAGCCTCCAGCGTCAGCTCCTCAACCAACCCGCAGCCGGCCTCATCACCGGCCCGCACCGCAAGCTCCACAAACGCCGTGCCTGGCAACAACACCGTCCCCGCCACCGCATGATCCGCCAACCACGGATGCGACCGAAGCGACAACCGCCCCGTGAACAGCACCTCATCCGAACCCGCAACCTCAACCGCCGCCCCCAGGAAGGGGTGGTCCGCGGTCACCAGGCCGGCAGCCGTCATGTCGGCGACGGTCGAAGCGGGGGCTTCCAGCCAGTAGCGCTCGCGTTGGAAGGCGTATGTGGGCAGGTCGGCGCGTCGGGCGCCGGTGTGGGCGAAGAGTGCCGGCCAGTCCACCTGGACACCGGTGACGTACAGCTCAGCGGCCGAGGTCAGGAAGCGTTCCAGGGTGCCTTCGTCACGCCGGAGGGAGCCGGTTACGACGACGTCGGTGGGCGCGTCGTCCAGGGTTTCCTGGACGCCGACGGTCAGCACGGGGTGCGCACTGGACTCCACGAACGTCGTGAAACCCTCCGCCGACAGGGCACGGATACCGGCCTCGAACTGGACCGGACGCCGCAGGTTCCGATACCAGTACGCCGCGTCCAGACGTTGAGTGTCGAGGAAGGCGTCCTCCACGGTGGAGTAGAAGGGGACGCGTCCCGACTGTGGGCGCAGCGGCTCCAGAACGGTGAGCAGCTCCTGCTCAATGGCCTCCACATGCGCCGAATGCGACGCGTAATCCACCGGGATGCGGCGTGCCCGCACGTCGTCCGCCTCACAGGCGGCGACAAACGCCTCCACGGCAGTCGCGTCGCCCGAAACGACCGTGGACATGGGCCCGTTGACGGCTGCGACGCCCAGTCCGGCCGCCGCCTTCAGGCGCTCCCGCACCTCCGCCTCAGGAAGCGCGATGGACGCCATGCCACCGCGTCCGGCCAGCTCACGACCGATGACCTGCGAACGCAGCGCCACCACCCGCGCTCCATCCTCCAACGACAGTCCACCCGCCACCACAGCCGCAGCGATCTCACCCTGCGAGTGACCCATCACCGCATCCGGCACCACACCCACCGAACGCCACAACTCCGCGAGCGACACCATCACCGCCCACGTCACCGGCTGGACCACATCCACCCGATCCAAGTCACGGCCCTCACCCAGGACTTGGAGCAGGTCCCAGTCCACGAGCGGCGCCAACGCCTCCCCACACCGCCGCATCCACCCCGCGAACACCGGCGAAGAGGACATCAACTCCGCGCCCATGCCCACCCACTGCGACCCCTGACCAGGGAAAACCAACACCGTCCGACCAACCTCACGAACGGCACCACACACCACACCAGCCCACTCACGGCCCTCACCACGAGCCACCGCACCCAGGGCATCAAGCAAACCGGACCGGTCAGCGCCGAGCACCACCGCACGCCGCTCAAAAGCCGACCGTGACCTTGCCAGCGAGAGCCCCACATCGGCCGGCTCCAGTTCGGGCCGGGCCGCCACGTAGGACCGCAGTCGTTCCGCCTGCGCGCGCACCGCGCCGTCGCCTCGGCCCGAAATCACCCACGGCACCACCTCCGGAGCGGAAATGCGCTGCTCCCCCGGCTGCTCCGGCTCTCCCGCCTCCGCCACCGGAGGCTCCTCCAGCACAAGGTGGGCGTTGGTGCCGCTGATCCCGAACGAGGAGACACCAACACGCCGCACCCGATCCGGCGACGACGCCCAGGCCCGCTCCTCCGTCAGCAACTCCACCGCACCGGCCGACCAGTCCACCTGCGGTGTCGGTTCGGCCGCGTGCAGGGTGCGGGGCAACCGCCCGTTTTCCAGGGCCTTGACCATCTTGATGACTCCGGCCGCGCCGGCCGCGGCCTGAGTGTGCCCGATGTTGGACTTCACCGAACCCAGCCACAACGGCCGTTCGCCATCCCGTCCCTGCCCGTACGTCGCCAGCAGCGCCTGCGCCTCGATCGGGTCACCGAGCCGGGTGCCCGTACCGTGCGCCTCCACCGCGTCCACCTGGTCCGGGGTGAGGCGTGCGTTGGCCAGTGCCTGCCGGATCACCCGCTGTTGCGAGGGACCGTTCGGGGCGGTCAGACCGTTGCTCGCACCGTCCTGGTTCATCGCGGTGCCGCGCACCACGGCGAGCACGGGGTGGCCGTTGCGTCGCGCGTCCGACAGCCGCTCCAGCAGCAGCATGGCCGCGCCTTCGGCCATGCCCATGCCGTCCGCGTCCGCCGAGAACGCCCGGCACCGGCCGTCGACGGACAGCCCGCGCTGCCGGCTGAACTCGGTGAAAGAGGTGGGTACGGCCATGACCGACGCGCCGCCGGCCAGGGCCAGCGAGGACTCGCCCTGGCGCAGCGACTGCGCCGCCAGATGCAGCGCGACCAGCGACGACGAGCATCCGGTGTCCAGGGTGACCGCGGGGCCCTCCAGACCGAGGAGGTAGGAGACCCGGCCGGAGGCGATGCTCGCCGTGTTGCCCGTGCCCAGGTAGCCCTCGACGCCCTCGGGGGTCTCCTGGAGACGCGAGCCGTAATCGTGGTAGCTGACTCCGGCGAAGACCGCGGTGCTGCTGCCGCGCAGGGACTGCGGGTCGATGCCGGCCCGCTCGAACGCCTCCCACGACGTCTCCAGCAGCAGCCTCTGCTGCGGGTCCATCGCCAGCGCCTCACGCGGGTTGATTCCAAAGAACGCGGCGTCGAAGTCGGCCGCGTCGTGCAGGAAGCCACCATGGCGGGTGTACGTCTTGCCCGGCCGTTCCGGGTCCGGGTCGTAGAGCGATTCGATGTCCCAGCCCCGGTCGGTCGGCAGCTCCGAGATCACATCGCCGCCGCGGACCAGCAGCTCCCACAGGTCCTCCGGAGACCGGACCTCGCCGGGGAAACGGCAAGCCATCCCCACGATCACGATCGGATCGTCGTCGGGTGCGGGGAGAGCGGCCGGTGCCGGCGCGGCGGCGACGGAGTCCTGGTCCGTGCCGAGGATCTCGTCGTGCAGGAAGCCGGCGAGGACGGTGGGAGAGGGGTAGTCGAAGATCAGCGTGGCCGGGAGGCGCAGGCCGGTGGCGTTCTTGAGGCGATTGCGCAGCTCGACGGCGGTGAGGGAGTCGAAGCCCAGGTCCCGGAAGGCCCGCGTGGGTGCCACGGCCTCGGGCGAGGCGTGGCCGAGGACCGATGCCGCCTGCGTACGGACCAGTTCGAGCAGTACGGCGTGGCGCTCGGCGGGCGCCTGTCCGGACAGGCGGTCGCGCAGCGGCGAGGGGGCGGCGTCGGTCGGGGCGCCGGTGTTGCCGCCGACCCCGCCCGCGGGGGTGTTGCTTCCGTCGATCGCTTGCTGCGCCTCGGGGACGCCGCCGAGCAGCGGACGCGGCCCCGCCGAGGTGAAGACCGGAACGAAACGGTCCCAGTCCACATCGGCGACGGTGACGCAAGCCTCGTCGTGCGCGAGGACCTGGCGCAGCGCGGAGAACGCGGTGTCCGGGTCGAGGAACGGCAGCCCGCGCGCCTGGAGCTGCTCGGGCTTGACACCTTCCGGCAGCCGCTCGGGGTCCCATACGTCCCAGACGCCCCAGGCGATGGAGCTGGCGGGGAGGCCCCGGGCGCGGCGCTGTTCGGCGAGGGCGTCGAGGAAGGCATTGGCCGCGGCGTACGCGCCGTGGTCGCCGCTGCCCCAGACCCCGGCGATGGAGGAGAAGAGGACGAAGGCGTCCAGGTCGCCCTGGTCGAGCAGGGCGTCCAGGTGGGCCGCGCCGGCGACCTTGGCGGCGAGCACCTCGGCGAACTCGGCGGGGTCCGCCTCGGTCAGCGCGGCCAGCTCGATGAAGGCGGCGGCGTGGATGACGGTACGTACGGTGTCGCCGTCCGCGGCCAGTCCGGCCAGGAGCGCGGCGAGCGCGTCGCGGTCCGCGACGTCACAGGCGGACGCGGTCAGACGGACGCCCTCGGTGGCGAGTTCGTCCCGCAGCTCGGCCATGCCCGGTGCCGCGGCGCCGCGCCGGCTGACGAGCACCACATGCTCGGCGCCGTTGTCCGCGAGCCAGCGGGCGATATGCGGGCCGAGTGCCCCGGTGCCTCCGGTGACCAAGGCCGTGCCACGGGTCCGCCAGGCCGTCTCGGTCCCGTACGCCTCGGCCGCTTCCGCCAGCGGAGCCCGTACGAGACGGCGGGCGAACACGCCCGAGGGCCGTACAGCCACCTGGTCCTCGTCCGCCGGCCTGCCGGCCAGCACCGCGCACAGCCGCGCGCCGGCCCGGCCGTCCCACGCCTCGGGCAGGTCCACCAGGCCGCCCCAGCGCTCCGGCAGCTCCAGGGCGGCCACCCGGCCCAGGCCCCAGACCTGGGCCTGGACGGCGCTCAGCAGCGGGTCCGTGCCGCCGACCGACACCGCGCCCCGAGTTCCCAGCCACAGGCGGGCCGAGACGCCCGCTTCGTCCAGTGCCTGTACCAGCGCCAGCGTCCCCGCCACGCCGGCGGACATCGCCGCGTGGTCGGCATGAGGACGCTCGTCCAGTGCGAGGAGCGAGAGCACACCGGCCAGGGGCCTGCCCTCGGCCTGCGAGGCGGCGAGCCACTCCTCGATACGGGCACGCCAGGCAGCACGATCGGCGCCGACCGCGCTCAGCTCCAACTGGTCGACCTCCGCGCCACCTTCAGCCAGCGCCGCCACCGCACCGGTCACCGCCGCCGACTCGGCATGCCCGGCCGGGACCACGACCAGCCACGTGCCCGCGAGGGGGGTCGAGCGAGGGGCATCGGGCAGCGGCTTCCACGTCACGCGGTAGCGCCAGCTCTCCACCGTCGACGCGCGCTGCCGCTCACGGCGCCAGGACGCCAACGCGGGCAGCACCGCGCTCAGCGGCGCATCCCCGTCAAGCTCCAGCGCCCCGCCCAGCGATGCCCAGTCCTCCGCCTCAACGGCCGCCCAGAAACGGCCGTCCACGACATCCCCCGTGGCGAGAGCGGCCGTCGCTGCCGGAGTCGTCGACACCGGGGCTTCCAGCCAGTAGCGCTCGCGTTGGAAGGCGTATGTGGGCAGGTCGACGCGTCGGGCGCCGGTGTGGGCGAAGAGCGCCGGCCAGTCCACCTGGACACCGGTGACGTACAGCTCGGCGGCCGAGGTCAGGAAACGCTCCAGGGTGCCTTCGTCGCGGCGTAGGGAGCCGGTTACGACGACGTCGGTGGGCGCGTCGTCCAGGGTCTCCTGGACACCGACCGTGAGAACCGGGTGCGCACTGGACTCCACGAACGTCGTGAAACCGTCCGCCGACAACGCCCGAATACCGGCCTCGAACTGGACCGGACGCCGCAGGTTCCGATACCAGTACGCCGCATCCAGATGCTGCGTGTCGAGGAAAGCGCCCTCCACGGTGGAGTAGAACGGGACGCTGCCCGACTGCGGCCGTACGGATCCGAGCTTCACCAGAAGCTCGTGCTCGATGGTCTCCACGTGCGCCGAGTGCGAGGCGTAGTCCACCGGGATGCGGCGTGCCCGCACGTCGTCCGCCTCGCAGGCGGCGACAAACGCCTCCACAGCAGTCGCATCGCCCGAAATGACCGTGGACATGGGCCCGTTGACGGCTGCGACGCCGAGCCCGGCCTCCGCCTTCAGCCGCTCCCGAACCTCCGCCTCAGGAAGCGCGATGGACGCCATACCGCCACGACCGGCCAGCTCACGACCGATGACCTGCGAACGCAGCGCCACCACCCGCGCACCATCCTCCAACGACAAACCACCCGCCACCACAGCAGCAGCGATCTCACCCTGCGAATGACCCAACACCGCATCCGGCACCACACCCACCGAACGCCACAACTCCGCCAGCGACACCATCACCGCCCACGTCACCGGCTGCACCACATCCACCCGATCCAAGTCACGGCCCTCGCCCAAGACTTGAAGCAGATCCCAGTCAACGAACGGCGCCAACGCCTCCCCACACCGCCGCATCCACCCCGCGAACACCGGCGAAGAGGACATCAACTCCGCACCCATGCCCACCCACTGCGAACCCTGACCAGGGAACACCAACACCGTCCGACCAACCTCACGAACGGCACCACACACCACACCAGCCGACTCCCGGCCCTCACCGCGAGCCACAGCACCCAGGGCATCAAGCAAACCGGACCGGTCTACCGCGACGATGACCGCGCGGTTCTCCAACGCGGCCCGAGCCGTCGCCAGCGAGAATCCCACATCCACCGGCTCCAACTCGGGCCGAGCGTCCACAAACGACCGCAGCCGCTCCGCCTGCGCCCGCAACGCACCCTCACCACGACCGGAAACCACCCACGGCACCACGCCCGGAACGCCGGCCGTCCGCCGCTCCGACTCCCCCGCCTCCGCTTCCGCCTCCGTCTCCACCACCGGAGGCTCCTCCAGCACAAGGTGGGCGTTGGTGCCGCTGATCCCGAACGAGGAGACACCAACACGCCGCACCCGATCCGGCGACGACGGCCAGGCCCGCTCCTCCTTCAGCAGCTCCACCGCACCGGCCGACCAGTCGATGCGGTGCGAGGGCTCGTCCGCGTGCAGCGTGCGCGGCAGCGTCGCCTCACCGAATGCCATGATCATCTTCATCACAGAGGCCGCGCCGGCCGCGGCCTGGGTGTGCCCGATGTTGGACTTCACCGAACCCAGCCACAGCGGCTGTCCGCTGTCCCGCCCCTGCCCGTACGTCGCCAGCAGCGCCTGCGCCTCGATCGGGTCGCCCAGCGTCGTCCCCGTTCCGTGCGCCTCCACCACGTCCACCTGGTCCGGGGTGAGGCGCGCGTTGGCCAGTGCCTGGCGGATGACGCGCTCCTGGGACGGGCCGTTGGGGGCCGTCAGACCATTGCTCGCACCGTCCTGGTTGATGACGCTGCCGCGCACCACCGCAAGCACCGGATGGCCGTTGCGCCGCGCGTCCGACAGCCGCTCCACGACGAGCAGGCCGACGCCCTCGGACAGCGCCGTACCGTCCGCGTCCGCTCCGAACGCCTTGACCCGCGCGTCCGGCGCGAGCCCCCGCTGCCTGCTGAACTCGATGTAGGAAGCGGGCGAGGACATCACGGAGATGCCACCGGCCAGCGCCATCGTGCAGTCGCCCTGCCGCAGCGCGTGGCACGCCAGGTGCAGTGCGACCAGCGACGACGAGCACGCGGTGTCCACCGTCACCGCCGGGCCCTCCAGCCCGAACGTGTAGGACACCCGGCCCGACACCACGCTCGCCGTATTGCCGATCCCGATGTGGCCCTCGGCCTCCTCAGGCACCTCGGGCAGGCGGGTGGCGTAGTCCTGGTAATTGGATCCGACGAACACTCCCGTCCGCGAACCGCGCAGGGACTGCGGGTCGATGCCGGCCCGCTCGAACGCCTCCCACGACGTCTCCAGCAGCAGCCTCTGCTGCGGATCCATCGCCAGCGCCTCACGCGGCGAAATGCCGAAGAATCCCGGGTCGAATTCCGCCGCGTCGTGCAGAAAACCGCCCTCGCGTACATATGACGTGCCCGAGTGCTCCGGGTCCGGGTCGTACAGCGACTCGACGTCCCAGCCACGGTCGTCGGGAAATGCGGTGATCGCGTCGCCGCCCTCGCGGACCAGTCGCCACAGCTCTTCCGGAGAGCGCACGTCACCGGGGAAGCGGCAGCTCATCGCGACGATGGCGATCGGCTCGTGGTCCTTCGCCTCCGCCTCGCTCAGTCGGCGTCGGGCCTGGCGCAGATCGCCGACCACACGCTTGAGGTAATCGCGGAGCTTTTCCTCGGTCATGTTCGGGGTGTCGGGGGAGCCGGCGTTGGCATCGGGCTTCGACATATTCGACATCTGTGTCACGTCCTCGTACAGCCGAAAGTCAAGGGGCAGGGCAGCAGGCTCCGGATGAGGGCCAGGCTTCCCGGACTGGGAAAGGCCGGATTTTCCGGCGGTCTTCAGAGGTCTCCGAACTCTTCGTCGATCAGCGCGAACATCTCCTCGTCCGAACCGGGGGCGAACTCCTCCTTTTCCACGGTGCTTCGGTCCTCGCTCCCGGTGGTGCGGGTGTCCTCCCACCGCCAGAGCAGGGCCTTCAGGCGCGTCGCGACCTTGCTGCGTACGGAGTCGTCGGGGGCGACCTCGGACAGTGCGACTTCGAGCCGCTCCAGGTCCGCCAGCACGGACGGTTCGGTCTCCGGGCCGTCCGGCACCAGCTCGGTGCGCAGCCGCTCCGCGAGCGCGACGGGGGTGGGGTAGTCGAAGACCAGGGTCGGGGCCAACCGGAGGCCGGTCGCGCGCTTGAGCCGGTTGCGGAGTTCGACGGCGGTCAGCGAGTCGAGGCCGAGGTCCTTGAAGGCGCGGTTCGCCTGTACCTCGTCGGTGGAGGCGTGCCCGAGCACCGAGGCGGCCTGCTCCCGGACCAGCTCCAGCAGCAGACGGTCCTGCTCCGACCTGGTAACGCCCGCCAGCCGCTCGGTCAACGTGCTGCCCGGCTTCTCGGACCCCTCGACCCCCTGGGCCCCCACTGCTCCCGACACCGTGAGGGAGCGGCGCACCGGCACCTTGCGTACGACACTCCTGAACAGCGCGGGCAGCACTCCGGCCGCGGCCTGGGACCGCAGTTCAACGGTGTCCAGGCGGGCGGGGACGACGACCGCTTCGCCGTTTGCCGCACCGTACGCCGTAGCTGCGTCGAAGAGTGCCAGTCCTTCCTCGGCCGTCATGGGCGCGGCGCCGGCGCGGGACATCCGTGCCAGGTCGACGTCGCTGAGCCGGCCGGCCATTCCGCTGCGCTGCTCCCACAGGCCCCAGGCCAGCGATACGGCGGGCAGGCCGCGCTCGCGGCGGTGGCGGGCCAGTGCGTCCAAGAAGGCGTTGGCGGCCGAGTAGTTCGCCAGCCCGGCGCCGCCGAGAGTGCCGGAGAGCGAGGAGAAGAGCACGAATGCGGCCAGGTCGAGGTGCTCGGTGAGAGCGTGCAGATTCAGGGCACCGTCGACCTTCGGTCGCAGTACGCGGTCGATCCGCTCGGGGGTCAGCGACTGGACGACGCCGTCGTCCAGCTCGGCCGCGGTGTGCACCACGGCGGTGAGCGGACGGTCCGCCGGGATGGCCGCCAGCACCTTCGCCAGCTCCTGGCGATCGGTGACGTCGCAGGCCACGACGTCGACCGAGGCACCCGCCCCGGCCTGCTCGGAGAGCTCGGCCGCCAGCTCGGGCATACCGTCCGCCGCCAGGCCCCGGCGGCTGGTCAACAGCAGGTGCCGGGCGCCGCGTTCGATCACCAGGTGACGGGCTAGCAGGCGAGCGAGACCGCCGGACGCGCCGGTGATCAGGACCGTTCCGTTCGGGTCGAAACCCCTGCCGACGGCTTCGGAGTCGGAAGCGGAGTCGGAGTCGGAGTCGGAGTCGGAGTCGGAGTCGGAGTCGTACCGAGTGTCGCCCGGAGTGTCGGCAGGCTGCTCGACGCGGGCCAGGCGAGCCGCGGTGACCTCGTCGGCACCAAGCCTGAGCTGCGGTTCACCGGTGGCCACCGCCGCAGCCATCGCCTCCCACGGATACGGGCCGGCGTCCCGTCCGCCATCCGTCTCCAGCAGCACGAACCGCCCCGGATTCTCCACCTGCGCCGAGCGGACGAGCCCCCATACCGGCGCCCCGACCAGGTCCTGCCGGGCCACGATCACCAGCCGGGACTCCTCGAACCGCTCGTCGGCCAGCCACGCCCGCACCAGCTCCAGGGCACGGTGCGCGGCGCTGCGGACCGCGCCGGCAACGTCTGCGGCCGCCTCGGCATCTGCGCCTGCATCGGCGTCTGCCCGAGCGTCGGCGTCGGTGTCGGTGTCGGCCGGCAGCGGGGCGAAGACCAGCTCCGGGGTCTCCTCGCCCGCGGCGAGCGCGTCGCCCAGCGCCTCCAGATCCGCGTACGCCGCCGGGCCTGCGCCCAGAACCACCCAGCGGCCGACGGCCGGGCCGGTCCGGGGTACGGCGACCGGGACCCAGTCATAACGGAAGAGCGAGTCGTTGTGCGCTCCCGCTCCCGCTCCCGCTCCCGCTCCCGCTTCCGTAGCGAGTTCCTCGTCCGCCACCTGATGAAGGGTCAGGGAGTCCACCGAGGCAACCATCTGCCCCTGGGCATCGGCAACGACGACGGACACGGCCTCGTCCCCCACCTTGGCCATACGCACCCGCAGCGCGTCAGCACCCGTGGCGTGAAGACGTACCCCGCCCCACACGAACGGCCGCCTGCTCCGCCCGGGCTCGGGGTCCGGGAGCAGCGTGTCCAGGCCGAGCGGCTGCAGTGCGGCGTCCAGCAGGGCGGGGTGCAGGGCGAAGGCCGCCGCGTCCGCGGCCGCCTCCTCGGGAATCCGCACCTCGGCGAACAGTTCGTCGCCACGACGCCAGGCCGCCCGCAGCCCCTGGAAGGCCGGGCCGTAGTCGACACCGAGGGCGGCCAGGCGCTCGTATGCGTCGTCCACGGGTACCGAGGCGGCATCGGCGGGGGGCCAGACGGCCAGGTCCGTCCCAGGGGACGCGGTACCCGCCGGTGTGGGGGCCTCGGCGGGTGCCAGCGTGCCGGTGGCATGCCGCACCCACGGGCCCTCGCCGTCTTCCGTGGCTCGGGAGTACAGACTCAGCGTGTGGCGTCCTGAGCCGTCGGCGGCGCCCAGGCCGAGCTGAAGGGTGACACCGCCGCGCTCGGGCACGATCAACGGAGCCTCCAGCGTCAGCTCCTCCACCAGCCCACAGCCGGCCTCATCACCGGCCCGCACCGCAAGCTCCACAAACGCCGTACCCGGCAGCAACACCGTCCCCGCCACCGCATGATCCGCCAACCACGGATGCGACCGCAGCGACAACCGCCCCGTGAACAGCACCTCGTCCGAACCGGCAACCTCAACCGCCGCTCCCAGCAACGGATGACGCGCCGAACCCAGCCCCAAGGACAGCGCATCGCCGGCCTCCGCCGGAGCCGTTCGCGGCCAGTAGCGGCGGCCTTGGAAAGCGTATGTGGGCAGGTCGACGCGTCGCGCGCCGGTGCGGGCGAAGTGCGCCGGCCAGTCCACCGGAACACCGGTGACGTACAGCTCGGCGGCGGAAGTCAGGAAGCGTTGCAGCGTGCCTTCGTCACGCCGCAGGGAGCCGGTCACCACCGCATCGACGTCGGTGGCCGCGTCGTCCAGGGTCTCCTGGACACCGACCGTGAGAACCGGGTGCGCACTGGACTCCACGAACGTCGTGAAACCCTCCGCCGACAGGGCCCGCACACCGGCCTCGAACTGCACCGGACGCCGCAGATTCCGATACCAGTACGCCGCATCCAGACGCTGGGTGTCGAGGAAGGCGTCCTCCACGGTGGAGTAGAACGGAACGTTGCCCGACTGCGGGCGCAGCGGCTCCAGAACGGTGAGCAGCTCCTGCTCGATGGTCTCCACATGCGCCGAGTGTGAGGCGTAGTCCACCGCGATACGGCGTGCCCGCACGCCGTCCGCCTCGCAGGCTGCGACAAACGCCTCCGCCGCGTCGGCGTCACCGGACACCACCGTCGAAGACGGACCGTTCACCGCCGCGACGCCCAACTCGCCTGACGTGGCGAGACGTTCGCGTACCTGGTCCTCGGGAAGCGCGATGGACGCCATGCCACCGCGTCCGGCCAGCTCACGACCGATGACCTGCGAACGCAGCGCCACCACCCGCGCACCATCCTCCAACGACAATCCACCCGCCACCACAGCCGCAGCGATCTCACCCTGCGAGTGACCCAACACCGCATCCGGCACCACACCCACCGAACGCCACAACTCCGCCAGCGACACCATCACCGCCCACGTCACCGGCTGCACCACATCCACCCGACCCAAGTCACGGCCCTCACCCAGGACTTGAAGCAGATCCCAGTCAACGAACGGCGCCAACGCCTCCCCACACCGCCGCATCCACTCCGCGAACACCGGCGAAGACAACATCAACTCCGCACCCATGCCCACCCACTGCGACCCCTGACCAGGGAACACCAACACCGTCCGACCAACCTCACGAACGGCACCACACACCACACCAACCCACTCACGGCCCTCACCCACAGCACCCAGGGCATCAAGCAAGCCGGACCGGTCTGCCGCGACGATGACCGCGCGGTTCTCCAACGCGGCCCGAGCCGTCGCCAGCGAGAACCCCACATCAACCGGCTCCAACTCGGGCCGAGCGTCCACGAACGACCGCAGCCGCTCCGCCTGCGCCCGCAACGCACCCTCACCACGACCGGAAACCACCCACGGCACCACACCCGCGGCAGAAGTCCCCGGCTCGCCCGACTCGCCCGACTCGCCCGGCTCCCCCAGCTCTTCCAGCTCATCCGCCTCGGCGATCGGGGCCTGCTCGATGATCACGTGCGCGTTCGTCCCGCTCACACCGAACGACGACACACCACCACGCCGCGCCCGACCGGCCGCCGAAGGCCAGTCCCGCTCCTGCGACAGCAGCTCCACCGCACCGGCCGACCAGTCCACATGCGGCGACGGCTCATCCACGTGCAACGTTCGCGGCAACACACCATGCCGCATCGCCATGACCATCTTGATGACTCCGGCCGCGCCGGCCGCGGCCTGAGTGTGCCCGATGTTGGACTTCACCGAACCCAGCCACAACGGCCGTTCGGCCTCCCGCCCCTGCCCGTACGTCGCCAGCAGCGCCTGCGCCTCGATCGGGTCCCCGAGCGTCGTCCCCGTTCCGTGCGCCTCCACCACATCCACATCGGCGGCCGACAGGTGCGCATTGGCCAGGGCCTGGCGGATCACCCGCTGCTGCGAGGGACCGTTCGGGGCGGTCAGGCCATTGCTCGCACCGTCCTGGTTCACCGCCGTACCGCGGACCACGGCCAGCACCTCATGGCCGTTACGGCGCGCGTCCGACAGCCGCTCCAGAACCAGCACGCCGACACCCTCACCCCAACCAGTGCCATCCGCACCGGCCGCGAACGCCTTGCACCGACCATCCGCCGCCAGCCCCCGCTGACGACTGAACTCCACAAACACTTCGGGAGTCGTCATCACCGTGATACCGCCGGCCAGGGCCAGGGTGCACTCGCCCTGGCGCAGGGCCTGCGCCGCCATGTGCAGCGCCACCAGCGACGACGAGCACGCGGTGTCCACCGTCACCGCCGGGCCCTCCAGCCCGAACGTGTAGGACACCCGGCCCGACACCACGCTCGCGGCGATACCCGTTCCGAGGTAGCCCTCCACCGTTTCCGGGACCTGCCGCAGCAAGGTGGCGTAGTCCTGCCCGTTGCTGCCCACAAAGACGCCCGTCTTGGAGCCGCGCAGCGACCGCGGGTCGATGCCGGCCCGCTCGAACGCCTCCCACGACGTCTCCAGCAGCAGCCGCTGCTGCGGATCCATCGCCAGCGCCTCACGCGGGTTGATGCCGAAGAACGCGGCGTCGAACCGGTCGACATCCTGGAGGAAGCCGCCCTCACGGACGTATGAAGTGCCGGAGCGGTCCGGGTCCGGGTCGTACAGGGCGTCCAGGTCCCAGCCCCGGTCGGCGGGGAACGCCGAGAGGGCTTCGCCGCCGCTCGCCAGCAGCTTCCACAGATCCTCGGGCGAGCCCACTCCGCCAGGGAAGCGACAGCTCATCGAGACGATCGCGATCGGCTCGTCGGCGTCCGGGGCGGTTGCCGCGGGCGTTCCCGCCCGGGCCTCGTCCACCGTGGTCAGATCCGCCGACTCCGGCCCGTCGCCGGTGAATTCGCCCAGGAGGTACTCGACCAGGTCGCCCGCCGTCGGGTAGTCGTAGATCACGCTCGCGGGGAGTCGCAGGCCGGTGGCCGCGTTCAGACGGTTGCGCAGCCGTACGGCGCCGAGCGAGTCGCAGCCGAGATCCTTGAAGGCCCGGCCGGGGTCGACCGCCTGCGGCCCGGCATGGCCGAGCACCGTCGCCGCCTGCGTACGGACCGTATGCAGCACGATGTCCCGCTGTTCGGCGCGCGGCAGTCCCGCGAGTCGTTCCGCCAAGGGCCCTGCGTCGTGCCGGGTCGCCGCGCCACTCACGTCCGGTGCGGCGTTGGAGGCGGCGGACAGCGCGCGCACCTCGGGCAGGTCGGCGATGAGGGGCCTGGGCCGGGCCGCGGTGAACGAGGGCACGAAGCGCTCCCAGTCCACGTCCGCGACCATCACGGCAGCCTCGCCACGTCCCACCGTCTGCGCCATCACTCCCAGCGCCTGTTCCGGATCCATCTCCAGGAAGCCGGTGCGGTGCAGTTGTTCCGAAGCGGCGTGATCCATCGCCATACCGGAGTGGGCCCATGCGCCCCAGGCCAGCGATGTCGCGGGCAGACCGAGGTCGTGACGCTGCTGCGCCAGAGCGTCCAAAGCGGCGTTGGCGGCGCTGTAGTTGGCCTGCCCCTCGTTGCCGAGGACTCCGGCCGCGGAGGAGAAGAGGATGAAGGCGTCGAGGTCGAGGTCACGGGTCAGCTCGTCCAGGACCGCCGCCGCATCGGCTTTCGCCCGCAGGACACCCGCCACCCGCTCCGGCGACAAGCCCTCCAACACCCCGTCGTCCAGAACACCCGCCGTATGCACCACCGCCGACAGACCCGGCAACGACCCCAACAAAGACCCAACCGCCTCACGATCCGCCACATCACAAGCGGCAACGCTCAGCTCCACCCCCAATCCACCAAACTCCGCCTCCAGGGATTCCAGACCCGCCACATCGGCACCCCGCCGACTCGCCAACACCACACGCTCGGCCCCCCGCCGCGCAGCCCACAACGCCACCCGACGACCCAACGCACCCGTACCACCC
>NZ_JBVIHH010000034.1:0-20659 GCF_055570395.1 Streptomyces sp. NPDC031210
GTCTCCCCCGTCCCCACCTCCCCCCCCCCCCCCCCCCCCCCCTTCCCCCCCCTCCCCCCCCCCCCCCCCCACTACCCCCCCCCCCCCCCCCCCCCCCCCCCCCTCCTCCCCCCCCCCTCCCCCCCCCCCCCCCCCCCCCGCCCCGTACGGTGTGCGATCCGCGCTTACTGCGTGCGGTTCTCGCCGCGGTAGTACTCGAAAACCCAGCCGAAGAGGCCGACGAAAATCACCGGGAGCGAGAAGTACAGCAGCCACCAGCCGAAGACGACGCCCATGAAGGCGAGCGCGCCACCGACGGCCAGGGACAGCGGCTGCCAACTGTGCGGGCTGAAGAAGCCCAGCTCGCCCGCGTCGTCCGAGACCTCGGCGTTCTCGTTGTCCTGGGCACCCGCGTCGACCCGCCGGGCCGTGAAGGCCAGGTAGTAGCCGATCATGATGCAGAGCCCGAAGGCGAGGAACAGCGCGGTGGTACCCGCGGGCTCCTTCGACCAGACGCCGTAGACGACCGCCATGGCGAGGACGAAGACGGAGAGCCAGATGAACATCTTCCCCTGGATCTTCACTTGCCCGCCTCCTTGCCGCCGGCGAGAGCCTTCTCATCCGAGGCGCCGTGGTTCTGGAGCGCGTCGAGTGCCGCGATCTCCGGGTGGTGCAGGTCGAATGCCGGGGATTCGGACCGGATACGCGGCAGCGTGAGGAAGTTGTGCCGCGGCGGCGGGCAGGACGTCGCCCACTCCAGCGAACGGCCGTAACCCCACGGGTCGTCGACCTCGATCTTCTCGCCGTACTTCGCCGTCTTCCAGACGTTGTACATGAACGGCAGCATCGACAGGCCCAGCACGAACGAGCTGATCGTCGAGATGGTGTTCAGCGCCGTGAAGCCGTCCGCGGCGAGGTAGTCCGCGTAGCGCCGCGGCATGCCCTCGGCGCCCAGCCAGTGCTGGACGAGGAAGGTGCCGTGGAAGCCGAGGAACAGCGTCCAGAAGGTGATCTTGCCGAGACGCTCGTCCAGCATCTTGCCGGTGAACTTCGGCCACCAGAAGTGGAAGCCGGCGAACATCGCGAAGACGACCGTGCCGAAGACGACGTAGTGGAAGTGCGCCACCACGAAGTAGGAGTCCGAGACGTGGAAGTCCATCGGCGGCGAGGCGAGGATGACACCGGTCAGACCACCGAAGGTGAAGGTGACCAGGAAGCCGATGACCCACAGCATCGGCGTTTCGAAGGACAGCGAGCCCTTCCACATCGTGCCGATCCAGTTGAAGAACTTCACACCCGTCGGCACCGCGATCAGGAACGTCATGAACGAGAAGAACGGCAACAGCACGCCGCCCGTCACGTACATGTGGTGCGCCCAGACCGTGACCGAAAGACCGGCGATCGAGATCGTCGCCGCGATCAGACCGATGTAACCGAACATCGGCTTCCGCGAGAACACCGGAATGACTTCCGAGACGATGCCGAAGAACGGCAGCGCGATGATGTACACCTCGGGATGCCCGAAGAACCAGAACAGGTGCTGCCACAGCAACGCGCCGCCATTGGCCGCGTCGAAGACATGCGCACCGAATTTACGGTCCGCCTCCAGCGCGAACAGCGCCGCCGCCAGCACCGGGAAGGCCAGCAGGACCAGCACACCGGTCAGCAGCACGTTCCACGTGAAGATCGGCATCCGGAACATCGTCATGCCAGGCGCCCGCATGCAGATGATCGTCGTGATGAAGTTGACCGAACCGAGGATCGTGCCGAAGCCCGAGAAGGCCAGACCCATGATCCACATGTCGGCACCGACACCCGGCGAACGCACCGCGTCCGAGAGCGGCGAGTACGCGAACCAGCCGAAGTCCGCCGCACCCTGCGGGGTGAGGAAGCCGGCCACCGCGATGAGCGAGCCGAAGAGGTACAGCCAGTAGGCGAACATGTTCAGCCGCGGGAACGCCACGTCGGGCGCACCGATCTGGAGCGGCATGATCCAGTTCGCGAATCCGGCGAACAGCGGCGTCGCGAACATCAGCAGCATGATCGTGCCGTGCATCGTGAACGCCTGGTTGAACTGCTCGTTCGACATGAGCTGCGTACCCGGGCGGGCCAGTTCGGCGCGCATCAGGAGCGCCATCAGGCCGCCGACGCAGAAGAACGCGAACGACGTGACCAGATACATCGTGCCGATGGTCTTGTGGTCGGTGGTCGTGAGCCACTTCACCACGGCGATACCGGGCTGCTTCTGGCGTACGGGCGGTGCTGCCGGAGCCTGATCGGCGGCGGCACCCTGAGGTTCGTTGAGGATGCTCACTGGTTCTTGGTCTCCGCATTCCTGGCGTGATCCGTCTGGGCGATGCCAGCCGGCAGGTATCCGGTCTTGCCCTGCTTCGCCAGGTCCTTCAGGTGCTCCCGGTACTTGGCGGGAGAGACGACCTTGACGTTGAAGAGCATCCGGGAGTGGTCGACGCCGCAAAGCTCGGCGCACTTGCCCATGAAGGTGCCCTCCTTGTTGGGAGTCACCTCGAAGACGTTGGTGTGGCCCGGGATGACGTCCTGCTTCATCAGGAAGGGCACCACCCAGAAGGAGTGGATGACGTCACGCGACGTCAGGACGAACTGGACGGTCTCGCCCTTGGGCAGCCACAGGGTCGGACCCGGGTTGCCGTTCTGGGGGTTCCGCTGACCGGGAATGCCCTCGTCGTGGACGCCTTCGGCGCCGGCGGGAGCACCCTTCTTCCACTTGTCCGGAAGCGCGGAGAGTTCCTTGGAGTCGATGCCCGTCTTCGACTTGTCGCCGTCGACGTCCTCCAGGTAGTTGAACGCCCAGCTCCACTGGAAGCCCACCACGTTGATGACGTGGTCCGGCTTCTTGGAGGTCTTGAGGAGTGCGCTCTCATCGCGCGCGGTGAAGTAGAAAAGCACCGCGATGATGATGAACGGGACGATCGTGTACAACGCCTCGATCGGCATGTTGTACCGGGTCTGCGCGGGGACCTCCACCTTGGTCCTGCTACGGCGGTGGAAGATCACACTCCAGATGATCAGGCCCCACACCAGCACGCCCGTTGCGAGCGCGGCGGCCCAGGAGCCCTGCCAAAGAGAGAGGATCCGCGGCGCCTCGTCGGTGACGGGCGTTGGCATGCCGAGGCGGGGGAAGTCCTTGTATGTGCAACCAGTCGCGGTCGCCAGGACCAGGCCCGCAGCAAGCACCTGCGGCAGCTTCCGCCGCATCGGGCGCCGCGACGAGCGGTCGGAGCCGTTGGGACTCACGTAGCGCCTTCCCGAGAGTCTCGCCCGCGAGACCGGCTGCGGCCGTCTCGCTGGTCGGTCGCCGGCCCTGGCACGGGCAGGGGTTTGGATGTTTATGCGGACCAAACCCTACTGGACGCTATTTGGGGTCGCGCGGGGAGGGTGCCCAACGCGCCGCGCGGCACCCCGAAGGGATGGCCCCGGCCTCCCCGGGGCGCCTCCGGGATGCCCCAATCCCCGCTCCCACCAGGCATCTGACGGGGTGCCCGGCGCCGCGGCCCGACTCTTGCCCCGAACGTGTCACCGCCGCGTCCCGGCCCGGGAGCGGCCGCCGGGGGCGCCGGGACGGCCGGTGATCTAACGTCTCGTACGTGCCCTACTTCGACGCCGCTTCCTCCGCTCCGCTGCATCCCGTCGCCAGGGAGGCGCTGCTCGCCGCGCTCGACGAGGGCTGGGCCGATCCGGCCCGGCTCTACCGGGAGGGGCGCCGGGCCCGGATGCTGCTGGACGCCGCGCGGGAGGCCGCCGCGGACGCTGTGGGCTGCCGCCCCGACGAGCTGGCTTTCACCTCTTCGGGGACCCGGGCGGTGCATACCGGAATTTTCGGCGCCCTCGCGGCCCGTCGGCGTGTCGGCCGCCGGCTGCTGCATTCCGCCGTCGAGCACTCCTCCGTACTGCACGCCGCCGAGGTGCACGCGGCGGCGGGCGGCACGGTGACGGAGGTGGCGGTGGACCGCGGCGGCCGGGTGGCGGCCGGTGAGGTCGCCGCCGCGCTGCGGCCGGACACCGCGCTCGCCTGTCTGCAGTCCGCCAACCACGAGGTGGGAACCGAACAGCCGGTCGAGGAGGTAGCCGCGCTCTGCCGGGAGGCGGGCGTGCCCCTCCTGGTGGACGCGGCCCAGTCCCTCCCCTGGGGGCCGGTGCCCGGCGCCTGGTCGCTGATGGCGGCGAGCGCCCACAAGTGGGGCGGTCCGCCGGGTGTCGGGCTGCTCGCCGTCCGCAAGGGCACCCGCTTCTCGGCCCAGGAGCCCCTGGACGAGCGGGAGTCGGGCCGCGCGCCGGGCTTCGAGAACATCCCCGCCATCGTGGCCGCGGCGGCGTCCCTGCGGGCGCTGCGGGCCGCGGCGGGCAGCGGGCAGGACGAGGCGGCGCGGCTGCGGGGGCTGGTGGACCGGATCCGCGAGCGGGTGCCGGCGCTGGTCCCGGACGTGGAGGTGGCCGGCGATCCCGTCCGCCGGCTCCCGCACCTGGTGACGTTCTCCTGCCTGTACGCCGACGGGGAGGCGCTGCTGCACGAGCTGGACCGCGCGGGCTTCTCGGTGTCGTCCGGCTCCTCCTGCACGTCCAGCACGCTGATGCCGAGCCATGTGCTGCGGGCGATGGGGGTGCTGTCCGAGGGCAATGTGCGCGTATCGCTGCCGTACGGCACGCCGGAGGCGGAGGTCGAGCGGTTCCTCGACGTGCTCCCCGGGGCGGTCGGCGCGGTGCGGGAGCGGCTGGGGGTGCCGGTGTCGGGCACGTCGACCGCGGGCACGTCGGCGCCGGGCGCGACCGCGGGCAGCGAGGCGGCTTCCGAAGCGGCGTCCGAGGGCGCGGAGGAGGTGGCGGACGAGGGCGCCGCGGCTCCGGCGGACGGTGGCGCCGCCGGGCTGGTGATCGACGCGCTGGGCAGGCGCTGCCCGATCCCGGTGATCGAGCTGGCGAAGGTGATCGGCCGGGTGCCGGTCGGCGACACCGTGACGGTGCTGTCCGACGACGAGGCGGCCCGGCAGGACATCCCCGCGTGGTGCGCGATGCGCGAGCAGGAGTTCGTGGGGGTCCGGGAGGCGGAGCGCGGCGCCGCTTACGTGGTGCGGCGCCGCTCCTGACGTGCCGCCCGGGCCGCACGGAGCGCCCGGGCCCTACGGATCAGGCCCCCGGAACCCGGGCATTGAGGCCCTCAGGCCAGGTGCGCCTGGATCTCGTGCGCGGCCTCGTGGCCGTAGGCCTTGGTGAAGCGGTCCATGAAGTGGCTGCGGCGCAGCTCGTACTCCTGGGTGCCGACGGTCTCGATGACCAGCGTCGCGAGCATGCAGCCGACCTGCGCCGCCCGCTCCAGGCCGACGCCCCAGGCCAGGCCGGACAGGAAGCCGGCGCGGAAGGCGTCGCCGACGCCGGTCGGGTCCGCCTTGGCGTGCTCCTCCGGGACGCCGACCTCGATGACCGGCTCGCCGACGCTCTCGATGCGGACGCCGTTGGAGCCCAGCGTGGTGACGCGGGTGCCGACCTTGGCGAGGATCTCCTCGTCACTCCAGCCGGTCTTGGACTCGATCAGGCCCTTTTCGTACTCGTTGGAGAAGAGGTAGGCCGCGTCCTCCAGGAGGGTGCGGATGGCTTCGCCGTCCATCCGGGCGATCTGCTGGGAGAAGTCGGCGGCGAAGGGGATCGCGCGGGTGCGGCACTCCTCGGTGTGGCGGATCATCGCCTCGGGGTCGTCCGCGCCGATCAGGACGAGGTCCAGGCCGCCGACCCGCTCGGCCACGGTGTGCAGCTCGATCAGGCGGGCCTCGCTCATGGCGCCGGTGTAGAAGGAGCCGATCTGGTTGTGGTCGGCGTCGGTGGTGCACACGAAGCGGGCGGTGTGCAGGACCTCGGAGATGCGCACCGAGCGGGTGTCGACGCCGTGCCGGTCGAGCCAGGCGCGGTACTCGTCGAAGTCGTTGCCCGCCGCACCCACCAGGATCGGCGAGGTGCCGAGCTGGCCCATGCCGAAGCAGATGTTGGCGGCGACGCCGCCGCGGCGGACGTCGAGCTGGTCGACGAGGAAGGAGAGGGAGACCGTGTGGAGCTGGTCGGCGACCAACTGGTCGGCGAAGCGGCCGGGGAAGGTCATCAGGTGGTCGGTGGCGATGGAGCCGGTGACTGCGATACGCACGACGGGTCTGCTCCTGCGGAAGGCGTGAGGGACGCGGACGGAGAGCTACGCTACCCGGTCAGACCGGACCCTCCTACCTGCCAAAACTACCCAATAGTAGGGCTTTCTCCATGAGCGGCGGGGTGCGTACGGTTCCGGTATGACCAAGCCTGTGAAAGCCGTCACTTCCCGTTCCGCCGCGACCGCTCCCCCGGCCGGGCCCGGCGACCGCCGTACGGCGGCGGACCCGGAGTCGCTCGACCAGTTGCGCGGGGACTGCGCGCGGATGGCGCCGCGCTGGAAGACCGGCCGGCGGTCCGCGCCCGCGACCGGCCGCGCGTCGGATCTGCACGGCGTCCAGGTCCCGGCCGCTTCCGCCGCACTTGTGGACGGTATGTCCGAGTACGGCGACTGAAAAGGGCCCGGCAGGGAACCGCTCGCGGCCCCGGTCCGTCCCATCGGCGTCCACCTCACGGAGGATGGCACGTCAGATGTCCAGCGGAGCCGAAGGAGCGATGCGGTGAATACCGAGGACACGCCCCCCGCCGACGACGGGGGGAGCCCCACCGACACCCGTGACACCCCGAAGGTCATGGAGCGCATGCGGCGGCGCCCGCTGGTGGTCGCCTCGGTGGCCGCGGCGGTGCTGCTGGCCGGGGGCGGCGCGGCGTACTGGGCCTCGTCGGCCTCCGGTGGCGACGACTCCGGGCACGGTGCCGCGGCGCAGGGCGACCCGCCGCCGCTGGCCCTCGACGGCTACACCGGCGGTGGGATCGCCGCCGGTGAGCCCAACCCGCAGGGCGCGGACTACCGGGCCGTGAAGAAGCTGCCCGGCGGTCCGGAGTCCGCCGCGGTCTACCGCCCGAAGGGGCAGATCAGCCGGGCGGCGGTGGAACGGCTGGCGAAGGCGCTGGATGTGGCCGGAAAGGTCCGGTCCGAGGGCAACACCTGGAAGGTCGGCGGGCCGACGCGGGACGCCCGCGGCCCCGTCCTCCAGGTCAACAAGACCGGCTCGGGCTCCTGGACGTACTCGCAGTACGGCACCCCGGGCGGGACGAACTGCGCGCTGCCCGCCTCGCCGAAGGGCGGGGACGGCGACGCGGCGGAGGGCTCGGGCTCCGCGTCGAGCCGGCCGGGCTGTCCCTCGTATCGCGGTGGCGGCGACGCCTCCACGGAGGACGACGGCAGCGGCAAGGGCGCGGTCTCCCCTGAGAAGGCCAGGAAGGCCGTGCGGCCGGTGCTGAAGGCGCTCGGCGAGCAGGGCGCGAAGCTCGACGCGAGCGGGCTGTCCGGTGCGGTGCGGATCGTCACCGCCGATCCGGTGCTCGGCGGGCTGCCGACGTACGGCTGGCAGAGCGATCTCCAGGTCGGGTCGGACGGCCAAGTGGTCGGCGGCAGCGGCCAGTTGGCGCATCCGGTCAAGGGTGCGGAATATCCCGTGCTGAGCGCGGACAAGACGCTGGAGCGGCTAAATTCGCGCGAGGGCCGCGGAAAGCCGGACGACTGCGCCTCGCCGCCGAACGAGAAGGGCGGCGACGAGATCGCGCCGTGCGAGCCCTCGCCGACGAAGGCGCAGCAGCCGGCCGAGGTGACCGGCGCGGTCTTCGGGCTCGCCGTGCAGTATGTGGACGGCCGGCAGGCGCTGGTGCCGTCCTGGCTCTACACGGTCCGCCAGCCGGGCGCGGGTGACGGCCCGGACGCGGCGTCCACGGTCGCCCACCCGGCGGTGGACCCGCGGTATCTGGCGCACCGGGACGGCGACGGGGCCTCGAAGGGGCCCGGGCAGTCGCCGCGCAAGCCGTCCGGGAAGCCCGGCGCGATGGCGCTGGAGTCGTACGACGTCTCCGACGGCGGCCGGAAACTGACGCTGCACTTCTGGGGCGGCGTGTGCAGTACGTACACGGTCACCGCCGAGGAGTCCGACTCGACGGTCAAGACGAAGGTCGTGGGCCGGGACAAGAAGCCGGGCCAGGTCTGCGTCAAGGTCGCCAAGGAGTTCACCAAGACGGTGACGCTGAAGGCGCCGCTGGAGGGCCGGAAGGTGGTCGATGTGTCGACCGGCGAGTCGGTGCCGAAGCAGTGAGCGCGGACGGATAGGGAAAGGCGGCGCTCCCCCGGCCAGGGGGGCGCCGCCTTTTCGTTGCCCGTCTTACCTACCCGCCGACTCTTAGTTGAACGAGTCACCACAGGCGCAGGAGCCCGTGGCGTTGGGGTTGTCGATCGTGAAGCCCTGCTTCTCGATGGTGTCGACGAAGTCGATGGAGGCGCCGCCCAGGTAGGGCGCGCTCATGCGGTCGGTGACGACCTTGACGCCGTCGAAGTCCTTCACGACATCGCCGTCGAGCGAGCGCTCGTCGAAGAAGAGCTGGTAGCGCAGTCCGGAGCAGCCACCGGGCTGAACGGCCACCCGCAGCGCGAGGTCGTCCCGGCCCTCCTGCTCCAGCAGGCCCTTCACCTTCGACGCGGCCGCGTCGGACAGGATGATGCCGTCGCTGACGGTGGTCTCGTCCTGAACGCTCATCTACATCTCTCCCGGGTTGTACGGACCGCTTGTCCTCGGATGGCACAGACTGCAACCGGGGACGTCCCGGATTAATTCCGGCTGGGCTCGTCATGTCGAGAGGCCGTCCGGACACCGCCGGCAGCCCATCTCTCGTTGTTCTCTCTTCATGCTCGCACACCGGCGCGCCGGGGCCCTGGCTGCCCGGTGATCCGGAGCATTGGGATGCGTCACATCGACAATATGGCCATCGTCAACGTGACGTGAAGGAGCTATGATAGATAGCGTCAAATAGACGAAAAGGCTCCCGGTGCAAGCACCGGCTCCACTGGTGCGGCTTCGCCGCGTTCATCGATGAAAAGAGAGGGTGCGTGTCGTGACCACCGCCCAGCCCCTGGACGTCCAGCCGAGCCCGCTGGCCCTGCTCCTCCTCGGCCGCGAGGCCGACCCCAAGAGCGAGCGCGGCGTGGAGTGCCCCGGCGACCTGCCGGCTCCGTCCGACCCCGACCTCGTCGAGCGGGCCCGCGCGGCCAAGGCGAAGCTCGGGGAAAAGGTCTTCGTCCTCGGGCACCACTACCAGCGCGACGAGGTGATCGAGTTCGCCGATGTGACGGGCGACTCCTTCAAGCTCGCGCGGGACGCGGCGGCCCGCCCGAACGCGGAGTACATCGTCTTCTGCGGTGTGCACTTCATGGCCGAGTCGGCCGACATCCTGACCGGTGACGACCAGCAGGTGATCCTTCCCGACCTGGCCGCCGGCTGCTCGATGGCCGACATGGCCAGCGCCGAGCAGGTCGCCGAGTGCTGGGACGTGCTGACCGAGGCCGGCATAGCCGAGCAGGTCGTGCCCGTCTCGTACATGAACTCCTCGGCCGACATCAAGGCGTTCACCGGCAAGCACGGCGGCACGATCTGCACCTCCTCCAACGCCAAGCGGGCGCTGGACTGGGCCTTCGAGCAGGGCGAGAAGGTGCTGTTCCTCCCCGACCAGCACCTGGGCCGCAACACCGCGGTGCGCGACATGGGGATGACGCTGGAGGACTGCGTCGTCTACAACCCGCACAAGCCCGGCGGCGGCCTGACCGCCGAGCAGCTTCGGGACGCGAAGATGATCCTGTGGCGCGGCCACTGCTCCGTGCACGGCCGCTTCTCCCTGGACTCGGTCAACGACGTCCGCGCCCGCATCCCCGGCGTCAACGTCCTCGTCCACCCCGAGTGCAAGCACGAGGTCGTGGCGGCGGCCGACTACGTCGGTTCGACGGAGTACATCATCAAGGCGCTGGAGGCGGCGCCGGCCGGCTCGAAGTGGGCGATCGGCACCGAGCTGAACCTCGTCCGCCGGCTGGCGAACCGTTTCGCCGACCAGGACAAGGAGATCGTCTTCCTCGACAAGACCGTCTGCTTCTGCTCGACGATGAACCGCATCGACCTGCCGCACCTGGTGTGGACCCTGGAGTCCCTGGCGGCCGGCAAGGTCGTCAACCGCATCGAGGTCGACAAGGAGACCGAGAGCTTCGCCAAGCTGGCGCTGGAGCGGATGCTGGCGCTGCCGTAGGCGCGCCGACGGACCGGGGCCGGGGCCCGCACCACTGGGTGCGGGCCCCGGCCGTTTTCGGTACCCGGGCCACGCCCGCCCCTTCCAGCCGCCCGGCTCAGAGGTAGATCTGCTGGTGGCAGCCGCGGCAGCAGGTCTTGCCCGCCCGCCGCTCGGTCTCCCCGTGCCCGCACGGCTCCGGCAGCCGGGCGCCCCGGCTGACCGCGATCCGCAACACGTCCCGGAGCGCGCCGCGCAGGCGGACGATCACGCGGCACAGCTCCCGGGGGTCCGCGCGCGGCCCGCCGGGCGGCGACGCGGTGTCGGCCAGCGCGGCCTCGGCGGCGTCGAGCAGTTCCGCCTCCATGTCGTCGGCCATCACCGACAGCCGGCTGTCCGGGTCGTCCGTGCTGAGGAAGCAGGGCGCCCCGTCCGGCGTGGTCCAGGGCAGCAGCCGCGGCGGTGCCCCGTCGCCGTCACACGGCATCACGCGACCGCCTTCGCGTGCCGCAGCCGCCGCTGCCGGAACTCCTCCGGCGTCAGGGAGTACGGCCGGATCAGCTCGGACGCCTCGCCGCACAGCGGCACCTCGGGCCGGCGGCGGAGCGGGCGGTGCGCCGGTACGTACCGCGGACGCGGCGCGGGCGGCTCGACACGCACGCGGTGGCGCCCGGCCCCCGGCACGATCCGGCGCAGCACCACCTCGATGGCTCGCGCTGTACGTTCGAACACGTCGACCTGCTTCCTCAGGTTGGCCACGCCCCCGGACCCGGCGAGGTCGCGGGGGTCTGGTCTGCGTGCGGCGTTGATGACTACCGTGTGTATCGCCATCGTCGCCCTGGGAGATATGGCCTCAACAGGGCTCCCACGTCCCGGCGTTGAGACCGGGACGACCGAAAGCGAGACCCATGAAGTTCACGCCGCAGAACCTGACGCCTTATCTGTCCGCCCGTCATTACTTCGGCTTCGAGCAGCGCCGCCACCGCGAACTCGCGCAACTGTCGCTGGTGCAGTTGGCGGCCATCGTCTGCTCCAGCAAGAGCGCGCTGGCACGCGTGGAAACGGCGGAGTTGATGCCACCGCCGGAACTACCGCCGATGCTCGACGCGGCCTTCGGCACGGACAAGCACTTCCACGGGCTGTACGAACTGGCCAAGCGGGAGGCTCATCCGGATCAGTACCGGCGGTACATGGACTTCGAGGCGCGGGCCCAATGCATCGAGCAGTACGGCTCGCAGGCCCTGCCCGGCCTGCTCCAGACGAAGGCGTACGCCTATGCGTTGCTGCGGTGCCAGGAGGACCTGACCGAGGACCAGGTGAACGAACGCGTCACGGCGAGGATCTCCCGCCAAGAACGGCAGCGTTCGGAAGCGCCCCCGTTCCGGTGGGCGATCATCGACGAAGCCGTACTCCGGTGCCGGGTAGGCAGTCCGGAGTGCATGGTTGAGCAACTGGCTTCGGTGCTCGAACAGGCAGATACTCCGAACAGTAAGGTTCAGGTCATGCCGTTCGCAGCGGGTCCCCACTCGCTCATGGGCGGCGCGCTTACTCTGCTGACTCTCGCGGACAGCTCCGTGGTGGCGTATGAAGAGGGCATCCAGGCTGGTCACCTGTACGAGGATCTGGACGCAGTGAAGAAATGGCGCCGCCAGTACGAGGTGCTGCGCGCCAACGCCCTCTCACTGGCTGAGTCGGCGGAGCTGATCCGGAAAGCAATGGAGGCGTACAAGTCATGCTCAACTCCCCCGCGCTGAGCGCCGCCCGCTGGCGTAAGAGCAGCTACAGCAACACCAACGGCGGCGAATGCCTCGAAATCACCGAGGACTTCCCCGGCATCGTCCCCGTACGCGACAGCAAGAACCCGCACGGACCGGCCCTTGTCATCCCGGCGGCGGCCTGGACCGCGTTCGTCGCGGTGCTCAAGGCCGGGGGCTGAAAGGCGAGGTCGGCCCGTCCCGGTCAGGTGGCCGGGACGGGCCGATCACAGGGAGACGGTCTGGCCCTCGGGCCGTCGTAAGGCCGTCGCCGGGCCGTCGTAGGGCTCCTGTCGTCAGACCCCCGCCGGTTCCGGCGTGCGGTGGTCTTCCTCGGTCCGGCCGGTGGCCGCTCGCTTGGCGGCCTTCTTCTTCGTCCGGCGCTCCTTGCGGAGTTCGATCATCGCGTAGAGCGTCGGGACGAGGAGGAGGGTGAGGAGGGTGGACGTGATCAGGCCGCCGATCACGACCACGGCGAGCGGTTGGGAGATGAAACCGCCGTCGCCGGTGAGGGACAGGGCCATCGGCAGCAGGGCGCAGATGGTGGCCAGGGCCGTCATCAGGATGGGGCGGAGGCGGTGGCGGCCGCCCTCGATGACCGCCTCGACGACGCCGTAGCCCTGCGCGCGGTACTGGTTGATCAGGTCGATCAGCACGATCGCGTTGGTGACCACGATGCCGATCAGCATCAGCATGCCGATCATCGCCGGGACGCCCAGCGGGGTGCCGGTGGCGACCAGCAGGCCGATCGCGCCGGTCACCGCGAAGGGGATCGAGACGAGCAGGATCAGCGGCTGGATCAGGGAGCGGAAGGTCGCGACCAGCAGCATGAAGACGATGGCGATGGCGGCGAGCATGGCCAGGCCCAGGGAGGAGAACGCGTCGGTCTGGTCCTGGGAGACGCCTCCGATCTCCGCCGTGGCGCCGTCCGGCAGCTTCAGGGCCTTGATCGCGCTCTGGAGCTCGGCGCTGACCTCGCCGGTGTTGTCGCCGGTCGGCTTGGCGGTGATCGTCGCCGAGCGCGCCCCGTCGATCCGGGTCATCTGGACCGGGCCGGGCACGGTCCGTACGGTGGCGATGTCGCCGAGCTCGACCGGGCCGCCCGCGGTGGGGACGGTCAGCGCCTTCAACTCGGCCTCGGTGGTGGCCGGGTGGGCGGACTTGATGACGATGTCGCGCTCGGCGTCGTCCAGCAGCGCGGTGCCGCTGGTGGTGCCGCGTACCGCCTGGGCGACGGCCTGGCCGAGCGTGGCCTGGTTGTAACCGGCCGCCGCGGCCTTGTCGTTGGCCTTGACCGAGATCCGCGGGACGCTCTGCGCGAGGTCGCTCTGGACGTCGGTGACGTGGTCGAGTCCCGCCACGGTCTCGCGGACCTTCTCCGAGGCCGCCTTGAGCACGTCCGCGTCGCCGGCCTTGACCACCACGCTCAGGTCCTGGTTGCCGAAGCCGCCGCCCGCGGTGACGGTGGTGTCGCCGATGGACCTGCCGAGCCCGTCCAGCCCGGCCCGCAGCTCGTCGGTGACCTTGCCGGAGTCCGCGGAGTCCTTCAGCTTGAGCTGGTACGAAGCCTGGTTGGCGCCCGTGCCGCCGCCGAAGGCCGCCATGAAGCCGGAGGAGCCGACGGTGACCTGGTAGTCCTCGACGGCGTCGGTTCCGGCCAGCAGCTTCTCGACCTTCCTGGCCTGCGCGTCGGCGGCGCCCAGGCTCGTGCCCGGCTTCAGCTCCTGCTTGACGGTGAGGGTGCCCTGGTCGCCCTGGTCGAAGAAGTTGGTCTTCAGCAGGGGGCCCATGCCGAAGGTGCCGATGAGGATGACGACCGCGAGGGCCACGCTGGTGACGCGGCGGCGGGTGGCGAAGCGCAGGACCGGGACGTAGAGGCGCTGCAGCGGGCTGCGGCCTTCCTTCTCCTCGGCCGTGCGGCGCAGTTCCTCCGCGGTGGTGCCCTCGGGGATCTCCGGGGCGCGCAGGAACCAGTACGACAGGACGGGCACGACCGTCAGGGAGACGATCAGGGAGGACAGCAGGGCGACGGTGACGGTCAGGGAGAAGGAGCCGAAGAGGGCGCCGACCATGCCGCCGACGACGCCGATGGGCAGGAAGACCGCGACGGTGGTGAGGGTGGAGGAGGTGATCGCTCCGGAGACCTCGCGGACGGCGGTGAGGATGGCGTCCTTGCGCTCCTCGCCGTAGCCCAGGTGCCGCTTGATGTTCTCCAGGACGACGATGGAGTCGTCGACGACGCGGCCGATGGCGATGGTCAGCGCGCCGAGGGTGAGCATGTTCAGGGAGAGGTCGCCGGTCCACAGCACGATCAGCGTGATGACGACGGACAGCGGTATGGAGACCGCGGTCACCAGCGTCGAGCGCAGGCTGAGCAGGAACAGCAGGATCACGATCACGGCCATGATCAGGCCGAGGAGACCCTCGGTGGTCAGCGACTCGATGGACTTGGAGACGGCCGGGCCCTGGTCGGAGACGACGGTGACGTCGGTGCCCTTGCCGAGGTCCTGGCGGATCTTGGTCAGCTTGTCCTTGACCGCGTCGGAGATGGCGACCGCGCTGCCGTCCTGGTCCATCGTCACCATGACGGCGAGGCTGGGCTTGCCGTCGGTGCGGGTGAGGGAGACCGGGGTCGCCGGCTCCTCCTTGACGGTGGCCACGTCTCCGAGGCGGACCGGCTCGGCCGGCCGGCCGGCGCCCGCGCCGGTGCCGCCGGCGGCCGGGCTCGGGGCGATCATCAGGTCCTGGATCTGGCGCACGGAGGTGAGTTGCGCGCCGACCTGGACGGTCCTGCTGCGCCCGTGCTCGGCGAACGAGCCGGCCGGCACGGACGTGCCGCCGGCCTCCAGTGCCTGGCCGAGGGCGGCCGGGGTCAGCCCGGCGGCGGCCAGCTTCCTGTCGTCGGGGGTGACCGCGACGATCCGGTCCCGGACGCCGTCGACGGTGACCTGGCCGACGCCGTCGATGTTCTTCAGCGCCGGTACGACGCTGCGGTCGAGCTGGTCGGCGAGCGTCTGCTGGTCCTTCGAAGCGGTGGGGGCACCCCCAGCGTTAGCTGGGGGAGAGACGGCGAGGACGACGGTGGGTATGTCGTCCGTCGAACCGGCCACCACCTGCGGGTCGACGTCCTTGGGCAGCTTGGCGCGGGCCCGGTTCACGGCCTGCTGGACGTCGGCGACCAGGCGCTTGGAGTCGTTGCCGTAGTCGAACTGCGCCATGATCACGCCCGAGCCCTCGCTGGACGTCGAGGTGACGCTCTTGATGCCGTCGACGGCCTGGACACCGTCCTCCAGCGGCTCGATCACCTGCTTCTCGACGACATCGGGCGACGCGCCCTGGTACGGCGCGAGCACGGACACCATGGGCAGTTCGATGGAGGGCAGGAGCTGCTGCTTGAGCTGGGGGATCGCGATGGCGCCGAAGGCGACCGCGACGATCGACATCAGCGCTATCAGGCCCCGTTGTACGAGGCTGAGTCGGGACAGCCAGGACATGGGTGGGGTCACTCTCTTCTGTTCCGAAAGACCGGCGAGGGGCCTTCTCAGGCCCACTTACACCCTCGGCCATGCCCTGGCCGGTTTTCCTCGCTCGCAGGTCGGTTTCGGGCCCTGGGCTCGTACAGCGTTCGGAGTACGGGCCCTCCACCCTCACTGCACCCGTGGGCGTACGAGTCCCGACTCGTAGGCGATGACGACGAGCTGGGCCCGGTCGCGGGCGCCGAGTTTGGCCATCGCGCGGTTGACGTGCGTCTTGACGGTCAGCGGGCTGACGGCCAGCTTCTCGGCGATCTCGTCGTTGGACAGTCCGCCGGCGACCAGGACCAGCACCTCCCGCTCGCGGCCGGTGAGCGTCGAGAGCCGCTCGGCGCCCCGGCCGCCGGGCCCGCCGTCGCCCGACGTGTCGGCCTGCGCCAGGAACTTGGCGATCAGGCCCTTGGTCGCCACGGGGGACAGCAGGGCCTCGCCGGCCGCCGCGATACGGATCGCGCTGAGCAGTTCGTCGGGCTCGGCGCCCTTGCCGAGGAAGCCGCTGGCCCCGGCGCGCAGCGACCGCACCACGTAGTCGTCGACCTCGAAGGTGGTCAGGATGACCACCCGGACACCGGTCAGCTCCGGGTCCTGGCTGATCATGCGGGTCGCCGCGAGGCCGTCGACGCCGGGCATCCGGATGTCCATCAGCACCACGTCGGCGCCCGTGGAGCGGGTCAGCTCGTACGCCTGCGCGCCGTCGGACGCCTCCCCGACCACCCGCATGTCGGGCTCGGAGTCGACCAGGATGCGGAACGCGCTGCGCAGCAGTGCCTGGTCGTCGGCGAGCAGCACCTTGATCGTCATGTCGTCTCCCCCGTACGGGTGGTGTGCAGCGGAAGGGTGACCCTTACTTGGAACCCGCCGGCCGCGCGCGGCCCGGTCACGACCGTGCCGCGCAGCGCGAAGACCCGCTCGCGCATCCCGATCAGGCCGTGGCCGCCGCCGCTCTCGTGGGGCTCGCCGGGCCCGTCGGCCGTCCGCTCGCCGCCGCGCGGGCGCGGCACGCCGTCCCGGCCGGCGCCGTCGTCCAGGACGGTGACGGTCAGCGCGGTGTCGGACCGGATGATCCGCACCGTGGCGCGGGCGCCGTCCCCGGCGTGCTTGCGGACGTTGGTCAGCGCCTCCTGGACGATCCGGTAGGCGGTCAGGTCGACGGAGGCGGGCAGGTCCTTGGCCGTCGGCGGGGCCTCCACCTCGACGGGCAGCCCGGCGCGGACGAATCCCTCCACGAGCTGGTCGAGGACGCCGAGGCCGGGCGCGGGTTCGGTGGGCGCCCGCGGGTCGTCGGACTGGCGCAGCAGGCCGACGGTGGCGCGGAGTTCCTCCAGCGCCGAGCGGGACGCCTCCCGGACGTGGGCGAGGGCCTGCTTGGCCTGGTCGGGGCGGTTGTCCATGACGTGCGAGGCGACGCCGGCCTGGACGTTGACCAGCGCGATGTGGTGGGCGACGACGTCGTGCAGTTCGCGGGCTATGCGCATCCGCTCCTCGGCGACCCGGCGTCCGGCCTCCTCCTCGCGGGTGCGTTCGGCGCGTTCGGCGCGTTCGCGCATGGCGTCGACGTAGGCGCGGCGGCTGCGGACGGCGTCGCCGGCGGCCGCGGCCATGCCCGTCCAGGCGAAGATGGCGAGGTTCTCCTGGGCGTACCAGGGCTGCTCGCCGAAGAGCATCGCGGCGGCGGTCAGCACGACGATGGTCAGGGCGCCGACCCGCCAGGTCGTGGGCCGGTCGGTGCGCGAGGCGAGGGTGAACAGCGCGATCACGGCGGACGCGGCGACGGGCGCGCGGGGGTCGCTGGCCTGCGCGACCAGTTCCACGATGGTCAGCGATCCGGTGGCGGCCAGGACCGTGCGGGGCAGCCGGCCGCGCAGCACCAGCGCGGCGCAGGCCAGGGCGGCGAGCACGACGGTGGTGGCGGACAGTTCGCGGGCGCCGAAGCGGGGACCGTGCGGGCCGTGCGGTTCGGCCACCGCGCCGCACAGGATCGCGGCGAAGACGACCACCGCCACGGCCGCGTCGAACGCGAGCGGATGCGTCCGGTGCCAGTGGAAGCGGCCGGCGCGGGGCGCGTCCGGTGCGGGGTCGAGGGAGGTCACAGGAGCAAACGGTAGCGCCCCGGCCTTTCGAGGGGCCGGGGCGCTGGGTGCGTGCGCTGGAGTGGAGCGGGGTGCGGGCGGTGCCGCACCCGTGCGGGCGGGCGCCCGCCGGGACGTCCGGCGGGGCGCTCGGCCGGGTCAGCCCGGGATGAGGCCGTCGTCGCTGAGCATCTCCCGGACCTCTTCGAGGGTCGCGTCGCCCCCGGGAAGGATCAGCTCGGACGGTTCCAGGGCGTCGTCCGGAAGGGGCGTGCCCAGGCGGCGGACGGCGTCCAGGAGGGCCACGAGGGTCCGGTGGAAGCCTTCGTCGTCACCGCTCTCCATTTCGGAGAGCAGCTCATCGTCCAGCTTGTTGAGCTCGGTGAAGTGGGCATCGTCCAGCTTCACCTGGCCCTCCCCCATGATCCGTACGATCACGACGGTCTCCCTTGGTCCGGTCCGACGATCTCTGCGAGGCTATCCGCCGCCGACCGTCACTGCTTGTCGAAACGCGGCTGGTCCTGCGGCTGCGACGGCTGGGCCTGCCCGCCCTGACCGCCCTCGATGGCCTGCTTGCCGGCGGACGGACCGCCCGCGAGTTCGGCCTTCATCCGCTGGAGTTCCAGCTCGACGTCGTTGCCACCGGAGAGCCGGTCCAGCTCGGCGGTGATGTCGTCCTTGGCCATGCCGGTCGGGTCGTCCAGCGCGCCCGAGGCCAGCAGCTCGTCGATCGCGCCGGCCCGCGCCTGCATCTGCGCGGTCTTGTCCTCGGCCCGCTCGATGGCCATGCCGACGTCGCCCATCTCCTCGGAGATGCCGGAGAAGGCTTCCCCGATCCGGGTCTGGGCCTGGGCGGCGGTGTACGTCGCCTTGATCGTCTCCTTCTTCGTGCGGAAGGCGTCGACCTTGGCCTGCAGCCGCTGGGAGGCGAGCGTGAGCTTCTCCTCCTCGCCCTGCAGCGTCTGGTGCTGCGCCTGGAGGTCGGTGACCTGCTGCTGCAGCGCGCTGCGACGGGAGAGCGCCTCGCGGGCGAGGTCCTCCCGGCCGAGCGCCAGCGCCTTGCGGCCCTGGTCCTCCAGCTTGGCGGACTGGCCCTGGAGCTGGTTGAGCTGCAGCTCCAGGCGCTTGCGGGAGGTCGCAACGTCGGCGACGCCGCGGCGCACCTTCTGCAGCAGCTCCAACTGCTTCTGGTAGGAGTAGTCGAGGGTCTCGCGCGGATCCTCGGCCCGGTCCAGGGCCTTGTTGGCCTTCGCGCGGAAGATCATCCCCATCCGCTTCATGACACCGCTCATGGGCCTCGCGCGCCCCCTTCTGACCGAGTTTTACATCGGGCTTAGGCTCCAGCACATCTACAGACCCCACAGTACGGGCCCTGGTTCCATTACCGCACTGTTCGGGCCCGGATGCGCTCCTCCTCCAGGACGATCAGGGGGCGCGGCTTCTCCCGCCCAGGGAGTAGGAAGGGCGCCGGACAGCGCCGTAGCGTCCCCCTCTGTCCTGGTACGGGCACCCCTTGGGGGCCTGCCGTTGCCGGATCGTTCCCCCTCGAACCGACGCCCACACCCGGCGACCCCGTACCCTTGGGTTTTGTGTTCCGAAGCCGTTCGAAGGATGAGCAGGCCGCGACCGCCAAGGTGACCGCGGACCAGCCCCAGCAGCCCCGCGACCCGCAGGCCCCCAAGGGCCGCCCGACCCCCAAGCGCAGCGACGCCCAGTCGCAGCGCCGCTCGCGTGCGCACACGCCGAGCAACCGCAAGGACGCGGCCAAGGCGCAGCGTGAGGCCCGCCGTGCCGATCTGGCCCGGCAGCGCGAAGCCATGGCCAGCGGCGATGAGCGTTATCTGCCCGTGCGCGACAAGGGCCCGGTGCGCCGGTTCGCCCGCGACTACGTCGACTCGCGCTGGTGCGTGGCGGAGTTCTTCCTGCCGATGGCCGTGGTGATCCTGGTGCTCACCATGGTCCGCGTCCAGAACATCCAGAACATCGCACTGCTGCTCTGGCTCGTGATCATCGTGCTGATCGTGCTCGACTCGGTCGCCATCTGGATCCGTATGGGCAAGCAGCTACGCGAGCGCTTCCCCAACGAGAGCCACAAGGGCGTCAAGGCGTACGCGGTCATGCGCACCCTCCAGATGCGTCGGCTGCGGCTGCCCAAGCCGCAGGTCAAGCGCGGAGAGCGGCCCTGAGCCCCACTCCGTCCGGCTTCCGTGGCGGAGCCGGTGCGTGGCTCGGCAAGCTGGGGGGTGTGCGCAACACCGTCCGGCAGGAGCTGGTGGCCCGGCAGCTTGAGGAGCAGATCACCGCGCGCTTCCCCGTGGGGCAGCGGCTGCGGGTGCTCGACGTCGGGCCGGGGCAGGGCACGCAGGCCCTGCGGCTGGCGCGGGCCGGCCACAAGGTCACCGGGCTGGAGTCGGACCCGCGGATGCTGGCGGCCGCCCGTGAGGCGCTCGCCGCCGAGCCGGCCGGTATCCAGGACCGCGTCGAGCTGCTGGAGGGGGACGGCCGGGAGACCGGCGTGCGCTTCCCGCCCGGCTCCTTCGACGTGGTGCTGTGCCACGGCGTGCTGATGTACGTGCCCGAGCCCGATCCGATGCTGGCCGGCCTGGCCCGGGTGCTGGCGCCCGGCGGCCTGCTGTCGCTGGTCGTGCGCAACGCCGACGCGCTCGCGATGCGGCCCGGCCTGTCCGGCGACTGGACGGCCGCGCTGGCCGCCTTCGACTCGCCGGCCTACACCAACCGCCTGGGGCTGCCGGCCCGCGCCGACCGCCGCGAGGCGCTGACCGCCACGCTCGCCGGGATCGGGGCGCCGCTGCGCGCCTGGTACGGCGTCCGGGTGTTCACCGATCTGGCCGGCGACGACGACACGCCGGGGTCCGCCGAGGAACGCGACCTGCTGCTGGCCGCGGAGGAGCGGGCCGGACGGACGGATCCCTACCGCGCGGTCGCGGCCCTGCTGCACCTGTGCGGCGTACGGGGCTGACGCCGGGCCGACGCGGCATCGCGCCGCCCCGCACCGCATACCGCTCCCGCACACAGCGCGGGGGGGGGGGGGGGGCACCCCCCCCCCCCTACCCCCCCCCTCCCCCCTTCCCCCCCCCCCTTGCCGTCTGATCCGCTACGGACCCATGGTCCCGCCCTTATTTCC
>NZ_JBVIHH010000035.1:0-9064 GCF_055570395.1 Streptomyces sp. NPDC031210
ACCAGGAGGTTGGCTTAGAAGCAGCCATCCTTGAAAGAGTGCGTAATAGCTCACTGGTCAAGTGATTCCGCGCCGACAATGTAGCGGGGCTCAAGTACACCGCCGAAGTTGTGGCATTCAGATTTTTGGTAAGCCTTCGTGGTTCAGCCGTCTGGATGGGTAGGGGAGCGTCGTGTGGGCAGTGAAGCTGCGGTGTAAACCAGTGGTGGAGCCTACACGAGTGAGAATGCAGGCATGAGTAGCGAAAGACGGGTGAGAAACCCGTCCGCCGAATGATCAAGGGTTCCAGGGTCAAGCTAATCTGCCCTGGGTAAGTCGGGACCTAAGGCGAGGCCGACAGGCGTAGTCGATGGACAACGGGTTGATATTCCCGTACCGGCGAAAAACCGCCCATACTGAACGGGGGAAACTAACCGCCCGAAACCTGCCCGTGCACCCTTGTGGTGTTCCGGGTTTTGGTGGAGCGCGGGACCGTATCCCGGGAGGTAAGCGTATTAACAGGTGTGACGCAGGAAGGTAGCCGGGCCGGGCGATGGTTGTCCTGGTCTAAGGATGTAGGGTCAGTGATAGGCAAATCCGTCACTGTGTCTTTGATGACGCACCTGAGATCTGATGGGACCCCCGAACGGGGGAATCCGGTGATCCTATGCTGCCTAGAAAAGCATCGGCGCGAGGTTTTAGCCGCCCGTACCCCAAACCGACACAGGTGATCAGGTAGAGAATACCAAGGCGATCGAGAGAATTATGGTTAAGGAACTCGGCAAAATGCCCCCGTAACTTCGGGAGAAGGGGGGCCTGCCCCGTGATGGAGACTTGCTTTCCGGAGCGGGTGTGGGCCGCAGAGACCAGGGGGAAGCGACTGTTTACTAAAAACACAGGTCCGTGCGAAGTCGCAAGACGATGTATACGGACTGACTCCTGCCCGGTGCTGGAAGGTTAAGAGGACCGGTTAGCCCCTCGTGGGCGAAGCTGGGAATTTAAGCCCCAGTAAACGGCGGTGGTAACTATAACCATCCTAAGGTAGCGAAATTCCTTGTCGGGTAAGTTCCGACCTGCACGAATGGAGTAACGACTTCCCCGCTGTCTCAACCATAAACTCGGCGAAATTGCAGTACGAGTAAAGATGCTCGTTACGCGCAGCAGGACGGAAAGACCCCGAGACCTTTACTATAGTTTGGTATTGGTGTTCGGTGTGGCTTGTGTAGGATAGGTGGGAGACTGTGAGACCCGGACGCCAGTTCGGGTGGAGTCATCGTTGAAATACCACTCTGGTCATACTGGATATCTAACTTCGGCCCGTAATCCGGGTCAGGGACAGTGCCTGATGGGTAGTTTAACTGGGGCGGTTGCCTCCTAAAGAGTAACGGAGGCGCCCAAAGGTTCCCTCAGCCTGGTTGGCAATCAGGTGTCGAGTGTAAGTGCACAAGGGAGCTTGACTGTGAGAGAGACATCTCGAGCAGGGACGAAAGTCGGGACTAGTGATCCGGCGGTACATTGTGGAATGGCCGTCGCTCAACGGATAAAAGGTACCTCGGGGATAACAGGCTGATCTTGCCCAAGAGTCCATATCGACGGCATGGTTTGGCACCTCGATGTCGGCTCGTCGCATCCTGGGGCTGGAGTAGGTCCCAAGGGTTGGGCTGTTCGCCCATTAAAGCGGTACGCGAGCTGGGTTTAGAACGTCGTGAGACAGTTCGGTCCCTATCCGCTGCGCGCGCAGGAAATTTGAGAAGGGCTGTCCTTAGTACGAGAGGACCGGGACGGACGAACCTCTGGTGTGTCAGTTGTACTGCCAAGTGCATCGCTGATTAGCTACGTTCGGATGGGATAACCGCTGAAAGCATCTAAGCGGGAAGCCTGCTTCAAGATGAGATTTCCATGCACCTTGTGTGTGAGAGGCCCCCAGCCAGACCACTGGGTTGATAGGCCGGATGTGGAAGCGGGGACTAAAGACCCGTGAAGCTGACCGGTACTAATAGGCCGATAACTTACACCACACATATCCTGGGCAGAACACGACTTCAAACGGTTCCGCCAAAGAAGGGGTATGAAGATCATGCTGCTTGCGTCCACTATGTGGTTCCCAACCAACAACCCACCGTTGTTGCTGGTCAGGAACTGATAATTGAATAACTGCCTGTCCCGGTATCAGGGGCGGGTGGTCTGGTACGACGTACCCCATTCAGGTTTACCCCACCCGATCGTGTGTTCACGAAGGTGAGGGTTCAAGGGTTACGGCGGTCATTGCGCGGGGGAAACGCCCGGTCCCATTCCGAACCCGGAAGCTAAGACCCGCAGCGCCGATGGTACTGCACTCGGGAGGGTGTGGGAGAGTAGGTCACCGCCGGACAATCATTACAGGTTCAGGCCCCGCAGGGTTGCGGGGCCTGAACTGCTTTAACACCACCGAACACCCACAGCCGGGGGTCTGCGGAGACACCCTGCGGCCGGGGACCGGTTGCCGGGATACCCGGGTCGGGGCCGGTGGTCGGTCCGGGGACTGCTTGCCGGCTACCGGGACCGGTCACTCTTTGGGCCTGCACCCTGGTGCGGGCCCTTTCCGTGTTGTCCGGCCGGTTCGGTCTGGACAGTTTGCCCGGACGGACGGACGGCCGGCCCGGACCGGTTGCCGGGTGCCGGGGGCCGGGATACCCGGGTCGGGGCCGGTGGTTGGTCCAGGGACGGGCGCGGGTACCGGGGCCGGCGGCCAGCGCTGATCGGGTGTGTACTTTGGGCCTGCACCCTGGTGCGGGCCCTTTCCGTGTTTAACCAGCCGTTCCCGGCCCCCGGGGTCGGTCTGGCCTGAACTATGGGGACCGGAACAGCTGGCCGGGCCGGGGTTCCCAGTCCCTGTGACTCCTGGCCCTTCCCGGGACCACACCAGGCACCACCCGCCACGAGGGCTGGGAACCACCGCCCCCGCGCAACCCCATCGGAAACACCGGTCACGACGACTGGGAACCGCCGTCGGGACATGGCCCCAGGAGCCCCACCGGTCACGAAGGGTGGGAACCACCGCCCCCGCAGAAACCCAGGAGCCCCACCTTGCCCGATGGCTGGGAACCCCCGCCCTCGCGTAACCCCATCGGAAACACCGGTCACGACGGGTGGGAACCACCACCGGAACATGACCCCGGGAGCAACATCTGCCACGACGACTGGGAACCACCGGGCGGAACATGACCCCGGGAGCAACATCTGCCACGACGGGTGGGAACCACCGCCGTCGCGCAACCCCATCGGAAACACCGGTCACGACGGCTGGGAACCACCGCCGCCGTATGCCCACAATCCAGCGAGCCAGCTCTCGCGCACGCCCGCAAGTCCAGTGGGCGCAATGAAATCGAGTGCTGCAACCAGCAGATTCTCCATACTCGCTATCCAGGGACAGTCGAGCCACGTAGCCTCGCAGGCCACGGCGAATTGCCGCAGATCCGAAGCTCACCACTTTGGATTTCCACCCACCGAGACTGGAAGCGGGAACCCCTATGAGCGCGCGTAACCCATCCATCCATGCCGCGGTCCGCAAGCGTGGCAGGGGAAGTAAGCCCCGCTACTCCGGGGGGACCGCCGTCGTCGGCGTCCTTGTATTTCTGTTTATGCTGTTCCAGCTAGCCGCGCCCGCCCAGGCGGTTTTTCGGGGCGAGCCGCCGCGTGGTGCCGTCCCCACGGAGCTGGTGGAGATCACGATGACGGGTACCGGCCCCGGCCAATCCGTAGCCGGCGGACTGCCGCCGGTCGGTACGCCGTTCGACCCCACAACCGGGTATCCGGCTGACGTGCCGGCAGGTTACGAGGACACCGATGAAGGGTTCGCAGGTGTTATCACCACTGCTGACGCCGTGGGCAATACCCAGCAGGTGTACTGCATCGACATTCGCACCTCTACTTACACCGGACTGGGATACGAGAGCGGCTCTTGGGACGAGTCGAATGTGCCGAATATTGGCTACGTCAACCAGGTGCTGAACAGCTATTATCCGGACCAGCCTGGACTCCCCGCGGAAGCCCCGAATGACAACATCCGTGCCGCCGCAGTACAGGCAGCCGTATGGTTCTTCAGCGATGGCTACGTCCTTGAAGACACCGACGCCGTACGTCCCTACACCGAGGCTATAGTCGCCGCGGTGCTCGCTGCGGGGCCGCTGACTGAACCGCCGGCTCCCAACGTGTCGATTGACCCGCCCAGCGCGTCCGGCCCCACGGACGGGGTCACCGGCCCCTTCACTATCAACTCTGATGCAGGAACCATCACGGTCGCGGTACCGGACGGGTACACCCTGTACACCGACCCGGCCGGCACGGTTCCGCTCGTCGGCACCACCGTCACGCCCGGTACCCAGCTGTGGGTGAGGAATGACAACCAGACCACTGATCCGGTTGTCCTGACCGCCACTGCCGTGGTCCCCGTCCAAACCGGCAACGTCTACCTCTACGCCGGCAATAATCCCAGCGTCACGACTGCCCAAAAGCTGATCCTGGCAGCCGACGCACAGATCGAGTCCAATGCCCAGGCAACTGCGGAGTTCTTTGAAGCCGGAGACCTCACGGTCAGCAAATCCTTTGCAGGTGAGGGGGCGGGGCTGCAGGGTGACATCTCCCTCATAGTCGACTGCGGGGCGTCGGGTGCCTTCACCTTCGACATCCCTGCAGGTACTGCCGAGACAGTGACTGAGACTGTCACCGGACTACCGGTAGGCACGGTCTGTTCGGTTACCGAACCTGTCACGGGATCGACGACGGCGGTGACGGTCACTCCGGTGCTTCCGGAACCTGTCACCATCGCTGACGGCGAGAACGTTCTGGCAGTTACCAACACGGTCGACCTCAACCCGGGCAGCCTGCTGGTAACCAAGGCCATTACCGGCACTGGTGCCGGACTGCAGGATGACATTGCCATCCACGTTCAGTGCGGCGAAGGGCTTGTGGACGAAGTCTTCGTCCTCGAGGCGGGCACGACGGCGGGTGAATACACCCAGCGCTACGAAGGGATTCCTGCCGGGACGCTTTGCAACATTTCGGAGCCGACCTCCGGGGCCAACGAAGACGTCACCGTTGAATCAACCTTTACCGGTGGAGTATCAATCCTGCCCGGAGAAACGCAGGCCGTCGGCGTGACCAACCTCTACGCACCGGTTCCGGTGACTGAGCGCCTGCCGAAGACGGGCGCGGAGTCAATGAGGCTGGCATTGATGGGCGGCGGAGCGGTAATCGCCGGATCGGCGCTCGTTCTTGCCTCGCTGCGGCGCCGCCAGGGATAGTCCCTCCTGACCGGTAATACCTGTCGCTTGATCCTTCGGCGCCGGGTCCTCCCACTAGGGTGGATCCGGCGCCGAACTGCTGATTTGCGCCGGCCCGCAAACCTGTGTAAAGTCTTCTGAGTCGCCGCAGCCGGGACGCTCACGAAGCGCCTGAAGCATGGCGGCCAAACCCCAACTTTCAATCGATGGTTGATCTGCTGCGCGCCTTGTGTGCCGGCGGGAAACCGGGGACTGGATGCTGGGTCCAGAAGGGCTTTTACAGCCGGTTTGGATGGAATTCCACGGAATTCACCGAATTGCTAAAACGGTCCGGATGGAATATGCTGGTAAAACACACAGCGGTGCGAAAAGTAAACAAATATTCTCCTTGAGGGAATGGTTTTCCGAGTAGACCGGATGTGCCTGTTGTTTGAGAACTCAATAGTGTGCCAAGTTTATTGATACCGATTATTTTAATTGGTTGAATTGGCTGTCCCGCCCACCCCGTGGGTTGCGGATGGTTTTTTTAGCTGGTTTCGAATTTAGTGCAGAACTGTGCAGCCAATTTTCCTTGGCTCCGGTTGTGTGTCTGTAAAACATTTACGGAGAGTTTGATCCTGGCTCAGGATGAACGCTGGCGGCGTGCTTAACACATGCAAGTCGAACGATGACTTCTGTGCTTGCACAGAATGATTAGTGGCGAACGGGTGAGTAACACGTGAGTAACCTGCCCTTAACTTCGGGATAAGCCTGGGAAACCGGGTCTAATACCGGATACGACCTCCTGGCGCATGCCATGGTGGTGGAAAGCTTTAGCGGTTTTGGATGGACTCGCGGCCTATCAGCTTGTTGGTTGGGGTAATGGCCTACCAAGGCGACGACGGGTAGCCGGCCTGAGAGGGCGACCGGCCACACTGGGACTGAGACACGGCCCAGACTCCTACGGGAGGCAGCAGTGGGGAATATTGCACAATGGGCGAAAGCCTGATGCAGCGACGCCGCGTGAGGGATGACGGCCTTCGGGTTGTAAACCTCTTTCAGCAGGGAAGAAGCGAGAGTGACGGTACCTGCAGAAGAAGCGCCGGCTAACTACGTGCCAGCAGCCGCGGTAATACGTAGGGCGCAAGCGTTATCCGGAATTATTGGGCGTAAAGAGCTCGTAGGCGGTTTGTCGCGTCTGCTGTGAAAGCCCGGGGCTCAACCCCGGGTCTGCAGTGGGTACGGGCAGACTAGAGTGCAGTAGGGGAGACTGGAATTCCTGGTGTAGCGGTGAAATGCGCAGATATCAGGAGGAACACCGATGGCGAAGGCAGGTCTCTGGGCTGTAACTGACGCTGAGGAGCGAAAGCATGGGGAGCGAACAGGATTAGATACCCTGGTAGTCCATGCCGTAAACGTTGGGCACTAGGTGTGGGGGACATTCCACGTTTTCCGCGCCGTAGCTAACGCATTAAGTGCCCCGCCTGGGGAGTACGGCCGCAAGGCTAAAACTCAAAGGAATTGACGGGGGCCCGCACAAGCGGCGGAGCATGCGGATTAATTCGATGCAACGCGAAGAACCTTACCAAGGCTTGACATGAACCGGTAAGACCTGGAAACAGGTCCCCCACTTGTGGCCGGTTTACAGGTGGTGCATGGTTGTCGTCAGCTCGTGTCGTGAGATGTTGGGTTAAGTCCCGCAACGAGCGCAACCCTCGTTCTATGTTGCCAGCGGGTTATGCCGGGGACTCATAGGAGACTGCCGGGGTCAACTCGGAGGAAGGTGGGGACGACGTCAAATCATCATGCCCCTTATGTCTTGGGCTTCACGCATGCTACAATGGCCGGTACAAAGGGTTGCGATACTGTGAGGTGGAGCTAATCCCAAAAAGCCGGTCTCAGTTCGGATTGAGGTCTGCAACTCGACCTCATGAAGTTGGAGTCGCTAGTAATCGCAGATCAGCAACGCTGCGGTGAATACGTTCCCGGGCCTTGTACACACCGCCCGTCAAGTCACGAAAGTTGGTAACACCCGAAGCCGGTGGCCTAACCCCTTGTGGGAGGGAGCCGTCGAAGGTGGGACCGGCGATTGGGACTAAGTCGTAACAAGGTAGCCGTACCGGAAGGTGCGGCTGGATCACCTCCTTTCTAAGGAGCACCTGAAACGTGTTGTGTTCTTCCACAGTGTTGGATGCACGGTTTCCAGGAGTTATGCCCGTTTCGAAGGCGTCAGTTCTTCGGCGGGTGCTCATGGGTGGAATATCAATGAACAGGTTTGTCCGGGTTGTTCCGGGTCTGTGAGTACGCCTCTTTTGCGGGGTTGGAAAGCCGGTCCGGGCGGTTGTCCGGGGTAATCGTTTGGCACACTGTTGGGTCCTGAGGCAACAGGATCTGTTGTTTCTGGTTTTCCTGCGCATGCCGGAGACCGGCCGGAGCCCTCCCTTGCGGGGGGTGGTGGCTGGTGGATGGGTGTGACGGGGTTGTTGTTTGAGAACTACATAGTGGACGCGAGCATCTTAAAAATTATTAAGTGCAATTTCAGATAAACCTGGTGACCGGTCTTGTACTGGTTTTCCATGGTTTTCTCGATAGCGATATTAATTGTTGATCTTTGTGGTCAAGTTTTTAAGGGCACACGGTGGATGCCTTGGCATCAGGAGCCGAAGAAGGACGTAGGAATCTGCGATAAGCCTGGGGGAGTTGATAACCGAGCGGTGATCCCAGGATGTCCGAATGGGGAAACCCCGCCCGGCGCGCGAGTGACCGGGTGACCCGCATCTGAACACATAGGGTGCGTGGAGGGAACGCGGGGAAGTGAAACATCTCAGTACCCGCAGGAAGAGAAAACAACAGTGATTCCGTTAGTAGTGGCGAGCGAACGCGGAAGAGGCTAAACCAGTGGTGTGTGATAGCCGGCGGGCGTTGCATCACTGGGGTTGCGGGACTTTCCGTATCAGTTCTGCCGGACTGGTGAAGTGAGTGCAGGTGCATAGGTGAACTGGTTTGAAAGCCAGGCCGTAGAGGGTGTTAGCCCCGTAACCGGAATGTATGCTGCCGCTTGGAGAGGATCCCAAGTAGCACGGGGCCCGAGAAATCCCGTGCGAATCTGCCAGGACCACCTGGTAAGCCTAAATACTCCCTGATGACCGATAGCGGACAAGTACCGTGAGGGAAAGGTGAAAAGTACCCCGGGAGGGGAGTGAAATAGTACCTGAAACCGTGTGCCTACAAACCGTCGGAGCAGCCTTGTAGCTGTGACGGCGTGCCTTTTGAAGAATGAGCCTGCGAGTTAGTGTTACGTCGCGAGGTTAACCCGTGTGGGGAAGCCGTAGCGAAAGCGAGTCTGAACAGGGCGAGTGAGTGGCGTGATCTAGACCCGAAGCGGAGTGATCTACCCATGGCCAGGTTGAAGCGACGGTAAGACGTCGTGGAGGACCGAACCCACTTCAGTTGAAAATGGAGGGGATGAGCTGTGGGTAGGGGTGAAAGGCCAATCAAACTCCGTGATAGCTGGTTCTCCCCGAAATGCATTTAGGTGCAGCGTTGCGTGTTTCTTGCCGGAGGTAGAGCTACTGGATGGCCGATGGGCCCTACAAGGTTACTGACGTCAGCCAAACTCCGAATGCCGGTAAGTGAGAGCGCAGCAGTGAGACTGTGGGGGATAAGCTTCATAGTCGAGAGGGAAACAGCCCAGACCACCAACTAAGGCCCCTAAGCGTGTGCTAAGTGGGAAAGGATGTGGAGTTGCCCAGACAACCAGGAGGTTGGCTTAGAAGCAGCCATCCTTGAAAGAGTGCGTAATAGCTCACTGGTCAAGTGATTCCGCGCCGACAATGTAGCGGGGC
>NZ_JBVIHH010000036.1:0-3848 GCF_055570395.1 Streptomyces sp. NPDC031210
TTTCATTCGCCGTTGATGGATCCGATGGTGGAGGAGTTTCGGACGGTGGTGCGGTCGGTGGAGTTCCGTCGTCCGCGGTTGGGGATGGTGGCGGGTGAGGGGGTGTGTGATCCGGAGTTTTGGGTGCGGCATGTGCGGGATGCGGTGCGTTTCGCGGATCAGGTTTCCTGGCTGGAGGGTGCCGGGGTCTCCACGTTCGTGGAAATGGGGCCGGGCGGCGTACTGACCGCCATGGCACGGGACTGCGTCACGGGGCGCAATGCCCTTCTGGTGCCGATGCTGCGTAAGGCATTGCCTGAGGACCGGGCCGTCACCAAGGCACTCGCCGAATTGCATGTGCGGGGCGTGCCGGTGAATTGGGAAGCGTTCCTGGAAGGGAGCGGGCACAGCCCACGGCGCACGTCCTTGCCGACCTACGCGTTCCAGCGCAAGCGCTACTGGCTGAAGGACGCCGAGGAGACCCGGGAAAGCGGAGCGGCCCCGGAGAGCGGACCCGCCGAGAAGGGCGCCGACAGCGAGGCCGGCGGCACAGGGAGCGAGGCGGAAGCCGAGACGGCGGACGGAGCCGAGCGGCAGGAAGCGCACCTCGCCGAGCAGATCGCCGAGGCGCCTCGGGATGAAGCGGAGCGGCTGCTGCGTGAGCTCGTACGGACCCAGGTAGCCGTCGTCCTGGGGCATGTCAGCGGCGACAGCGTGAATTCGGACCTCCGGTTCAAGGAACTCGGATTCGACTCCTTGATGGCGGTGGAACTGTGCAGCCGACTCGGCGACGCCACAGGGCAGCGCCTGCCCGCGAGCCTCACCTTCGACCACCCGACCGTGAATGCTCTCGTCGGCCACCTGCTGGCGGAAATACGCCCCGACCGGGACGCGAAGGACGCGGGGGACGCGGGGGAGGCCGTACGTCCGGAGAAGGCCGTCCCCCATGCGGAGTCGGCCGATGACGACCCGATCGTCATTGTGTCGATGGCGTGTCGTTTTCCGGGTGGGGTGGGTTCGCCGGAGGAGCTGTGGCGGCTGGTGGCCGAGGGTGGTGATGCTGTTTCGGTGTTCCCGGCGGATCGTGGTTGGGATGTCGAGTCGCTGTATGACGCGGATCCGGATCACGCGGGGACGTCGTATGTGCGTGAGGGCGGTTTCCTTTACGGTGCCGCGGAGTTCGACCCGGCGTTCTTCGGGATCTCGCCGCGTGAGGCGCTGGCCATGGACCCGCAACAGCGATTGCTCCTGGAAACTTCCTGGGAGGCGTTCGAGCGGGCCGGCATCGTTCCGCGGTCGCTGCGCGGCTCCAGGACCGGCGTCTTCGTGGGTGCGACGGCTCAGGACTACGGCCCCCGACTGCACGAGGCCGCCGACGGAGCGGAAGGCTATGCGCTGACGGGCACGACCCCGAGCGTGCTGTCGGGCCGGCTGGCATACACCTTCGGGCTGGAGGGCCCGGCGGTGACCGTGGACACCGCGTGCTCATCCTCGCTGGTCGCGCTGCACATGGCCGTCCGGGCGCTGCGGCAGGGCGAGTGCACCCTGGCCCTGGCAAGCGGCGCGACGGTGATGTCCAACCCCGGCATGTTCGTGGAGTTCAGTCGTCAGCGGGGGTTGGCGGCGGATGGTCGGTGCAAGGCGTTCGCGGCCGGTGCGGATGGGACCGGTTGGGGCGAGGGTGTCGGCGTGCTGGTGTTGGAGCGGTTGTCGGACGCCCGCCGTAACGGCCATGAGGTGCTGGCTGTCGTGCGTGGCACGGCGGTGAACCAGGACGGCGCGAGCAACGGTCTGACCGCCCCGAACGGTCCCTCGCAACAGCGGGTGATCCGGCAGGCGCTTGCGGATGCGCGACTGTCGGCCGCCGATGTGGATGTGGTGGAGGCGCACGGTACGGGGACGCGGCTGGGTGATCCGATCGAGGCGCAGGCGTTGTTGGCGACGTATGGGCAGGGTCGGGATGGCGGGCGGCCTTTGTGGTTGGGGTCGTTGAAGTCGAATGTGGGGCATACGCAGGCGGCTGCGGGTGTCGGTGGTGTCATCAAGATGGTGATGGCGATGCGGCATGGTGTGTTGCCGCGGACGTTGCATGTGGATGAGCCGTCGCGGCATGTGGATTGGTCGGTCGGTGCGGTGGAGTTGCTGACGGAGGAGCGGGATTGGCCTTCGGATGCGGGTCGGGTGCGGCGTGCGGGTGTGTCGTCGTTCGGCGTGAGTGGCACGAACGCGCACGCGATCATCGAGCAGGCCCCGGTCGTTGAGGCGGGGGAGTCGGAGCGGCAGACGGCGGGTGTTCCGGGCGTCGTGCCGTGGGTGGTTTCCGGTCGTGGTGAGGGTGCGTTGCGGGCGCAGGCGGAGCGGCTGCGGTCGTTCGTGGACGCTCGGTCCGAGTTGGAGCCGGTTGATGTGGGGTTCTCGTTGGTGATGACCCGGGCTGCGGTGGAGAACCGTGCGGTGGTGCTGGGCGCTGACCGGTCCGGTTTGCTTGACGCGCTGGGTGCGGTGGCTCGTGGTGAGGGCCGTGAGTGGGCTGGTGTGGTGTCTGGTGCCGTTCGTGAGGTTGGTCGGACGGTGTTGGTTTTCCCTGGTCAGGGTTCGCAGTGGGTGGGCATGGGTGCGGAGTTGATGTTCTCCTCGCCGGTGTTCGCGGAGTGGATGCGGCGGTGTGGGGAGGCGTTGGCGCCGTTCGTTGACTGGGATCTGCTTCAAGTCCTGAGCGAAGGCCGTGCCTTGGATCGGGTGGATGTGGTGCAGCCGGTGACGTGGGCGGTGATGGTGTCGCTGGCGGAGTTGTGGCGTTCGGTGGGTGTGGTGCCGGATGCGGTGTTGGGTCACTCGCAGGGTGAGATCGCTGCTGCTGTGGTGGCGGGTGGACTGTCGCTGGAGGATGGTGCGCGGGTGGTGGCGCTGCGTTCGCAGGTCATCGGTCGTGAGCTGGCCGGTCGTGGCGGTATGGCGTCCATCGCGCTTCCTGAGGCGGAGGTGCGGGAGCGGCTGAAGGCGGAGGCCGGTCTCGGCATCGCGGCCGTCAACGGGCCGGGCTCTACGGTGATTTCCGGGGATTCGGACGCCGTGGAGACCTTCGTTGCCTCTTGCGAAGCCGATGGGGTGCGGGCGCGTCGTATCGCGGTGGATTACGCGTCGCATTCGGCGCATGTGGAGGCCATCGAGCAGGAGCTGCTTACCGTTCTGGAGCAGGTGCGGCCGCAGTCGGGAAGCCTTCCGTTCTACTCCACGGTGGAAGGCGCCTTCCTCGACACGCAGCGTCTGGATGCGGGGTACTGGTATCGGAATCTGCGGCGTCCGGTGCAGTTCGAGGCGGGTGTGCGGGCGTTGTCGGCGGAGGGTTTCACGACGTTCGTGGAGTCCAGTGCGCACCCGGTGCTGACCGTGGGCGTCCAGGAGACCCTCGACGACGCCGATGCCGAGGCGGTGGTGGCCGGCTCCCTGCGGCGTGACGAAGGCACCCTGGAGCGTTTCCTGACCTCGGCCGCCGAGTTGTATGTCACCGGGGTCCAGGTGGACTGGCCGGCACTGTTCGCCAACACCGGTGCCCGACGCGTCGACCTCCCCACATACGCCTTCCAACGCGAGCGCTACTGGCTGGAAGCCCCCGCTCCTGCCGGGAACGATGCCGTGGATACCCGCTTCTGGGCGGCTGTTGAGGCGGAGGACTGGGAGTCGTTGGGCCGGGCGCTGGCCCTTGAGGAGGATGCGCCTCTGAGCGCCGTGCTGCCTGCGCTGGCGTCCTGGCGCCGTGAGCAGCAGCGGACCTCGGTGGTGGATTCGTGGCGTTATCGGGTGGCGTGGAAGCCGGTGGTGGTTGAGGAGTCGGCTGTGGTGGGGGGCCGGTGGTTGGTGGTGGTGCC
>NZ_JBVIHH010000037.1:0-2195 GCF_055570395.1 Streptomyces sp. NPDC031210
CATCACCGGAAATGGCCCCCCTTCTCCCGAAGTTACGGGGGCATTTTGCCGAGTTCCTTAACCATAGTTCACCCGAACGCCTCGGTATTCTCTACCTGACCACCTGAGTCGGTTTAGGGTACGGGCCGCCATGAAACTCGCTAGAGGCTTTTCTCGACAGCATAGGATCATCCACTTCACCACAATCGGCTCGGCATCAGGTCTCACCCTTATACGCCATCCGGATTTACCTGGATGACGGGCTACACCCTTACCCCGGGACAACCACCGCCCGGGCTGGACTACCTTCCTGCGTCACCCCATCGCTTACCTACTACAAGTCTGGGTCACCGGCTCCACCACGTCCCTTTGTCCGAAGACTCCAGGCCGGCTTCACGGGCTTAGCATCGCCTGATTCAGTACTGGGCGTTTCAAAGCGGGTACCGGAATATCAACCGGTTGTCCATCGACTACGCCTGTCGGCCTCGCCTTAGGTCCCGACTTACCCTGGGCAGATCAGCTTGACCCAGGAACCCTTAGTCAATCGGCGCACACGTTTCCCACGTGTGTATCGCTACTCATGCCTGCATTCTCACTCGTGAACCGTCCACAACTCGTTTCCACGGCTGCTTCACCCGGCACACGACGCTCCCCTACCCATCCCAGCGGGCGTTGGCCCTCATGCTGGAATGACACGACTTCGGCGGTGTGCTTGAGCCCCGCTACATTGTCGGCGCGGAATCACTTGACCAGTGAGCTATTACGCACTCTTTCAAGGATGGCTGCTTCTAAGCCAACCTCCTGGTTGTCTCTGCGACTCCACATCCTTTCCCACTTAGCACACGCTTAGGGGCCTTAGTCGATGCTCTGGGCTGTTTCCCTCTCGACCATGGAGCTTATCCCCCACAGTCTCACTGCCGCGCTCTCACTTACCGGCATTCGGAGTTTGGCTAAGGTCAGTAACCCGGTAGGGCCCATCGCCTATCCAGTGCTCTACCTCCGGCAAGAAACACACGACGCTGCACCTAAATGCATTTCGGGGAGAACCAGCTATCACGGAGTTTGATTGGCCTTTCACCCCTAACCACAGGTCATCCCCCAGGTTTTCAACCCTGGTGGGTTCGGTCCTCCACGAAGTCTTACCTCCGCTTCAACCTGCCCATGGCTAGATCACTCCGCTTCGGGTCTTGGGCACGCTACTCAACGCCCTATTCGGACTCGCTTTCGCTACGGCTTCCCCACACGGGTTAACCTCGCAACATACCGCAAACTCGCAGGCTCATTCTTCAAAAGGCACGCAGTCACGACGCACCGAGTAAACTCGATGCGCGACGCTCCCACGGCTTGTAGGCACACGGTTTCAGGTACTATTTCACTCCGCTCCCGCGGTACTTTTCACCATTCCCTCACGGTACTATCCGCTATCGGTCACCAGGGAATATTTAGGCTTAACGGGTGGTCCCGCCAGATTCACACGGGATTTCTCGGGCCCCGTGCTACTTGGGTGTCTCTTAAACGAGCCGTTGATGTTTCAGCTACGGGGGTCTTACCCTCTACGCCGGACCTTTCGCATGTCCTTCGCCTACACCAACGGTTTCTGACTCGTCTCACGGCCGGCAGACCGTAAAAAAGAGATCCCACAACCCCAACCACGCAACCCCTGCCGGGTATCACACGTGACTGGTTTGGCCTCATCCGGTTTCGCTCGCCACTACTCCCGGAATCACGGTTGTTTTCTCTTCCTGCGGGTACTGAGATGTTTCACTTCCCCGCGTTCCCTCCACATACCCTATGTGTTCAGGTATGGGTGACAGCCCATGACGACTGCCGGGTTTCCCCATTCGGACACCCCCGGATCAAAGCTTGGTTGACAGCTCCCCGGGGCCTATCGTGGCCTCCCACGTCCTTCATCGGTTCCTGGTGCCAAGGCATCCACCGTGCGCCCTTAAAAACTTGGCCACAGATGCTCGCGTCCACTGTGCAGTTCTCAAGCAACGACCAGCCACCCACCACCCCGCTCCACAGAGCGAGTTCACTGGGGCCGGCATCGCGAAGATACAGACTCAAAGCCCGTACCCTCAGATACCCAACAGCGTGCCCGACCCGATCCACCCGATTCACTTTCCACGCCGAAGCAGTACTAGCAAACCGTGCAAACCGTGCCGAATAGTCAACGTTCCACCCATGAGCAACCACCGTCGAACATTTGCCGACGA
>NZ_JBVIHH010000038.1:0-2844 GCF_055570395.1 Streptomyces sp. NPDC031210
GGGTGGTACGGGTGCGTTGGGTCGTCGGGTGGCGTTGTGGGCTGCGCGGCGGGGGGCCGAGCGTGTGGTGTTGGCGAGTCGGCGGGGTGCCGATGCGGCGGGTCTGGAATCCCTGGAGGCGGAGTTCGGTGGATTGGGGGTGGAGCTGAGCGTTGCCGCTTGTGATGTGGCGGATCGTGAGGCGGTTGGGGCTTTGTTGGGGTCGTTGCCGGGTCTGTCGGCGGTGGTGCATACGGCGGGTGTGCTGGACGACGGGGTGTTGGAGGGCTTGTCGCCGGAGCGGGTGGCGGGTGTGCTGCGGGCGAAAGCCGATGCGGCGGCGGTCCTGGACGAGCTGACCCGTGATCTGGACCTCGACCTTGACGCCTTTGTCCTCTTCTCCTCCGTCGTCGGCACTCTCGGACGTGCGGGACAGGGGAACTTCGCCGCGGCCAATGCCGCTTTGGACGCTCTGGCGCAGCAGCGTCACGACCTCGGTCTGCCCGCGACATCCCTGGCCTGGGGTCCGTGGAACGCGGGCGGTGTAGCCGGGGGCGCGGTCGGAGAGGAGCTGCGCAGGCGCGGACTTCCCGGCCTCGATGCCGACCTGGCACTGGACGCGATGGCGCAGGCGGTGGGGAGTGGCGAGGCTGCCGTGATGGTCGCGGACGTGGACTGGGAGCGCTTCGTGCCCTCGTTCACCGCGGCCCGGCCCAGCCTCCTCATCGCCGACCTGCCGGACGTACGCACGTCTCGGACTGCTACTGCGCCCCCCGTGGGAGGGGAGGGCGAGGGCGCGACCTCGTCGCTGGCGCAGCGACTGGCGGGCCGGTCCGCGGCCGAGGCGGAGCACCTGCTGCTGGAGCTTGTCCGCAACCAGGCCGCGGCCGTGTTGGGGCACGCGTCGGCCGACGCGGTGGGAGAGACCCAGGCGTTCAAGGACATCGGCTTTGATTCGCTGACGGCGGTCGAACTCCGCAACCGACTCAAGACGGAGACGGGTCTGCGACTGGCCCCGACCCTGGTCTTCAACTACCCGACTCCCAAGGCACTGGCGCGCCACCTGTACGGCGAAATGTCCGGCGCGGCCGTGGCGCGGTCGGAGACCGCGCCGGCGGCCCCGGTTGCCGCGCTGCCTGCCGTCGATGACGACCCGATCGTCATTGTGTCGATGGCGTGTCGTTTTCCGGGTGGGGTGGGTTCGCCGGAGGAGCTGTGGCGGCTGGTGGCCGAGGGTGGTGATGCTGTTTCGGTGTTCCCGGCGGATCGTGGTTGGGATGTCGAGTCGCTGTATGACGCGGATCCGGATCACGCGGGGACGTCGTATGTGCGTGAGGGCGGCTTCCTTTACGGTGCCGCCGAGTTCGACCCTGCGTTCTTCGGGATCTCGCCGCGTGAGGCGCTGGCGATGGACCCGCAGCAGAGGCTGCTGCTGGAGACGTCGTGGGAGGCGTTCGAGCGCGCCGGAATCAATCCGGAAGCCCTGCGCGGCAGCCGGTCCGGGGTCTTCATGGGCGTGGTGTCGCAGGACGACTACGGGCCTCGGATGAGTGAGGCGCCGGAGGAGTTCGAGGGCTACCTGCTCACCGGCACCGCCGCGAGCGTGGTCTCGGGTCGGCTGTCCTACACGTTCGGGCTGGAGGGCCCGGCGGTGACGGTGGACACCGCGTGCTCGTCGTCGCTGGTGGCGCTGCACATGGCGGCGCAGGCCCTGCGTCAGGGTGAATGCACCCTGGCCCTGGCCGGCGGCGCGACCGTCATGTCCACACCGGGAACATTCGTGGAGTTCAGTCGTCAGCGGGGGCTGGCGGCGGATGGTCGGTGCAAGGCGTTCGCGGCCGGTGCGGACGGCACCGGTTGGGGCGAGGGTGTCGGCGTGCTGGTTCTGGAGCGGTTGTCGGACGCCCGCCGTAACGGCCATGAGGTGCTGGCCGTGGTGCGTGGCACGGCGGTGAACCAGGACGGTGCGAGCAACGGCCTGACCGCCCCCAATGGCCCGTCGCAGGAGCGCGTCATCCGCCAGGCCCTCGCCCAGGCCCGCCTCACCCCGGACCAGGTGGATGTGGTGGAGGCGCACGGTACGGGGACGCGGCTGGGTGATCCGATCGAGGCGCAGGCGTTGTTGGCGACGTATGGGCAGGGTCGGGATGGCGGGCGGCCTTTGTGGTTGGGGTCGTTGAAGTCGAATGTGGGGCATACGCAGGCGGCTGCGGGTGTCGGTGGTGTCATCAAGATGGTGATGGCGATGCGGCATGGTGTGTTGCCGCGGACGTTGCATGTGGATGAGCCGTCGCGGCATGTGGATTGGTCGGCGGGTGCGGTGGAGTTGCTGACGGAGGAGCGGGATTGGCCTTCGGATGCGGGTCGGGTGCGGCGTGCGGGTGTGTCGTCGTTCGGTGTGAGTGGCACGAACGCGCACGCGATCATCGAGCAGGCCCCCGTCGTTGAGGCGGGGGAGTTGGAGCGGCGGACGGCGGGTGTTCCGGGCGTCGTGCCGTGGATGGTCTCCGGTCGCAGTGCCGGTGCGTTGCGGGCGCAGGCGGAGCGGCTGCGGTCCCACGTGGCGGCCCGGCCCGAACTGGAACCGGCCGATGTGGCGTTCTCCCTGGCGACGGGGCGGGCCGCGATGGAGAACCGCGCGGTCGTCCTCGCGTCGGACCGGCCCGGTTTGCTTGACGCCCTGGAAGCGGTTTCTCAGGGCGAGACAGCGGCCGGCGTGGTCGAGGGCCAAGTTGCCGGTGGTCCTGGTCGGGTTGGGTTTTTGTTTTCCGGTCAGGGTTCGCAGCGGGTGGGTATGGGGCGTGTTTTGTATGGGGCGTTTCCGGTTTTTGCTGCGGCTGTGGATGAGGTGTGTGGGGTTTTTGA
>NZ_JBVIHH010000039.1:0-1274 GCF_055570395.1 Streptomyces sp. NPDC031210
ATGTAGGCGATGCGGTCGGCGGGGTAGGTCAGGTCCAGCGGTACGTAGGCGGCGCCGGTTTTGACGATGGCCAGGATCGCCACCACCAGGTCCAGACTGCGGGGAAGCGCGATGGCCACGTACTTCTCGGGCCCGGCGCCCTGGGCGATGAGGTGGTGGGCGAGTTGGTTGGCGCGGGTGTTGAGTTCGGTGTAGGTGAGCTCGGTGCCGTCGTGCTCCACGGCGGGCGCGTCGGGGGTCAGAGCCACCTGTGCCTCGAACAGCTCGGCCAGCGTGGCGTCAGGCACGTCACGGGCGGTGTCGTTCCACCCATGGAGCAACAGCTCCCGCTCCTGCGCGGAGAGGATGTCCAGCTCCTCGATGGGGCACGCGGCGTTCTCAACGGCGTTGCGCAGCAGCCGCTCCAACCACGCCGCGACGTTCTCGGCGGTCTGCCGGTCGAAGACATCGGTGGCGAATTCCACCGCTCCCCGTACACCTGATGGCGCACCGCTGCTGTCGTGCTGTTCTTCCACGTCGAAGGAGAGGTCGAACTTGGCCGACGCAACGTCCAGCGCATAGTGCTGCGCTGTCAGTCCGGGCAGTTCCAGTTCGGCGTCGTTGTTCTGGAACGTGAGCATCACCTGGAAGAGAGGGTGATGCGACAGCGAGCGCGTGGGGTTGACGATCTCCACCAGCCGCTCGAAGGGCACGTCCTGGTGGGTGTAGGCGGCGAGGTCCGTCTTCCGCACTCGCCCGAGGAGTTCGGCGAAGGTGGGGTTGCCGGACGTGTCGTTGCGCAGAACGAGGGTGTTGATGAAGAACCCGACGAGGTTGTCGAGTGCGTCGTCGGTCCGGCCGGCGATGGCCGAGCCGATGGGGATGTCGGTGCCCGCGCCGAGCCGGGTCAGCAGTGCGGCGATACCGGCCTGGACGACCATGAAGACACTGACCTGGTGTTCGCGCGCCAGACGGGTGATGCCCTGGTGGAGGTCGGTGTCCCAGGCGAAGGGAACACTGTCGCCCTCGTGTGTGGCCACTGCCGGCCGGGGGCGGTCGGTGGGGAGTTCCAACTGTTCGGGGAGTGCGGTCAGCGTGGTGCGCCAGTAGTCGATCTGGCGGGAGATGACGCTGTTCGGGTCGCTCTCCTCGCCTAGGACCTCGCGCTGCCAGAGGGTGTAGTCGGCGTATTGCACTGGCAGTGGCGTCCACTGCGGGGTGGTGCCGTCGCGGCGTGCGGTGTAGGCGGTGGACAGGTCGTGGGCGAGGGGGGCCAGGGAGGCGCCGTCGCTGAC
>NZ_JBVIHH010000040.1:0-1195 GCF_055570395.1 Streptomyces sp. NPDC031210
TGAGCTGGGGGTGGCCGCAGAGACCAGCGAGAAGCGACTGTTTACTAAAAACACAGGTCCGTGCGAAGCCGTAAGGCGATGTATACGGACTGACGCCTGCCCGGTGCTGGAACGTTAAGGGGACCGGTTAGTGCGCTTTCGGGCGTGCGAAGCTGAGAACTTAAGCGCCAGTAAACGGCGGTGGTAACTATAACCATCCTAAGGTAGCGAAATTCCTTGTCGGGTAAGTTCCGACCTGCACGAATGGCGTAACGACTTCTCGACTGTCTCAACCATAGGCCCGGTGAAATTGCACTACGAGTAAAGATGCTCGTTTCGCGCAGCAGGACGGAAAGACCCCGGGACCTTTACTATAGCTTGATATTGGTGTTCGGTTCGGCTTGTGTAGGATAGGTGGGAGACTGTGAACTCTGGACGCCAGTTCAGGGGGAGTCATTGTTGAAATACCACTCTGGTCGTGCTGGATGTCTAACCTGGGTCCGTGATCCGGATCAGGGACAGTGTCTGGTGGGTAGTTTAACTGGGGCGGTTGCCTCCTAAAGAGTAACGGAGGCGCCCAAAGGTTCCCTCAGCCTGGTTGGCAATCAGGTGTTGAGTGTAAGTGCACAAGGGAGCTTGACTGTGAGACTGACGGGTCGAGCAGGGACGAAAGTCGGGACTAGTGATCCGGCGGTGGCTTGTGGAAGCGCCGTCGCTCAACGGATAAAAGGTACCCCGGGGATAACAGGCTGATCTTCCCCAAGAGTCCATATCGACGGGATGGTTTGGCACCTCGATGTCGGCTCGTCGCATCCTGGGGCTGGAGTCGGTCCCAAGGGTTGGGCTGTTCGCCCATTAAAGCGGTACGCGAGCTGGGTTTAGAACGTCGTGAGACAGTTCGGTCCCTATCCGCTGTGCGCGTAGGAGTCTTGAGAAGGGCTGTCCCTAGTACGAGAGGACCGGGACGGACGAACCTCTGGTGTGCCAGTTGTCCTGCCAAGGGCATGGCTGGTTGGCTACGTTCGGAAAGGATAACCGCTGAAAGCATCTAAGCGGGAAGCCTGCTTCGAGATGAGGACTCCCACCCCCTTTGAGGGGTTAAGGCTCCCAGTAGACGACTGGGTTGATAGGCCAGATATGGAAGACCGGTAACGGTTGGAGTTGACTGGTACTAATAGGCCGAGGGCTTGTCCTCAGTTGCTCGCGTCCACTGTGT